>CAZTYF010000011.1:0-63751 GCA_964617455.1 uncultured Oscillospiraceae bacterium | reverse complement strand
AATATCGGTAACATTTTTTTGAGGCCGAGTGTAACATATCATTGACACTTCTACAATTTTAAAATAATTTTATATATGGGGATATTTGACAAATTACCCAATATTTGATATAATGGTCCGGAGATGAATCCTCAAATGAAAAAGGAATGAAATATCTATGAAAATCGGTTACAAAAACCTCAAAATCCTTGCAGTGCTTTATGCGCTTGTTCCGATTGTGATTTTTTATGTAGGCTGGCTAAATATACCGAGTGCAATTATTTTTACATTGCTTGCCGCATTGGCTTTTTTCTTCTTTTTGAGAAATGCGTCTCACAGAGACGGCAAAGCCAAATCAATAACCATATCCAAAAAGCAGATAATCGTCATAGCCGTCATAGCATTTGTGTGGTGCTTTATGGCCGGCCAAGGTGGATTTGTACATCAATCAGCGGATCATGTGGCACGGAATATGACTTTTAAGGACCTTATTTCGGAAAAATGGCCGGTGACATATGACGACGGAAAAACTATGATGTGCTACTATATCGGTCATTGGATGGTACCGGCGGTATTTGGGAAAATCGCGCTTTTTGTTTCACATAACACTCGGGCGGCATACATAGTCGGGAATATCGCATTACTGCTTTGGAGCAGTTTGGGCTGCTTCATTGTGCTGATGTTATTAGTCATGATAACCAACACCGGTAAAAAACCGAGGATTTTCATAGCAATATTTATGTTTATATTTTTCAGCGGATTGGATATAGTAGGCGTTTTGTTGACGAAAAAGATCAATTTGTTAAACGGACAGATTCATATTGAATGGTGGAACCAAATATGGATGCAATTCAGTTCGGTCACAACCTGTCTTTACTGGGTATACAATCAGTGTATTGTGCCATGGATAGTCATGTTATGCATTATTAACGAAACAAGACTTAAGAATTTAGCTATGCTTGCAATTCTTGCGTTCCCCTTTGGTCCGTTCCCCTTTGTTGGAATAGTATTATTTTGCATTCTCAGAGCAATTTCGGCACTTTGCAAGGCAATAAAAACGAAGAGTTTTGCGGCTTTTTTCAAAGACGTTTTTTCCTTGCAGAATATTTTTGCTATGCTTGCAATAGCTCCGGTATACCTTTTATATTATTCTGCAAATGCTGTCATATCCAGCGGAAAGACCGCAGCCGGGAATGTATCGGCATCCGGGTCCGGTGCTGCGGCAAGTGGAAGCGCAGTCTCGGCCAAGAGTTCCGCCGCTGCCGCAAACAAGAGCGGGACAAATACCGGCTTCCGTATTTATGATAAATATGTTCAAGCATATCAAAGCCATGATACGGCAAAGCTTTTATATTATGCCAAATGGTATGCAATTTTTATGGTGCTTGAAATCGGTCTGTATGCGGCAATTATACTGATACGAAAAAAACCGGACATTGTATTTATCGGAACGCTGATAGAACTTTTTATAATTCCTATATTTTATATAGGAGATAATGCGGATATCTGTATGCGCGTATCCATACCGGGCCTTATTTATCTTTGTGTGACATTTATTCAGGTAATAATGAGGGAACTTCCCGAGTGGGGTGAGTATGGGTCGTTTAATAACTGCATGCGGCACAAGAAGTTTCTTATAGTGGCACTTGCTGTCTTCCTGATTGGCACGGTAACGCCTGCTACTGAAATCAAGCGCGAATTTTTGGCAACAGTGACCACGCCGTACAGCGAAATCATGAAGCATTTTGACGAAAGCAGTTCTGTCAAAGGTAGTAACTTTGTTGCCAGAAACTACAAAAACTCCTACTTTTACAAATATCTGTGCCAAAAGCCGGATGAGAAAAAATAGACGCTATAACAATTTGCCATGTTTCCCATTATTTTTGATTTTTTAAAAGAGAATAATTTTATTATGAAATTGAATGTAAAATATCAATGACACTTTTATGAACATATATTGTCATTTCCGCAACTACTTGACATTAAATGGGGAATCGAATTGTTTTACGGACCGTTAGAAACAGTACATTTTTGCGGAAAAACATTGAAAATGAAAGGAATTGAATGCAAGTGATTACATTGAAGAAAACAGTTAGCGGAGAAGGATTAAGGAATGTTATTCTGTGTAGTTCGCCACTTTTTTTCATGATAATTTTTCACTCATTTAATATTTTTGATATTGCCAACACACAGTCATTCATGATGTTGGGCCTTTTATTGGTTGCGGTTTATGGTATTTATTTGGCATATAACAGGAAATTATCCGCTTATCGAGTTGTCTCATTGGTAATCATTGCAGGCGTTATTATGCGAAGCGGTTATACGATTTATACTCATGTATTCACGAGATGCATGGATATGAATAGAAATAACCCGAATGGTACCGGCCACTGGGGTTATCTTTATCATGTTTTGCATGGTCACTTGCCTCCTTCCAATGAGTATCAGTTTTATCATCCGCCTCTTTACTATATAGTTTCGGCAATTTTCCTGCGCACAATGGAATTTTTCACGGGGGCGGATATTGAAAATAATTTAGATAACTATTTGTATATGGCACAGACGGTGTCGTGCATTGCATCCTGCATTACATTGATTGCGTTTTCAAAAATAATGGATGAGCTTAAAATAAGAAAAAGTGTTCAAATTATACCAATGGCTATAATGGCGTTTTATCCGGTGAATTGCCTCATTGCCGGGCGAATGAACAATGACTCACTTACATATATGTTTATGTTGCTGGCATTGTATTTTACTGCCAAATGGCATAATGAACAAAAAATGAGTTATATAATAGGAATAGCCATAACCTTAGGGTGTGGTATGATGACCAAATTAAACGCAGCATTAGCGGCTTTTGTGATCGGCCCGGTGATGATTTATCATTTTATCAAGTGCATAATTAAGAAAGACGGTCAAAAAATAAAGAGATTGGTAATGCAATTTGCCGTGTTTACGATAATCGTCGTCCCGTTGGGTCTTTGGTATCCGATACGAAATTATATTGTATTTAATCAGCCTATTACATATCTTTACAAAGCAACGGAACATGATCCAATGTATACCGGCAGGAGATCGTTTTATGAAAGATGGGTGCAAATACCTTTTAATTATTTTAAACAACCTTTTTGCGCTAAAGAAGATGCGAGTGTTTGGATGAGATTCATAAAAACCGGTATGCATGGAGAATTTACCTGGAAAGATATTTCATCTTTCAGCGCTTGGGGTAGCGACTATATTCATGCATTGCTGATTGTTCTGGGTTTGGTTTCACTTGTTTTTACAATGTTCAAAGATAAAGACGTGTCTTTTGCACAAAAGACGATGACTCTTTGGGTGTGGATTGTTTCAATGGTAAGTTTTATTAAATTTAACATTGATTTTCCTTTTGCTTTTACATCCGATATGAGGTATATGATTTTGTGGATTCTTGCCGAAGGAGCCTTTATTGGTTTTTTCGCCGACTACTGTTATAAAAGGCGAAAAAAACCGATGTATAAGGGGATGCTTGTGATAAATGTTATGATTGTGATTCTTTTTTGTTCTGTAAGTGTGATAAAATTCCTGTAGCAAAATTGATGTAAAATTGTTTCGGTATTGGTTTTTAAAAATTTCGGAAACTACAAAAACTCCTACTTTTACAAATATCTGTGCCAAAAGCCGGATGAGGAGGGCAAATAAAAGAGCTTGAGAATATAAAAATACCCCCGCAGCTTTGTAGGTTGCTGCGGGGGCCTTATTGTCTTATTTCAAATCCTTCATGGCCACATTGTCCATATCGTCAAAGGTTTGGTTTTCGCCTACCATTCCCCAAATGAAGGTGTAATTGCGGGTGCCTACGCCGGAGTGGATTGACCAGCTGGGAGATATAACCGCCTCTTCATTTCTCATAACAAGGTGGCGGGTCTCTTGAGGCTCGCCCATCATGTGGAATACCACATCGTCCTCGCCCAACTCAAAATAGAGATAGACTTCCATCCTTCTTTCGTGGGTGTGGCATGGCATTGTGTTCCAGTTGCTTCCCACATCAAGGGAGGTCATTCCCATTACCAATTGGCAGCTTTGGCATACATCCGGGTGTATATACTGGTTGATGACTCTCTTGTTGCACTCTTCAATACTGCCCAAGGGGCGCTTCTTTGCCATTTCCATGGTTATTTTAACTGTGGGATAGGTGTGGTGGGCAGGAGCGGAATTCAAATAAAAGTGAGCCGGGTTTGTCTCGTCAGCACTTTTGAAAGATACATCTTTGATGCCCATTCCCGCATACAGTCCGTCTTTATAGTCTAAGTCATATTCAACCCCGTCCAAGATAACGGTTCCGGGTCCGCCGATGTTGATGACGCCCAATTCGCGGCGCTCCAAGAAGTAGTCAACACCCAATTCATGACCTGCCTCCAAGGAGAGGATTTCCTTTGCGGGGCAAACTCCTCCCACGATGATTCTGTCAACATGGCTGTATACCAAACGAACTTTGTCCGGCGTGAACAAATCCCGAATGAGATAGTCATGTCTCATTCGCTCCGTTGTGTAGTGCTTGGCGTCGTCCGGATGCCAGGGATTTCTGATTTCAATATCCATTTTGTGCCTCCTAAAAGTATTATATTTTTTACAAATCTTTGTCATTGATTATATTCCCGAGTTCAACATTTTTGTCAACCAAAATATTCGCATATTTATTGATGAACTCGGAGCCGCAGGCGCTTTCCGCCTGGCGATGGTTCACTTGGGACCATCTGACATTGTGCAATCGCCAGTCTGCACCTCCGTTGGCATTGTTGAGAAGAAGGGGCTGGAAATTGTCCATAACTCGAGCAAACCTCGCCTCCGGAGTGGCAAATTCCTCAAATTCCCGAAACAGCGCCTTCATCTCGGCTGCCTGGTTTTCGGGCAAAAGTCCAAAAATTCGCTCGGCCGCCCTGTCTTCCCTCTCTTTTTGGGTTTTCAGATTCTCTTCGTCATAGGCATAGGTGTCCCCTGCGTCTATTTCCACAATGTCGTGAATGAGGGCCATCATCATCGCCTTGCCGGTGTCGATTTCTTCGGAAGAGTATTCCCTGAGCAGATAAATCATAATGGCCATATGCCAGGCGTGTTCCGCATCATTCTCATATCGTGATCCATCGGATAAACGGGTTTGACGCAGGATGGTCTTTTCCTTGTCTGCCTCAAGTATGAAACTCAGCTGCTTTTCAAAACGGTCCCTGTCCATATCCTCACCCCGCTTCGCCGGCTTCCCCATCTCTGCCAAAGGAACGGCGAGAGTTAATCTCCGGTTCGTTAAAAGTCGTCATTTTCTTCCGAATTATCGTAATCGTCTGAATCATCATAATCACAGATGGCCGAATCATAATCCTCGTCTTCGTCATAACAGTACGAGTCATCAAAAACATCGTCGTCTTTATCGTCATATTCATCGGTGTCGCTTGAATTATCACACTCTTTCGCTATGTGGTTGAGGATGCCGAGGCCAAGGAGTTCCTCGGCCAAATTTGCCTTTTCGTCGCCGTCAAAATCGAAAAATTCATCAAATAATCCCATAACACATCATCCCAATTACAAAATTGTCAAAACCTACATAAACGTAATTTTTCCCGTATCTCTTGTACCTATGGCAAAAGCGGAGAAGACCTCTTGGTATATGGCGGCAAAGTAATTATCATACTCATTCTCATAATTTTTTTCTATTTCGGTAAGTAGGTCCGCCAATTGAAGCATTGCGGCAAACTCATGCTTGCAGGGTCCGCCATAGAAGCAGGGGCACACAAGGTCTTGGATTTCTCCGTCCGAATATTCGAATTCCAATTCATAAACCTCGGTACCGCGGACAATGGCTCTGCCGTGAGTTCCGTCGACGGAGAGATAAACCACATTGTTCGACACATAATAGTTATATCCCCGGTCGGCCACATCCGAGTTAATATCCATTTTTTTCAGATTGTCAAGGGGAAAGCTCTCGCCGCTTTTGCCTGTGACATATTCCTTTTCGCCGCCGCCCGGAGGCTTGAACCAGGATAAAGCTTTTTCGTAGGGTAAGGCGTTGGGGTCAAAGGTCAAAAGATGGGAGCTTGAAAGGAAAAATGTTCCCTTGACGGCAGTGTCTGCCACCGCTATAACTCTTTTGTATTGAGGAGGCTTAATCTTGAAGGAATAATTTACTCCTACCACCCGTCCCTGCACGCCCTCAAGCTTTCCTTCCACATACACGACGTCACCCCGGTGCAAGTCGAATTTGTCATTGTAGTAGGAGAGCTTTCTGTTTTTTTCGGGAAAGTATACATCCACAACAGACTCCTTGGGTGCTGCGGTGTCGTCGGTCGTCTTTTGGGGTTCGGGCTCTGCGGGTGTAACTTCCCGATCCCGGTCTGCGTTAAAGCCTATGGTAAATTTTTTCATATCTGTCGCACCTCCGATTTAAGGTATATTCCTTTTTATTTCCGATTTTATGTATTCTTCTATTCTTGGCCGTTCCAACAATATGTACAAAGTTTGCATTGAGGCAGACCGATTGCGTCAACCATATCGTCAAGTCTGTTGTACATCAGGGATGTGAAATTCTGCTCCTTACACATCTCGTCAACCATCTCGCTGTAGTTCTGACTTTCGGGATTTGCATAATCCTCCAAAACCTCATGGGATACATCGTCGCCCTCCCGTTTTTTGATGACTCTTCTGGCAATCAGGTCCAAATCGGATTTGGAGCGGGAAAAATTCAAGTATTTGCAGCCGAACATAATCGGCGGACATGCGGGTCTTATGTGAACCTGAGTGGCGCCGCTGTTGTAGAGAAATTCGGTGGTTTCCCGAAGCTGCGTGCCCCGAACGATGGAGTCGTCGATAAGGAGCAGACTCTTTCCCTCTATGAGTTCCCGGACCGGAATGAGTTTCATCTTGGCAATCACATCCCGCCGAGCCTGAGTGGGCGGCATAAAGGAACGGGGCCAGGTGGGAGTGTATTTGATAAATGGTCTGGTGAAAGGTATACCCGATGCGTTGGCATAGCCTATGGCATGTGCCGTTCCGGAATCGGGGACGCCCGCAACGATATCCGGCGTTACACTGTCTCGCTCGGCAAGCTTGCGGCCGCAGTTATACCGCATCTTTTCAACATTCACTCCCTCATATGTGGAAGGCGGATAGCCGTAGTATACCCAAAGAAATGAACAGATTTTCATTTCGTCTCCGGGAGGAGACAGGGTCTCGACGCTGTCGGGAGTGACAAACACGATTTCGCCCGGTCCCAATTCTTTGTGTGTGCTGTATCCTAAATTCAGATAGGCAAAGCTCTCAAAAGAAACGCACATTCCGGTGTCCTTTTTTCCGATAACAATCGGGGTTCTGCCCAACCTGTCCCGAGCCGCATAAATTCCCTTTTCGGTCAGAATCAGAACAGACATGGAACCGTCTATGATTTTTTGGGCAAGCTTAATACCCTCAACGATGCTGTCGCCTTGGTTAATTATGGCCGTCACAAGTTCCGTCTGATTGATGCTGCCGCCGCTCATTTCAAGAAAATGAGTGAAACCTTTGGCATAGGCCTTTTCCACAAGGGCGTCTACGTTGTTTATCCTGCCCACCGTGGTTATAGCGAAACTGCCTAAATGGGAGCGAACAATCAAGGGCTGAGGCTCATTGTCCGAAATACAGCCTATTCCCGATGTGCCCTTCATTTTTTCAATATCATCTTCGAATTTGGTCCTGAAAGGGGAGTTTTCGATGTTGTGAATGGCTCGATCAAAACCGCCGTCGCCATGAACAACAATGCCGCCTCTCTTGGTGCCGAGGTGCGAGTGATAGTCAATTCCGAAGAACAAATCAAGCACACAATCCTCTTTGGAAACAACGCCAAATAAACCTCCCATTTTATACTCCTTTCTCGTTGCCGCCTCGAAAAATTTCCGCTGCGGGACTCGGATGCCTTTGATACTACAATTATATAACGCCTCAAAATAAATTTCAATATAAAAACCGAATTTATTTATTGAAAAATCGATTTTTTCAAAAATTTTCCCCGTTATGCTCACGAAAGAGATGTATGATTGAGTGGCGGTCTCCTTCAAAACTCCTCGGTATCCCTGCCGGCGTCGGGTTTGGGCCATTGCCGGGAATATGTGGGGATATGGTTTAAATCGGCAGGAGTTCTACCAAAAATACCGCCGCGCCGGAGCACAGGGCAACCGTTATCAGACTTTTTCTGTTATATGCCAAAATCAGAGCCGTCACAAAGCCGACTGCGGAAGCAAGCCGGCTTGATGTCGCCGTCAAAATTGCGGGAAATACCATAACCGACAGAGTGACATAGGGCACATAGTATAAAAAAGAGCGAATGAACTTGCTCTTGATTTCTTTGCGAATCAAGGTCAGGGGCAAAAGCCTGATTATGTATGTGACTGCCGCCATTACCGCTATATATCCGTAAACTTTCATGCTCGCAAAATCTCCCCTCCATCTACTCCGTATCGTCTTTTGAATCCGAAATCGGAAACAGCAGTGCCGCCCCGCCGGAAATGATAACAGTCAAAATGATTATCCTGAATCCCGATGAAATCTCCCGCAGGAAAGGTGCCGCCGCAAACAGCAACCCGAGAGCCATGGAACATAGGATAATTCCTGCCACGACCTTGTTGTCCCTGGCGGGCGGTATGATGATGGCAATGAACATTCCGTACAGAGTGATGCTCAGCGCACTGACAATTCTCGCAGGGAGCAGGTTCCCGGACATGACGCCCAAAAAAGTGCCACCTACCCATCCCAGGGCCGAAATGAGTACAAGTCCGTAATAATAAAAAGGGTTCAGACGCCCCTCACGGCTCATGGAGACTCCGAAAATTTCGTCGGTAACGCCGTAGGCCATAAAAAATCTGTGAAAATACGGTGTGTCCGCATCGATTTTTTGAGACAGGGAGCAAGACATCAAAAGATATCTCATGTTGATTACGAATTGTGTGGCCGCCATTTCCATCATGGTTGCACCTTCGGTAATCAAAGTAAGACCCGAAAATTGTCCCGCACTGGTTAAATTCGATGCGGAAAGCACCACTGCCTGCATAACGGACAAGCCGCAGTTATTGGCCATAATCCCAAATGTGAAAGAAACTGCCAAATAGCCCAGGAAGATGGGAACTCCGTCCTTGCATCCCGCAGCAAAAGAAAGCTTGCGATTCATAATAGGGTAATTCTCCTTTTGTTCGAATAAGAAAAATCAAACTATGCGCCCAAACGGGCAGATAATTTTTTCAAAAATATAATAATCCAACCTGCCCGAAATGTCAACAAAATCGAAAAATTTCCTTGACAGACAAAACCGACGGTGGTAAAATTATACTTGAACTTGAGAAGGGAAGTGATTTGATTGAGGTTTTACGGTATCCGTCAATTAATCAATTCCCGTTTTTCATTTGTCGGGGAGTTTTATTTTCAAAAATCAAAGTGATTGTTAAGGACATTGAGGTCATTTTTTCTCAATAGTCCTTTTATTATAGGGTGCGTTGGGATGAAAGGAGAGTTTTTATGCAAAACGGGAAGCCGGCAAGGCTGATACTGGAAAACGGAGCGGAATTTTGCGGGTCTGCTTTTGGGTATATGCGGGATACGGTAGGCGAGGTGGTGTTTACCACCAATATGACCGGTTATCAGGAAACATTGACAGACCCCTCTTTTTGCGGTCAGATAGTTGTTATGACCTATCCTCTCATAGGAAACTACGGAGTGAATTTTGAAGATATGGAAGCGGATGCACCGGCATTGAGCGCCTTTGTTGTTCGGGAGATGTGCGACTATCCCAGCAACTTCAGAACCGAAATGGACCTAGACGGTTTTTTGAGACAGAACAAAATTGTCGGACTGCAGGGAATAGACACCCGGGCATTGACGAGAATGATACGGGAGAGCGGCTGCATGAAGGGAATGATCACCACAAAAGACCTTGGCGAGAATGCAATCAAAAAAAAGTTGGATTCTTTGGATAACAGCGACGTTATAAGCCGTGTCTCCTGTAAAAAATCCTACAAAATAAAGGGAAATGGAATGAAAATCGCCTTCCTCGATATGGGCTGCAAGGCGGGTATATTGCGGGATCTCAAAAGCAGAGACTGTCAAATCACCGTGTTTCCCTATAATGCCAAATCGGGTGAAATCTTGAAATCAAAACCTGATATAGTCTTTATATCAAACGGGCCCGGAGACCCGCAGGATGTGCCGGAGACGGTAAAAACCGTAAAGGAATTAATAGGCAGTGTGCCTCTCTGCGGCATTTGTATGGGACATCAGATAATAGGTCTCGCCTTGGGCTGCGGAATCAAAAAACTGAAGTTCGGCCACCACGGAGGAAATCATCCGGTCAAAAATTCCGAAACGGGGCGGGTATATATATCTTCCCAAAATCACAACTATATCCTGTGTGACTATCCGGAGGGGGTTGAGGAGCTTTACACCAATGTCAATGACGGGACCTGCGAAGGAATCAAGCATCGAGATTTGCCCATTCGCAGCGTGCAGTTCCATCCGGAGGCATCGCCGGGGCCTTTGGACACCGGATTCATATTTGACGACTTTTTAACATTGGTGAAAGGAGGCCGCGAAAATGCCTAAGAACAACAGTATAAAAAAAGTGCTTGTTATCGGTTCGGGTCCTATTGTTATCGGCCAGGCTGCCGAATTTGACTATTCGGGAACCCAAGCCTGCCGTGCCATAAAAGAAGAGGGCATAGATGTGGTTTTGGTAAACAGCAATCCCGCCACCATTATGACCGACAAGGACACTGCCGACAGGACATACATTGAGCCCCTGACCGTTGAATATTTGGAAAAAGTGATAGCTCGGGAGAGACCCGACAGCCTGATTGCGGGCATGGGCGGGCAGACGGGCCTTAATCTTGCATGTGAGCTCTATGACAAGGGAATTCTTGATAAGTACGGCGTTCGGGTTATCGGAACCTCCATTGAGTCTATCAAAGAGGGAGAGGACCGGGACAGTTTCAAACGGCTTATGGAACGTACCAATCAGCCTATGATCCGGGGTGAAATCGTGAATACCGTTGATGACGCTTGTGAGTTTGCCGAAAAAATCGGATATCCCGTTATCGTTCGCCCTGCCTATACTTTGGGGGGAACCGGCGGAGGAATTGCGGAAAACCGCAGTGAGCTCATAGAAATAGCAACCCATGGTATACAGTTGTCTCGGGTGGGACAGATATTGATTGAAAGATGTATACGAGGCTGGAAAGAGATCGAATTTGAAGTAATCCGAGACGGTGCGGGCAATTGTATCACCGTATGTTCCATGGAAAATGTGGATCCGGTGGGTGTTCATACCGGTGACAGCATAGTTGTGGCACCTGCCCAAACCTTGGCGGACAAGGAATATCAAATGCTGCGGAAGGCTGCCATAGACATAATCAACTCAATCGAAATCAAGGGTGGCTGCAATGTGCAGTTTGCGCTGAATCCTCAAAGTTTTGAATATGCGGTTATTGAAATAAATCCCCGTGTGAGCCGCTCCTCTGCCTTGGCATCAAAGGCCACCGGTTATCCCATTGCCAAAATCGGCGCCAAAATAGCTTTGGGCTATAACCTTGACGAAATAAGGAATGCGGTTACGGGTATGACCTACGCCTGTTTTGAGCCGGCTCTTGACTACTGTGTGGTAAAAATACCCAAATGGCCATTTGACAAGTTTTTCGGAGCAAAGCGTCAGTTGGGCACGAAGATGATGGCAACGGGAGAGGTTATGGCTATCGGCAACAGTTTTGAGGCTGCATTGCTCAAAGGCATTCGTTCCCTTGAAATCAAACAGTTTACGTTGATACGGGAATTTTCGGAGCACTACAATATGGCGGGCCTCAAGCACAGGGTGGTTATGCCCGACGACGAGAGAGTGTTCGATTTGGCGGAAATGATCAGGCGCGACTACAGAATGGAAAAAATTTGCGAAATCACCGGTATGGACCCTTGGTTCGTAAAAAAAATTCAAAACATCGTCCGCAAGGAGGAGGAACTCAAGGAATATACTCTCGATACAATAACGCCGAAAATTATGAGGGAGTATAAGAAAATGGGCTTTGCCGATGAGGGCATTGCTCAGATTATCGGCACCACCGCCGACAGGGTTCGGGAAAAGAGAGAGGAGATGGGAATTCGTCCGGTCTACAAAATGGTTGACACCTGCGCCGGAGAATTCGATGCCGTGTCCCCCTACTACTATTCCACATATGACGAAGAAAACGAGGCTATCCCCTCGAATAAGCGCAAGGTTCTCGTTTTAGGCTCCGGCCCCATAAGAATCGGGCAGGGAATAGAATTTGACTATTGCAGCGTACACAGCATCCATGCTCTCAAAAAAATGGGAATTGAGACGATAATAATAAACAACAATCCCGAAACGGTCAGCACCGACTTTGACACCTCCGACAGGCTCTATTTTGAGCCTCTCACGGAGGAGGATGTATACAGTGTGATAGAGCTTGAAAAACCCGAAGGTGTCGTCCTTCAGTTCGGCGGCCAAACCGCAATCAAATTGGCAAACTTTTTGGATCGTATGAATGTGCCCATATTGGGCACCAAACCCAAATATATCGACGAGGCGGAAGATCGGGAGAAATTCGATGCCGTCTTGGAAAAGCTCGGCATAAAGCGGCCCAAAGGCAGGGGAGTATGGTCCTTGGAAGAGGGCATAAGCGAGGCGGAATCCTTGGGCTATCCCCTGTTGGTTCGCCCCTCCTATGTGCTCGGAGGACAGGGCATGGAGATTACCCACAACGAAAAGGAATTGGTTCGATATTTGGAAGAGGCATTCAGAAAGGACAAGGACAATCCCGTGCTGATTGACCGGTATTTGGGGGGACGGGAATTGGAAGTTGATGCCATCTGCGACGGGACCGATGTGTTCATCCCGGGAATTATGGAGCATTTGGAACGGGCGGGGATTCATTCCGGAGACAGCATTTCCATATATCCGCCTCAAAATGTATCCGAGAAAATCAAAGGGAAAATTATGGATGTGACCCGCAGAATCGCTGTGGAGATGAAGGTTATCGGGATGATCAACATCCAGTTCATTGAGTTTGAGGGTGAGCTTTATATAATCGAAGTGAACCCCCGCTCAAGCCGCACGGTGCCATATATTACAAAAGTGACGGGTGTGCCGGTCATAGATTTGGCCACAAGGGTGATGTTGGGCGAGAGCCTGCAGGATATGGGCTATGGCAGCGGAATCAGCCCCGAGGCTTCCATGGTGGCGGTCAAGGTTCCGGTGTTTTCCACGGAAAAATTACCCATGGTCGAAGTCAGCTTGGGCCCGGAAATGCGGTCAACAGGCGAAGTATTGGGCGTGGGCAGGACCTTTGAAGAGGCCATATATAAGGGCTTTGTGGCGGCAGGTACCACGATCCCCCGAGAGGGCAGCACGATTTTGGCCACTATCCGAGACTTGGACAAGCCGAATTTTATATCCGTTGCAAAGCGGTTTGACAAAATGGGATGCCGGTTTATCGCAACGGAGGGCACTGCGGAATTCTTAAAGCAGAATGGTCTCAAGGTCAGGACAGCCAAAAAGATTGGCGAGGGTGTGCCTAATGTGTTGGATGTAATTCGCAGCGGAGTGTGCGATTTGATTATCGATGTTCCCAAAAAGGGCAATGACCGGGGCAGCGACGGATTCAAGATAAGACGCTGCGCTTCGGAATGCTCAATCACATTGATGACATCCCTTGATACGGTAGGAGCTCTTGTGAATGTGATGGAGCAAAATATGACTCCCGATGACACGGAAGTAATATCCGTCAACGAGATAAAATAAAAACCGAAAAATACCGGCCGGAGGTCGAGTGACATAAAAAGACTGCGGAGGAATTTGTCTGTCCCTCCGCAGTTCCGTCATTCCGGAAAAAAGCCGCGTCCGCCGCCGGGGCCTCCCATATTTCCCATATCCGAAATGTTCAGATTGTCGGTGTCAACCAAGGTGTTGTCTCCGTCAAGTTGCCGCATTACCGCTTCCGCTCTCAGGGAGACAAATTGAGACAATGTATTTACGGCGGTGTCAAAAGTCTCTTTTGTGCAAAATTTGGTCGGATCCTTTTCCACATAGGGCGTTATGAGCTCTTGGGCGTCTCTGATCACTTGTTCAAGCTTGCCGTTTGACAACCACCGGTTTGCGAATTCTCGAAACAAATCGTGATAGTTTTGGGTGTATTCTTCCTCGGAGAATATCCAACCCACCATAGGTCTGTCGTCGGTGTCCCCTCCGGATGCGGGATTGTCTATGGAGGCGTTTACCGAGGCGGATGCATCCCTTGTTTGAAACGAGCCGAAAGCGAGATTATAATCCCAAGGAATCATGGACAACTTGCCGTCCTGTTCGTGAAGGTAATAGTTGTGAATCATTGCGCCGGTATAACTGTCACCGTTCACTGCGAAGTTGTGAACGACAAAGTAGCGCAAAACTTCATCTGTGTCAAGAGTGTTTTCAAGGTCCCTGTATTCACTCAGACTTTTGAGAGAGGATATGAGACGATTTTTGTCCTCCTTGGTTATGTCCGTTTTGGCGTTATCGAAAATGTTACCATAACTGTCCGGGTCATCATCTATATATTTGAGCTTCACATCGTCACTTCCCATACCGCCGAATCCTCCGGGGCCGCCCCTGCGATTTGCGCCACCATTCCCCTCTGCTTGACCGCCGCCCAAAGCTTGCGGAATTTGAGGTTCTCCCGAAGGAGACGGAGCCTCGCCTTCGGTTGGTGGCAAATTATCATCGGGAGGCCGGGGCATGGCATCGGCTTGGTCTTGCGCATCCCGGGGCATATTTCCGTTTGGAGGCTCGGGGAAGCCGCCGTTCGAGGCTCCTTGAGGGGGACCTCCGTTGTTTTTGAAATCTTCCGGGTTGAAATCTTCGGGCATATTTTCGGGGACCCTGTTTTGGAAATCTCCGTTTTCAAAGTCAAAATCATCGGCTCTGAAATCCCTGCCGTTTCCTCGGCCTCCGCCCAAGTCCATGTTGTCGGGCTTATAAAGTTCACCGCTGTCCGCACCGTATTTCCTTTCCAAAAAGCCGTCTTCAACGCTTTCCACAGCCAGGTACAGACCCCAATCTCCCCCGTTGACCGTGATATAGGCGTAGCTGCAGAGAGGTGCGTCAACTCCGAAATCATCCATAAGCCGATACACGAGATAGTCCTTCATCATGGTGTTGTCCTGTATAAGGTTGTTCAGGCTTATTTTATCCAAACCATGGTAATTTTTCCCGTTCTCATATTGGTCGAATTCCAATTTGAAACTGTATCTGTCGCTGTTCATAGAGCGAACGTTGCTCAATGAAGTGTTGCCTTTTGCGCGGATTCCGATGTTTTTGAAGCTTTCGCCGTCAATAACCACCGAGCAGGGCGTATATTCTTCATTTTCGCAGGTCTCGATAAAACTGTCCCAGTCATCTGTCACGATATCTATTTTGTGTACGAAAGATGCGTCAAACAGTTTGTTCTCATATCCCATGACTCGCCCCGCAGGCTCCGTGTCGCCCGATACGTGATACATACAAACCAAGGTGAGCACCAAGGTGAGCACCAAAATCACAATGCAGATTTTGTTTATGTGTTTGCTTGTCGACATTGCGTCTCCTCCCGTATTATCCCGTATAATCTCCGTTGTAGCTTACCAATACGGCGCTCTTGACACCGCTCATTTCCGAAAGTTCATTTATAAAGTCGGTGTTATCGTCCTTGAGACGGATTTCATAGTTGATTTCCACATTGCCTTTTCGAGCGGTTTTGCTTTTCACCACACAGCGTCCCGTATTCCTGCCAAGAAAGTCTTTGACAGTCTTTTCGGTTTCGTGACCGTCGCATTCCACCACCATGATATACGGATTGTAATGGGATTTCTTATTGACAAAAATCAAAAGAATCACCCCGATGAACAGGCTACCGAATACCGCCAATGGGATAAACCCCGCGGCGAGAACAATTCCCACCGCAATAGACCAAAACAAAAATGCAATGTCAAGAGGCTCCTTTATGGCCGCCCTAAAACGGACGATGGACAGGGCACCGACCATACCGAGAGACAGAACCACGTTTGATGTGACGGCGAGAATTATCAGTGCGGTTATCATTGTCAGCGCAACGAGGGTGACTCCGAAGCTTGAGGAATACATCACACCTTTATAGGTCTTTTTATATACCAAAAATATAAACATTCCTATTCCAAAGGCAAGCAGCAGAGCCACAGCCATATCCAAAAAGCCCACCGATGTTATGTTTTCCAAAAAATCCGATTTGAAAATGTCTTTAAAAGTCATAATTTCGCTCCTTATGTAATTTGATTATATAATATTTACTCATAAAATTTACCCGTAGATTCGGCAACGGGCGTATTTCGAAAAAGCTCCCGCACGTCTGTGGGGCAGTGACACCGCATCGGATATTATATCCGGAATAAAAGAATCCCATTTTACCTCCAGAATTATGGGGGCATCCCCTGCGGGAACGGTGAGACTGCCGGGGTTTAAGAAGTCCGTGCTCCCAAGACCTGTTCTTATATCATAGTCAAGGGTTACCCGTATGTTCCCCGGTTCATAAACGAAAGGCTCCCGCGTGTAATCCACGATGGTTTTGGGCCGAAGACCTTCATTTTTGATTTTTACATAGAGTTCTCTCACAAGTTCGGCGGGATGGTCCTTCATCCAATCGGTCTGTCCTTCCGTGAGTGCTTCCGCCTCGTCTCGTGTAAGCTCGGCAATTTGTTTGTTTCCGAGTCCGTTGATTTTGCTCTTTTTCTCAAGATGAATCAGGCTTGTATCTCGGTTGTAATACCTTATACGAAATTTTTCACGGAAATTCACGCCGTCTATTTTTTCTCGAAGGGCTTTGTCTGCGGGGTTGTCAAAATAGAGGCTGCGTATCGCATATTTCCCCCCTGCTCCGTGAGGGTCCGGTTTCATAACCGCCCTCAGTCTTGAGCGGAGAACAAGCATATCCATCTTGTCTATTTCGTGCTTCCATTCATGTCTTAATTCCATTTTACCGCTCCTTTCTCTTTCTTGCCTTGCTGTCATATATTTGTGAGCTTAACAGTAATTTTACGGGTATAACCTTAAATGGACTTTAAGGTAAAAAATTTTTTCAAAAAAATACCGCCCCTATTGGGCGGCGGTGGTATTATATATTATAAGCGGGCAGGGAAGGAGAGCGGGCAGGGAAGGAGGCGGTGATGATAAACTCCGTTCCGTCCGGTGAGGCGGCGGATATTTTTCCTTCGTGAGCCGACACTATGGCTTGGGCTATGGAGAGCCCTATTCCGTGGCCTCCCGTTTCGGAGTTTCGAGATGGGTCCGTGCGGTAAAATCTGTCGAATATACGGCGCAGATTTTCATCGTCGAGTGGAGATACGGAGGTGTTTCGAACAGTCAACACAAGCTTGCGGCCTTGCTTTTCAAAAGTCAAAGCTATGCTGCTGCCCTCCGGTGAATATTTGAGAGCATTGTCAAGCAGTATAGAAACAAGCTGTGATATAGCCTTTTCGTTTCCGCGCATGGAGAGGAGGGGCTCCGTTTGGAGCACAAGCTCTTTGTTCTGCTTTTCTGCGGGAGTTCTGAATGCCTCCGCCGTATCCTGTATCACATCCGATACGGGGAACTCTATCGGTTGGGTTTCATTCTTCCCTTCCTCCATACGGGCCAAATAGACCAAGTCGTTGGTGAGGGATGCCAGTCGCTTCGTCTGCGCTTCGATATCATTTAAGCATTCGTTTTCTCCCATGTCCATCTTGAGCACATCCACATTGGCGCCTATGATTGTGAGAGGAGTCTTGATTTCATGACCCGCATCGGTGATAAATCTCTTCTGCTTCTCATAGCTTTCGGCAACGGGTCTTGTGAGCCTTCCCGCAAAAAAACAAACCAAAATCGCAATTATCAGATAACCCAAAAGGGACATACCGATACTGAATACCGCAAAGTTGTGAAAAGTGTCAAGCTGCCTGCCCCGGTCAAGGAATATGATCCGCAGGGCACTTCCTTCCGTACTTGCGGCAAAACGGTATTTTCTTTCAAAACCCTTTTTTTTGCCTTTTTTTATCACATCTTCGGCATATTCCGATGCGGTGTTCCCGTCAATTGCAGAGATTTTCCCGGTTTCGGCCCGAATAATATTGCCCTTATTGTCTGCCAGAACCGAAAAAAATCTCGATTCAAAGGGAAGTTCGGGAGACATTCCGGGCGGGATGGGGCCTCCCCTGCCTCCGTTGAATTCGGGAAAAGTCCCGTGATTTTGTGAAAGCAGGGATAACACGGCGTCTGCTTCTCGGATGATTGCGTTATAGTTGAGCAGATTTATGCCGCCGATTATGAAGGCCAGCAGCATAAACAGGGCGGAGAGTGCCAAGATGATGAATCTGATTTTCAGTTTGCGTATCATTTGATTTTCTCTAATGAGTATCCCGCATTCCTTGATACCGCAATGCGGATATCGGCGTGAAGCGCCTCAAGTTTTTTCCGAAGGTAGGATATATACACCCAAACCACATTGATCTCTGCGTCCGAATCGTATCCCCATATTTTTTCCATAAACCTTTCGGCGGAAATAATATGCCTTGGGTTCGACATAAAAAATTCCATCATTTGAAATTCCCTGTTTGCAAGGCGAAAACTTCCCGTAGGGGAGGAGAGTTCAAAGGATGATCTGTCCAAAGAGATATTCCCAAACCGCAGTTTGTTATCGGCTGTGATTTGGCTCCGTGTCATGGCTCGCACCCTGGCCAAAAGTTCTTTTGTATCAAAAGGCTTGGGCAAATAGTCATTGGCGCCGCTGTCAAGGCCCAAAACTCTGTCGTTTACCTCAGATTTGGCGGTAAGCATAAGAATCGGTATTTGATTTCCCCCGGACCGCACCTTTTTCAAAACGGTAATCCCATCCATAAGGGGCATCATAATGTCCAAGACAGCCGCATCGTAATTGCCCGACTGCAAATAATCCAAGGCATCTCTGCCGTTATATACCGCATCGACGGAATAGTTGCTTTTTTTGAAAATCGTGACCAATACCCGGGACAGGGCCCGCTCATCTTCCGCAAGCAATATACGCATTTTGAAGACTCCTTTTTTGAATTTATTGTCATTATAAATCCTCAAAATAAAATACAGTTAAAAATTTAAAGCGAGGCATAAATTTCCCGGGCACATTTTCCTCGGGGGATATTGCTTCGCTTTTGATTGTAAATTAAATATTTGACAATATGAGGACTTATGCCTTTTTGACGGTTGACAGTGCCTGGTCCAGCCAAAACATACCGATGTCAAAGGCTTTGTAGAGTCCGTCTCTCTCCGCTTGGCGCATCAGTTTCGAGGCCTTGCCCTCATTGGTTTTGAGTTCGATTATAACCCGTTTCGAAACGGTTAAATCTCCCAATTCCTCGTTATCCTCAAGACGGAAGCAGGCAATGTAGGGGTCATCGGGGTTTCCGTAGCGAATCTCATTGCCGACTCTGACCAATTTCTTGCCCTTGTAGTCCAAATATTCGTTGCCGGTCATTTCTACTTTCTTTTTGGGGGGCGCCTTCTTTTTGGGTTTGGACTCTGCCACTTTATTGTTCTTTTTGGTGTTTTCAGCCATAACGCCAGCTTACCTCCTTCTCTGTGCATTTTGAATTTATATCTCTTAACGTTCAATGTTCTGCTCCCTGCCCGGTCCCACGCCGATGGACGTGATTTTGCATCCTATCAATTCTTCGATTCTTAAAACATATTTTTGAGTCGCCTCGGGCAGTTTGTCAAACTCCCCGATATTGCTGATATCTTCCTGCCAGCCCTCCATTTCCTCATAGACGGGCTCACATTCCGCAAGCTCCGTAAGGGTGGGAGGAAAGTCGGTGGTTATCTTGCCCTTTTTCTTGTATGCAACACATAGTTTGATTTTGTCAAGACCGCCCAAGGGGTCGATTTTGTTAAGGACAACCGAGGTTAGTGAATTGGTGCGCACCGCATATTTGGCGATAACTCCGTCAAACCAGCCGGTGCGGCGGGGTCTGCCGGTGGTGGTGCCGAATTCGTGGCCTTTTTGGCGAATCAAATCGCCGATTTCATCGTTAAGTTCCGTGGGGAAGGGACCGTTCCCCACACGGGTGGTGTATCCTTTGAGAATCCCTATGCATTCGTCGATGTGTTTGGGGCCCACTCCGCTGTCGACGCACACTCCTCCCGAAATCGGATGAGATGAGGTAACATAGGGATAGGTTCCGATGTCAATATCAAGGAGTATACCCTGGGCCCCCTCGAACAGTATCTCTTTGTTTTGCTCCAATGCGCCATGGATCAAGGGAATGGTATCCGCCACATAGGGACGCAGTCTGTCGGCGTAGGCAGTGTATTCCTCGATGATTTTTTCCGGATCGAGGGGAGTTCCCCCATATACCGATTCGATTATTTTGTTTTTTATTTTCATATTTTTCCGAACTTTTTCCGGGAATATGTTTTCGTCAATCAGGTCGCACATCCGAATTCCGCTCCGCTCTGCTTTGTCGGTGTAGCAGGGACCGATGCCCTTTTTGGTGGTCCCGATATCACCCTTGCCCCGAGCGGCTTCGGAGAGCCCGTCAAGTTCGATGTGATAGGGCATGATAACGTGGGCCCGGGCATCTATTTTCAAGTTTTTCGTGGAAATGCCTTGGCTCTCAAAACCGTCGATTTCTTCAAGCAGGACTTTCGGATCGATTACAACGCCGCAACCGATGATGTTTACGGTGTTCGGATACAGAATTCCCGACGGCATAATGTGAAGTTTATAGGTTGTGCCGTCAACCACCAAGGTGTGACCCGCATTGTTTCCGCCGGAAGTTCTCACAACCACATCGGCTTTTCCGGCCAAAATGTCAATGGTTTTGCCTTTGCCTTCGTCACCCCATTGGCCGCCTATTACAACCTTAGTCGACATTAAAGTTCACTCCTCTCAAAAACACTTATATATACTACCACAAAGACAGAGCAAATGCAAGAGCTATTTCCCAAACAGTTTGTTCGCAAGAGTGTAGCCCCTGTCTATGAAAATCCCTGTCTTTTCCGCTTCCGCTTCCGTGAAGGATTGAACCCCGCTCTCTTTTTCGTTTGCGCTTGAATACAGCATATAGGGCACGGGAGCCGCCGAATGGGTGCGGGTTGCAAGGGGGGTGGGATGGTCCGGCATAATCAGAATCCTATAGTCCTCTCCGCAGTCTTTGAGATATTTAAGGACCGGTGTCGCAATCTTTTTATCTATGAGTTCGATTGCCCTGACTTTGTTTTCCGTCTCCCGACGGTGCCCCGCCTCGTCCGGAGCTTCAAGGTGAATATAGACAAAGTCGCTGCCCCCTCTGAGGGCGTCTATGGCTGCCTCTGCCTTGCCTTCAAAGTTGGTGTTTATATTCCCCGTGACGCCTTCAATATCGGGCACATTCAATCCGGCGCAGAGGCCGATGCCCTTCACAAGGTCAACGGCCGATACGACGGTGCCCTTAATTTCAAAACGCTTGGCATAAGTGGGAAGGTCGGGCTTGGTGCCGTTCCCCCAAATCCAAAGGGAATTGGCAGGGTTTAGGCCTCGGTCAATCCTTGCTCTGTTTACGGGGTGGTCCTTGAGGAGGTCATAACTTCTTTCCATCAAGCTCAAAATCGTCTTGTCCTCGGGCAGGTAGGGACCTATAACCCTGTCCGATATGTCGTGGGGGGGAGTAAGTTTGAAGTTGTTTTCCTTGTTGTGCCATACCATCAGGTGACGATAACTGAATCCTCCGTAAAATTCATACTCATCGGTAGCCAAGTTTTTGTTGACATATTCAATCAGCTCCCGAGCTTCCTCGGAGGGAATCTCATCGGCGCTGTAATCAATCATGGTCTTTGCGGCATATTCGGGTTCATCGGATAAGGTGACCACATTGGTCCTGAAAGTCGTGTCGGTGAGCTCAAGGGACACACTCATCGACACCGCCTCAAGAGGAGAGCGGCCGGTGTAATACTTCTTGGGGTCATATCCGAAGACGGCCAAATTGGCCACATCGCTTCCGGGAGGCAAACCTTCGGGGACGGTCCTCACCATTCCCACCTCGGAAAGTCTTGCCAAACCGTCGATGGTGGGTTTGTCGGCCGCCTCATAGGGTGTTTTGCCTTCCAATTCGTCAACCGGGGTATCGGCCGCGCCGTCGGTCAGGATAACAACATATTTCACTTTCGTATCACCTCAAATTCAATTTGAATAACCTGTAACATTATACATTGATTTGCCTCGATTGTCAACGATGCCGGGCAATTTTTGCGAGATGACCCGAAATTTATCGAAAAAACCGCCCTCAAGCGAAAGAGTTTTTTGGTATAATGTACAAAAATAGCGACAAGGCTGCGATTTAACTTGCATTTTCCCTGTCAAAGGAGTAAACTGTAAGGATGTGGTTAAGATACTTGCAAATGCAATTGGAGGTTTTTGTATGAGCGCAATCAAAAAGATAGGGATTATGACCGCAGGAGGCGACTGTCCGGGCCTGAATGCGGTCATCAGAGCGGTTGTAAAGACTGCGATACAGAAGTATAATTTGGAAGTCGTAGGCATTAAGCACGGATACAGAGGTCTGTATCTGGGAGAGCAGGAGTTTGTTCCCTTGGGCCTTCACGATGTGTCCGGAATAATATCAAAAGGCGGAACCATACTGTACAGCTCCAACAAAGATAACCTTTTTAACTATACCTATGTGGACGAATTCGGTTTTCAGCGTCGCGGGGATGTTTCCGATGTGGCTGTCGAAAACCTTGAAAAGGCGCAAATTGATGCGTTGGTTGTGGTCGGCGGCGACGGAACCCTCACATCGGGAAGAGATTTTGCCCGCAAAGGGGTCAAGGTGGTCGGTGTCCCCAAAACCATAGACAACGATTTGGCCTCTACGGATACCACCTTCGGATTTGACACCGCCGTTGCAACGGCCACCGATTCCATAGATAAACTCAGAACCACCGCCGAATCCCACAGCAGAACAATCGTCGTTGAGGTTATGGGCAGATACGCAGGCTTTATTGCCATTGCTTCCGCATTGGCAGGCGGAGCGGATGCTGCGCTTATCCCCGAAATCCCGTATGACATAAACAAAGTGGCAGATGCAATCAAAGAAAACAGGGCAAGAGGCAAAAACTTTGCCATAGTCGTGGTTGCGGAAGGCGCCAAACCCAAGGACGGCGACATCGTTATATCGAAGATTGTGGAAAACAGCCCCGACCCCATTCGTTTGGGCGGTATAGGCGAGGTAATTGCGGGCCAGTTGGAGCATTTGGCAGGCCTTGAGTGCAGAGCCACCATTTTGGGCCATACCCAGAGGGGAGGCTCCCCCACAGCCAACGACAGAATTTTGTCGACTCGCTACGGGGCCTATGCGGTTGAATTGCTGATGCAGGGCAAATTCGGGAATATGGTAATTCTCGACGGCTCAAAGCTCGGATACGAATCCCTGGAAAATGTTATCGGCAAGAACAAGGCGGTTGAGGAGAACAGCTATTGGATAAGGACTGCCCGTGCGGTCAATATGTGCCTCGGAGACTGATTGGCACCTCGCTCGGGGCTCAAAAGGGACTCATCGGATCCATGATTTATGTAAACCCGATACATTTGGAGCGGTTTTCAAAAAAATTAAATCTTTTTCAAAAAATCGGTTGCAATTGAAGACTCGGTGTGATATAATGTACCGGTCACGGTTTGAGGCGGCAGCCGATACGATTACCGGAGACACAATTCAATCGATTATACATATCAACATCAAATCGAAAGAGGTGAAATACAGTGAAGGAAAAGATTCATCCCAATTATCAGCAGACGACAATCAGATGCGCTTGCGGCAATGTTATTGAAACGGGATCCACGAAGAAAGATATGCGAATTGAAATTTGTTCCAAGTGTCATCCTTTCTATACGGGCAAGCAGAAGTTGGTTGACACCGGCGGCAGAGTTGACAAATTCAGAAAGCGTTACGGCTTGGACAAATAATCGAACCCGTGCAGCGGCAGATTTGTTTTCTGCCCTGTGCTCTCGGCCGATGGGCTCCCCGAAAAGTCCCAAAGGCGGGGTTCTGCATGGATTTGCGAGACTTAATTCAAGGATTTGTTTTCACCCTTGAGTTACAGTCTCTTTTGTTTTCTTAAGAGATTTTTGAGGAGGATTTCATATGAAAAAGCTTATTGCTGCGATACTTTGTATCACCCTTTGCCTGTCTCTGCCGGTTTACGCAGCGGGAGGAAATAACGAAAACGGAGATTTGACTGCTGCGGCTCAAGGGGACCTTGTGGCATTTCCCGGTGCAGAGGGCGGAGGAATGTATACCACCGGTGCCCGAGGCGCATCGAGCCCTGCCGTGTACCATGTTACCAACCTAAACAACAACGGCGCAGGTTCTTTCAGGGATGCGGTTTCCAAAGGAAACAGAATAGTCGTTTTCGATGTGGCAGGAACCATAAACATAGAATCGGGCATAACTCTGTCAAATCCCAACATAACTATTTTGGGCCAGACCTCCCCCGGAGACGGAATTTGTATATCCGGAGCGCCCGTTAAAGTCAAGGCCGATAACATAATCATGCGGTATTTGAGATTTCGAATGGGGGTGTACAGCGAAAAAGAGAAAAAATACGACGACGATGCTTTGGGTGGCACCGGCAGCACCTCGAATTTGATGGTTGACCATTGCAGTATGAGCTGGTCAACTGATGAGTGTTGCTCTTTTTACGCCATAAAAGATTCCACGATTCAGTGGAGCATAATGACAGAGCCCCTGAATGAGTCCATCCACGATGAGGGAGGCGGTGTGGAAAAGCACGGCTACGGCGGAATTTGGGGTGGCGTCAATGTGACCTATCACCATAATTTGGTGTCAAGCGCCAACAGCCGATTTCCCCGTGTGGGAACAAGCGAGACGGTCAGCTCCTACGAGGGCCACAAGGATACCGAGAGCCTGCTTGACATACGCAACAACGTGTTCTACAATTGGGCAGGAAACAGCTCTTACGGCGGAGAAAACGGAGTGCGGGTCAATCTGGTTTCCAATTACTATAAAGAAGGTCCCGCAAGCAGCAAAATTAACAGATTTTATGAGATGTACGGCGGGAAAAAAGGCGGTAAATCCAACTGGGGCACGGACATAGCCGTCAGCGGGAACTATTACGACTCAAAGAGCCAACCCGCTCCGCAAAAAGTCGATGCAATAAACAAGGACAACAAAGAGGGTGTAAGCCCGAGGGATTGTTCGACATATAATATAGAGGACTATGACGAGACGATTGCGGGCACATCCACCAACCATACTCAGTATATTCACGATTTTCCCATAGGTACTCATACCGCAGAAGAGGCATATAACCTTGTTTTGGGACATGCGGGAGCCAGCCTTTCCAGGGATTCCGTGGATGAGCGGGCGGTGAATGATGCAAAAAACGGAACGGCCGAGATGGGTAATAACGGTATTATCGATTTGAAACATCTCAATCAAATGACCCGCCCCACTTACAGCGGAGTTCGGGCAGCGGACACCGACGGGGACGGAATGGCCGATGAGTATGAGGACATCAAAGGTCTTGACAAAAACAACGACGATGCCCTGACAAAGGCGGCAAGCGGATATTTCAACATCGAAGAATACGCCAATTGGTTGGCCGAGGGAAATGAGTTGGAAATTCCTCCCACCCCCACATTGGACCCGAATCAGCCTACGCCCACACCGTCGCCTACGCCTACTCCTACGGCCATACCGAGGCACAATATCACCTCGGACGAAAATATGGAGCACGGCACCGTTGAAATAAACGGCTCTGCAGGCAAGGTTATAACTTGGTCGGCGGCGGAGCACAGGGACGAATTACAAGGCGCCAAAACTTTCAGCCTAAACGGCACCGAGGGCAGCGACGGAACCATGACTGTTTTCGATACCACTACCGCAGCATTTGATTTCGATGGCAGAACAAGCGCAAAAGGGGAAACCAATCCCACGGGCGAACCGCCTTTTTCGGAGTCCGAAAAACCCGGAGGCAGCGTGTTTTTGATAGAGCCCGCTTTTGACGGAGAGATGAGAATCAGCTTTTATATTTTTGGCGGCAAGGAACTCAATATCTATGACAATACCGACAGGAAGTACATTGTGGAAAAGGAGACTGCTCCCACCGAGGGATATTATGAGTACAGCTTCCCTTGCAGAACGGGACAGGAAATTTATGCTTGGGCATACGGTTCCAAAATCGGAGTGGAAAAGATAACCGTAACAGGCAGCGGCGCCTCTGCGAAAGTCGGCGAAATCGTCAATATAAAAACCATCCCCGACGGCGGATACAGGGTCCGTAGGGTATACACTTCCCCGGAAACTTTGATAAACGCAATTGGCGAGAATGCTTTCACGTTTATAATGCCCGACAGTGACGTTACGGTGGGAGCGGAATTTGAGGATAACACTATCCCTACACCGACTTCGAGTCCCGTATCCACACCCGAGCCGACGCCCACCGGTTCTTCGGCACCCACCGGTTCTCCGGCACCCACCGATTCTCCGACGCCCACCGATTCTCCGGCACCTACCGCTCCGTCAACTTCGGCCCCCGAGGAAGACGAATATCCTTATGTGATTCACGGCTTTGATTTTGACTCGGACGGAAAGCTCAAGGTTGACTTAGAGTATAGGGGAGACGGCTCCGAGAAGGCAAAGCTGATAGTAGCGGTCTTTTCCGAAGACGATGTTTTGTCGGATGTCAGAATGTTCAACTTGGTCGGCGGGGACACTTCGGCTGTCGATTACAAAAAGCCGGAAACCGGCAATGTTAAGATTTTTATCTGGGATACGGCAACCTATCGGCCCTTGGCCCTTGCTTCCGAAAAATAAAATAAGCAAAAAATCATATAAAAAACTCTCAAATTTCGAGAGTTTTTTTGTGCAAAATCTTTGACATTTTTTGGATTGTGTGATATAATAACATTGTATGTTCATAATAAAAAAATTGAAAGGAGAGGTTAAAAGTGGAAGACAACAAAAAAACGTTCAAGCCCTACATTCCGGCAGAGAAAGTTGTTCCGGAGTTTACGGTCACATCGGTTATTTTGGGTATCATTTTGGCAGTTGTATTCGGTGCCGCCAATGCCTATCTGGGTCTTCGGGTGGGTATGACGGTTTCGGCGTCAATCCCCGCTGCGGTTATCTCAATGGGTATTATTCGTCTTATTCTCAAAAAGGATTCCATTCTCGAAAACAACATGGTTCAAACCATCGGCTCTGCCGGTGAGTCATTGGCTGCAGGCGCTATTTTTACTCTGCCTGCCCTGTTTATGTGGGCGGCGGAGGACAGTTCCGTGGCAACACCTTCGTTTTTTATGATCACATTCATCGCCATATGCGGAGGTATTCTCGGTACCCTGTTTATGATTCCCCTGCGCACGGCCCTCATTGTGGAGGAGCACGGAGTTCTTCCGTTCCCCGAGGGCACCGCATGCGCAGAGGTTCTTTTGGCAGGGGAGGAAGGCGGCGACAAGTCCAAGCTGGTATTTTCCGGTCTCGGAATTGCCGCAGTCTACAAATTCATTGCCGACGGTCTGTGCCTGTTCCCCAGCGAAGTTGACTGGTCCATCAAGGCGTATCCCGGTTCGGGTATAGGTATGGATGTATTACCTGCCCTGGTGGGCGTGGGCTACATATGCGGAGCCCGAGTCTCGTCCTATCTTTTGGGCGGCGCCGTCCTCGGCTGGTTTGTTATTATGCCTATGATGGTGCTGTTCGGGGGCGATAAGGTTATGTTCCCCTCGGAGGTGCCCTTCAATCAGCTTGACACTTGGGGGCTGTGGGGCAATTTTGTGAGGTATATCGGCGCCGGAGCTGTCGCAGCCGGAGGCATATTGAGTCTTATTAAATCACTGCCTCTGATTGTCTCCACCTTTGCAAAGGCCATGAAAGGCTTCGGCCATAACGGCGGAGTTTCCCGTACGGAAAGGTCTTTGTCCCTGCCGGTGGCTATGATAGGTGCGGTGATTGTCGCCATTTTGCTCTGGCTCATACCCAGCGTCCCGATCAGCCTGTTTGCGGCGCTCATCATCGTCGTATTCGGATTTTTCTTTGCCACCGTTTCCGCGAGAATGGTCGGATTGGTAGGTTCCTCCAACAATCCGGTTTCCGGAATGGCCATAGCCACATTGCTGGTTTCAACCGTTTTGCTCAAAGCCACGGGTAATACGGGAATGGGCGGAATGACCACCGCCATCTGTATAGGCACGGTAATCTGTATCGTTGCGGCCATGGCGGGGGATACTTCTCAGGACCTCAAAACCGGCTACATAGTCGGAGCCACGCCCCTATATCAACAAATCGGTGAGTTAATCGGCGCCGTTGCGGCTGGCCTTGCCATTGCGGGAGTTCTGTATCTGCTCAACAAGGCATGGGGATACGGTTCAAGCGAACTTCCCGCTCCTCAGGCCACCCTCATGAAGATGGTTGTCGAAGGCGTTATGGGCGGAAATCTTCCCTGGGGTCTTGTATTCACCGGTGTATTCATTGCCATTGCCGTGGAGATTGTGGGTATTCCCGTACTCCCCTTTGCAATCGGACTTTATCTCCCCATTCATTTGTCAACTCCCATTATGGTAGGCGGACTCATCCGTCTTTGGGCCGAGAAGCGCAAGTGCAAGAGTGAAGAACGCCGCGGTGAGATTATAAACGACGGGGTTCTGTTTTCCTCCGGTATGATTGCCGGCGAAGGTATTGTGGGCATTTTGCTTGCGGTTTTGGCGGTGCTCAATATCAATTTGGATATGGGCGGAATCTTAGGCAACTGGGGTGGCATGGCATTCTTCGTTGTGCTTTGTGCGATAATGATCAGGTTTATGTTCGGATTTAAGAAAAAGGATAAGAAAAAGGCGCAATAAAGCGGTTTTGGTTTCGCCGAAAAGTTTTCAAGATATGCATTAAATTTTCGGGAGGTTCTTGCCCGAGGGATGAGAACCTCCCCGAACATAAGGAGAGAGTATGGCAAAAAAGAGAACGAAAAAAGTGTCTGCCAATTATTTTGAAAGCGTGCCGGTTCGCAGTGAGGACCGGCCTTGGCGTGTGACGGAGGACGGTATGGTGGAGGTTGATGTGGAAAACAAGGGGTTTTACAATACGATTGCCCAAAAGCTTTTCAGAAAGCCTCGCATCAGCCACATTGCATTGGATGCTCACGGCAGTGCCATTTGGCAGAACATTGACGGGAAAAACACGGTTATGGATATTATCAAAATAATGGAGCGGGATTTCCCGAACGACGACGGACGGATGTTGGATCGTGTCGTTACTTTCCTTGCAACCCTTCAGACGAACGGTTTTATAACCGTTCCGAAGACCAAAAAGAAGGGAGCAAAGTCATGAGATTTTTGATTGCGGGATTGGGCGTCTTGATGTTTGCGGTCGTCACGGCGATACTCTTTGTGTGGGGCCTCAGAAAGTCCTATTTCAGACAGGAAACATTGTCAAATATGCTGTTTTCCAAGTCAGCCCACAAAGTTATGCACTATCTCAAATCCCACGACACAATATCCGAGGTCCAAATGCGCAAGTTGGTCGACGGCACCGAGGCATCCGAGGCTTTCAGCCGTAACAAGGCCATTGTCAAAGGCGATAGGGAGTTCACGGCCCATCTCATAGAATTGATGAAAAAAGACGGAATGATAGAGGCCGCAGACCAAGACGGGACGGTTGTTTATCGAAAAAAACAAAAGAGCAAGAGGTGAGACAAATGCCTGTTTTATCGGGTTTAGAGCCAAAAAAAGTATTTGAGTATTTCGAGGAAATTTGTGCCATTCCCCACGGCTCCGGGAACACAAAACAAATCAGTGACTACTGTGTGGATTTTGCATCCGGGCACAACTTGAGATACATACAAGACAGCACGAACAATGTTATAATATTCAAAGACGGCACGGCGGGCTATGAAAATTCCGCCCCCGTGATGATTCAGGGCCATATGGATATGGTTTGCGAAAAAGAGGAAGGCTGTGCCATTGATTTCGAAAAAGACGGTTTGAGCCTTAAGCTTGAGGACGGTGTTATCTCAGCGGAAGGCACCACATTGGGCGGCGACGACGGTATAGCCGTAGCCTTTGCCCTTGCTATTTTGGATTCAAAGGATATACCCCATCCGCCTCTTGAGGTGGTCCTCACCGTAGATGAGGAGATAGGAATGTTCGGAGCGGCGGACCTTGACTGCTCCCCCCTCAAATCTCGGATTATGCTCAATCTTGATTCCGAGGACGAGGGCATATTGTTGGTCAGCTGTGCGGGAGGAGTCAGCGCAGCGTGCCACCTTCCCATAGAAAGAGAAATGGGGAAGGGAACCAAGGTTACCCTCAAAATCGAGGGCCTTACGGGCGGACACTCCGGCGTTGAGATAGATAAGGGCAGAGCAAATTCCAATCGGCTTTTGGGCAGAGCCCTTGCCGCTCTGGGGGGGATTGTCGATTATGACGTTATTTCCGCCAAAGGCGGCCTCAAGGACAATGCCATTCCGAGAGCATCGGAGGCGGAGCTTGCGGTGAATTCCCAAGACATTCCGAAGGTTTCCGCATTTGTTCGGGAATATGACGGCATATTCGCAAATGAATACCGACTGTCCGACCCGGACCTTTCTTTCACGGCTGTATGGGGGGATGAAGGGGAATACCGAGTTCTCGACAAGACCTCCGAGAAAAACCTGATTGCTGCCTTGGTGAATTTGCCAGGCGGGATTCAGCGGATGAGCTTAGATATTCCCGGTTTGGTCCAAACATCCCTCAATATGGGAATATTCGAAACCCGGCCCCGGGAGGCAATTATGCGCTTTGCCCTCCGCAGCAGCGTTGGAAGCGAAAAGGACGAAATGGTCGCCCGCCTTGAAAACCTGATGAGCCTTTTGGGCGGAACCGTTGAACTTATCGGAGACTATCCCGCTTGGGAATATAAGCAGGATTCCATGCTGCGTAAGCTGATGGTTGAGATATTCACCGAGCAGTATGGCAGGGAGCCCAAGGTTGAGGCCCTGCATGCGGGGGTTGAGTGCGGACTGTTTGCGGGAAAACTGTCCGGTTTGGATTGTGTCTCCATGGGTCCCGATATGAAAGACATACACACTCCCAACGAGAGAATGGATGTGGACTCGGTTCAAAGAACCTGGACCTATGTTTTGGAAATCCTGAGACGTCTTAAGTAAATAAATAAACACCCAAGCAAAAACACAGCCGAAGGACACATATCTTTCGGCTGTTTTGACATTTTGGGAAAATTGTGATAAAATTTATCGAAGGTTTTACACCGCTCAGAAACAGCGTAATAGCGTTGATTGCGGGGGTTTTGAAAATGACAAATTAACGCTTGCTCCCTACACCTTACGATAACTCACGATATTCTACGATAAAAAATGGCGTAAAAATTCAGAGGTGCAGACACTATATTTTACTTAAATTTAATTGAATTTAAGAGTAATAAAATATGAAAATCAAATGGGAATCCGGATGGTTTTCGCCTGAGTTTTAGGCAGAAGAAGGCTCGGCGCTATTGTAATTCTCTATCAGCTGACGGTCTATGAATTTGATTGAATGCTTGGGTTTGTGTGTGGCAATCAACACATCTAAAGATGGAACGGGAGTGCGTCGTAATAACTGCGTCAATCGGGCAGGCCGCGTCACAGTCGCCGCAGTACAAACAATGGGTTTGACGGATCTTGTAAGGATTATCCGAAACAATGCATTTTGGCGAACAGATTTTGAGCAGTTGAGAGCCATGCCCGGGGTTTATTTCTCCTTAAAATTTAAGCATAGTAAAAGCACCCATGTTGGGGGTGCTTACAAATTTTTTGCAATTTAAGAAATGTTCAAAAATATTTCAAATCTTCAGGTATTGGATTTTTAATCGGATGTCCGTCTTCAACCAACAATCTCGACATAATATATGCCCTTTTGCACTCGGTACACCATACTACGCCATATCCAATTTTCCCAATATCTTCCACATATGTATAATCGGTTTTACCGTTGCAATACGGGCAATCCCCGCTTTCTCCGGTCAATGCAATATTTCCTAAGTTTTTAAGCCACTTTTCGGTTGCTGCCAATTAATTCACCCTCTCTTGTTTGTTATCGATATCCACATCTTCTTTGCAATTCCACATTTGGCTCGAAATGAAACCCCGGAGCGCATTCGTCAAGCTCCGAAACCTCTATTCGTTCATAACAAAAATCATCCGGCAGTCCGTCGGGATATGCCTTGCAACACGGGATCCACCCGTCCTTATTGGGCAATATATTCTTGCAAAAATTACAACTGTTTTTCCCCGGAAAAGCGATCATAGATATTATCCTCCTCGTATAATAAATGTAGTGGTTTTTAGAGTTTCTCTCCAAGAACTATGGTATAATTGTATAGATGCTGTGGATTGGTTTTTTATTCCTACCGCAAGACGGTTTAGCATAGGCTCCGACCACAGCCTCTTTGCAGTTTGTTAATCGGTTAGATACCGCATGACGGTTTATTTAGAACGAGGTTACAAGAGCATTGAGTCCCTGTGGATATAACAGCGTCATATTATACATTTTTTAGTACGCAAAACTAAAAGAGACAAGGTAGACGCCCGCTTGGTCGTTTCTATGTTAATGTCTTGCATAGACCTCAAGCCCTACACAAGAACATTATATCACAATCAAGAATTAAAGTCACTAACAAGATACAGATTTAATATTGAGAATAGACTCTTTATATGCTCTTCTCATAACAAAAGCGGAGCCGAAGCTCCGCCGTTTTGTTCTTTTCTCTACAGTAGCCTGCTTGCCTCTGTCATGGGATTCATATCGCTCAAGCCGTTCCATATCATCAGCTTGATGTCTCCCACTTCAGTTCCGGGCGGTATCGTTACCGTGTTGGTGAAGACATAGTTCAAATCGCTCAAATCGGCATCCATGATGGAGATGTCAATCATACACCCGTTTCTGTCGTAAACAGCCATGATGATTTTCACTATAGTCGGCCCTTGTTCGGATTGACCGCCGGTGTTTTCCAAGGTTACATTTGCTGTGACATCACCTGTAGGTTTGCTGCCTTCTCCTATGTCTTGACCGTTTTCGTCCGTGAGAACCACATTGGATTCAAGCTTGGAGTTTGCCGAGCCTTCAAGAGTTATCTTGCCGTCAGCGATATCAACGTTATACTCCTTATCTCCAATCTTAACGCTGTCCTTAACGATGCTTACCGGATATTCTCTGTCCGTGTCGCTTGCCAGTGCCAGCAGGTTTATATTGCACACCTCGCCGTTTTCTATCGCATCGCCTTTGTAAATGACGGTTATCGCATTGTCGTCCACGGAGGTGAACAGATTGCTCGCCTTCACTCCCTCTGCGGGTGTTACCGACAGGTAGTCAAAGCTATCGGCTTCATATTTAACCGTGAAGCGGTAACTCGTTATGCCCGTGTCATCATCGGTGAACAGATATATCGGAACGGAAATATTATCTCCCGCCTTACCTGTTGCGGAGCCTACCGAAACCGATGCGGTTCCGGGCTCTCCTCCCTGGACTGTATATTTATACTCAGCCACTTCACTGTTTCTATATCCGTCTTTCACCGCTATCGCCTTTATAGTCACATCAGAAGTTATGGCTATGCCGCCGGAGTATTTTATGCCGTTCGTTGCCGGGTCGCTGTCCTCATCGGTGGTGTAGTAAATCATGGCTCCGCTTGTTGCAGACCTCAGCGTGATTATCGTGCCTGCTGTTAATTTACTGTCGTTTTCAGGGCTGGGTTCGGGAGGACTTACTTGCGATACCGAAATCCTTCCGCTGACCGTTTTGCTTTGTTTATCTCCCAGAATCGCTACAGCCTTGATGGTTGTCGTTTCGGTGATGGATATAGGCCCGTTGTACAGAATTAAATTCTTATCTTGTGGGGTATTATTCGAGGTGTAAGAGGTGTAATATATTTCCGCTCCCTCCGTGGCACAAGTCAGTGTTACCGTCTTGCCGCCTATGAAGCTTGATATATTAATCTTGGGTGCTTCAACAACTGCCTCATCCGATTGTTTTTCACTTACAACCACGGTGAAGGATGCAACGAACTCTTCGTACGATACATTTATGATCTGTGTTCCGATTTTGTTTCGGTCATATCCCGATACATTGTATTCCTTAATTTCTTCCGCAGTTCCGTTGTTATACAGAGCGGTTACCACCATGCCGGTTGTGTCAAGGTCTTCACCTTGTATGTACGAGCGCTTGTTGGGCTTTTGTATTATCTCAATTCCCGTTAGCGACTTGGGAATCACAGTAATCTGGAAGGTTGTCTTAAAGCCTTTATACTCAACAGTAATGTCTTGCACACCCAACGTATTCGAGTCAAAGCCGGTCAGGGTATAATCCTCAATTTGTTGTACGCTATCGTTACTGTACTTAGCCTCGATTACAAGACCATCGATGTTCAGGGGCGTGCCCTCGAGAACCTTAGATTCTTTCGGAGGTGTCTTGATTTGTATACCGGTCAACACTATCGGTTGAGACGTAGGAGTCGGTGTTACAGTCGGCGTAGGCTGAATCGGTGTCTGGGTAGGCGTGGGTGCCGTTGTCGGCGTAGGTGTGGGTGTTGCCGGAGCAGGAGTGGTTTCTTCACCGGGAGTAGGTGTAGCCGGTGCAGGCGTAGCGGGAGCTGTTGTAGGTTGTACGGGTGCTGTTGTCGGTGTAGGTGTAGGCGTAGGCGTTACAACAGGCGTCGGTGTCGGCGTTGCAGTTGGAGCTACAGTCGGTGTAGGTGTTGGCGAGGGAGTGGATTCACCATTGTTAATTGGCAGGAATGTTACGGATACGAAGGTTCCGTTTGAGCCGTCAAACCAGAGGTATACTATATCGCCGGCTCTTGCGGGATATGTCTGTCCCACTATTGTGTCGCCGTTTTTGTCTGCCACATATTCAAGAGAGGTCTTGGTGGGATTGTTTATTTCCAATCCTGTCTGGACATTGATGGAAAGAGTCGCTCCATCCGAGCCGGCATTTTGCCCCGCTCCGATTTGAAGTTCACTGTCATAGGGTACTTTGACTGCAAGAACATTGTTCAAATCGATTTCAAAATCCGCCATAGTGCCGGCTCTCATAATAACTCTGCCCATTTCGCCGTTGCTCTTGGATGCTTCGCCCAGCTTCGGCACACTGCCTTCCTTGTGATATAACTTCATAAAGTCGGTTCCGAATGTGTCGGGGACAGAGACTTCGCCCGGTACGGGTTCGAAGTAGTAGGTCTGAATTTCCTGATTTTCGCCGCTGAGTGCTATCTTGATGTGCTCGCTGAGTCCTGCCGAACCCTCTTCCGGTTCAAGGAATCCTCCCGGACTCGGTGTGGAATTCGAAGGTGTCTGAGTAGGTGTCTCAGGAGCAGTTGTGGGCTCTGCCGGAGCCGTGGTAGGTTGCACAGGTGCGGTTGTCGGCGATGCAGTCGGAGCTACTGTCGGTGTAGGTGTAGCAGGAACTGCGGTAGGCTGTGCCGGTGTCGGTGTTGGTGCATTTTGCCCGAACAGATATGCGAGCTTTGAAGCGGGAGTTTCAATATCGGTACCGCCTATTTTTACCGCCAATACGGAATCGGAACTATACTTGGCTTTGTCAAGTTTAAAATTATATGTACCGCTTGCCTCTCCGGCATATTGGTTAATATATGCAACAGGAGTTTCGGAACTGTATTCCGGCACCCCGTCTGTATTGCCGATAACATTTGTCACATCATATACAAACAGCGTCATCTGATCCGGAGCCGATTCGGTCGTAAAGGGCACGGAAACCGTATAAAAGGCGTCATCTTCCGTTACACCAATATCGCCGATAGTTATGGGAGAATTGTCTGCAATGAGTGTCTGGGTGAGCTCTGCCGGAGCCGTGGTAGGCTGTGCCGCAAGGGTTGCATCGCCATAGACAACAATGGGAACGGCCGACACAATCAATGCAAGGCACAGCAACATTGATAAGAATTTTTTCATAGAAAACTTCCCTCCTATTGATTTTTTATTTGCCGTCTTTTACAATATTTTAACACCGAAATGTCAGCAAGTCAAGGACAAAATTTTGTAATTTTGTAACACATCATTGACAAACCTACAAGTGACGGAAACCATGCCCGTTAACCACCCTTGACAAGCGGTTATTTTTGTGCTAAAGTATGTTTGTCGAGAAGGAAAAATTTGAAGTAGATATAAAGTTGCTAAAAAAATATACCTGCATTGCCAATGGCCCTTGATTTTTGTGGAAAATGGGTATATTTGGCGTGCCGGACAGTTTATTTGGAGACGTCTTGGATTATGGAATACGATAGGGAATTTACGGAGTCCGAAGGTGAGACACCGGCAAGTCTCAGAATTATGCCTTTCAGCGATGAAGCGGAGCAAGCGGTTTTGGGCGCAATGATATGCAGCCGAGATTTGATTCCCGATGTTATGGGAATCGTTTCCGGGGAGGATTTTTATATTGACCGCCACCGTTTGCTCTATGATACCCTCTTGGATATGTTCAATTTCGGAAATGGTATCGATTATGTCACCTTGAAAGACGAACTGGAAAAAAAGGGAATATCTGACAAAATCGGGGGGATGCAATTCATTGTTCATCTTCTTGATTTGGTTCCTTCTACCGACCCGTCCAGTGTTAAACATTATGCTAAGATTGTCAGTGAAAAGGCCAGTATAAGACGGCTGATTAATGTGTGCGAAAAGACTGCATCCAAGTGCTATTCCGGAGAAGGTGACTTTGAGGAAATGTTGGCTGTGGCAGAGCAGGGAATAATCAACATTACTCGGGACAAAAACAATGTGGGGCTTTCCCATATTTCCACATTTCTCAATGAAAGCATAGAAAAAATAGGGCAATTGTCGGACGCCAAGATGGAAGTGACGGGCCTTACTACCGGATTCGCGGATATAGACCGCAGAACTGCGGGGCTCCACCCGTCCGAGCTGATTTTGATTGCCGGCAGGCCGGGCATGGGAAAATCGGCACTGGCCTTAAATATAGCACAAAATGCCGCGCTGAAGGCTGATGCCACCGTTGCAATATTCAGTCTTGAAATGCCGGGTCTCCAGATTGCAAACCGTATGCTTGCGGGCGAGGCAAAAGTAAGTTCGGAGCGAATAAAACGGGGCGACATAAAGGACGACGACTGGCCAAGACTCGGTGAAGCTCTTTCGGCCCTTGTCGGCACCAAGATATATATAGATGACAACTCATCAAACACTGCGGCAGAAATTGCCGCAAAGTGCCGAAAGCTCAAAATGGAAAAAGGACTTGACCTTGTGGTTGTGGATTATCTTCAATTGATGACATCGGGCATCAGAAATGCCAATCGGCAGCAGGAAGTATCGGATATATCCAGGACTCTCAAAGTTATGGCAAATGATTTGGAGATACCGGTTATTGCTCTGTCTCAGCTCAACCGCGCCGTTGAAAAAAGGGACATAAAAGAGCCGGTTCTCAGTGATTTGAGAGAATCCGGTTCCATTGAGCAGGATGCGGATGTTGTTATTTTTCTCTATCGAGAAGGATATTACGACGAGGATTGCGAGGAACCAAATAAAACGAAAATAAAATTCGAAAAGCACAGGAACGGCGAAGTGGGGTACGAGTACTTGTCTTGGCTTGGGGAGTATGTGAAATTTGCAAATTGGAGCGGTAGGCGTGACGAATGATAAAATGCCCGATATTATAAATAGTTTGCTCGATAAAGTGTCGGCTGTGATTGACAAATATTCCATGATTCCTTCGGGTGGGCTTGTAATGGTTGCCCTCTCCGGAGGGGCCGATTCTGTGTGTCTGCTTGACATTTTGATAAAACTCGGAAAAACAAAAAAATTCTCGGTTTGTGCTGCCCACCTAAATCATATGATTAGGGGTGATGAGGCGCAAAGAGACCAAAAATTTTGTGAGGAATTATGCAACACATATGACGTTATGTTATATATCGGCAAAGTTGATGTCCCGGCCCTTGCTCGAAAAGAATGTCTTAGTGAGGAGGAGGCGGGCAGGCGCGCAAGATATGATTTTTTTGCCAAAACGGCAAAGGAACACGATATAAATGTCATTGCCACCGCCCACAACAGAAACGACAGAGCCGAAACGGTGCTGATGAGAATTATACGGGGTACGGGGATTTCCGGATTGAGAGGCATAAGATACAAGCGGGATGACGGTGTTATTCGTCCTCTGTTGGATGTGACGCGCAACGAAATCGAGGAATACTGCGCTGCAGCGAAACTTAAATACATTACCGACAGCACCAACAGCGATATCCATTATACGCGAAATAACATTCGCAGGAATCTTGTACCCTATATTCAAGAGGAATTTAATCCGAATATCATAAATTCCTTGTGCAATCTCTCGGATTCTGCAATGGAAGACGGAGACTTTATGGAAGGTTATGCCGAAAGGCTTTATGCTCGCTTGAGACCGCCTCTTGCCAAGGGCGATTTTAAAGCTCTGCACATCGACAGTCTTAAGATGGTTTCTCAAAAGAGTATTATTTCCCGGCTTATTATGCTTTGCGCTAGGGATGCCATGGGCGATTCCGAGGGGAATTATAAGCTTGAGAAAAAGCACATAGAGGCGGTGCATAAAATAATATCCGGCGAAAGCTCCGGTGCAAAACTTCCCGGCGGCCTTAGGGTTACCGAAAGATACGGCTGGCTTGAATTCTCAAAGCCCAAGGATTCCGACATAGATCCCCAATCATTAAATTCTTGTAACAATATGGAATTTTGTGTTGAAGTCGGAACCGATAGATTGTATAATATAGACAGGATAGGTGCCGAGATTTCAATAACGCTTATAGGCAAAGAGGCTCTTTCCGCTATGGACGGCGACATTCTTTTGGACAGCGACAAGCTGGGTCTTGACGATGAGAGAATAAAAACTGCCGCATTTAAACTTCGCAGCAGAATTCCGGGCGACAGAATTGCAGTCTACAAGAACGGAAAAACGAAAAAAATTAAAAATCTCTTCATTGACCGAAAAATACCAAGAGAAGAGAGGGTGAGTATTCCTGTGTTATGTTTGAACGACGAAATCATAGCTGTACCCGGCGTGCGCGTGAGTGAGATATATAAACCGGATAAACACACGAAAAACTACCTTGTTGTCCACTATGAAAGATAGAAAAGTTGCGGTGAAGGCGGATATCTTTTTGTTCAACTTTATCGGATAGAGGGAGTCTTATGTATAAAATCAAAAAGGTTATGTTTAGCGAGGAGGAGCTTTCGAAAATAGTTTCGGATGTGGCAAAGAAAATAAATTCGGACCTTAAACGAGACGGAATTTCAAAGCTCACAATGCTTTGCGTGCTCAAAGGTGCAACGGTATTTGCCTCCGACCTTGCGAGAAAGCTGGAAATTCCCGATCTGCGCATTGACTATGTGAGAGCATCGAGTTATGGCTCGGGTTCCGAAACCAGCGGCAAAGTCAAAATCAGCGGTCTTACATCCGACATTTCCGGAAGCGATCTGCTGGTGGTTGAAGATATTGTCGATTCGGGCAATACTCTTGCCTTGATGAAGGACTACTTAAAATCCATGAATCCCAAAAGTCTCAGATTTTGCGTTCTTTTTGACAAGTTTGAGAGGCGGATCACTGATTTTGAGGCCGATTACACCGGAGTAAAAATCCCCGATGAATTTATCGTAGGCTATGGTTTGGATTATGCAGAGCGATTCAGGCACCTACCTTATGTCGCAGTCATAGATCCCGCATCGGTCAACGCATAATCGGTGAGTGAAATGGAGATTTATATATTAATTTGAATTATATGGGCATCAATGATGGCAGGTAAATAATATTATTTTATATAAACGGAGGAATTGATATGAAACATTTTAGAGAATACACGGAGGATGCATCAAAGATTGCAACACCCTATGTTAAAAGAACGGTTGAGTTTTTCTCAAACGCCGGCGAGAACGCCAAGGATTGGTATGATGCCAAGAAAAAAGAACACGAGCGCAAAAAGAATCCATCCCTTTGGGATAGATTTAAAGCTGCCATAGGCGACACCGGAAAGATAATTTTGGCTGTTGCGACAATCATAGGCGCTATTGCCACCATTTTTGCGGTCATTCGGCTGATCATCAAAAAGGTATATTGCTCGAATAATAAAATCGCTTCTCGGAGCGATGCAACAGATACGGCAAGGAATGATAAGACGTATAAAACGGAAGAAGCCTCGGAAAATCTCAAAGATTCTTCCGTCTCCGATGAAGTCGAGAATACCGGCAAGCCCGTGAAAGAACATGCCGAGGATTTTGATGAAAATGATGGAGCAAGCGATGAAATAAGAAAAGAAAAGGGTTATATAGTACTGTAGTTTGTATTGTGTTCCGTGAGTAAATCGGACGGATAGATTCAAGTATTTTCAGTGAGGTAATAAAATGCAAATTCAAGAAAAATTTTCCGATAAAGTAAAAGATTTGGAGGCATCGGCCATCCGCGAAATATTTAAACTTCTTGACAAGCCGGGTGTAATTTCCTTTGCGGGCGGAGCACCCGACCCGGAGCTCTTTCCCTGTGAGCAGCTTGCCAAAGCAGCGTATTCCGTGTTGATTAATCAGGGCAAGGTTGCCCTTCAGTATGGGGTGACGGAGGGATATACACCTTTGAGAGATTGGGTAAAAGACCGGTTGGCTTCTCAAGGAGTTGTTAAAAGCGGCGACTTTAATGAGACAATTATCGTCAGCGGCGGTCAGCAGGGGATTGACCTTGCGGCGAAATCTCTTCTGAACCCGGGCGACGGAGTTGTATGTGAGCTTCCCAGTTTCATAGGCGGACTCAATTGCTTCCGCTCATACAATGCAGAGCTTTACGGAGTTACCGTGAATGGCGACGGCATTGATATGGATGAGCTCGAAAGTTTGTGTAAGGCCCATCCCAATATCAAGATTGTTTACACAATTGCCACCTTCCAAAATCCGTCCGGTATCACTATGACCCTTGAGAACCGCAAGAAATTGCTTGAGCTTGCGGAGGAATATGATTTTATCATATTCGAAGATAATCCCTATGGTGAACTGAGATTTGACGGCGAAGATGTACCCACCATGAAATCCATGGATACGGAAGGCAGAGTCGTATACTTAGGTTCGTTTTCGAAGATATTGTCTCCCGGACTCAGACTTGGTTTTGTCTCCTGCCATAAAGAACTTATGGAACGAATGATAATTTGTAAGCAGGTGCAGGATGTTCACACCAATGTCTTTGCCCAGATGACTGCCTATGAGTACATAAAAAATAACTCTATTGATGAGCACATAGCAAGGCTCCGGAAAGTTTACGGTGAAAAATGTCACTTTATGTGCGAGTGTATGGACAAATATTTCCCCGCATCCGTTACCCATACCACTCCCAAGGGGGGAATTTTCCTTTTCTGCGAAATGCCTGAAGGCCATGATTCCAAGGAAGTTATGGCCAAAGCAGTGGAGCGGGGGGTTGCTTTTGTACCCGGTTCAACCACTATGATTGACGACAAGGCGACATACAGTACATTCAGAATGAATTATTCAACCGCCTCCTTTGAGCAGATTGAAAAAGGAATCAAAATTTTAGGCGACCTTCTCAAAGAGGAGGTAGGCGAGTGATGGAAACGGGGATTGCAAAAAAACGGATATTGAGCGGAATCCAACCCTCCGGCGAATTGACTTTGGGTAACTATTTGGGAGCTTTACGCAATTGGGTTGAGTTGTCTCAAGGAGACGAATACGAAGCATTTTTTATGCTGGCGGATATGCACACCATAACCGTTCGTCAGGTGCCCAAGGACCTTCGAAAAAATTCCATGGACCTTTTGGCTCTCTATATTGCCTGCGGAATCGACCCCGAAAAAAGTCCGATTTTCTTCCAGTCCCATGTGCCCGCCCACTCTATGCTTGCATGGGTTTTGATATGCAACACATATATGGGAGAGTTATCTCGAATGACTCAGTACAAAGATAAGGCCAAGAAATACGCCACTAATTTAAACGCGGGATTGTTTACCTATCCGTCCTTGATGGCTGCCGACATTTTGCTCTATCAGGCAGACTTGGTACCGGTGGGGAATGATCAAAACCAACATTTGGAACTGACTCGTGTTTTGGCGAATCGATTCAACAATGCCTATAGCGAAACCTTTAAAATACCGGAGGCTTACAACCCAAAAGTGGGTGCCAGGATAATGAGTCTCCAGGATCCGACCCGAAAAATGTCCAAGTCCGACAACAACGAAAACGGATATATCTTGCTTCTTGATCCGCTTGATCGGGTTGTTGCAAAGATAAAACGGGCCGTTACGGATTCCGGCAGCGAAATCAAACGAGGTGAGGGCAAAGGCGGAATAGTAAATCTGATGTCAATTTACGGTGCATGTACAGGCAAATCTTTTGATGATATTGAAGCCGAGTTTGAAGGCAAAGGCTATGGGGCTTTCAAGCAAGCGGTAGCAGAGGCGGTCATAGAGACCTTGCGACCCATACAAGAGAGATATAAGGATTTGATGAAAAACAAAGACTACCTGAGAAGCGTTTACAAAGACGGTGCAGAGAGGGCAAGCCGCGTGGCTATGAAAACATTGTCAAAAGTATACCGCAAAGTGGGCTTTATCGAGCCCTGACCGTGGCTGAATAGGGGTGTAAAATATGATTTTCAGTAAGAATATATTTGTTTTGCTGGCGTTGATTGTGGCCTTTTTGATTTCCTTCTCCGCAACTCCCATGGTTATATCCCTTGCCCACAAAGTAGGGGCCATAGATGTTCCCAAGGATAAAAGGCGTGTGCACAAAAAGCCTACACCCCTCATGGGCGGGCTTGCCATTTTTTATGGTTTTGTTGTCAGTGTGGTTTGTTTTGCCACAATTGATGAGGAGGTCATGGGAATTCTCCTTGGCTGTACCATCATTGTTGTCACGGGAGTAATAGATGATATAACCGACATGAAAGCAATAGTGAAGCTTATGTGCCAGATCCTTGCAGCCGCCGTCGTAGTTTACAGCGGAGTGCGTATCGAATATTTTGCGAACCCATTCACCCGATGGTTCGGAGCTCCATACATTGTTTTGGACTATTGGATATCCTGTGCCGTAACAATCTTTTGGATTGTGGGAATATGCAATGCCGTAAATTTGATTGACGGTCTTGACGGCCTTGCGGTCGGAGTTTCATCGATAGCGTCCATTGCACTGCTCACATTGACACTCATCAGCGAAAATCTCAATGTGGCAATTATAACCGCAGCTGTGGCTGGAGCCGGATTCGGATTCCTGCCCTATAATTTCAATCCGGCAAAGATTTTTATGGGCGATACGGGAGCACTGTTTTTGGGTTTTATACTTGCCTGTATTTCAATTCAGGGAATGCTCAAAACGTCTGCCGTGATCACTTTTGCGGCTCCGATTCTCATTCTCGGGCTTCCCATTTTCGACACTGTGTTTGCTATTTTGCGCCGTATTCTAACCGGGAAATCGCCTATGCAGCCCGATCGGGGCCATCTTCATCACCGTTTGCTCGATATGGGTTTTTCCCAGAGACGGGTTGTGGCAATTTTATACACCTTAACCGGTGTACTCTGTATGACTGCAGTGGTTATCGCCATCAAGGGCTACACCCGAGGCCTGATTCTTATGTGTTCCGTGCTGCTTATAATCCTTGTTTCCATAAAGGTTATGGGCGAGCTTAAAGATCCGGAAAAATCCGCAAACTATAATAACGATGACCAGTTAACGGAGGACGAACATGAACAAAAAGATTAGGGTTTTGACAATATTCGGCACCCGACCCGAAGCCATAAAGATGGCTCCCCTTGTAAAAGAGCTTGAAAAGAACAGGGACAAAATCGAGTCCATCGTCTGTGTTACTGCCCAGCATCGGGAGATGCTTGACCAAGTATTGGAAATTTTCGAAATACAGCCAAACTATGATTTAAATATAATGCATGACCGTCAAACCTTGGTGGGCATTGCAACTCGAGCTTTAGAGGGTCTCGACCGGGTCATCAAAGAGGTAAAACCGGACATTGTATTGGTTCACGGCGACACATCAACCACTTTTGCCGGAAGTTTGGCAGCCTACTACAATCAAATTGCCGTAGGGCACGTGGAGGCCGGTCTTCGCACATATGATAAATATTTCCCGTTCCCCGAGGAAATCAATCGGAGAATTACCGGTGTCATTGCAGATCTGCATTTTGCCCCCACCGAGCGTAATCGCCAAAATTTACTTCGGGAAAACACCAATCCGGATAAAATATATGTTACGGGAAATACGGTTATAGATGCTCTCAAAACCACGGTCAGGGATGACTATATTTTTACAAACGATGTCCTCAAATCAGTGGATTGGGCCGGCAAGCGAGTCATTGTTATGACAGCCCACCGACGGGAAAATCTTGGGGAGCCCCTCAGAAATATCTGCCGTGCCGTGCTCAGAATTGTCAACGAATTCGAGGATGTCCATGTTGTATATCCCGTTCACCTTAATCCCGCAGTGCGGGAAGATGTGTTCAAAATCCTCAGCGGCCACGAGAGAATAAACTTGATCGACCCGGTAAGTGCCGACGAACTTCACAATTCCATCAAACAAGGTTATATGGTATTGACCGATTCGGGCGGACTTCAGGAAGAGGCACCGTCTCTCGGTAAACCCGTGTTGGTACTCCGGAATGAAACGGAACGCCCCGAAGCCGTAATTGCAGGCACGGTTAAAATTGCCGGCGTGGACGAGGAAAACATCTATAATATGACAAAAGTTTTGCTGACTGACAAAGACGAATATGATAAAATGGCAAGGGCCGTAAACCCATACGGTGACGGCCACGCTTCTGAACGAATAGTAAATGCCATTATCGAAAAATTTTCATGATTTTTTGAAATATCCTATGTTTGGGAAGCTTAAATATGAATTATTGACAACAAGATTGTATTTTGCTATAATAATGTGGCCGTGCGGGTATGGCGGAATTGGCAGACGCGCCGGATTTAGGTTCCGGTGTCTTTGACGTGTAGGTTCAAATCCTATTATCCGCACCAAATTGCCCGTAACCTGCGCAATTGCGCAGGTTACGCTTATTATTCATGATAAGATATCAAAAATATGTCAAAAATAGACTTATATGATGAAATTTTTAATAGACGGACGGGCAGGGTGCATTACAGAAGTGAGCAGTGAGACGAATTTTGATACAGACATTGGAAATTCGCCAAAGGATTTGGAAACTTTATACCACATTTTAATCGGTGATGTAGCAAATGTTATGGGGTTATACGAAAAAATAAATTAGGGCGGGCGCATAAAATAAGTGCCCGCCTTTTCGCTGTGTATGTTGGCGCTCAGTTCACTTCCGTAAAACTTCCGTCCGGAGATAGTTCATATGAGTCCGGAACATTATCGAACGACGCAAAAGAACGCTCCACCAGATCATCAACATTTGTGTTCTCTTTTAAAACACCGATTTTATGCAAGTCGCTTGCTACATTTACCAATGCGTCACGGCCGCCCTTAACACTCGGAACAAACTTGTAGCTCCCCAAAACGGAGGCATTAAAATTCGCATCGCCCGAAACATAATCTGCCTCGATTTGTTTTTTTGCGGTTTCTTCCACGTGCTCGCTCACCCAAGCAGATGCTTTAAGGCATGCTCTTGTAAACGCAGCAGCAACCAGGGGATGTTCCTCCGCCACTTCGGATGAAACAAAACTTACGCAGCAATATTCATCGGCGTAGGGCTCGGTTGATGCTGTGTCCAAAAGGGTTACCAAGCCATACTCGGCCGCAGAGGTTGAAGCTACCGGATCTGCCGTGCAAATCGCATCTATAGCGCCATTCATCAATGCTATCGGCTGGTCGTTCGGGCTGTATACAACGAAATTAACCTCGCCGCCGTCTGCGGAAATATCTATACCTGCAGAATACAAAGCCCGTTTGGCCGTTACCGCTTCCGAACCGGCAAGGGAACTTACGCCGATTGTTTTCCCTCTCAAATCGGCAACGGTTTTTATTCCAGAATCGGCACGTGTTAACAGCTTTGTGCATCCTGTGTGCATACCTGCCGTTATAACCATGTTAAGACCGCTTTCGATAGGCTGCACAAATTTGCCCACCAATCCAAATCCTGCATCTATGGTTCCGGCTCCGAGTGCAGCCTGTATATCACCGCTGCCAAAGTCTATGCGCTCCCAATTTACGCCCTCTTCGTCAAGATACCCGAGTTCCATCGCCATTTGAAGGGGCGCATGGCACAATCCGCCTTGTGTCTCACCGATTTTCAAAACATAATCATCTCCGCAGCCGGCTGTAGCGGTGTTGTCAGCCTGCTCCTTTTGCCCGCACCCGGGAAGTATGATAAGCGTAAACGCCAATACCAACGGAAGTAATTTTTTTACTATTTTCATTTTTTCCTCCTTGAAGTATATTGTTTAATAAAATTTAATAAATAATTAATTCCCTAATAACAGCAATCACCTTGGATTTCATCAATTTCGGAAACGTAATCACCAAAGTAATCTGCCGTGACCTTGTTGTTTTCCTGCTCTTTTTGGCTGCAGCTTGAAAAAGAAACAACGATTAGCATCAATGATAACAGCAAAAGTAATTTTTTTGTAATACCCAAGCCAATCCACCTTTAATTAAAATTATAAATAACTTTTAAATATAATATTCCGGGTCTTTTTCGATTCCGGCATAACGCAATACTTTCAAAATGTCATTTCGCAATCGAATAAATTCCGGATTGTTACGGTCGCGAGGGTGTGGCATCGAAACGGTCAGAATTTCCTCGACTTTTGCGGGACGGCTTGACATAACCACAATCCTGTCGGACAGATATATGGATTCATCCACATCATGGGTAACCATTATCATCGTTGTGTTTCTTTTCTTCTTTATGTTCAGCAACTCGTCCTGCATATTCATACGGGTGAAAGCATCCAACGCTCCCAAAGGTTCGTCTAACAGCAACACTTTGGGCTTTACCGCCAGCGCCCTCGCAAGAGCCGCTCGTTGGCACATACCTCCGGATAATTGATGGGGAAAAGATTTTTCAAATCCTTCCAACCCGACGAGGCGAATCATTTCGTTTACCACAGACTTTTTCTTTTTATAATTTTTACCTACGCGCAGACCAAAAGCTATGTTATCATAGATGTTGAGCCAAGGAAAAAGGGTGTGGTCTTGGAAAACAAGGCCCCGATCGACTCCGGTCGTTTTGATTTCTTCCCCGTCCAAATCGATTTTTCCCTCCGTCGGTCGGTCAAGGCCGGCGAGCAAACGCAAAAGAGTTGATTTCCCGCAACCGGAGGGACCTATAAGACATATAAACTCTCCTGCCTCTACCTCAAAATCTATCCCATTAAGGGCATGAACCGTTCCTCCATCGGGATTATGAAAAATTTTTTTTACATTTTCGAATCGGATTTGTCCTACCATTTGACGACTCCCTTCTGCCATACGAGGAGGCGGTCTTTGACTTTAAACAGAATGGTTATAATCAAAAAGAATAAAACGGCAATAACGATAAGGCCCGCATAAACATTAGAGTACACCATCATTTCTTTTTGCCAATTCACATACCAGCCGATTCCGTACTTCGCACCTATCATTTCGGCTGTCATCAGAGATATAAACGACCCGCAAAAGCCATTGAAAAGTCCCTGAAAAATAGAAGGCGCAGCAGCGGGAACCCCCACTTTAAAAATTTGAGCAACTGATTTGGTTCCGAGCGTCGATGAAACCTCAAAATAGGATTTTTCAACATTTGAAATACCGCTTGATGTGAGGACCGTTACGGGGAACCACACGGCGATACCTATTATAAAAGCACTTGCCGAAACCGCAGTGGGGAATGCGATTAAAACAATCGGTATCCAGGCCGTGGAAGGTATAGGTCCGAATACGCGTATGATGGGGCTAATCCAATAGCTGATTTTTTTGCTGAATCCCACACCCACTCCCATAAAGAAGCCGACAATGGTACCTCCAAGTACTCCCGTTATCCAAATTCTTGATGAATACAAAAGACACTTCAATATAAGGGCGTAATCTTCAAACAGTGCGCCTATGATTCTGTCGAGGGACGGAAAATACAACACAGGCAGAAGAGCCGCTTTTGCCGTTATGATATTCAGCACATTTAAAAGCAACACCACCGCTGCGAAAAACGGTGCTTTATATGCAACTTTTTTTAGAAAGTTGTGCCTTACCGCACCGACAACAATCGCCAAAACATAGGCTGCCAAGCAACCCCACAAAAACAGCGAAAAATACGGATGAAGCGTTGCTTGTTGCTTCTTGGAATTTGGGACGAAAACCGCAATGACTTCCGCAAAAAGTATGGATAGAATCGGCAGCGCCAAAATAATTCCTTTTTTTAATCCCTTATTCATTCGTCCACCTCCTCGGGTATGGGAGCGACAATCAATCGCTTATAGTAGGATTTCGTTTGATACAGGGCTCCTACCGGATTATTTGCCAATACTCTGTCCTTAACAGCCAATGTCGTTGTAATTCCGTTGGCGTATTTGTAAAACAGACTGTCGTGTCCCACACACAGTCCCATTACCACATTCAGGTCCACTTTTTCCTTATTTAAAAGCTTTGCCTGCATTATGGGGTTACACATTGCACAACCGGTGAGACGCATGTATTTCTCGTCTATTCCTATTTTGGTTTTGTCAACCGAACCCACTTTGCAACCGACTCCGTAAACTTCAAAATCGTTGAGACGAAGAATTTTCGCAAAAATACGGGCCTCTTCTATGAGACCGACACAGGTCGCAATTCCTATTTTTGTCGCGCCGATTTTCCTGGCAAAGTGGATGATTTCCTCAACTCTCGTTGCCCTGCCGTAATATGTTCCCTCCACTTCGGCAGCTGCTATTGCGACTTTTTTGTTCGTCCTGTTCTTGCTGTACAGAGCTACGGTCTTTTCAAGTTCTTCGTCCGTCAATTCCACCGTGGGACAAAATTCCGGATATTGGGAGTCGCGTTTTGCGCAATTTAACACACCGCAATCCGTACAGCTAAATCCGTTTGCTTTTCCCGAATCAGTTCCTTTTGCCATAAAAATCCTCCTTAAAATTAAATATTTATTAAATGGCGATGCTGCCCGGAATCGAACCGGAATAAAAAAGCTTATGAGACCATTTGTCAAACCATTGACTACAGCACCGAATACGATTAAGTTATTTGCATTATAACACGCCATAGAGTCCTTGTCTAATCTCAAAAAACTATAGTTCTTTATAGGAAACAAGTAATATTAATATTTTCTATAACTTTTAATAAATTTTCTGTAATTTAAGTATAACATACCATAATATCTCTTATTTTTTGCCATTCCTTTGATTAATTACCGAATAATTCTCCTATTATTGACAGTGCATATTGTGCTGTGCTATAATCGTCCATATGAAGAAGAAAGATCTAAAACCGAAAGAAAAAACCGGATCGGGTGTTTACAAAAACATTGCCAAATACGCAAAAAGATATATCTTTTGGGCAATCGCCGCAGTTGCGGGAACTGTTATCTCCTCTTGGCTTGAAGTGAGAAAAACCGATTCCTTGCGGCAAATTGTCGACACCGCACAGGCGGGAAGCGTTTCGGCAATCCCACGGATCTTTGTTTTAGCCGTAATTTGCGTCTTGGGAATTATGACAGCCGTATATATAAGCACCTATGCTGCCGGCAAGTTCTCGACGGGCATTATTCATGATATTAAACAGGATAGTGCCGAAAAAATTTCGAAAATTCCAATCGATTACATGAACTCGGTGCGCAGCGGTGAGATGCTGTCAAAAATGAGCTCCGATGCCGATGCGGTACAATCATTCATGGAAAACGATTTCATAAAAATGATTGAAATTCCCTTCACTTTCATATTTTACCTGTTTTTCCTAATAAGGCTCAACCCGACACTGCTATTGCTTTCAATATTGCCCGCAGTGGTTTTTGTGGCCTTCGGTGCCTGTTTTTCGATACCTTTTAAAATCGGTTCAAAAAAATATATGCGATATCTCGGGCTTGTCAGCAATACGGTTGCCGATATGGTCGGTGGTATCACTATTGTAAAATCCTATAATATAGAGGACACTCTTGCCGAAAAATATAACAATGGGATTGCCAAAGCCACGGATATGGCTCTCAACAACGACAGAACTCAGTACCACGGCATTTTCTTTTTTGAATTGGCACGGTATGTGCCTCTGACAATTTGTCTCATATACGGCGGAATGCTTTGTTTCATGGGCAATCTGAGCCTTGGTGCATTGGTTGCGTTTACAACTCTTATCGGCCAACTTTTGAATCCGATAATACGTTCATCACAGATGTTCTTCAACTTCCGTTCCGCAACCGCATCGGCGGAACGTTTATTTTCGATAATAGATGAGCCTGTGGAGCGGGAAGACGGCATCGCATCGACCGAACTCCCGGACACTCAACCTGCGATTGAGTTTTCCGATGTTTCGTTTGAATATGAAAAGGGCAAGCCGGTTTTAAAGGGTCTCTCTTTCAGTGTCAACAAGGGAGAGCAGGTGGGATTTGCCGGTGCAAGCGGTTGCGGCAAAAGCACCCTTTTGGGACTTGTTTGCGGTTTCTATGTGCCAAAATCTGGAACTGTTAAAATAGGGGGCATTGATGTAAACGAGCGTGAACTTAAATCCATGCGAAGCATGATTTCCTACGTGTCTCAGGATACATATTTATTCCCCGAATCAATATATGACAATATTGCAATGGGCAAACCGGGAGCTACGGATGAAGAAATTGTCGCTGCGGCAAAAGCGGCATATGCTCATGACTTTATTATGGAAACCGAAAACGGCTACAACTCCAAAGTGGGAGAACGCGGCTGTCGTCTCTCCGGGGGACAGGTACAAAGAATATCCATTGCGCGTGCAATTTTGAAAAATGCGCCGATATTGCTCCTTGACGAGGCGACCAGCGCTCTTGACGTCAAATCCGAGGCTGAGGTTCAAAAGGCCATAGATAATTTAAGCCGGGGCAGGACGGTGCTTGTGGTAGCCCATCGTCTGTCAACCATAAAGGATTCGGACCGTATCGCAGTCATCGACGGCGGCGTTATTGCCGAATGCGGAAAACACACCGACTTGATAAAAAAGAACGGAGTGTATGCTCGGCTCAATAATCCCGGAGGTGATACCGTATGACACAGCGAAAAAAGCCTAAAAAAGTTTTAAATGGTATCAAATCCTGCTTTTCCATAATGTATGTTCACAAACGGTTGTATTTGATAATGATTGCGTTGTTTGCGATTTTCATGTACCTTTCGGATATGTCATTCGCACTGCTGAACCGCGGCGTTGTGAATTCCATCACAACGGGCAATTTTGCGCTGTTTAAAGCATCTCTTTGGTTTGCAGTCCTAACAATCTTGCTTGATTTTATGCATATGGTTGTGCGGTTTGTGAGAATGAAAGCCGTGCGCCTTATAATGCAGGATTTGCGATGCCGTCTGTTTCGGCATATGGAATTCCTTACCGTTGACTATTATGAGAAGAACCACAGCGCCGATAGCATCTTCAGGCTAAACAGCAATGTGGAAAATATGAAACGAGCCTACAGTAACAGTTTCCCCAATATTGTGCAAGCAATGTTCTGTGGCGTTGCATCATGTATGTTCATAATAATTTTGAACCCGATTCTCGGATTGGTGTCGATTATATCTTGTATTATCACTTTTGTACTGAATTTGAAATTTGCGGTTCCCCTGCGCCGCATGGGAAGAGATATACAAAAGGGTGAATCCAATCTTTTGGCGCGGCTGTCCGATTTGTTAGCCGGATTCAGAATTATCAAACTGTTCGATATCGATGGATCTGCCGTAAGAAGATATGAAAAAGCAAACGATTCTGTTGCAGGCAAAAGAATCAAACGAATTTCTCGGCTCGGCACTCTTAACAGTCTTGGCAACTTGCTCGTCTTTCTCAACAGTTTTGTGCTAATAACAATCGGTGCTGTTATGGCGGCCTTGGGCTACTGTGACTTCGGAACCGTATTTGCTATCCTGAGTGTCCAAGGCAATGTCAGCAGTATGTTGATGACATTCGGAAATTCTTGGGGGATGATGCAGGAAAGCGCATCGGCTGCCGAATTGATAGAAGAAATTTTGAGCCGAGAATGCGAGCCCCGCACTCCACTCATGGATGAAAATGAGGATGTGTGTGAGGATTATATTAAATTCGAAAATGTAGAATTTACCTATGACGACAAACGGGGTAAAGTTCTTCACGGATTGAACCTGACTGCCGATGAAGGGAAGGTGACTGCATTGGCAGGACCCAGCGGCGGTGGCAAAAGCACCACCATAAAGCTTTTGCTCGGTTTCTACAAATGCGATAACGGAAAAATCTATTTCGCTAACAGAAATATTGATTCCTATTCTCTTGAGGAACTCCGCAACAAAATTTCCTATGTGCCTCAGGACGCCTATCTCTTTGATGCCACCGTACGGGAAAACATAAGCTATGGCAGGCCCGGTGCCACCGATGAAGAAATTGTGGAGGCGGCTAAAGCGGCGGGTGCCCACAAATTCATTACCGAAATGCCAAACGGCTATGATTCACAAGTAGGCGAGAGAGGCGAGAGCTTGTCCGGCGGGCAAAAACAAAGAATAGCCATAGCCCGCGCATTCCTGAAAAATGCCCCCATATTGCTCCTTGACGAGGCAACCAGCGCTCTTGACACCGAAAATGAGCGAATTGTTCAGAAAAGCATCGATGCCCTTATGAAGGGCCGTACCGTTATTGTAATTGCCCACCGACTCTCCACCATCGAAAGAGCGGATAAGATTTATGTCCTGGAAAAAGGCAAAGTCACTCAGAGCGGCACACATGAAGAACTCAAAAACATCCCCGGCACCTATGCGGGGCTGGTCAAACTCGCCAATTAAACGGCGGATGTGATTCCGTGTTTAATGGCAGATATTGAGTCGACCGGCATACTTATCCGTAGTTCAATTGCTTGACTGCGGATTTTCTTTGTGTTATACTTCTTTCGGCAGGGGAATGGATTTTAAAATTTTTACGCTGTGTTTTATGAAATTTATTTTGAATGAATTCTGTTTATCATAAAAACCGATGTGAGCAATTCAGAATTATTTTTATCGGAGGTTGATGGGATGGCATACAGTGAGCTTATTAAAAATTTTGCCAATATACGAGACTATATCGGCGAATTCTATGTCTATGGATTCAAAAGCCGAGGGGAATATAAAAGTAAAAGTCTGAGAAGTTATGACAATGAGCGGCGCAGAATAGAAAGTTGGCTCGGAGAGTATATGTATTTTTCACAAGGTGCGGACGGTAAAAATGTATTTTTGTCGATTGAACAGCTGCCTCAAAGCTGAAACTGTCGGGCAGCGTCCCCGTTGAATACTTGTGATACATGAACTGTCCGCATACCATATCCGTGAGCTCGTGTTCGAGCCGTTTCGGTATCGTGTTTATATTGCAAATATTCATAATATGTGCCTCGGCCGAATCGATAAACACCTCAAGCAGATATTTATCCTCGGGCCCCGCCTCATATCCGAGAGTCTTTAATTTTTCTGTTATGCCGCGAGTGAGCCGCGCCTTCTCTGCCTCCGTCATTATTCGCTTAATGTGATGGTGCCGATTACGACCGCATTCGGGTCGGGCAGTACGGGTATAAACACACCGCTGGCCTTTGTCCATACCGCAACCGGGTCGGGCGTCTGCCACTGAGTGATTGTGATGTATTGGTTTTGTGACTTGGCCGTCCAGGGTCCGTAAGACGCCTCTTCGGGAGTAACTCCCCAAAGGCCTGCGCCTACAGCGCCGTTGGAGCCCGTTTCGCACAGTACGAACTTTTTGTCATCCACAAACCTTGCCGTGGTGCGTTTGCCTTTTGCATCCTCTGTCTGGTATTTTTCATCGTCAACTATAATGTTGATGCCAAACATATCTCCGAGCAGACGGTTAATTTCGCCGTCCGAGAGGTATCTGCCCACACCTACAGTGCCGTTGATGGCCGTCTGTATGAACTTGTTCTCCCTGAGCTCGGCCATTACCTTGCGTGATGTGATGGCGGTATTGGGCTTTTTGCCCTTATCCCCGGCAATGTCTACCATCTCTTGGATGTCCTTCAAAATGTCAACCTCTTCGGTGTTCCAGGTATACTCTTTCTGGTTATCCTCCGGTACCTGATAGTCAACTTCGAAGTCTAAATTGTTTTCTTTAACGGTCATTTTGCCGCTTGTCAAGGCCTCCATCTTGGCCGCCTCTGTGCGGGTCTTAACCGCTTCTGCCAGTCTTGCCGCATCATCGAAGATGTAGTCGACAATTCTGCTTTGCGATGCGCCGTTCTTCAAGAACAACTGTACTCGCTCTGTTTGATTGATTTTCTCTTTAATGAGCAGCTTTTCAAGCTTAACTTTCTCCAAACCCTGACGGCTTGCGATAACCGCTTCACTGTCGAAAGCGTGAACGGGCGCTATTGTCGGGAGATTGAGCCCGTCCGTCAAGCGCATATACTCTATCTCAAGGTTGTCCGTCTTGCTGTCCGGGAAAAGCGTGTCGCCCACATAGTTTCTCTGGACAGAAAGCTGCTGCGAGAAATCAACCCAGTCTTTTGGGCTGATTAAACTGATAATATCTGCCATTTTCTATCATCCTTTCTTGTATTATTCGAGTGTGGCCTGGGTGAAATTAAGTTTAATTTCAGACTTGCCGTCAATCAAAAACTCGAATGTAGTATTCTTGTCATTCACACGGAGAACCCAGTCTTTGTCGTAGGTTATCGTCTTTTCATCCGTGCCGTTTTTCTTTACCGTGATATTCTGACCCGTCTTCGTCAAAGACATGGGGAAGAAGTGCCCGCCCTGCTCCTCCGGGGAGTTGCTGAACTTCGTGAAGCCGCTTATATTATGCAAAGTGCCCTTCACGCTGCCGTCCGCCATAACCTTTGTATCCGCGGATATCATATCACTGACTTTTTTATCCCCATCGGAGCCGCCGAAGAACTGTGTATCGGCTTCGGGGATTTTCAAATTTGCCGCGGGCCTTTTCGCGGGCGGCAGTCACTCACCGCCACCGGTGTAAATTTTGCCTTCACCGTCAATGAAAAGCAGATTCTGAATGCCGAGTGCCTGCACGGCTGCATCTGCGGGTGAACCGTCTGCGATTCTCTCTTTGAGAACTCTGCCCGCCACCATCAGCGATGCGGCGTGTTTGCCGTCCGTCACATCCGTATCGGTGAAAATTATGCCCTCTGCCTTGTCGTCTGCCGATGGATAGATAGTGCCGGCGGGGATATACTTTCTGCCGTTTTCTTCTTTCATACCATCGGTCGATTCGTCAACCTGGGCGGTCTTAAGGACCAAACCTACTTCGCTCTCCAAAAAGTTCGGAGTCTCGGCTGCGGTCTGTGTACTTGTGTATGCCATTTGTTATTCTCCTTTCTGGTTTTGCCTTACTGCGCCTATCTGAATATTATAGCGTTCTGCCGCTCTCGCCCCTGCGCTTTTGGTGCCGGGCGGGTCTTGCGGGTCCCTGTTCGGTTTAAAGCCCGAAGGCGGGTCGCTCGGCTCGGATTGCTCAAATAAGAACGCCGTGTTTTCGTCTTTCTTCAGTGCGTCAATTTGTTCTTTGAACCCCTCAAGACCGTTGTCTGTGAGCTTTATTTTATCCATGTCAAGCAGTGCCCGAGTAGCCTTGGCGTTCTTTGCCCCGGCCTCTTTAAATGCGCTGTCTAAAGCGTTTTTGAGTTTTTCGGCTTGAATTTGCTTGTCGAACTCCGCTTGCTGCTTTTTATTCGCCTCTTGGAGTTCTGCAATCTTGCTGTTGAGCCCCTCCACATCAACGCCCTTCAGCTCTTCAAGCTGGGTGTTGAGTGTGGCATTCATTGTTTTCTGCTGCTTGTACTTGTTGTTCACATCGTCAAATCGGTCTTTCGGGATGTACGCACCGCTGATGTACGATTGCGTCCTCTCCACAACCTTGTCCGCCGTTTCGGCGTCAATGCCCAATTCTGATAGGTTCAAACTGTTTCTTAAATCCATTTTGGTCTCCTTTCACGGCTCATTTTTTAACGCGGTCTTGTCCGCGGCTGCCTGTCTTGTGTTTTTACGCCCACAATACCAAACGGCGATATATTTAATTTATTTCTTTTTCTTTGCTTTGGGCGCCATATTTCTCCGCACCGTCTCCATCATTGCATTGTCTGCCAGATACTCAATCCCCGCATTTTTGATGGATAATCCGCCAAGGTCTATCCTTGTGCCGCCTATGGACTTGCTCACCTTAAATCCCTTTATGAACCCGTCCCCGGCAAGGCTTGTCATCACATTCACCCAATACCCCTCGTTTATGCCGAGGACCTCGGGCCCGACATCATCAAGCCTCGGTGATGCGCCCTCTTTGAAGCACTCATACAGATAGCTGAGTATCCTGTAAACTATATAAAAATAGTCGTCCTTCTCCATATCTGCCTCCAATCAGCTCATTATCGCCTCAAGTATCTCCGAAGCGAATAATTTCAGCGCCGAGAATCCGAACACCCCGCATTTCTTTATGATGTATTTGAGTTTGTCGCCGCTCGTCTGCGCTGTATCTATCCCTAATTTATTCTCCACATAATCAAGGCCCTGCCGTGTGACATTCACATCGGCAAGGCTTATCTTATAGAATTTGTTGCTTATCGAAGGATACTTCTTGAATCCCGTGATATATCCCTCATTCTGAAGCTTGTCAAGTGCTGCGCAAAACACATCATAGTCCATTTCAAGTGCGGTGCAGGTAACATCCGTCATTCTCGGTATGTCATTCTGATACTCCGAATATAAAGCAAGTAAGACCTGCTGTTTGGTGTCAAGTTTCATAATTTATCTCCCGAATTTACGCATAATAAAAGCACCCGCATTGGGTGCCGTATTTTATTAAGTCAGCAGCTTTTGTATTAGCTCAATATCCGTAATTTCAAAAACAAGCGTGTTCTTTATCGGGTCTGAGTCCTTGAACCGAAGCCCCGCCAATCGGGTTCTCTCACCCTCCACATCGGCGATGGCATCATATACCTTGCCGCTGTCGATAAGCTCGCTTGGTTCATTCACGCTGTAATCGATATCTCCGCATATGAGGATAGAGGCGTATATGCTTTTCAGACCCTTCTGCACCGTCCCGAGTATCGGTATCATAGCTTGCCGCTCCGATATCTCTATTGCCCCGTCAAACTGTGCCAGCATCCGCTGCTTGCCGCCCGAGGTGACATACAGCTCACCCTTTTCGGCAGGTATGGTTTTTATTATTCGCTCCATACGGTTTCTCCTTTAATTTATGCATAATAAAAGCACCCGTGTTAGGGTGCTTAAACTTTTTGAATTTTGTGCTACGGTGAGCAGGGTATCCTCTTTGCGGCGTCTACATAGCTTTAATCTTGAAATCTCGCCACAGCTCTCCCAACGGTTTGCCATTGACTTTATACCCCTTAAGCAGACTGTCCGCATCATCGAAATAAACAGCGTCACCGTCCAGGCAAACACATATAAAGGGCTTATCCTCCGATGATATATTGTAGTGTACACCATACAAGAAAAATTCTATGTCCATACCTATATCAATAGCTTCAGCAAATTCGTCCAAATTCTCCAAAATACCGTACTCGGGTGTGTCAATCATTGTTTTTTCTCCTTCCTCAAAATATCTTTATTTGCTATGATATGCCATTTTTCAAGTGGCATATTGGAGCCACGTTTTATATTATATCTTGTGCCTGTGCCAATCCGTGTCCGTGTCCAGGTCCACTTATGATAATGCGGCACATCGGGATGCTTTTTGGGGTTGCCGTGGTCAATCATATCTATATCAAGTCTCGGCTTGCCCGTTCTCCCATAATACCTGCGTTGCAACAATGTCCCGTCTTCGCTGTAATTATCAAATACACTGTTCGGTTTTGCATTGAACGGAGGTCTGTGCTCACAGCCTTTTGTGTGGTTTTCTAACGCTCTTACCTGCCAGCTGACTTCGTAGTACAGGTGTTTCAGGTCCTCGTACTCTTTCTTGTCATCATTGTACTTCAAATCCCGAAATTTGTCAATAGTTTCGGGGACATTTTCTTTGCCGAGAACCTGCCTATATTTTTCGTATTGTCTTTTGTCCGATTTCTTATTCTTGTTTATCTTACGGAGCTTTACAAACTCCGACCTTTCATCCGTGTCGAGGCTTTCAACCCATTCAATATAATCCATATCCGCCGGCACATAGGTATTATTGCCTTCGGTGTCTCTCGCGATGCGGGTGCCTTTTGAAAGCTCTTCGTCTTCGATATACGGTGCTGTGGTTGTTCGGCAGTTCGGATGAAACGGTGGATAATTGAGCCCCGTCTGTTTCTTCTTCACCGGATAATGCTTGCCGTCTAACTCTCGGCATATCTCACTGGTCTTATAGTCCAGGGTGGCGATTAGCTCATATTCTTCAACCCCGCATTCGTCATAGGATTTTGCGGTGGCCTCCTCGGCGAAATATGCGCTCTCTGTGTGTACCAGTCTCTCGGCTTGATACTTTGTCACATCAAACCTTTTTTGCAGCTTAGGCGCCAAATCAAGAGGATTCTCACCGTTTACAAGCATCTTGCGAAAGTCTTTGTTCAGACTGTCCACAAGGTCCTTTCTGTGCTCTCCCCATACCCGCTCCGAAAAGTGTTTGCCGTCCTCGGCCCAAGGCCTGTCAAGCAGCAGCTCCACCTCATTCTCGTTTATCCTCGAAAAGTCAACACCTATCCCCGTCCCCTTTTCGAACTCATATATGTTTCTCAGGTATGTGTCTTGATATGTATCGTTCAGATATCGGTCAAGGGTTTCAACCTCCGAATGAGCCACATCGGCGCTTATCTTCTTTATCTGCCAAAGCATTGATTCATATCTTGATATATGAACCTTGGCGCTCATATTCTCAAGCTCTTTGGTGAAAGCGCCGTCCGCATTGGCCCTGCCCATCTCGATGTAATCGTTCACATCTTTTTTGAACTCTTCAAGCTCGTCCGAGTTGAGCAGTTTTCGGGCCTCGGATAGTGTCACATTGTTGTTTCTCGCAAACCGTGTGAACCATTTAAATACCTCGGCGGACAAGTCCAAACACGCATCCACGACTTCCGCAACAACCACGCCTTTCTCCTTGCCAATGAGGGGATAAACATCCAAGAAATAGCAAGACGGTTGGGGCACTCCAACATTGAAGTGACGTGGAACACCTATTCCCATCTGTACCCGAGGGAGGAAGAAAGGGCAGTAAAAATTTTAAACTCAATACAAAAAAATTACAAAAATTAGGGATTTTTTAGGGATTAAGAAAACAACCCGCGTATTTACGCTGGTTACGGGCCCTCTGGTACACCTTCGGGGATTCGAACCCCAGACACCCTGAACAAAAACGGCTCTCAAAAGTAACGTTTTTACGCTGTTTTTGCCCTATCGCGTTTTCTCGGTTTTACTCGTTTTTGCAAAAAAGTTTACAAAAGTTAGGGATTTTTAGAGGCCGACAAGCTATCTGTTTTTACAATAATTTTTAAAAAATTTTTAAGTTTAAAAAAAAAACACTTGACAATAGGTGAAACCTATGATATAATATAATCACAGGGTTGGGAGATACCCGAGTTAACATGAAAGGAGGGATGACATGATAGAAAAAATTGAAGCTATCTTAGAACTGATTGCGGCCGCTGCCACAGCAATACCTGCAATCTTAAAGCTCACAAGATAGCTTAGAACCGGAGGAGGGCAACCTCCTCCCATCATCTTTATTCTATCATGCTATATAAAATTATGCAAGCATTTTTACAAAAATTTTCGGATTTGTTTATATGCGCCTTGCTTTTGCTCCACGCACTCACGGGATACAGCCGATATTTTAGCATTGTATTCTATTTAGTGGTTGCACTATGGTTTATTCTGCGCATTATTCAAACCGTGCAAAGGAGATGGCACTGATGCCCAAGTATGAAGCCCAAGAAAAATATGACCGTACAAATACGCAACATATCGGCTTGAAGCTCAACAAAAAAACCGATGCCGATATATTAGAAGCGCTTAACGGCAAGGCGAAACAAACCGAAATAAAACGCCTTATTCGTTTAGGACTGGCCAAGGACAAGTGAAAAAAAGCCCTTACGATTGTATGGTTAACCATCCAAATTTTTTCTACGATATTTGAGCTAATCAACAATCATAAGAGCGGAGGGGCGGATAACTCCCTCCCCCCCTTCGGGGATAATGTTATTATATCACCTCACGCCCAAAAATGCAAGACTTTTTTAACATCACGGGGCTGTTTTTAATACTGGCGGTGGTATTAAAAATAATTGACTTTTCATCGTTAGAGTTGCTTGACATTGTAATTTTAGTGCTTATGGGTTTGTATGCTGTTCTTTTGGTTGCAACCCGACTCAGGAGGAGGCGATAATATGAGCAAGACATCAACTGCTGCGAAATACCGCTATAACAAGAAAACCTACAAGCAGTTTAATGTTCAGATAAAGCCTGACTTGTTCAATCAAATAACCGAGTTTTGCACATCAAACGGGCTGAGTCGTGCAGAATTTCTGAAACTGGCAATCTCGACCTTGACAAATTCAAAATAACTTTGCAAGTTACCGCCGGGACGTCTCAGCGATAATTCGCATATCGGGCGAAAAATTTTTGACCCCAATAGCAAAATAATGTTTGATTTTTATAAAAGGCACTATTTAACTTAAGTTTCACTTGTCTTCTATGGTCAGAATCTAAGTCCGTATTAAAGTTTTTCATCCCATGTCTCCTAAATTTACGCATAATAAAAGCATCCGCAACAGGTTCCGTGTTAAATTAAAATTTTGGATCATTCCGCTGAATTATTCAACGAATTTCATATCTCCGATGATTAGGGGTATCTTTCTAATTCATTTTTTTCAAATTTTCTTTTTCGGAAATCAGTTTTTCTGGTATTGCAATTTTATATTTAATTTTTTTCTTCTTTCTTGTATCCGGGTATTTATAGCATGTGAAATCAAACCTTTGTGTTCGTGTGCAGTAATCAACATATTCTCAGATGGAACGGGAGTGTGCCGTAATAACTGCGCCAACCGGACAGACTGCGACACAGTTGCCGCAGTGCAGACAATGAGTTTGACTGATCTTATAAGGCTTACCTGAAACAATGCACTTTTGCGGGCAGTTTTTCAGACATGTTCCACATGCAATGCATTTTTCTGTGATACTGTATCCCTTTAGCGTAATGTTTCCATTGCCGATGACATAGTTTTCCCGGAAGATGGGATTGACCCCGAGGTTGAAATACTCAATCCGGGCGTCCCTAATCTCAAAAACGATTCCTGCGAGTTTTCTTGTGTCGCCCGGATACACATTCGCAAGGTACGGCTGCTCCTCAAAAATGGTGTCGATCCAATATTTCTGCTCTTCCTCCGCAGCAGGAATCGCTCGTGCGGACAGGCGGATCATCTCTTTGTATTTAGTATAGCCCAGCACCTGCACACGGCCATCCGACAGAAGTTCTTTGCAGAAATCTTTTCCTTTCGCCGTAAAGAATATCATCCTGTCCGGCTCGTAATGGATGGCGCTGATGTTGCGTACTTGCGGAGCTCCGTTTGCATCGACGGTGGCAAATGCCAGTACGCCGACATATTCAAGTTTTCTAAGACACATTTGTGCATCCATATTAACCCTCCTTAAAATCTTAGTATGCGTCCATCTCTGCGCTGCTTCGGCGTGGGGTGTGGGTCTTCTTTTCCGGGATAACCCAATAGCAACTGCATCACGGCATAATAGTCGGTACGAATCTGCCATTTACGCAGGATTTCCTGACCGTATGGGTCAGCGAACGCTGTCCATCCCTGTCCGATATAGCAGGAACCGATGCCGAGAGAGTCGGCCACGAGCATCATATTTTCCGCCGCACATGCGCAGTCCTCGGCGGCGAAAAGGAAGTTCTTCGGCGCGAACAGTGTGATTACCGTCGGCGCCTCATAGAAGGCGTTGGTAATGTGCGGATCGTCTGCGATGCTCGGCTGCTCTTTTGAAACATAGCTTGTGGAGGTAGCCATTTGCGGGTGGGAATTTGCCCGTTTAATTCTCCCAAGTCTCCGGTTGATATCCTCATCCTGACAGACGGCGAAGATTACGCCTTGCCGTCCGCCGGCGCTTGGAGCGTAAAGACCCGCTTCCAAAATCTGCCGTAGGGATTCTTCATCCACCTGCCTTGTTTCAAAACGCCGGATTGCACGGCGGTGCTTGATAATCTCCATCATTTCATTCATGCGGATTTTCCTCCTTACATCTCTTTCCAGCATTGAGGGTCGGCTGCGTAAAAATCTCCGTTCGTTCCTTTCGCCACGGCGGGACAGCCGCGGCACCATGCTTTCAGTTCGCATTTCACGCAGTTTATGAATTTGTCATAATCGCGGTAGGCTTCCATCTCGCATACCCACACATCGGCAAGCCTGTCCTTGAAAATGTTACCGACATTGGAATCGGCAACTCGGCGACAAGCGTAGATGTCGCCTGTGGGCAGGATTGTGATGTGGCAGTTTCCGCAGTTGCAGCCGCCGTAGACCGTTCCCTCCTCGGCATTTTTCGGGATTTTGAAAGTTCCTGTTTCATACTCATAGAGCGTCCAGAGATGATCCTTTTTATTGAAATAGGTTCGGCAACCTTCTGCCTCATATTCTTTGAACTTTTTATCGCAGATCGCAAGCAGTTCTCGGTATTCATGCGGTGTCATAGATGCATCCGTATTACCCCCGGTTGGCACATAGCGGGAAAAAGCGAACACATCCACGTTGGCAGCCACCACCGTATCAATTATGCCCGGTAACTCCGCCATGTTTGTTTTTGACACCGTCGTCATGATCACGCTGCGCATTTCGGAACGGTTGATGCAACCGATCTTTTCCAAGGTGCTGTCAAAGGAACCGGGTTTGCGAAACCAGTCATGTGTTTCACGAAGCCCGTCAAGAGAAAGCTGATATTTTTCGCAGCCGTAATATTTCATCTCCCGACACACCTGATCATTCAGGTGGAAGGGATTCCCCATGATGGTGAACGGAACGCTGTTTTCTTTAAAAAGACTAAGAAGGCGCCAGAAATCCGGATGCAGGATGGGGTCACCGCCGGTCAGGTAGAAATACGGCAGCCGGTCATATACTTCGCAGAAATCAAGGCAGTTATAAAATGTGTCCTCAATCTGCAGCCAGTTCATGGAATCCGGTTTTTTACATACATCTCCGGAATAAATGTAACAGTGTCTGCACCGTTGGTCGCATTCGTCCGTGATATGCCATTGGAAAGAAAAGTAACTGCTCATGATAAAACCTCTTTTATGAAAATCGGCGTAGCCGAATGGATGTCATATGCTCCCGATGAAGATAGGCTCCTATCGGAAGCAAAGTTTTGCGGATGTCTTGACTTATTTGTCGGACGCTCCGCAAGCTGACGGAGTTTTTTTCGGTTTGTCGGAAGCCCCGCATGCGGAACCGCACGCAGACGGTTTTTCTCCGGGCTTGTCCGCCGCTCCGCAAGCAGCAGGAGCCTCGGCGGGTTTGTCGGAAGCCCCGCAGGCAGCGCCGCATGATGCAGTCGTCTTGTCGTCAGCCCATCCGGCGAGATTTGAAAGTGCCATCGTCATGTTCCCCCTTCCTTAAGAATTCAAAAGGACGTTTACGTCTTTTGTGTTTATTATTATACCGTTGTTCCGAGAGCGGTACAAGTACGCACTTTTTTATTGGGATACGCACCTTTTTGTAACTATCTTGCGCTTCT
>CAZTYF010000010.1:0-63858 GCA_964617455.1 uncultured Oscillospiraceae bacterium | reverse complement strand
CGCCGGAAGGGCGAATGTTTTCTCGCTTGCGAGGAAACGAGCTAAAAGGCGCACTGAAAGCGCACGAAGTGCGCAGGGCTCCCAAAATGCGCCAACGCAGTGCACATTTTGGGAAAAAGGAGCAGTCGCCGGAAAAGCGATGCTTTTGCCCTTCAGGGCAAAACGAGCTAAGAGGCGCACTGCGACGCCGACGGCGTATTCGGGGCAAATAAATTTTTGTATAATTTACATAAATCGTTTGACAATAAAAAACCCGTATGGTATAATTTATATATAAAAGATGTGTAACAAAACACAAATATTAAACAGGAGGTTTTAAAATGGGCATTGAAATGTTTTCATTGGAAGGCAAAGTTGCTCTGATCACCGGCGCTTCGTATGGTATCGGTTACGGTATTGCCAAGGCGATGTCTTCGGTGGGGGCGAAGATCGTTTTTTGCGACATCAAACAGGAGTTTGTAGACAAGGGTCTTGCTTCTTACGAGGCTGACGGCATCGATGCAAGCGGCTATGTTTGCGATGTTACAAACGAAGAAGCCGTGCAGGAAATGGTCAAGAAGATTGAGGCGGAGATCGGAGTTATCGACATTTTGGTAAACAACGCAGGTATTATCAAGCGTATCCCCATGTGCGATATGACGGCTGCGGAGTTCAGACAGGTTATCGATGTTGACCTTAATGCACCCTTCATCGTATCAAAGGCGGTAATCCCCTCAATGATTAAAAAGGGCGGCGGCAAGATTATCAACATCTGTTCCATGATGTCCGAATTGGGACGTGAGACGGTTTCCGCATATGCGGCTGCAAAGGGCGGCCTCAGAATGCTCACCAGAAATATCTGCTCGGAATACGGCGCATACAACATCCAGTGCAACGGCATTGGCCCCGGATATATTGCCACACCTCAGACGGCACCTCTGCGGGAAAAACAACCCGACGGTTCTCCTCATCCCTTTGACCAGTTTATTTGCAGCAGAACCCCGGCCGGCAGATGGCTCAACCCCGATGAACTCGGCGGTCCTGCGGTATTCTTGGCATCAAAGGCATCGGATGCCGTAAACGGTCATATCCTGTATGTTGACGGCGGTATCTTGGCCTATATCGGCAAGCAGCCCTAAAGGAAATATAATACGGAATGCAAAAATCTCCCCGGCAAATTTGCCGGGGATTTTGTATTTGAGAGATTTATACCGACGGGAGCTTATTGCACATTGAGCAAAACAAGTTCCCCGCAGCCCGCATATTCATAGCGGCTTATTCCGTGATTTCGGAGTGGAGCTCCTGCAATGATTTGACCGTTGAGGTGACGTTTTTGGCTGTTTTGATTCCCGCAATCGCCGCCTTGGCTTCCGCCATGGTGGTAACATAAGGGATTCTGCCTTTGATTACGCCCTTTCGGATATAGCTGTCATCTGCGGCGCCCTTCTTGTCCGTAGGCGTGTTTATTACTATGTTAACCTCGCCGTTGGTGATTATATCAAGCACATTCGGGCGTCCCTCGCCCAGTTTGGACACAATTCGGGCATCTATTCCGTTGTCTTTGAGAACCTTGCCGGTGCCTTCGGTTGCAATGATATCAAATCCGCATTCCTTGAACCCTTGGGCAACTTCGGGGAGTTCACCTTTGTCCCTGTCGTTGACGCTGATTAAAACCCTGCCCTTCGTGGGGAACTTAATCTGTGTCGCCTCCTGGGCTTTGAGAAATGCCTCGCCAAAGGTGGGAGCCATACCGAGAACCTCGCCGGTGGAACGCATTTCCGGGCCCAAAACCGGGTCCACTTCTTGGAACATATTAAAGGGGAACACCGCTTCTTTCACTCCATAGTGGGGGATATTCTTTTCCTTGAGGGCAGGCACCGGTGATTCTTTCCCGGTAAGAGGGGCGGTGATAATTTCGGTGGCCAATTGCACCATACGGATATTGCAGACCTTGGAAACAAGGGGCACGGTTCTTGATGCTCTCGGATTGGCCTCAAGGACATAGACTTTGTCATCCTCTATGGCATATTGCATATTCATCAATCCCCGCACATCCATTTCCCGGGCGATTTTTCTCGTATATTCTTTTATGGTTTTGACGTGCTTTTCAGGTATGTTCATGGAGGGGAGTATGCAGGCCGAATCTCCGGAATGTATGCCCGCAAGCTCAATATGCTCCATCACGGCAGGGACGAAAACGTTTTCACCGTCGCTGATGGCATCTGCCTCGCATTCCATGGCATGATTCAAAAACCTGTCAATCAGTATGGGTCTGTCCGGAGTGACGCCCACTGCGGCCGCCATGTAGATTCTCATGCTCTCTTCGTCATGGACGACCTCCATACCGCGTCCGCCCAAAACATAGGAGGGACGGACCATAACCGGGTAGCCTATTTCTTCGGCGATTTCCAGAGCCTCATCCACATTGACCGCCATACCCGATTCGGGCATGGGAATATGGAGTTTGTCCATCATTTCCCTGAATCGGTCTCGGTCCTCGGCCAAGTCAATGGTCTCCGGAGTGGTGCCCAAGATATTTACCCCGTTCTTTTTGAGCTCCGCCGCAAGATTGAGGGGAGTTTGTCCCCCGAATTGGGCGATAACACCCAGGGGTTTTTCTTTTTCATGAATACTCAAAACATCTTCCAAAGTCAATGGCTCAAAGTAGAGCTTGTCGGATGTATCATAGTCGGTGGATACGGTTTCGGGGTTGCAGTTTACGATAATCGTTTCAAAGCCCAATTTTTTCAGGGCAATTGCCGCATGAACGCAGCAATAGTCAAACTCTATTCCCTGGCCGATTCGATTGGGTCCGCCGCCCAATATCATGATTTTGGGCTTGTCTGTATTGACTTTGCTTTCGTCCTTCATGTTATAAGAGGAGTAGTAATAGGCCGAATCCTGAGTGCCGCTGACATGGACACCTTCCCAGGCTTCCGTAATCCCCGCGGCAAGGCGTGCGTTTCTGATTTCCTCTTCCGTCACATCAAGGAGTTCGCTCAAATATCTGTCGGAAAAGCCGTCTTGCTTCGCCTTTCTCAAAATCTCCGTTTCGGGAACGCTTCCCCGAAGTTTTTTCAGGTCTTCCTCTTCCTCGACAAGCTCCTTCATCTGCTCGATGAAGTAGTGCTTGATTTTTGTGATTCGATATATTTCGTCCGCATCCGCACCTTTGCGGAGAGCTTCATACATAATAAACTGCCGCTCGCTGGTGGGGGTTCTGAGGAGTTTGAGGAGTTCATCCTTGGTCTTTTCCCCGAAATCTTTGGCTCCTCCCAACCCGTATCTGCCGATTTCCAAGCTGCGTATTGCCTTTTGAAAGGCCTCTTTGTAGGTCTTGCCTATACTCATAACTTCGCCCACGGCCCGCATCTGGGTGCCCAGCTTATCTTCGGCGCCCTTAAATTTTTCAAAAGCCCAACGGGCGAATTTAATTACCACATAGTCTCCGTCCGGGTAATATTTGTCAAGGGTTCCGTATTTGCCGCAGGGGATATCGCTGAGATTGAGGCCTGCCGCCAACATGGCCGAAACCATGGCAATGGGGAATCCGGTGGCTTTTGAAGCCAGAGCCGACGAGCGGGATGTTCGGGGATTTATTTCAATCACTATAACCCTGCCGTCCTCGGGATTTCTGGCAAATTGCACATTGGTGCCTCCTATCACCTGAATGGCATCAACGATTCGATAGGCCTGCCGCTGCAGTTCCTTTTGGACATCTTCCGGAATTGTGAGCATGGGCGCCGAGCAGAAGGAATCTCCCGTGTGGACTCCCAAGGGGTCGATGTTTTCGATAAAACATACGGTTATCATATTGCCTGCCGCATCTCGAACAACTTCCAGCTCCAATTCCTCCCAGCCCAAAACGGACTCCTCAACCAAGACCTGTCCCACCAAGCTGGCTTGAAGGCCTCTTTCGCAGACGACTTTGAGCTCCTCGGTGTTATAGACAAGACCGCCCCCTGCGCCACCCATGGTATAGGCGGGTCGGAGGACCACCGGGTATCCCAAATCATCGGCAATTTTGAGAGCCTCGTCAACGGAATACGCAACCTCGCTTCGGGCCATCTCGATTCCGAGGGAGTTCATGGTGTGTTTGAATTCGATTCTGTCCTCTCCCCGGTCAATGGCATCCACCTGAACGCCGATTACCCGAACGCCGTATTTTTCCAAAACCCCCGCTTTTGCCAATTCGGAGCAAAGGTTGAGGCCCGACTGCCCGCCCAAGTTGGGGAGAAGGGCATCGGGACGCTCCTTTTCGATTATTTGCGTGAGCCTTTCAAGGTTCAAAGGCTCGATATATGTAACATCCGCCGTTTCCGGGTCGGTCATAATGGTGGCGGGGTTTGAATTGACCAGCACAATCTCATAACCCAATTTTTTGAGAGCCTTGCAGGCCTGGGTTCCGGAATAGTCAAATTCGCAGGCCTGGCCGATGATAATGGGCCCCGAACCGATTATCAGGACTTTGTGTATGTCATTGCGCTTTTTCAGATTTTCCATAGTTTGTTTTCTCCTTTACAAATACTTGCCCGAGGCCGATAATTACTTAATGCCTATATCATGCCTGAAGTGGGCGTCTTTAAAGTGTATAAGGTCTACGTATTCATAGGCTTTTTTTACCGCTTCGTCAAGGTCGGCGCCCATGGCGGTAACTCCCAAAACTCTTCCGCCGTTTGTGAGCACATCGGTTCCCGACATTTTGGTGCCCGCATGGAACACGGTGGCGCCCAAGCTTTCCGCTTGCTTGATGCCGTCTATTTTGTAGCCTTTTTCATAGGATTTCGGATATCCTCCCGATGCCATAACAACACAGGCGCAGGCATCGTCGGACCATTCAATGTCAACATCGGCAAGGTTCCCTTGAATTACGGCTTCAAATATGTCAAATAAGTCGCTCTTCAGCCGAGGCAGCACAACCTGCGTCTCCGGGTCTCCGAAACGGCAGTTATATTCAATAACCTTGACACCCTCCGATGTCTTCATCAATCCGAAATACAGCACTCCCTTAAATGTCCTGCCCTCTTTATTCATGGCATCGACGGTGGGGAGGAAGATGTTTTTCATACATTCTTCCGCCACATCCTCAGTGTAGACGGGGCTGGGCGATAATGTTCCCATCCCGCCGGTGTTGGGACCCTCGTCCCGATCATAGGCCCTTTTGTGGTCCCGGGCGGAGACCATGGGTTTTATGGTTTTGCCGTCGGTGAAGGTCAAAACGGAAATTTCCGGGCCGGTCAGGAATTCTTCGATAACAACCTTGCCCCCTGCGGCGCCGAATATTTTGTCGTCCATAATATTGTGAACGGCAGCCTCCGCTTCGGCCAAGGTATCGGCGATAATTACACCTTTGCCGAGTGCCAAACCGTCTGCCTTTACCACCGTGGGGAATTTGTTTTGCTTTTTGATGTATTCGATGGCCGAGGCGCTGTCGGAAAATATCTCATAGTCCGCGGTGGGTATGCCGTATTTTTTCATCATATCCTTGGCATAGGCCTTGCTGGATTCGATAACGGCCGCCGCCTTGTTGGGACCGAAGGCTCTTAAGCCTTTTGCCTCAAAAGCATCAACCGCTCCCGCCGCCAAGGGGTCATCCGGGGTCACAACCGTCAGGTCTATGTGGTTTTTCAGAGCAAATTCGGTTTGTTTTTCAAAATCCATAACATCGATGTCAACACATTCGGCAAGTTCCGATATGCCGGCATTGCCCGGAGCACAGTAGATTTTGTCCACCTTGCCGCTTTGGCTGAGCTTCCATACAATGGCGTGTTCCCTGCCGCCTCCTCCGATAACCAATACTTTCATATCCAAATCTCCTCCCGTAATAAAATTCAAAGAATTTTCGGGTGCGTTTCGGGGCGCCGAAATTCGGCCCCGGGTTCTCAAACACCCCGAGTTCTCTAAACAGTTTACATTAACATTACCGAAAATGCAACGTTTTTTTAAATATTTTTTAAATTTTTGCAATGCCCGCTCAAAGGGACGGCCGGGTATAAATTGCGATATAAAAAGATTGACAAAAAATCCCGGCTTTGCTATAATTTACTTGATTTGTATATTTAAATCCAAAGACATAGAGAGAGTGATATTATGGAAATTACCAAAGAGATGGTCTCTTATGTGGCGGAGCTGTCCAGGCTCAAGGTGAGTGAGGACGAGGCGGAAACCGTACGCAAGGGATTGGGCGAAATTATCGGCTATATGGACATTCTCAACAACATTGACACGGAGGGAGTTGAGCCCATGTCTCACGCCTTTGCGGTTAAAAACGTAATGCGGGACGACGTGGTAAGGCCCGGATACGACAGAGGGGAATTGCTCAAAAACGCTCCCAAGGCCGACGATGAGGCCATCATCGTGCCCAGAACGGTTGAATGACATTCGGAGGCAGAAAGGAAAACAGTATGAATATTACCGAAATGACCGCCCTTGAAATAGGTGCGAAAATAAAAAAGGGCGAGGTTAAGGCCGCAGATGCGACTCGGGCCGTCCTTGAGGAAATAAAGAAAAAGGACCCCTCTTCGGCAGGCGGAATAAACGCCTACATCACGGTTTTGGAAAACGAGGCTTTGGAGCGGGCCCATGAGGTTCAGGCCAAAATCGATGCCGGTGAACTTGAGGATTCCCCTTTGGCAGGTGTCCCGATTGCAATCAAGGACAATATCTGCACCAAAGGGATCAAAACCTCCTGTGCGTCGAAAATATTGGGAGATTTTAAACCTCCTTACAACGCAACGGTTATAAACAAGTTGGAGGCCGCCGGTGCGGTGATTGTGGGCAAACTCAATATGGACGAGTTTGCCATGGGAAGCACGGGAGAGACCTCTTTCTACGGCGAGACCAAAAATCCCTGGAATTTGGGCTGCGTAACGGGCGGTTCTTCCAGCGGAGCTGCGGCGGCCGTTGCAGCCGGGGAAGCCGTGTGCGCCCTGGGCTCGGATACGGGGGGAAGCATAAGGCAGCCCGCCTCTTTTTGCGGGGTGACGGGAATGAAGCCCACCTACGGCGCCGTATCCCGCTACGGGCTCATCGCATACGCCTCATCCTTGGACCAGATAGGACCTGTTGCGAAAGATGCCGCAGACTGCGCGGCAATCCTTGACATAATTTGCGGAAAAGACGAAATGGACGGCACATCCCTTGATATTGATTGGGGAAGCTATCTCAAAAGCTTGGACGGTGATGTGAAAGGGCTCAAAATCGGAATCCCCAAGCAATGCTTCGGAGACGGTTTGAATCCCCAAGTCAAATCCGCCGTCCTTGAGGTGGCGGAGGTTTTGAAATCCGTCGGCGGGGAGACCGAGGAATTTGATATGCCCCTTATAGACTATGCCGTTCCCACCTACTATATCATAGCTGCGGCCGAGGCAAGCTCGAATCTGTCCCGTTTTGACGGTGTGAAGTACGGCTTCCGCGCCCAGGGATACGAGGATTTGACCGACCTATATATGAAAACCCGCAGCGAGGGCTTCGGCGAGGAGGTTAAGCGGAGAATTATGTTGGGCACCTTTGCTCTGTCAACCGGATACTATGATGCCTACTACAAAAAGGCCCTTCAGGTAAAGGCCCTAATCAAAGAAGCCTTTGACCGAGCCTATCAAAAATATGACATTATCCTGTTCCCGGCGTCTCCTTCAACGGCTCCCAAATTGGGAGAGAGTTTGTCCGACCCACTCAAGATGTATCTGTCGGACATATACACCGTTTCGGTCAATTTGGCAGGCCTTCCGGGAATATCGATTCCTTGCGGCTTTGACGATAAGGGCTTGCCCATAGGCGCCCAGCTTGTGGGTGCACCCTTGGGAGACCGTGTAATACTCAATGCCGCATATGCATACCAGCAGATAACCGATTATCACAAAAAATCCCCGATGAAATTCGGAAAGGAGGCGGAGTAGTATGGCTTGGGAAACCGTAATGGGTCTTGAAGTTCACGTGGAGCTGGCGACCAAATCGAAGATATTCTGTTCCTGCACCACCGAGTTCGGCGGTGAGCCCAACACCCACTGCTGCCCTATTTGCACGGGAATGCCCGGCACATTGCCGGTTGTGAACAGGCAGGTGGTGAACTTCGCAATGAAAGCGGGTATTGCCCTCAACTGTGAAATTACCCGATATAACAAATTCGACCGAAAGAACTACTTTTACCCCGACCTGCCGAAGGCTTATCAGATTTCTCAGCTCTATTTGCCCATATGCCGAAACGGCAGAGTGCCCATTGAGACCGAGGACGGGGTTAAAAAGGATATAAGAATTCACGAAATCCATATGGAAGAGGATGCAGGCAAGCTTATTCACGACGAATTCAATGACGAGACCAAGTGTGACTATAACCGCTGCGGCGTTCCCCTTATCGAAATAGTGAGCGAGCCCGACTTCCGAAGTGCCGAAGAGGTTATTGCATACCTTACCAAGCTCAAATCCACCTTGGAATATTTGGGTGTTTCCGATTGCAAAATGCAGGAGGGCTCTATGCGGGCCGATGTAAACCTTTCGGTGAGACAGACGGATTCCAAGGAGTTGGGAACCCGAACGGAGATGAAAAACCTGAACTCATTCAAGGCCATCGGCAAGGCGATTAAGTTCGAGTCAAAACGCCAGGCGGATGTTCTTGAGCGGGGTGGCAAGGTTATTCAGGAAACCCGCCGCTGGGATGATAACAAGGATAAGAGCTACGCTATGCGCAGCAAGGAAAACGCCCAGGACTACAGATATTTCCCCGAGCCTGATATTCCTCCCATCGATATTGACGACGAGTGGTATAACTCCGTGAAAAACAGCCTGCCCGAATTGGCGGATGCCAAAAAGGAGCGGTATATCAAGGAGCTGGGACTCCCGGAGTATGATTCGGGCATAATCACAAGCCAAAAGGCTCTTGCGGACTTTTTTGAGGAGACAACCGCTCTCTGCGGGAAGCCGAAGGAAGTTTCCAACTGGATTATGGGTGAACTTATGCGCAAACTGGGTGATGAGGGAATCGAGGCAAAAGATATGGAGCTCACCCCGAAAGCCTTGGCAACGCTGATAAATCTCGTTGAGAAAAAGACAATAAACCGCAACAAGGCCAAAGAGATTTTCGCAATCGCTTTCAAAGAGGACTTGGATGTGGAAAAATATGTCAAAGAAAACAACTTGGAGCAGGTCAGCGATGAGGGACTTGTTTCGGAGGTTGTTAAAAAGGTCATCGACAACAATCCCAAGGCCATTGAGGATTACAAATCCGGAAATAAAAAAGCAATCGGTTTCTTGATGGGCCAATGTATGAAGGAACTCAAAGGCAAAGGGGACCCGGGCGTTGTGAACAGGATTCTCAATCGGGAAGTGAATAAATGACGGAAAAGACTTACGTTGTTTTCGACTTGGAAACGGTTTGCACCGATGCAACCGATAAGGAGCTTTTGGAAATAGGTGCGGTTAAACTCCGAGGCGGCAAGATAACAGAGCGATTCGCACAGCTTGTCAACCCGGGATATGACATACCCGAAATAATCACCGGAATCACCGGTATTACAAACGAAATGGTAAAAAATATGCCCGCATCCAAGGCTGTTCTCAAAGATTTTAAGAAGTTCTGCGGAGATGCGATTTTGGTGGGGCACGATGTGAGCTATGACCTGAAATTTTTAAACACCGTTGCCAAGAAGTATCATATGAAATTCGGGAATGAAACCCGCGATACCCTTAAAATGTCCAAGGAATTATATCCCGAGGAAGCGAAGCACAATTTGAAAATTCTCTGTGAGCGTTTGGGAATAGATAACAGACATCCTCACAGGGCGCTCTATGATGCCGAAGCAACCGCACAGTGTTTTTTGAAGATGAGCAAGATGAAAAAACCCGATTCCGAAAAACAGTAATGGGAGGTTTTGTTATGTGGTTTGAAAAAAGCGTATTTTATCAGATATATCCTTTGGGATTTTGCGGTGCACCCGCCTCAAATGACGGGATCCGGCAAAACAGAATTAAGAAGGTGATTGACTGGATTCCCCACATCAAGGCTGTGGGATGCAATGCCGTGTATTTTTCGCCTATATTCGAATCGGACAATCACGGATACGACACCAAGGATTACAGAAAAATCGACTGTCGTTTGGGAAACAACGAGGATTTCAAAGAGGTCTGCAATGCTCTTCGGGAGAACGGAATCAAAATCGTGTTGGACGGAGTGTTCAACCATGTGGGACGGGGATTTTGGGCCTTTAGGGATGTTATCGAGAACAAAACCTACTCCCGGTATAAGGACTGGTTCCAAATAAGCTTTGACGGCGACAGCAATTACAGGGACGGCTTTTGGTATGAAGGCTGGGAGGGCCATTTTGAATTGGTAAAGCTCAATCTCCGCAATCCCGAAGTTGTAAATTATTTGCTGGACTGCGTTGATTACTGGGTTGAGGAATTCGGTATTGACGGTCTGCGCCTCGATGTGGCCTATTGCCTGGATCCGGACTTTATAAAGACCCTGCGTCGGCACTGCGACGGTCTCAAAGACGATTTTGTGCTTATAGGAGAAGTGCTCCGAGGCGACTACAATCTGTTCGTATCCGACGACAAGCTCCACAGCTGCACAAACTATGAGTGCTATAAAGGCCTCTATTCGAGCATGAACTCCCTGAATATGTTCGAGATTGTACATTCCCTGATTCGTCAATTCGGACCGGATACCTGGTGCCTCTACCGGGGCAAACACCTGCTTTCCTTTGTTGATAACCATGATGTAACTCGGGTTGCCGATATACTCACCGACGAAAAGAAACTGCCTTTGATATACGGTGTTCTGTTCGGAATGCCCGGCGTGCCCTGTATATACTACGGCAGCGAGTGGGGCGCCCACGGGAAAAAAGAGGATGGCGACCCTGCTTTGAGGCCTTCCTTTGAGAAGCCCGTATACAATTCCCTGACGGAATTCATATCAAAGCTTGCCAAGGCCCATAAGGACTCCGAAGCCCTCTGTTTCGGGGAATTTCGCTCGGTGGTCCTCACCAATCTGCAGGCCGTATTTGAGCGCAAGTCGGAAACCGAGCGGGTGTTGGTTGCGGTAAATATCGACGGCGCCCCCTATACCGCCCACTTTGACGCAGGCTGCGGCACGGCCGTCGATTTGATTACCGGCAAAACCCACGACTTTGGCGGCGGAAGTGAACTCCCGCCCTACAGCGTGCAATATTGGAAAATGGAAAAATAACAAAGAAAACAGTACAATATTGAAATTATTTGTCCGGCAGGGCCCGAAGCCCTTGCCGGACTTGTTTTGAAAACAACGGCAAATTTCATTCGGTTTGGGATTGAGCATTTTCGGTTCCGATTCCTATATCCAAAACCTTGATTCTCCCGCATTGCTCCGGGGCGGAAATATGCGCATTTTTCATATATTGAATGGCAATCGTATGGTCCGCTTTGATGGCACCCTCCGAAGGGACACCGGAGTCGGACACACCGCTTGGGACATCCACCGCAAATTTCTCGGCATCGCTGTCGTTGATTGTTTCAAAGAGGGATTTTATATTTTCCCGAAGTTCGCCGTGAAAGCCCGTGCCAAACACACAGTCCGCAATAACATCGCAGCCGTATATGACCGAGGCGCTCACCTTGGGGTCATAGAGGAGAATTTCGATTCCCATATCTTTCGCAAGCTCAAAGTTCTTTATGGCGTCCGGGGTTTTCGGAGGTCCCGATGCCATCATAATCATGGGGATGCCCCCCATTTCTTTCAGATACCGAGCCGCCGCATAGCCGTCGCCTCCGTTATTTCCGGTGCCTGCAACCACAAGACACAGTTTGGTTTCGAAATTTTTGGTATTGGCTTTTATATATTCCGCAGTGCCCCTGCCTGCTCTTTCCATCATATCATAATAGGATATCCCCCGTTCGTTTGCGGACTTTTCGATTTCCTTCATTTCGGCGGTGCTTACGATTCGCATAGCTAATCCTCCACTTCTATGGCAGCAAGACGGCTTATGGTTCTTGGCAGGGCATCTTTGGAATTTTTCCAGGGCTCATCCTTGAAGCGATAGTCGAATTTCTGTATAAACCAGTCCACATCCTCTTGGAGAATGTCTAACTGTTTCATCTCAAGGGGTGCAACGACGGACAGGAACTCCCCGTATTTGTCCGAATCGAGTCTCTTTTTCCCCTCTCTTAAGAGCATATTGAAATGCTCAAGACAAAAGCCCTTCGAATTTTTGATTTTCTCAATGAATTCCGGCTCCTTTTTCCAGAGATGGAAAAAAGTGCCGATATAGCTTTTCATACGGTTTTCCATACGATTGCAGGCATAGCAGCCGTTTTCAAGTTCCGTCAGAAACACCTCTGCGGGAGAGTCGCTGTCCTCGGTTTTCTTGAACAGGCTTTTTTTGGCGGGCTTCTGTGACATCTCTTGCTCCAAGGCTTTTTGGAGCTCACTGCGGATGTGTTTAAGGTGGGTGCTTGCCATCAAGGCAACCCCGAGACGGTTTTGCTCACCGTACATCTGTGAGTAATGCTTTTTGCAAAAACCCAATTTATCGGTTTCCGCTCTGATATCCTCTTCCATATAGGAGGGACCCAAGATATAGTTCAGGATATCCGATTCCAGTTTTTTGTTGAGTGTGCAGAACAGGCATTCCCCATCCTGCTCAAGCGCTTCATTCACCGGTATGGTATACAGTTCCTCTTTCATATTTTGTCTCACTCCCTAAAAATTTATAATATTAAGTCCTTCAAGCAGGATTTTTACTCCGATTAAAATCAATATAACACCTCCGGCCACCTCGGCTTTTGACTTAAATCTCATTCCAAAACGGTTCCCAATCAAAACTCCCAAAAGGGAAAGCAGAAATGTGATAATTCCGATTTGGAGAGCGGCCGGGACAATGCTCACATCCAAGAATGCAAAGGAGATGCCTACGGCAAGGGCGTCTATGCTTGTGGCCACCGCCAGCATGGTTATCTCTTTAAAATCGTAAACAACGGTGCCGCCGTCCCCGTCCTTTTCATGAAAGGCATCCCATACCATTCTTCCGCCGATGAACGCAAGGAGCGCAAAGGCAATCCAGTGGTCTATGCTGCTTATATAATCTGCAAACTGCCTGCCGGCAAACCAGCCTATGACCGGCATCATTGCCTGAAAAAATCCGAAAAAGAAGGCAATTATCAAGGTGTATTTATAATCCACTTTTCGCATTTTGAGACCCTTGCACACCGACACGGCAAAGGCGTCCATGGCAAGGCCCAAGGCAATAAGAAAGACTTCATAAAATCTCAAAGCAATTCCTCCCGTATGGTAAGTCCCGTTGTTTTTCCGATCATAGCATAATACCGGATACGGAGCGATATGTGTTTATGTGAGCTTCTTGACCCCTTTCCCCGGCGAATGCCTCACTCAAGCTCAAAGGCACCGGTGTAGAGCTGGTAGTATTTGCCTTTTTTGGCTATCAACTGTTCGTGGTTGCCCTTTTCCAAGATTTGTCCATGATCAAGGACCACAATCATATCGGCGTTTCTGACCGTGGAAAGTCTGTGGGCTATGACAAATACCGTTCTGCCCTTCATAAGGCCGTCCATACCTTTTTCGATGATTTTCTCGGTTCGGGTATCGATGGAGCTTGTGGCTTCGTCCAAAATCAGAGCGGGAGGATCCGCAACCGCCGCCCGGGCAATGGCAAGCAGCTGCCTCTGGCCCTGGCTCAAATTTTCGCCGTCTGCGGTGAGCATGGTGTTATATCCGTCGGGCAGGTGGGTTATAAACCAATGGGCGTTGGCAATTTTGGCGGCATAAATGCAGTCATCGTCGGTGGCGTCCAACCTGCCGAATCGTATGTTGTCCATAACCGTTCCCGTGAACAGATGGGTATCCTGGAGCACCATACCCAAGGAGCGCCGCAAATCGTCTTTCTTTATATTGTTTATCGTTATGCCGTCATAGGTTATCTTGCCATCGGGCACGTCGTAAAAACGGTTAATCAAGTTGGTAATGGTGGTTTTGCCTGCGCCGGTGGAGCCCACAAAGGCAATCTTTTGCCCGGGTTCGGCCACTATGGAAATATCCTTGAGAACCGTTTTTATACCGTCATAACTGAATGTGACGTTTTTGAATTCCACTTTTCCGCAGAGTTCATTGTATATGGGTTGTCCGTTTTTGTCCAAACGCTTCCAAGCCCAGCGACCCGTTCTGTGGTTGACTTCCACAATACTGCCGTCTTGCTCCACCACAACTCGGGCAATTGTGGCTTTGCCGTCGTCAACTTCCGGCTTTTCGTCAATAATCTCGAAAATACGTTCGGCACCTGCCATGGCATTCAATATCGCATTCACCTGCTGCGACACCTGGGTTATGGGCTGAGAGAATGAACGGGTATATTGCAGGAATGCGGTGAGTGACCCGATGGTCAATGTCAAAAATCCGCCGCTTGTATTGCCGCTGTAAATGGTTAGGGCGGCTCCCACCATGGCCGTTATGGCATAGTGAAAATAGGAAAGATTGCCCATTATGGGGAACAGTATGTTGGCAAAGGTGTTGGCGTTTGAGGATGAACTGCGAAGAGCCTCGTTGATATTCGAAAACTTCTCCTTGGATTTATCTTCATGGCAGAAAACTTTCACGACCTTCTGCCCTTCAATCATCTCTTCCACATATCCGTTTGTTGCGCCGAGGGCGTTCTGCTGTTTTTTGAAATAGTAGGCGGAGCGTTTTCCGACAAAATTCATGGCTCCGAACATAATGAACAGCATACCGATAACCAAAAGCGTGAGGAACGGACTTATCACTATCATCATGATGAATATGGAAATGACGGTCAGGAATGACGACACAAGCTGGGGCAAACTCTGGGACATCATCATTCTGAGAGCGTCCGCATCGTTCGTATACCGACTCATAATATCGCCGTGAGTATGGGTATCAAAATACTTAAGGGGCAATTTTTGCATTTTGTTAAACAGGTCGTTTCTGATGTTATAGAGCACCCCGCTGGAAATGTTTACCATTATCCTGTTATACGCCCATGCCGCAAAGGCTCCGGCTGCATATACAGCCAGCAAAATCATGATATTTATCAAAAATTTCGTCAGAGACGGATTTTGGGAGCCGATAAAGGGAACAATATAATCGTCAATCATGGGTTTTAGCATATATGTTCCGTAAACATTGGCCCCGCTTGAAACAATAACGCATATCACAACCGCCGCAAGTTGAGCCTTGTATTCGGCAAGATATGAAAACAGGCGCATAGCGGTCTTTTTTGTGTTTTTCGGTTTTTTAAATCCTTTCGGTCCCGGAGGCATATTACGCAGCTCCTTTCTGTTGAGATTCATATATCTCGCGATATATATCACTGCTTTTAAGCAGTTGTTCATGGGTACCTTGGTCGATTATACGGCCGTTATCCATGACGACAATCTTGTCGGCATCCTCTATCGAGCTTATGCGCTGGGCGATGATTATCGTGGTTGTATCCTTGAGCTTGGTTTTGAAAGTCGCTCGGATTTTTGCATCGGTTTCGGTATCAACGGCGCTGGTACTGTCATCGAGGATGATTATCTTCGGCTTTTTGAGCAGGGCTCGGGCAATACACAGTCTCTGTTTTTGACCGCCGGAAACATTGACGCCGCCCTGACCCATATCGGTCATATAACCGTCCGGGAAGGCACTGATAAAGTCATCTGCGCAAGCATCGCGGCATGCTTCCCGAATCTCCTCCATGGTGGCGTGTTCGTCACCCCATCGCAGGTTGTCGACTATGGTTCCGCTGAAGAGCACGTTCTTCTGCAAAACCATGGAAACATCGTTCCTGAGCACATCGAGTTTATATTCCCGCACGTCATGGCCTCCCACAATGACACGGCCTTCCGTCACGTCATAAAGCCTCGGAATCAACTGCACCAAAGAGCTCTTTGCAGAGCCTGTGCCTCCGATAATACCGACGGTTTCTCCGGATTTGATTTCAAGATTTATATGCCGCAATGCACAGTTCATAATATCATGCTGGTAACTGAACGCCACATCCTCGAACTTTATCGAACCGTCGGCAAGCACCGTTTTGGAACTGTTTTTATCGTCTTTTATTTCAAGGTCCTCGTTTAGAATTTCAACAATACGGTCTCCGCTTGCCTTTGCATTGACGAGCTGTATGAATATCATCGATATCATCATAAGGGACATAAGTATCTGGGTCACATAGGTTATAAAACTTATAAGCTCGCCGGTTTGCAAGCCGCCTACGATAACCATATTTCCGCCAAACCACAGCACGGCAACCAAGCAGGCATAGATTACCATTTGCATAACCGGCATATTTATAATAACCAGCTTTTCAGCTGACACCTGAGCGTCTCTGACATCTGCGGTTGTGCTTTCAAATTCCTCGCTTTCATAGTCTTCCCTCACAAAGGCCTTAACGACACGGATACCGGCCAGGTCCTCCTGAACCACTCGGTTCAAATCATCGATTTTTTTCAGCATTTGACGAAATCTCGGCATCGCCTTTATGGCAACGGTCAGAGCCGTTACGCATATTATCGGAACCGCCACCGCAAATATCAACGCAAGGCGGCCGTTGATGGAAATAGCCATAATAAGTGCCATGCCGAACATCATCGGAGCACGGACGCAGGTCCTGATAACCAGCATAGTCGCATTTTGGATGCCGGTAATATCCGTCGTAAGCCGAGTCAAAAGGGATGATGTGCTGAACTTGTCAATATTTCCGAAGGAAAAGTCCTGCAGTTTGTAGAACACCGCCTGTCTGATTGATGCGGCAAAACCGGTTGACGCTTCGGAAGCGGTTTTTGCGGCCCCGGCGCCGAAACACAGCGACACAAGAGCCATAAGCATCATAATGAGCCCGCACTTGACCACATACCAAATGTCTCTGTTGGCGATACCCACATCAACGATTCGAGCCATCATCATCGGTATGGCTACTTCCATTGCCACCTCGCCTACTATCAGCAAGGGCGTAAGCAAGGCGAATTTTTTGTCCGTCTTTGACATAAGACGGAGCAATGTTTTCAGCATATTACATTACCTCCTAAGGAATTATTTACGAACTCGTATCATCGGCCAGCATTGCTTTGGCGTACAGACTGCATTCAAGTCGCTTACGCATCATCTCGCAGCTCAATCGGTGAGGCTTGTTTATGTTACGGTTTATGAGGCATGCATTTGCGATACACCCGCCGCTGCAGTAAAACTTTGCAAAGCAATTGCGGCAGTCCGGCTTTGAATATACGGTGCAATTCGCAAAGGTATTCCTCATGTCCCGGTCAAGAGCCTTGTTGTCAAAAATGCTGCCCATTTTGTATTCTTCCGAACCGACGAACTGATGGCAAGGATATACTTCTCCGTTGGGTGCAACAGCCACATATTCACAGCCGCAGCCGCAGCCCGAAAGACGTTTTATGACACAGGGCCCGCCATCCAAATCTATCATAAAGTGGAAAAAATTGAATCCGTTTCCCGCTTTTTTCCGTTTCACATATTCCTCGACAAGGGTCTCGTATTCCTTAAAAATCCGGGGCAAGTCCTCTTCTCCCAAGGAATAATCGGTCTCCTCCCCGCATACCACCGGTTCCACGGAAATCTGTTTGAATCCCAAATCCGCCAAATGGAGAACATCCTTTGAAAAGTCCAAATTATACTTCGTAAATGTCCCTCGAACATAGTAATTGTCCTGGCCGCGGCTGTCGGCGGTTTTTTGGAAAATCGGCACAATACGGTCATAGCTTCCCGTTCCGTCCGCTCTTTTACGAACCCTGTCGTTGACCTCCCTGCGGCCGTCGATGCTCAGGACAATGTTGCCCATTTCCCGATTGATGAATTCAAGTTTTTCATCATCAAGCAAAATTCCGTTGGTGGTGATTGTGAATCGGAATTTCTTTCGGTACTTATTCTCTATGGACCGCGCGTAGTTCACGACCTCTTTCACCGCATCAAAATTCATCAGCGGCTCTCCCCCGAAGAAGTCAATCTCGAGATTATGCCTGTTCCCGGAGTTGGCAACCAAGAAATCTATGGCTCTTTTCCCCGTTTCGGCAGACATCAATTCCCGCTTGTCGGTGTGATATTTGCCCTCCTCGGCAAAACAATACTCGCACCTTAGGTTGCAGTCGTGACTTATGTGGAGGCACATGGCTTTTATGGGAGCGTTTTCTTTCAGAGTTTTGCTTTGCTCAAATTCGTCATCCGCCCAAAGCATCCCGTTCTTTTTAAGCTCCCCCAGTTCCTCCAAAACCTCCGTCACATCTTCGGAATTATATTCTCTGCGGAACTCGCCGATAGTTTTAAACTTTGCCTCGTCATCCTCCGGGTCAAGGCCTTTTACTTCCAAAAAATTCAGGACATCATAGCTGAGTTTGTCAAGGACATGGACACAGCCGCTGTTTACATCAAGGGCGATGTATTTGCCGAGCATTTCAAAAATATGAATCATTAAATTGTTCTCCCTTGTATATTGATTATATGATATATCCAAACAGGATCGGCTTAATTCGATTTAAATTAAATCATTCAAAAAAATAAGCATAAATTTATCGCAAAAGCAACTTATTATGCAAAAAATCTGTCAAAAGAGCGCCCATCTCAGGTGGGCGCCCTTATGTCTTGCTCTATATCTTGCTATCTCTCCGTGTTTTCACACTTCTGATTAGCAACGGTGCAAGAGGTCTTGCACGCCGACTGACAAGATGTTTGACATTCACCGCAGCCACCCTTGCAGGCACTTTCCTTGAGGGTAATACTGTTCAGTGTCTTTATTCTGTGCATTTTCATCGTATTCTCTCCTATTGACTTTTTACTTGCAGACTTTTGCCTGTTTTGCCGAATTTTTTCATGGAAATTTTCCTCGGATTTTGTTTCGGCCAATCGGCAAATCACTTATTTTGACTCTTTTTTATCTTCGGATTTAGCTTCCGATTTTTCGGCCTTTTTATCGGACTTTTTCTCTTCGGTCTTCTCGGGCACTTCCTCATCATCCTCATCATCGTCGTCCCTGGACACGCCTTCCTTGACAAGTCGGGAAATGGCACTCTTTTCGATTTTTACATAGGACTTCGTCGTGCCGGCACCTGTCTCAAGCACAAAAACATTGTCCTTGATTTTTATAATCTTCCCGTGAATTCCGCCGATTGAAGCTACCTCATCACCGACTTTGAGATTTGAGATCATCTGCTGCAGGGCCTTTTCTTTTTTCTTCTGAGGTCTTATCAGAACAAAATAGAAAACAACGAGAATCAGGACCAACATAACAATCATGGGAATTGCACTGCCCGGAGCTCCCGATGCCGCCCCATCTTGAGCGTATACCAACGTCATGCTTTTTACCTCCTTAAAAGTGTATTGGCCGACCGTGAAATCAAAAAGCAATAACAATCTCACTCGGCATTCTTAAAGCTCTTCACATCTGCCTTAAGTACATCTCTGTAATTATAACGCTACAGGCTCAATAATGCAAGGATTTTTTGAGTTTTTGTCGCAAAAAATTGAAAAATTTTATCGGGCGTTCCAAAAATGACATAACAGACCTGTTGCAATGCCCAAACTCTATCGTCCGTTGCGGCAAAAATTTGCCGAGGCTCGGCCTCGGGCAAAGTCTTCGGAGTCGTGTTCGGTGACGATTTAATTTGGGAACTTCACGGAAATTGCTATCCATGATTTTAAAAAGCCCGGCTATTGGAGCCGGGCACTTGTATTTTTCTCTAATCGAAAACTTTTCTTAAATTAATCTTACCGTTGGGAAGAATTTCCGTTACTTCCACTTTTATCATGTCGCCTTCTTTTACCACATCGGTAACCTTGTTGACTCTTCCTCTTGCGAGTTTGGAAATATGAACAAGGCCGTCATGGCCCGGAAGAATTTCCACAAAGGCTCCGAAATCCATAATTTTGACAACTTTGCCTTCGTAAATATCACCGACCTCCGGCTCTTTTATGATTCGCTCAATCATTTCTTTGGCCAATTTTCCGGATTCCGGGTCAACTGCGGCGATGAATACCCGTCCGTCCTCTTCGATGTCTATTTTGGCTCCGGTATCGGCGACGATGCCCTGGATAACCTTGCCGCCCGTTCCGATTACATCGCGAATTTTGTCAACGGGAATTATCATATTGATAATCTTCGGTGCATACTTCGAGATTTCCGGACGAGGCTTGTCAATGGCTTTGAGCATTACCTCATCCAAAATATAATATCTTGCATTCCTTGTCTGTTCAAGGGCCTGTCTGATAATTGCCGGCGTGAGACCGTCTATCTTAAGGTCCATCTGTATGGCCGTTATGCCTTTTTTCGTTCCGGCCACTTTGAAATCCATGTCTCCGAAGAAGTCCTCAAGGCCTTGAATGTCGACCATTGTCATAAAGTTGTCCTCATCTTCGGGGTCGGTGATAAGGCCCACGGAAATTCCCGCTACCGGTGCGGAAATGGGAACACCCGCATCCATTAAGGCGAGAGTCGAACCGCAAATACTGCCCTGGGATGTGGAGCCGTTTGAGCTCAAAACCTCGGATACAACCCGGATTGCATAGGGGAACTCGTCAACACTCGGCAACACGGGCAGCAGAGCACGCTCCGCAAGAGCACCGTGACCGATTTCGCGCCTTCCGGGTCCTCTTGAGGGGCGGGTTTCGCCCACACTGAAGGACGGGAAGTTGTATTGATGCATATACCTTTTGCTGTCCTCAAGACCGAGGCCGTCAATAGTCTGGGCCTCGCTTATTGGCGCAAGGGTTGCAGCCGACAAGCATTGGGTCTGGCCCCGAGAGAAAAGGCCGCTGCCGTGCACTCTCGGCAGAATACCGACTTCCGCCGAAAGAGGTCTGAGTTCCAAAATTCCTCTGCCGTCAACACGTTTCTTGTCATACATGAGCCAATTTCTGACAACCGTTTTCTGGAGCTTATACAGAGCATCATCGATTTGTTCTTTATATTCTTCCTGAGGGTATTTCTCCTCAAAGTGCATATACACATCTTCATAGACAACCAGGAGCCTGGCATCCCTGACTTTTTTGTCATCCGTATCGAGGGCCTGCTTCACATCGTTTTCGGCATAATCGCGAATTTCCTCAAACAGAGCCTCATCAACAACCACATGCTCATAATCGAATTTGGGCTTTCCAATCTCGTCAATGATTTTTTGCAAGAAAGCACAGAGCTTCTTTATTTCTTCATGAGCGAACATTATTCCGTCATACACCTGCTTTTCGGGAACCTCATTTGCCCCTGCCTCTATCATAACAACCTTCTTGGACGAGCCGGAAACTATAAGGTTGAGGTCGCTTTGCTCTCTTTGTTCCACCGTGGGATTTATGACAAATTTGCCGTCAACCAAACCCACATATACGGCTGCAATGGGGCCGTTAAAAGGAATGTCCGAAACGCACACCGCAATGGATGAACCTATCATGGCGCAAAATTCCGGAGAATTGTCCTGCTCAACGGAAACAACCGTTGAAACAATTGAGACATCATTTCTCAAATCCTTGGGGAAGAGGGGGCGCATGGGTCTGTCGATGACTCTTGATGTGAGCACGGCATGCTCCGACGGTTTGCCCTCGCGACGGTTGAACCCGCCCGGGATTTTGCCCACGGCATACATCTTTTCTTCATAGTCTATGCTGAGGGGGAAGAAATCTATCCCCTCTCTCGGCTTATCCGATGCCGTAGCGCAAGAGATTACCATTGTGTCACCGTATCGTACTATAACCGAGCCGTTTGCCAAACCGGCCACTTTGCCGAATTCCAGGGAAAGCGGTCTGCCTGCCACCTGTGTTTCATAAATTTTTGACATAATTTTCCTCCTTTAAATTTAAAAATCGTAAAAGAGCAGCTCGTTTAGCACTTAAAATCAAGCACCCTCGGGATGCGTGCTTTTAACTGCTAAAATGAGCGCCCCTTTTAAATAAACACAAGGCAACCCAAGCCGATTCGGCCGGGGCTGCCGTGAGTTTTAGTGTCTGAGTCCCAATCTCTCGATAAGTGAACGGTATCTGTTGATATCCTTCTTCTCAAGATATTTAAGGAAGCTGCGTCTTACACCGACCATCTTAAGAAGACCGCGCCTTGAGTGGTGGTCTTTCTTGTGGGTTTTAAGATGCTCATTCAGATGGTTGATTCTGTAAGTCAAAAGCGCTATCTGCACCTCGGGCGAACCGGTGTCGCCTTCATGGGTTGCATATTCCGCAATAATCTGCTGCTTTACATCCTTATCCACTTATGTCACCTCCATAATTCATTAATTCCGTAAAGCCCTGTAAAGGGTGGTGAAATATATCCCGCAAACAGAGCCATAGGTTGCCGCAGGTTATAATATCATATTCTCAAATCATTGTCAAGGATTTTTTCCGCCTCCGACATGCAATTTGCATAAAAGTGTCAATGATGTGTTACACTCGGCCAATATTCCAAAAAATTCATTAAGTATGTCCAAGACCGGATGAGCAACTGTCCAAGGAAAAAATACGGCCGGTTATCATCCAAGGAACTGACAAATTCACTAAATTTACCATGCATTCTTTGGTGACATTTTACATTGCAATTTATATTCTTGAAAAATTTCCCAAAAACCCTTGACATCACAACCTCGTTTTGCTATAATTACGGATGTTGTTTGTGAGTTGTCCGCCCGGGTTTGCGGATTAAATTTGGCGGTATAGCTCAGTTGGCTAGAGCATACGGTTCATACCCGTAGTGTCACTGGTTCAAATCCAGTTACCGCTACCAGCATTCGGCTCCTTGGTCAAGTGGTTAAGACTCCGGCCTCTCACGCCGGCTACAGGGGTTCAAATCCCCTAGGAGTCACCAAAGGCCCTGCGGAAAACCGCAGGGCTGTTTTTTGTATAACGGGTATACCCGGTCATATTAATAAAGAGAGCCGTTCTTTGGTCAACGGCTCTCTTTGTTTTTCAAAAAAAATCAACACCTATGTGTCATAATAGGAAATTAATTTTTTTTTCACACTTTAATTTTGTCTCGGGCAGATTAATATTCCCTACCAACGGTTATATAATAACAGAATTTATTTGATTTGTCAACCATATTATTCCGAATTATTTCGATAATTTTGACAAAACAGACAATTTTATTGAAATTATCAGAAATCAGGCCTTATTCACCGAACCGAACAGCTCCATTTTTTCTTTTACAACAACCTTGATCGCCTCGGCGCCCGGAGCTAAAAGTTTCCTCGGATCAAAACCTTTGCCCTCCAAATCTTTGCCCGCCTCAATGTATTTCCTTGTAGCTTCTTGGAAATAAAGCTGACACTCGGTATTGACATTTATTTTGGCAACGCCTAAGGATATGGCCTTCTTTATCATATCCTCCGGGATTCCGGTCCCACCGTGGAGAACCAACGGCAGATCGCCGATCAATTCCTTGGTCTTAGCCAAAGCATCAAAATCAAGTCCCTTCCAGTTTGCGGGATATTTGCCGTGAATATTGCCTATGCCGGCAGCAAGGAAGTCAACACCCAAGTCCGCAATTCTCTTACACTCGTTGGGGTCCGCAATTTCACCTGCACCGATAACTCCATCTTCCTCACCGCCGATGGAACCAACCTCGGCTTCGATGGACATACCCATAGCATGGGCCACCGTTACCAACTCTTTGGTTTTTTCGACATTTTCGTCAATCGGGAAGTGCGAGCCGTCAAACATAATCGATGAAAAGCCTGCCTTGATGCACTTATAGCAGCCTTCATATGTGCCATGGTCAAGATGCAGAGCCACCGGAACAGTGATTTCCATTTCCTCAATCATGGCCTTTACCATCGCCGCAACCGTTTTGAAACCGGTCATATATTTGCCTGCACCTTCGGACACTCCCAAAATAACCGGTGAATTGTTCTCTTGAGCAGTGGCAAGTATGGAACGTGTCCACTCAAGATTATTGATGTTAAACTGGCCAACCGCATATTTGCCGGAAACCGCTTTGTTTAACATTTCCGTTGCTGAAACTAACATTTTTTCATTCCTCCTGAAATATTTTAAATTTTATTTGTTTTCGAACTTATTCCTTGTTTTTCTCAAATCATATTATTTCTCGCCCAATAATACAAATACTGCTGGGCAAATCCCGCCAAATTTCCGTATTTTTCGGCTATAAAGCCATCTATTTCCTTATCAACGACTCCATACATTCTGCCGACCACCCGCTTTATCCACACATCCCTGGGAAATGTCTCATATCTCTCACAGGAAAACAGCAGAACACAGTCGGCCACCTTGGCTCCCACCCCTTTGATTTTCATAAGTTCCTTTTTGGCATCTTCCGAGGTCATTGTTTTTATCAAATTCAAATCCACATCTCCCCGGGAAACCTTTCGAGCGGCATCTTTTATATACTTATCCCTGTATCCCGCCTTCAAACATCCAAGCTCCTCAAGGTCAAGACAATCTAATTTTTCGGCTGTCGGAAAGGAATAGTACCCCTCCTCTATCTCTTCTCCGAAGTTTTGGCACAAGGTTTCGATAATCTTCTTTATTCTCGGTATATTGTTGTTTGCCGAGATAATAAAAGAAACTATGGTCTCCCACAAATCCTGGCGAAGAATTCTGATGCCGCGGCCGTACTCGATGCATTCCCGAAGTTTTGGGTCCCTTTCGGAAAGTTCGGATTTTATTTTGTCATAGTCAACGGACACGGCGAAATAATTCTCCCAGAAATCATTATCCGATTCCGGGCAAAAAACCGTACCGCCCTTCACCCGGCATACTCTGCTGCCTGCTACTCCCGTATATCCGCCGTCATCGCTTTGATTCCAACGGAAGCACTGTCCGCATTCAAAGGTATGAACCTCACAAAAGTTCTGCTTCAAGTATATCATTCGTATTTTTTTCGAGCTGTCTCAGATAAATCTCGGAAACATGAAGGGTGCGCACATAGATGTTCACATCCTCAACGGTTATGGAGGTGTGGTACTCAACAGAATTTTTAACCCTCTTGGCAATGGCATCCGCTTCCGCCTCCACATTGCAGGGATAACGCAGGGACATCTCAACATCAATCCTCAGTCTGTTGCCCTTTGCGGTGCTGCTCTTGATACGCAAAAGCTTGTACACATCGGAAAATCTTGAAATTTCGTAGTTGCATATATCCACAATAGCCTTGGGAGATATTTTGAAATCCCCCAAATAGCTGTAAGTGGGGCGCATAACGGTTTTTTCTTCGGAAATCGTTTTGTTTTTTCTGCTGAACAACTGGACCATAGGGTCTATGAAATAGCCCGAAAACTGTTTCTTGACCTCAAAGGTAGGTACGGGGATAACATGCTTCCCCTCCTTGAGCCGCATTTCTCGGGCAATATCCCTCTCCTCGGCAGTTGAGACATCTTCTATGTAAAGAGTTTTTTCTATGGGTCCCACTTCCAGCGTTTCGGCAATCCTTTTCACCATTTTATCGCTGGTGCCGATAATGAGCAGGGAGCCTATATTATTTTCCTTTATGGCACGGCGCACCGACTCGCTGTGGTTCGGGTCGCTGAATATTGCCGTGCGTACCGAGGCGATTCTCGTGGGCTCCCGTTTGGCGCTCTTCCCCGCCAAAATCCGATTGTCGGAAACAAGCAAGCCATCGTCGATAATATAGTCAATATTATTTTCTCTCGCGACCCACATACTGTGGTGGGATTTCCCCGTGCCGGACTTCCCCACAAGCGCATAAACTTTCATATCGTTTTTTTAAACCAGTTTCGACATAATGTAATCTGCAAATTCTTCGGATGTTGCCCCGGTATCCCGTCCCGTGATTACCAACTTCTTTTCCGTATACATACATTCATCGAGAGCCTTTTCGAGAGCATGGGCTTTGTCGGCAAAACCTATATGTTCAAGGAGCATAACCGCAGCTCTGATAATACTGCAGGGGTCGGCATACTTGTCCCTGCCCTCTTTGACCATTCGGGGAGCACTGCCGTGAATCGCTTCAAACATGGCATAACGCTTTCCGATATTGGCACTGCCTGCCGTGCCTACGCCTCCCTGGAACTCAGCCGCTTCATCCGTCAATATGTCCCCGTAAAGATTGGGAAGCACCAAAACCTGGAACTGAGTCCGTCTCTTGGGATCAACAAGCTTGGCGGTCATAATGTCGATGTACCAATCGTCAAGTTCAATCCCCGGATAATCCTTGGCGACCTCCTTGCATACGCTCAGGAAATTGCCGTCGGTGGTCTTTATAACATTGGCCTTTGTTACGCAGGTAACTCGGGTTTTGCCTGCCTTTTTGGCATATTCAAAAGCCGCCCTTGCAATTCGCTCCGAACCCTCATGGGTTTGAACCACAAAATCAATCGCCAAATCCTCCGTCACATTAACTCCCTTCGAGCCAACCGCATATCCGCCCTCGGTGTTTTCCCTGTAGAATGTCCAGTCTATACCTTGGTCCGGCACTTTTACGGGTCTCACATTGGCGAACAAATCAAGGGCCTTCCGCATTGCAACATTGGCACTCTCTATATTCGGCCAGGGGTCTCCCTGTCGAGGTGTGGTTGTGGGACCTTTTAAAATAACATGGCACTGCTTGAGTTCGTCAAGAACATCATCGGGGAGAGCTTGACCGACTTCTGCCCTGTGTTCGATGGTACAACCGGTTATTTCCTTAAAGGCAATTTTGCCGGAGGCAACCTCGTCTTTCAGCAAAAACTTCAATATCCTCTCCGCCTGTTTTGTTATGGCAGGTCCGATTCCGTCGCCGCCCACAACTCCGATGATAATTTGGTCGAGCTTGCCGTAGTCGATAAAGTCCTTTTCGCTCTTCATTCTTTCCACTCTTTCGAGCTGTTCCGTGAGCACTTCCTCGAATTTTGCCTTTGCGGCATCTATTTGGGATTTATATGTCATAGTATTTCCTCCTCGATTGATTATATTTACCCATTGTTCTTTGTATAATTTAAAAGTCCTCCGTCCAAAAGCATCTTTCTCTGCCGCTCGGACAGGTCAATTTTTGCTCTGAATTCATATCCCTTGGTCACATTTACGATTTTAAGGCTGTCGCCCTTTTCAACTCCTCTGCGGACATCTTCCATGAGCAATTCATCCATTTGGTCGATTTTATCATAATCCTCCTCATTGACGAAAGTCATGGGTATGATTCCCGCATTTATCAAATTTGCCATATGAATTCGGGCAAAGGATTTGACAAGCACCGCCTTGACCCCAAGGTAGAGAGGTGCAAGGGCCGCATGCTCTCTTGAGGAACCCTGACCGTAGTTGCTGCCGCCAACCACTATGCTTCGTCCAAGTTCAAGAGCCCTTTTGGGGAATTCCTCATCACATACCGTGAAACAGTATTCGGAGATTTTTGGAATATTGGACCTAAGGGGCAAAATTTTGGCTCCTGCGGGCATTATGTGGTCCGTTGTGATATTATCCCCAACCTTCAAACCGCACTTTGCGTCAATTGTGTCAAGAAGCGGGTCGGAAATCGGGAATGGTTTGATATTGGGACCTCTGAGAACCTCAACCTCATCCATTCTGTCCGCCTCAATGGGCGGAACCACCATATTATCGTTTACGGTAAATACATCGGGCAAGGTAAATTTCGGCATATCTCCCAAAGTTCGAGGGTCGGTCATAACTCCGGCAACGGCCGATGCTGCCGCAACTTCCGGAGATACAAGATAGATCTGTCCGTCCTTTGTGCCGCTCCTGCCCTCAAAATTTCTGTTGAATGTCCGAAGGGAAATGCCACCCGAGTTGGGAGATTGGCCCATACCGATACAGGGACCGCAGGCGCTTTCCAGAATTCTCGCACCCGCATTAATCATTTTGCCGAGAGCTCCGTTTTCGGCAATCATATTCAGCACCTGCTTGGAACCGGGGGCGATTGCCAAAGAAACTCCCGGGTCAACCGTCTTGCCCTCCAATATATACGCCACTTTGAGCATATCGAGGAGGGAGGAATTTGTGCAGGATCCAATACAAACCTGGTCTATTTTCATACCCGCCAAATCGGATATTTTCTTGACATTGTCGGGAGAGTGGGGACAGGCCGCCATAGGTTCAAGGGTACTTAAATCGATTTTTATTACCTCGTCATATTCCGCATCTTCATCGGCCTTGAGCTCGGTGTAATCTCCCTCTCGACCCTGAGCTTTCAGAAACTCTTTCGTGATTTCATCCGAGGGGAATATGGAGGTTGTGGCGCCGAGTTCGGCTCCCATATTTGTGATGGTGGCTCTCTCCGGCACGGACAAAGTTTTAACACCCTCGCCGCAGTATTCAATAACCTTACCTACGCCGCCTTTTACCGACATTATGCGCAAGACTTCCAAAATAACGTCCTTTGCGGCAACCCAGGGGCCGAGCTTGCCCGTAAGTTCAACCTTAACAACCTTTGGATATGTAATATAATAAGTTCCGCCGCCCATGGCCACTGCCACATCCATACCTCCGGCTCCGATGGCTATCATACCGATACCGCCTCCGGTGGGGGTGTGGCTGTCGGAACCAATCAGTGTCTTGCCCGGAATGCCAAAGCGCTCCAAATGCACTTGGTGGCAAATTCCGTTTCCGGGGCGGGAAAAATAAATACCGTGCTTTTTGCACACGCTGCCTATAAATCTGTGGTCATCCGCATTTTCGAATCCGCTCTGCAGCGTGTTATGGTCAATGTAGGCCACCGATTTTTCCGTTTTGACTCTTGGCACTCCCATGGCCTCAAATTCCAAATATGCCATTGTGCCCGTGGCATCCTGAGTGAGGGTCTGGTCAATGCGGATTCCTATTTCCTTACCCTTGACGGGCTCGCCTTCCACCATATGATTTTGCAAAATTTTTTCCGTAAGCGTCAAGCCCACCGACATCATCTCCTGTTCTTGTATATTAATTTTGTATTCGGTTCAATTTCAATCCAAAATGCCTTTTATGTATTCGGCAATTTCGGGGACTTTGCAAGCCGGGAAGAACAGCTCCGCAAACTTCTCTCCGCTCACTGTTTTTTTGAGGAAATCTTGGTCGATGTTTTTCAGAACATACATAATATCGTGATAAGTAATCTTTTTTACCTCGTCGAGAATTTTCTTGTTCGCCTGCTCCGGTACCGCTCTCTCCTTGGGATAGCCTCCGCCCATTTCATCGCAGAGTAATTTTTCGAAGGTGTAATCAAGGTTGAGCTCCGCACCCCAACCAAAGCCTTGGGCAAAAGGCATGGCTATGGCGTTCCCGTTGTTCACCTGACCGAACAGATATGCATCCAAAGGACTTGTTATATGTCCGCAAAGTACACCCGGGAAAGAGTTGAGAGCAAGCATGGCGCCCTCGCCTGTTCCGCAACCGGTCACGATAAAATCGGCAGCGCCGGAATTCAACAAAATCGAAGCCAACAGTCCGTTCATAACGTAGGTCAATTGAGCCTCATCGTCCGGTCCGTACATACCGTAGTTCACAACCTCATGACCGAGCGGTTCTGCAACTTTCTTCAGAGATTCATATATGATCCCATTTTTTGCTGCTTGTGAATTTTCGTTAATCAATGCTATTTTCATATCATTTCGCTCCTCCGTATATATATTATAATTTCATTGTATTCGATATTTATAGTATAATAATCTTTTACGGTTTTGTCAACTATGATATACTGCGAAACAGCGCACAAATCTCAAATGTGGGCCACAAATTTTTTCTGTCCGATGAAAAAATTTTTAAAAATCCTATTGCTATTTCCGGAAAAATATTATATAATATCAACATAACAAAAGCTTTGAAAAAAAGTTTATTAGGTTAAATTATACAACAGACCGGAGGTACTGCTATGACTTACAACATTATTACGAAGAAATTAAATCTGTCGGATTCCAGCAAAGACAAAATTCTCTCAAAGGTAAAAAGGCTGAACAAGTTCTTTGATGACAATTCCGATGAGTGCAAAATCATAGTTTCGGAGTTTAAGGACGAAATAATCGTCGAAATCACTTTCCGATATAAGGGATTCATCATTCGTGCCGAGGACAAGAATCGGGATTTGCTCACTGCCGTTGACAACTGTCTGGGTGCCATAGACAGGCAAATCAGAAAGAACAAGACCAAGCTTTCCAAACGTCTCAGGGGCGGAGGCTTTGACGAATATGTGGCCATATCACCCGAGGCTGAGCCTGTGGAGGAGGAGACCGAATTTAAAATTATCAAAACCAAAAGGATATCCGCCAAGCCCATGATGCCCGAAGAGGCCATTCTCCAGATGAATATGTTGGGCCATTCCTTCTTTATCTTTAACAATCCCGACACCATGTCTCCAAACATTGTATATAAGAGAAAAGACGGGAACTACGCTTTGATTGAGCTTGACAACTGATATATAAAAATATTTCGAATCCCCTCCCAAACGGCGGGAGGGGATTTATTATATTTCAAATTAAAGTCTCAACCGTCAATTTAAGCCGTTTGGATTGTTTTTTTGCCAATTCCAAGAATCTCTGCACATATCTTCGATGGTTAACTCCGCCTTCCACCCAAGCATTTTTTCCGCCTTTGAGGGGTCGGAATAACATATGGGAATATCTCCGGGTCTGCGGGGCTGCATCTCGTATTTCAAATCAATGTTGTTCACTTTTATAAAACTCTTCACAATGTCAAGGACACTGTAGCCGACGCCGGTACCCAGATTGAATGCTTCGACTCCTTTGTGAGCCACGGCATAGTCAATAGCTTTTGCATGGCCTTTCGCCAAATCGACAACATGGATATAGTCCCTGATACAGGTGCCGTCCGGGGTGGGATAATCGCTTCCGAAAATTCCGAGCTTAGGCAGCTTGCCCACTGCCACTTGGGAAATATAGGGCATCAGATTGTTGGGTATTCCGTCGGGATCCTCTCCGATTCGTCCGCTTTTATGGGCACCGATAGGATTGAAATATCGGAGCAAAACAACGCTCAAATCGGGATTGGCGGCAGCCGCATCGGCCAGAATCTGTTCAATCATGAGTTTTGTCCTACCATAGGGGCTTCCGCTGGTTAGGGCAGGCATATCCTCCGTCAGAGGCATTTTATCCGAATCTCCGTATACCGTGGCGGAAGAACTGAACACAAAGTTGTTCACTTTATGCTTTTCCATATTTTCGAGGAGGGTAAGAGTGGAATCCAAGTTGTTGCGATAGTATTTTATGGGAATTTTGCAACTTTCGCCCACCGCTTTGAGACCTGCGAAATGAATCACACAGTCGATACGGTTTTCCGAAAACAGTTTATCCATCGCCGCGCCGTCGCAAACATCGGCTTCGTAAAACACAAGGTCCCGTCCGGTTATTTCTTTGATGCGATTCAAGGCCTCCGGTTTGGAGTTTGAAAAATTGTCCGCAATCACAACGTCGTGTCCCATATCCAAAAGCTCTATGGCCGTATGGGAACCTATATATCCCGCACCGCCCGTTAAGAGTATATTCATAATGTCATCCTCTCTCTCATAGTGAAACTTTTTGATTTTTGATGCTATTATAATATCTCAATTTGAAAATTATGTCAATAAAAAAGCGCTTTTAAAGTCGAAAACATTGACGCATTTGCCGTTTTGGTGTATTATGATAATATGTGCGGAGCAAAGTGAAGTTTTTGAGGAGATGTGATTATGAAACGGATGTTATTTGGAATTTTTCTTTGTGTTTCATTGATAATTCAACCGATTTCCACCGTTGCGGTGCCTCCCGATTCCGAATACAATATATCGGATATGGAGTCGGGTAATATTTTATCCGAAACCCAAATGGGAGACTTTACGATTATTCCCGCCACAGACGGAAATTCGGAGGTTGTTAAAATCGACAACAGCAAAAAAACAGGCTCGGTGACAAAACTTCATTATACAAAACGTCTCAAAACCGGTGCTTCGGGCAGCTACACCAACCGTGCAATCAGATTTTCCGTCACGGGCCCTGCCGTGCTTTATATTGACTGCTGCTCGGCAAACAAAACCGACAGCCGAACGGGCAAAATAATCGACAGCGGTAACAATGTCATTGAATCAAAAGAGATGCCCCCCGGTGTGGTATACTATAAGTTCCTCATAGACAAAGCCGGGGATTACGCCTTCATCAGCAAGGGCGGAGGAATCAATGTATATTATTTAAAACTCTCCTATACCCTGCCCGAACCGGACCCGGATTTTGAGGACTTAAACCCCGTAATCGGAGAACAGATGAGTGAGATTTACACCGCACCCTTGGCTCCCGCCCAAGGCAAGGGTACAGAAGGGGAGCCTATGAGTATTGCATCCGCCATTGCCAATATTGCTCCGGGAGGTACAATCCACTGCAAGGGCAGATATATGTTCGGCGACTGTTTGACGATACCCTTCGGCAACAGCGGTGCGGAAGGTGCCGAAAAGCACATCGATGCTCCCGACGGCACGGTCTTCGATTTTTCGCATGAGCCCTATTCCGGGAACGGCAGCCCTCGGGGATTTCAAATAGATGGCAGCTATTGGTATATAAAGGGTATTGAAGTATATATGGCGGCGGATAACGGTTTTTATATAACAGGCAACCACAACACCTTGGCACTGTGCCGCGCAAATGCCAACCGAGATACGGGAATCCAAATCAGCCGCAGGGACTCGAGTCAATCGGATCCAAAGGACTGGCCCTCCGACAACCTGATATTAAACTGCACTTCCTACAACAGCTTTGACCCAGACACAGGCGAAAACGCCGACGGTTTTGCAGCCAAGTTGACTTGCGGCACCGGCAACGTCTTTGACGGCTGCATAGCGTATAATAATTGCGACGACGGCTGGGACTGCTATACAAAATCGGAGACCGGGCCCATCGGTCCCTTGGTTTTCCGCAACTGTGTATCTTTTCGCAACGGACAGACCACAGACGGCAACTTCACCGATAACAGTGACGGCAACGGTTTCAAAATGGGAGGAGAGAAAATTGCGGTCTCCCATCAACTGTATAACTGCATTTCCTTTGAAAATGCCAACCACGGCTTTACCGACAACTCAAATCCCGGCCCGATATATTTATATAATTGCACCTCGTTTAATAATTCCCTGAAGGGCGGCACAAAGAAGAGTAATTTTGATTTTGCCCGCGATAAAACAAATTCGAACAATACCCTCGAAAACTGTCTGTCTTACACCGCAACCAAAATCGGCTCCGATAAATTTTTGGGTACAATAAAAAACTCTGCGGTATATAACAACAAGGGGGTTTATTACTACTATGAGGATTTTCCACCCATAACCGATTGGAACGACAAACTTGGGGAAGTCTTGCCAAGCGCCGCGATGGACACCGTGACCGAGTCTGTATTCGTATCGGTCGAACCGCCTCCTCTCGGGGCCGATGTTCACACCCTCTGGAGAGAGGCAGACGGCTCGATTGCCTTGGGAGATTTTTTGAAAGTTGCGGAAGGGACCGTATATAAAGAAAAGAATATGGGAGCGAATCTTTCGGGCTCCGACTCGGAAAAACCCGTGCCGACACCCCGGGCAACGGCGTCACCTTCCGAAAAACCGAACCCGGCTCAAGATTTCGTGCTCTCTGCCGTCTCCGATGCAAACAATGAAGGCACTTACAATATCTCTCTTGAGAACAACACCGAAAACCGAATCAGTGCTTACGTAACTGCCGCCGCCTATAAGGTTGCGGACGATGCGGACGTCTTGGTGTCTGCCAAAATTGAACCGATTACCGTGGACGCCCTCTCCAAAGGCGAGGTAAATATAACATTGGATATCCCTTTGGATACAGGAGAAGCCTCGGTCAAAATATACGCTTGGAGTGACCCTGTCACCATGATCCCGATAACAGAGCCCATAGAGCCGAAACCGTCCGCCAAATCAAGGAACGTTGGAATGATGATTCGAAAAATGAGAGGAGGGAATGTCCCGTCCTCTCTTGAATATTATTTCAGCACTTCGTATTCTTCGTCGGATACCGGTTCGAGCCACTTGTTCGTTCCGTTTTCTCCCGGGACCTCTATGGCTAAGTGAGAGAACCAACTGTCGGGAGCGGCACCGTGCCAGTGCTTGATTCCGGGAGCTATATTGATACAGTCCCCCGGCTTCATCTCTTGGGGTTCCTTGCCCCACTCTTGATAATAACCTCTTCCGGCAATGCAAATCAAAATTTGGCCTCCGCCTTTGTCGGCATTGTGAATATGCCAATTGTTGCGACATCCCGGCTCAAAGGTCACATTGTGAATTCCGACTTGGGATACGGAAACAGGTGCAAGATAGCTCCTCCCCGTAAAATACTCGGCAAATCCGTCGTTAGGTTTCCCAATGGGGAAGACCATGGATGCGGCATGGGCCGATTTTGCTTCTTTATATGTCATAGTTATTATACCTCCCACTTTATTTTATGGTTTATTGAATATTTTTTCGTTTATTTTATGTCAGACGCAGCCTCATTCACACACCTTAGGGCATTCAGCGAACGGGGATATCCGATGTATGGCAGACACTGTGATATTATTTTTATCAAAAATTCCATGTCGTTTCCGATTCTTATATTTGCTGCCGCATGGGATTTGAGCTGAGGCTCGCAGCCGCCCTGTGCCGCGAGAAAACAGAAGGTAATCATTTCCCGCTGTTTATAGTCAAGGCCCCCTCGGGTGTAGTAGTCACCGAAACAGTTTGCGGCAAGCCATTGATTTATATGGCGAGATTCCTCGGGGCCGGACTTCCAAAAATCCTGCATATTTTCACCGAATATATCCACTTGAGCTTGGGTACCCGCCTCCCGACGGGTTTTCGGATCGGTCGTTCCCCGGGGCTTCAAAGGCAGTTCTGTTCCCTGCGCTCTCAAGACTTGATTTGTCACTTCGAAAAAAGGATAAACTCTTCCTATTCCCAAGTATGCGACCCCCTGATAAACCGTCTCTTTTATTTCGGCCGGGGTCACGCCCATATTGAGCGCACCTTCCGCTATAACACGGAACTCATCAACTCCGCCGCATCCCAAGAGAGTTGCCAATATGGCCAAAAAACGGGTTTTATCGTCTAAATCATCATTGTTCACAACCTCGTCAAATGCAAAGCTGCCAAACAGATTTACAAATTCCGGATCGGTTTTAAGCAACTCCGGTTCCCGTCCCGGAAACATCTTCTCGTAATAGTTCTTCGCTTCTTTTGTCATTACTTTGTATCCTCCTCTTCTTTGATTGCACCCAATCTTCGCATATTGTGAGCCCGCACTCCGATTAAATCGGCCCATATCGGCATTATACCACTCTTTTTGAAAAAAATCCAATTAAATTTTCTAATAACACCCGCACCTCTTTGGAAACGGGCGAGTCGGCATCTTTAATGCCTATATTTCTCTTGCTTTGGCAATGGAATTATGGTATTATAAAAGAGCTTTTGAAGGCTTTTAAAATTAAATTGTTTGGGTGGTCGTCAAAAATGAAACTTATGATAGCCGGTGACATACACGGTTCGGCATATTATTGCCAAAAAATGCTTGAGGCTTTTCGAAAAAGCGGGGCGGAAAGGCTGGTTCTTTTGGGGGATATTCTGTACCACGGCCCTCGGAACGATTTGCCGAGAGACTACAACCCAAAGGCCGTAATTCCGATGCTCAATCAGATTTCGGATAAGATTTTATGCGTCCGGGGCAACTGCGACACCGAGGTTGACCAAATGGTATTGGATTTTCCGATTATGGCGGACTATGCCTTGATATCGGATAACAATATCACCATGTATTTGACCCATGGCCATATATACGGCGAAAGCAACCCGCCTGCAGGGGCAAAGGGCGGCATACTGCTCTGCGGCCATACCCATGTTCCCAAATACGAAAAAAAACGGGATTTTATCTATATCAATCCCGGCTCGGTTTCAATTCCCAAGGAAGGCAGCAAACACTCATATATAATATACGAAAAAGGCGAATTCTCCTTCAAAGACGCGGAAAATTGACTTCACTTACGGCTTTGGCACTATCCCAAAACACCCAGAACCACTCTGTCCTTGCCCGACAGATCCGGGATTATTTCTATTTCGGAATATCCCCGTCGGTACATCATACCCGCAACGGCGTCCGATTGATTCATTCCCACCTCCAGAGCCAGTGTACCTCCTTTTTTGGGTATAATTTTCTCCGTTAATACCCTGTAAAAGTCCAATCCGTCCTCACCGCCGTCCAAGGCGATGAGGGGCTCGAAATCAACGATTTCCGTCTGTAGGTCCAATATATCGTCTGTGGGGATATAGGGCGGGTTGGACACAATACAGTCGTATTCCTCTTTGGCCGTTTCGTCGATTATATTTTTATCTGTAATGTCGCCGCAGATGAACTTTGTTCGGCTTTCAAGTCTGTGGGCCTCGGCATTGCGTTTTGCGACTCTCAGAGCTTTTTCGGAAATATCAAGGCAAGTCACCGTCGAATGGGGAATATAGAACCCAAGGCTGAGACCTATGCAACCGCTGCCGCAACCGATATCCAAAATTTTTACGGGGGAGTTCAAATTTCTATACCTGCCGATGACCGCCTCTGCCAATGTTTCGGTTTCACTGCGGGGTATGAGTACATCTCTGTTTACATAAAATTCCAAGGACATAAACTCCGTTTTGCCTGTTATATATCGAACGGGCATACCGCTTATACGGCGGTTGACGGCAGCATTGACTTCCACGACCGCCGCATCCGACACATTCATATTACGGCTCAGCAATGCGGTTCTGTCGATTCCCAAAATGTTCATGATAATCAAATCGGCGTCAAGCTCAGGAGAGTCGATGCCCTCCCGCACTTTGAGCCTCTCATGGGCGTTTTTCCGTAACTGTTTGAGGTCCAAAACAAAATTTCCTTTCCTTTTCCATACAGCCGGTCCCGAGGTTTATTTTACTCACCATATATCGGCGTTTTCATCCTCAGGTATTACGGCAGTCAAAGCTTTTATTGCCACTTCTATTTGGCTGTCATCCGGCTCATTTGTGGTTATATGTTGAAACCACATTCCCGGTGCGCTTACGGCTCGGGTAAGCCAATTGTCGTGGCGACCTGCGAATTTGATAATTTCGTAGGAAATTCCCGCAACTACGGGCAAAAGCAGAAGCCGCAATATCACCCGCCATATGGGCCAGGGTATTACGGAAAAGATTACACCGATTACGGGAATGGAGGCAAAATTCTCCTGTTGCCAAGGTATAATCGAAAACATAAGGATGCTTATCACCATAACGATCAGCAAAAAGCTGGTCCCGCAGCGGGGATGAAACCGAGACTGAATTCGGACATTTTCCACGTTGAGCGGAAGTCCTTTTTCATAGCAGAAAATTGACTTATGCTCCGCTCCGTGATACATAAACACTCTCTTTATATCCTTCATCCGAGCCACCAAAGACAGATAGACAATAAAAATCCCGATTCTTACCACGCCCTCTGTCAAAGTCAGCAAGCCGTTGTTCTCAACATGCAGAAAGTCCGTCAAAAAACCCGCTATTAAGGAAGGCAGCAGGATGAAAAGCCCTATGGACAAAACAAGGGCGAGGATAACCGAGCTGTAGATTATGACATTCATAGCCGCCTCGGAATCCAATTTCTCATCAAGCCATTTTTCAAATTTGCCGGGCTCCTGTTCGATTTCGTTTCCCTCGTCGTCAACTTCGAAGAATTTGGCGGAGAACATCAGCGCCTTTACACCTATGATCATGGAACCGAAAAAGTTGACACAGCCGCGAATTATGGGCAATTTTGCAATTCCGTGCCCCTTTCTTTGCTTTGTCTCCTGTTCGTCAACTATAATCTCGCCGTCGGGCTTTCGCACAGCAGTGGCGGTTTTGAAGGGTCCCCGCATCATAACACCTTCGATGACCGCTTGGCCGCCGATTGATGTTTTTTTGGCCTTGACGGCAGCCGTTTCATTTTTTCCTTCCGTCATATCCTTTTCTCCTTTGCTATTCGATCACTGTTATGCCGTTCCGACAGAATTTCTCTCGGTGGGGCATCTCGGAGTTTGATTATAGGAATCAACATCCGATAATGTTATTTTAGCATAAATACCTTCTGCTTTAGTGAATATATTGTGAATTTTATTGGTCATCCCTGTAAATTCGCCTTGAAGACGGTTTGGCCGAATTGCTCATGGGATTTCGCCTCTTGGGCGGAGCCTCTGTCGGTGCGCCCAAAGCCGACTCAGGCGGCTTTGGCGGGGAATCGAAAGACTCGTTCCTCTCCTCCTCCCGTGCCGCAGCCATATGGGTCAAAGTCTTTATTTGAGCGCTCTGTTTTTTGAGCGCCTCAAGGGCTCTGTCCAGATTTCGTTCCGATGTTTTGACTTTTTCCTTTTGGGAGAGCATTACGAGCATCAAAACAAAACACAGAATGGCAATCACTATGACGCCGCCCAGGAGGATTTTGTTTTCTTTTTGGATGGTTTTCAGGATATCGTTATATTGGTTTCTCAAGCTGTTGGAATATTGCTCATAGGACTCTTCTGTGCCCCCCTCCACGGAGGAGCTTTGGATAATCACTCCGCTCACTCCCTCGAGTTTTGTATCGGATATGTCCGTGAATGTCACTTCCACATTCAGTTCCTTGAGGAATTCCACCACCGATGTCATGGGTATGGCAAGGGAAATCCTGTCTGCATCCTCCACTCTCATATTGTTTACTCCGATGACCTGGCCCAATTCGTTGAGCAGGGGACCTCCGCTGTTGCCCGGATTTATGGCTGCGTCGGTTTGAATATAGCCGACCCCGTCGATTTCTCTCTCGGCCGTTGACAGGATTCCGCCGCTGACGGTAAATCCCAAACCCTGGGGAGAACCGACTGCGAAAACCTGAGCCCCGAGAGGCGGAATATCGGTGGTCATCGGGATTGTGGGAAGATTGCCCCCTATCACCTCCACAAGGCTCAAGTCCCGGGCCTCGTCCGAGCCCAGAAGCCTGCCCTCCAAAAGAGCCCCGGACCGGGTTTCGATGGTGCACCTTGTGGTGCTGTCAACCACGTGATGATTTGTTACTATCATATTGTCGGATATGGCAAACCCCGTTCCCACCGAATTCGAGGAGTGAACCACCACAACGGAATCACAGATTTCGTCCATATTGAATCCAATGGCATGGCAGGGACCAACCGAGCACAGAAGCGCAAGAGCAAACAATAAACTCACGAATTTTTTTATGTTTTTTTTCATATTCTCTCCTTTCGGCGGCTGCACGAAATGATTTACTTTAGGTAAGGCGTATGCTGATTTCGCCGCTCTCAAGGGTTTTTATTCCCTCCGAGGTTTCAACAACGAGACCGCCTCGTTCGTTTATGTCGATAACTTTCACAATCCTGCCCGTATTGAGTATTTTTACGGTCTTTCCCAAAACGGCGGACCTTTTTTTGTATTCGTCTATGTATTCTTTTGTCAGCACCGTACCCGTCTCGGAAATTTTCAGCAAACCGACAAAGGAATTGATAATTTCGGCGATGAATCTGTTCCGATTCGGTACCTTTCTGCCCGGACACAGGGAGCCCGCAATATCCTCTATCTCGGCGGGAAAGCTTTCCGTTGACATATTGACGCCGATTCCGATAACAACCTGCTGCTCGCAGCCGCCTTCAATGTCCGTTACCGCTTCCGCTAGAATGCCGCAGACCTTTTTATTATTCAGATAAATATCGTTCACCCACTTGATTTGGGAACGGAGGCCGAAGGCGTTTTCAATTGCGCGGCACACTGCCACGGAGGCCGCCGTTGTGAATTTCAGCGTCTCCTCGGCAGAGGCATGAGGACACAGCAATATGCTCATATACACGCCGCTTCCGGGAGGGGAATAAAAGGACCTGCCCTGTCTGCCCCGACCCGAGGTTTGGGCATTTGCGATAAAAATACGCTCTATCGGATATCGGCATTTGCGGTCCTTGGCATATTGCTTTGCCAAGTCATTGGTGGAACCCACCTCGTCATATATTACGATTCTGTCTTTCAGTTTTTTTTCATTCAGAAAGCTGCCGATTTCGGAGACGGAGAGCATATCACACGCCGTTTCCCGCTGTTTCTTTTCTCTGCTCATTTTCTCACCGATTTGATGTTTTCTTTTCCGAGAATGTTTTCAAGGGTTCGAATACGGCTGTCGCTCAAGTCAATGGTGGAACGGGCTTTGGATGTTTTCTTCTCATCTGCAAAATATACATATATTTCGGCGCTGCCCTTTGCCCCTTTCAGGGTGTTTTTTATGGCATCAAGCTTTTCATTGTCCCGAGTGTTTAGGCAAATATAGAGCTTGGGTTTGTTGCGTCTTCTCAGGGCTTCAATGGTTCTCACCCGAACCTTGGGCGGTTGATTTTCGGTTATATCCAAATCACCTCGGATTTCCACAAGCCTATCTTTTTCAAGCAGGCTGTCATAGGAGTCCACGCCCGTCGGGAACACGATACATTCTATGGAGCCCGTCAAATCTTCAAGGGTCATATATTTCATAACGGCGTTTCGCTTTGTGCGGCGGAGACGGACTTCGGAAACTATACCGATCATAGTCACGGGAGTGTCCGGCCCATATAATCCTTCCTCATCGTCAACCACGTTCATTATGGGAGTTATCTCCCGACTGAATTGCATATCCCGAAAATCGTCCAGAGGATGGCCCGAGACATACATACCGATGCACTCTTTTTCCTTTGCGAGCATAAGAGCTTTGGACAACTCCGGTCTGTCTTCAAAGTTGTCAATGTCACGGGCCCCCGTATCGGGTGCGTCCTCCATATCAAACAGGCTGATTTGGCCTCGGAATTCCTTCTTGGATGACTCGGCCACGCGCTCCATAACGCCTTCGTATTCATACAGGAGGACACTGCGTTTGAGGCCCAAACTGTCAAACACGCCGCAATAAATCAAACTCTCCACTGCCCGTTTGTTGATTCTCTTATTTGCCATTCTGCGGCAAAAATCGGTGAAAGACCGAAACTTGCCGCCCCTTTTCCGTTCCTCTTCGATTTGGGCCATTACCCCTTCACCCACATTTTTGATAGCGCCGAGGCCGAACACAATGCCGGCCTTTTCGGCACCGAAACGGCTGCCGCTTATGTTTATATCCGGAGGTATTATGCGGATACCCTCGTCCTTGGCAATCAAAATGTATTTGCTGACTTTGTCGGAGTTATCTATAAACGAATTGAGCATTGCCGAAAAAAACTCGGCCGGATAATGGCACTTCAGAAAGGCAGTTTGATAGGCCAATACCGCATATGCCGCCGCATGGGATTTGTTGAAAGCATAGGAAGCAAAATCCATCATCTCGTCGAATATTGAACCTGCCACTTCGCCGCTTATTCCCCTTTCGGCGGCTCCTTCCAAAAAGGCGCCCCTCTCTTTTGCCATAACATCCGCCTTCTTTTTGCTCATGGCTCGGCGGACCAAATCGGCCCTGCCCGAGGAATATCCACCCAACTCTCGGACGATTTGCATAACCTGCTCCTGATAGACAATGCAGCCGTAGGTTACTTTAAGAATGGGCTCAAGGAGCGGGTGCTTGTATTTGATGTTTTTCGGATCCTGCTTATTCTTGATATAAGTTGGTATGGAATCCATGGGTCCGGGACGATAGAGGGAAATCCCGGCAATTATATCCTCAAGGGAGGAGGGTTTCAGCTCTGTCATAAACCGCTTCATACCCGCACTTTCAAGCTGAAACACGCCGTCGCTCCTACCTGCCGAAATCATATTATAGACTTCCCGGTCGTCAAAAGTCATATGATCCAAGTCGATTTTTATCTTGTGATTTTTGTATATGCTCTTCACCGCATCTTGTATGACGGTTAAGGTTCGAAGACCCAAAAAATCCATTTTGAGCAATCCGAGGCGCTCTATTGTCGTCATAGGAAACTGAGTTGTTATGACGTCGTCGTTCTTTTGAAGAGGCACATAGCTCACCACCGGGTCTCGGGTTATGACCACACCTGCCGCATGGGTTGAGGCATGACGAGGCAAACCTTCCAATTCCTTGGCGGAGTCGATGAGCTTTTTCACGGCCGAATCATCGGTATACATCTTTTTGAGGCGTGGGTTCATAACCAGGGCCTTATCCAAAGTCATATGCAGGACAAAGGGAATTTGCTTTGCCACCGCATCCACCGTCGCATAAGGCATATCGAGGGCCCTGCCCACATCCCGCACAGCTTGGCGGGCTGCCATGGTGCCAAACGTTATTATTTGGCACACTCGGTCACTGCCGTACTTTTTATTTACATAGTCGATAACCTCTTGCCGTCTCTCATAGCAAAAGTCCACATCTATATCCGGCATACTGATTCGCTCCGGATTCAGAAATCTCTCAAAAATAAGGTCATATTTTATGGGATCCACATTGGTAATGTGAAGGCAATAGGCAACAATGCTCCCTGCGGCGCTGCCTCTGCCCGGACCCACCATGATTCCGTTGTCCCGAGCATATTTGATAAAATCCCAAACAATCAAGAAATAGTCAACATATCCCATACTTTTGATGGTGTCAAGCTCATAAAGCAACCTGCGGAATACACCGCTGCTCTCATCGGCCTTATCGTTCGGATAACGAAAATGAAAGCCTTCCATGCACAGGTCCCGAAGATATTCTTCGGCAGGCTGCCCGGTGGGCACTTCGAACTTGGGAAGGTGCAGCTTTCCGAACTCTATTTCCACATTGCATCTTTCGGCAATCTTGATCGTGTTTTCCAAAGCCTCGGGAATATGACCGAAGAGAGCCTCCATCTCTTGGGAAGATTTCACATAAAGCTCGGAACTGTCCATTTTCATTCGGTCCGTATCCCCTACCGTTTTCCCGGTTTGGATGCACATTAACAAATCCTGAAATTCCGCATCCCTCTTGCGCACATAGTGAATGTCATTGGTGGCAACAAGACTTAGGTCAAGTTCCCGGGCGAGTTTAATCAGGCCGGAATTAAGACGTTTCTGCTCGTACAGTCCGTGGTCCTGAATTTCCACATAGAAATTATCCCTTCCGAATATATCCGTCAACTCTTTGGCCCATTTGACCGCTCCCTCATAGTTCCCTCCCAAAATACGTCGGGAAAGGGGACCGAACATACAGCCGCTTAAGGCGATTATGCCCTCGCTGTGCTGCCTCAAAAGATTCATATCCACCCGAGGTTTGAAATAAAACCCGTCAATAAACCCGGCGGACACTATTTTCATCAGGTTTTTGTAGCCCGTATCGTTTTCTGCCAAAAGTATCAAATGAAAGCGCTCTCTGTCGAGTTCATAGACTTTGTCATACATACTTCGGGCCGCAAGGTATACCTCGCAGCCGAGTATGGGCTTGATACCGATTTTTTTCGCATACTCATAAAACTCAATCACGCCGTACATATTGCCATGGTCCGTAATCGCCATGGCAGTCTGACCCAATTCTTTGGCCCGATTGAGTATTTTTTCTGTTGTGCCCTGCCCGTCAAGGAGGCTGTACGCCGTATGAGTGTGCAAATGAACAAAATCCAATATGTGTCATCCTCCAACCAAAAAGAGGCCCCTTAGGGACCCGTTTCGCTGTTAAAACCGGCAAGACTTAAGCCGTGCCGCGTATTATATGTCATAATATAACTCTCAAAGGGAGTAGCACAGCCGACGCGCGGTTGCTTTATGCCAATGGCATATTTTATATTACATCGGCTGTGCAAACAGTAATATATCACAAGATAGGGTCGGTGTCAATACAAAATCTCCAAAAAAATATAAATTTTAATATAACAATACCGTAACAATATCCGGGAAAAGTCTTGACAAAAATGCAGCGGAGATGTTATAATATATTTATTAATAGTGTACAATTAAATTTTGCGCAAGCAATAAAGGAGGATAAGATTATGGGAATTTATGATTTTACGGTGAAGGCTCAAGACGGCGGTTCCGTATCTCTTTCCGATTATAAGGGAAAGGTTCTGCTGATTGTCAACACCGCCACCGGGTGCGGTTTCACACCTCAGTATGAAGATTTGCAAAAGATCTATGAATTGCATCGGGAGGATGGTTTGGAAATTCTTGATTTTCCCTGCAACCAATTTATGGGACAAGCCCCGGGCACGGATGAGGAAATTCACAGCTTTTGTACCGGTCGGTTCGGGATTACCTTTCCCCAGTTTTCCAAAATCGATGTCAACGGGGAAAATGCCGCACCTCTCTATAAGTATTTGACCGAGAATACCTCTTTCGGAGGATTCAGCGGAGCTATGGGAGTGGTGCTTAAACCCATTGTTAAAAAAATGGACAAGGAATACAAGGATAACGGCAACATCAAGTGGAATTTTACGAAGTTCCTGATAGACCGCAACGGAGAGATTGTTGCCCGTTTTGAGCCCACCGACTCCCTTGATAAAGTCAAAGAAGAAATCGAAAAACTGCTGTGAAAAAGTTCGGCATAAAAAATAATAAGATTACGGAATTGTGAGGTGTTACTTATGACTGTTGCCGTTCGTTATTATTCGAGAGGCGGAAATACGAAAAAATTGGCGGATGCAGTGGCTCGGGCAGTGGGGACGGAGGCAAAACCCATATCGGAAAAGCTTGACTCCGATACGGATGTGCTTTTCCTTTGCACGGCGCCCTATGCCTTTGATGTTGACGATGAAGTAAAATCTTTCATAGCCCGCATCGATGTTTCCGTGAAAAAAGCCGTTGCCGTAAGTTCTTCGGCAATGCTTAAATCAATTCGCAAATATTTGGAAAAACCCTTTGCGGAAAAGAAGATACCTCTCTCCCAAAAGGAGTTTTCGTGTCGGGGGCAATTTTTGGTACTCCACAGAGGTAAGCCCGACGATGGCGACCTTAAGGCGGCGGCCGATTTTGCAAAGGCCGTTGTCGCAGAGGAAAAAAGCGGATTATGACGCAAAATTTCGATCCGCTGAAGATAGAAAATCAGCTCTGTTTTCCCCTTTATGTCTGCGCCAAAGAGGTCGTCAAGGCATATAAACCCTATCTTAACGAACTGAATTTGACTTACACCCAATATATCACCATGATGGTAATGTGGGAGCATAAGCAGCTGCGGGTGAAAGACTTGGGGAATTTTCTCTATCTTGACTCCGGCACCCTGACCCCCCTCCTCAAAAGGTTGGAGGAGAAGGGATATGTCTCAAGACACCGCTCGGAAGAGGATGAAAGGGATTTGATTGTAAATCTGACCGCCAAGGGCGCTGCGCTCCGTGAAAAGGCGCTGCCGATACCGGGGCGTCTTTCCGCCTGCATTGATATGGATACGGAAAAAGCCGTGACGCTTTATGGCATTTTACATGAACTGATGGAAAAATTACGTTGATGCCCTCAGAGGTCTTCTGTCCTAAAGACGGAATATCCCTCGTAATAGTAGCTGTAATCGATGCCTTTCATATACACTTCCCTATCGTCTATCCTGTCGGTCAGGGCCTGCTTCAAAAGGTGCTTTATTTCCGTGTCCCTGATTGGGCTGCGCTCCATCGCCAAGAGATAGTCCTCTTTGTCAACTTTGCTCCAATCAACCACCAAGCCGAGTTCCTTTTTCAGAATAAGGTCAAGCCAAATACGTGTGCTGCGTCCGTTGCCCTCCCTAAAGGGATGGGCAATGTTCATTTCCACATATTTTTCAAGGATTTCATCAAAGGTGCTCTGCGGCATTTTATCGATATTTTCCAAAGCAGCATCCAAATACATTACAGGCGCAAATCGAAAATTTCCTTTGGCAAGGTTTACCGTGCGGCGCTGCCCCGCAAAGGGATATATATCCTCAAAGAGATATTTGTGAATGGCGGCAAGAGATAAATATGTTCCGGGTGTCAAAGTGTCTAAATAACCGCTTTCAAACATCTTAACCGCCTTGGTCTTGCTGATGCGTTCTCCCTCACGGGCAAGTTCGGCGGCATCGGTGATTCCGAGTTTATTTTGAAGCATAAGAGAACCTCCTCTCGGTGGTGAACACAGCAATCTCAAATACCGTCTCGGCAGCTTGACAGGGCGGTCGAATCGGGGGGACTAACCTTGCGAAACCCTTTGCTCGCCGATTGCCGGGGTTTTGGATAGAGTTCGTCAATAGAACTGGTCCATGGTTATATTCAGGCCGTACTTCTTGTTATACTCCCTGAGACGCTCCTCCTTCTCTCGTTCAAGCCTATTGTCGGCATGCTCAAAGGCGGTTTGCAGGGCAGAGGCCTCTATGGCGTGCTTCTCCGTCATACTTACAACCAGTGAAGTATGTACGTCCTCCTCAAGTACAGCTTGATATTTGTAGATGAGTTTGAGCATAATGGGCGTGATAATCGTCGTGGCCACGACCACGAGAACGATGGGGGCGAAGAACTCCGGGACCATAAGGCCCAACGCCGCTCCCTTGCTGGCAACTATGAGAGCCACCTCGCCTCGGGATACCATTCCGATTCCGATTTTTGCCGCTTGCATATTGCTGTAACCGGTAATTTTCGCGCCCACGCCGCAGCCGATGATTTTTGAAGCGACGGCCACAATGAGGAGCAATACACTGAACAGCAATATGGGCAGACTCAGAGAATCAACCGTCACCTTCAGGCCCACACTGGCGAAAAACACCGGCGACAAAAACATAAAGGATACGGTTTCAAACCTGGTAATCATAATAGGCGTCCTTCGGGTTCCGGACAACATCAATCCGGCGACGAATGCGCCCGTTATGTCGGACACACCGAAAACGTGTTCCGCAATATATGACATCAGCAGACAAAAGGCAAAGGCCAAAACACTGAACCGCTGAAGATCCTTATTATAGCTGTTAATCCAGGGACGGACGAACTTTATGAACACCAACGCCACAACGGCGCAGAAGACAAAGAACATCACAATTTTGAAGATCACCACGGGCAGTTTGACCGTCGGGTCTGCAAAGCTGGTGATTATGGTGAGGGCGATAATGCCAAGCACATCGTCGATGAGGGCTGCCCCCAATATGGCGTTGCCCGTATGCGTTGACAGTTTACCCATTTCCTTAAGTGTCTCTACCGTTATGCTCACGGATGTGGCGGTGATGACAACTCCCACGAAAATATTTTGAAGAATCGTTCCGGGACCTTTGTTAAATAACCGTGCAACGGCCCAGCCTCCCAACAGAGGCACGATTACGCCCATAACTGCGATAACCGTGGCGGCAACTCCGCACTTTTTGAGCTCTTTTATATCGGTTTCAAGGCCTGCGCTGAACATCAGCACTATAACCCCGATTTCGGATACGGTGGTGATAAAATCGTTGGACTGAAGCCACCCAAGGCCGGCAGGCCCGAGAATCAACCCCGCCAGCAATGCTCCCACAACCTGAGGCATCTGGACCTTCCTTGTGAGCAATCCCAAAAGCTTGGTGCTGAGCAATATCAAAGCCAAGTCAAGCAAAAAATCATACTCCATAAACAAAACTCCCTTGATTATAAAATATACCTAATCGTTCGATGAATATATCATACTACTTTGTCCGATTTTTGTCTATATATTTTTGATTAAATTTACGTTTTAAATTCCACCCGATTTTATGAAAAATATCCGCCCATACTATACCCCCGCCCTTATGCTTAAGGACGGGGGTTATACTTTGAAAAGAGAAATCAAAACGCAAACCTTTGGTTTATGTGGTCTCGTTCACTTCTTCCAGGGTCTTTACCACACTGTGCTTGATAGGCTTCCATTCAACCTTCTTGAAGAGGGCGGCAATGGCAATGGGCACATAGGTGAACTGGAATATGGGGAATGAGAAGAGATACAGTATTTTCTTGTACCATACGCAGTTTATGTTATGCCATTCGGTGATAACGGACATGGCACCCAATATGAAGAACAATCCATAGAAGTTGACCAAGGTTTGAACCAAAGCTTGAATCAATGCGCCTGCCTCCGGGGAATTTGTGGCTATCGCCACGGGAATTGCCGCCGCATTTACCACAACGCTCAGCAAGGTCATCAGCATGGCGGGCATAACCGTCATGAGCAAATCAAAACAGGCAAAGCTGCCTTTGAATATACCCTTGAGCAATTTTCCGCCGTAGTTTGCAAAAACCTGATAGAAGCCTTTTGCCCAGCGGAGCCTTTGGGAATAAGACTGCTTTAATGTGGTGGGCTGCTCGTCATAGAGCACGGCCTTTGCGGCGTATCCGATCTTCACACCTTTTATGACCGAATCACAGGTAAACTCAATATCCTCGGTGAGGAGGTGATGAATCCAGCCTCCGTTTTCCCTGATAAGCTTGGAGCTTACCAAAAAACCCGTGCCCGACACGGCGCAACTTGTTCCCAACTGCATCCTTGCATTGTTCAAATATCTTGCTTCTCTGAGGAACCAGATTGAATATCCCGCAGAAATCCAGTTGTCGTCAAAATTCTTTGAGTTTCTGTAACTCGTCAGACAATCGTATCCGTTGTCAAAGACCTTGTTCATTTCTTTGACATAGTTTCTGTCCAGTATATTATCGGCATCAAAGATCATATATCCTTCATAGCCGGCATCCGGGTAGTCCTTTTCTATTATTTTGAAAAGCCAATCAAGAGCATATCCCTTGCCGACCTGAGTCTTGTTGAACCGCTCATATACAATGGCCCCCGCCTTGCGGGCAACCTCTGCGGTGTCGTCTGTACAATTGTCGGCTATCACAAAAACGTCAAGCTTATCTTTGGGGTAATTTTGGTTTTTTATACTGTAAATCAGGTTGCCAACAACATCTCTCTCGTTTCGGGCGGAAATAACGGCAGCGAACTTATGCTGCTTCTTTGCCGTAAACTTTTGCTCACCTTTGAATAGGCCAACGAACAAATAAAAGAACTGGTATGCGTAACACAAAGTGAATAAAATCGAAATCACTGCGTTAAATACTATAATGGCTTCCATATTACCTCCTGTTTCAACTTCCGAACCCGTACCGTCTTCGCCCCATCCGATGTTCCAAATACCCTCTCTCCGAGAAATTTGAAAGAGCCGAGGTGCAACTCATTTTTTCTACGTATTGTTATAGACTCAAATAATGAAAAATCTATAAATAAAATATGAAAATTTTGTAAACAACATATTACTTTATCATTACAAGGAGCTTCGTAAATCTCTCACCTTCTCTTTGTCTAAATCTCATAATATTTTTGAACTGTTTTTGTATATAATTCACAAATGTCCAACTGTTTTCCCAAATATATCTCATCGGCAAGGATGGCCTGGCCGATGAGCATACCGAGACCGTTTATTATCTTGTGCCCCAATGTTTCGGCCCTGGACAGGAACTTGGTTTTGGGAGGGCTGTAGATTAAATCGCATACCGCACCAAAGGGATTCAGATTTTCCATAAAGGATAAATCGTCATAATCAAAATCCATTCCGCTCATTCCGAGAGGTGTGGCATTTATCAAAAGGTCGCAGCCCGGCAGATACTTCGCGACATCGGAAACGGGGCCCCATGCAAGCTTGGTGCCCTGCCTTGCTCTTCCGTCTTTTTGATATGTGCGAATTTTTTCGCAAATCGCCGCCGCCTTGGAGGGAGTGCGGTTCAGAATTGCGATTGCCGCCGCACCCAAGTCGGACATTTTGAGTGCAAGGGTCGAAACAACTCCGCCCGCTCCCAAAACGGTGATATTTTTTCCTTCGATGCCAATGCCGTTTTGCTCAAGAGACAGCACAAAGCCTTGGGCGTCCGTGTTATATCCCCAAAGTTCTCCGTTCTTTATTTTCACGGTGTTGACCGCTCCGAACAACTCGGCATCCCGATCAATTTCTTTGAGATAAGGGATGATGTCAACCTTGTGAGGCATGGTCAGGTTAAAGCCGCAAACGCCTTCCCCGATTGCTCTTTTGACATATTCGCCCAGCTCACCTTTTTTCACAAGAACTCTGCCGTAATCACATTCAAGACCCAAGGCATCAAATACCATTCCGTGAACAATCGGCGACTTGCTGTGCATAATCGGGTCGCCGATTACATTCAACTTCAATTTGTCACTCACCCGGTTTCACCTCACCCAGCAAATATTCCATGGCAAGGAGATATCCCTTAAGCCCGAGGCCGCAGATCTGCCCTGTGCATCCCGCCGCCGTAACCGATTTGCGGCGGAATTCTTCCCGTTTGTGAACATTGCTGATATGAACCTCCACAGCGGGGATATTCACCGATTTGAGGGCATCCAAGATGGCATAGCTGTAGTGGGTGTAGGCTCCGGGGTTGATAACGATTCCGTCAAAGTTCCCGAGGGCATTGTGAATATAGTCAATGATTTCCCCCTCGCCGTTGCTTTGAACCACACAAACCTCGCATCCCGCCTTTGCGGCATAATCCTCAATCATTTGCTCAAGCTGCCCATAGCCGGTATTGCCGTAAACATCCGGTTCCCGAACGCCCAGCATATTGATGTTAGGACCGTTTATGATTAAAATTTTCATGATTTTCTCCCTTCAAAAAAGCATTTCTCGTCAAACGAAGGACATCGCCGAGGGCCGACGCAAAGGTGCCGTCGTTTATCACAAGAGCCGTGGCGGCCTCCGTATATTTCTCGTACCGCTCCTCATATAGCCTCTTCAAACGGCCGCTGTCTTCCTTGAGCAGGGGGCGGCCCGAGGTATCGATATCCTCTTTGATATTGTCTATGGGACGGTCGATAAATATCACAACCGAGCCCGAATCCTTCATCAGCTTTATATTTTCGTCCCGAGTCACTATCCCGCCGCCCGTTGAGATAATTCGGTTCTCGCCCTTCAGGCAGTCTCGCAGAACCTCGGTTTCCGTTTTTCTGAACCCCTCTTCTCCCCGATCAGCGAAAATGTCGGGTATAGGTCCTTCCCTGTTTTCGATTTCGGAATCGGTGTCGATAAAATCCAATTTCAAGCATTCCGCCGCCGCTTTGCCGAAAGCGGTTTTGCCGCAGCCCGGCATACCTATAAGCAAAACATTCATAATGTGGCACTCGCTCCTTTTTTTCGGATAAGGGAATCGCTCCCACGTATTTTCTATTCCTTGAGCTTGTAATTCCCAAGGAGTTTAAACTCCCCGGTGCCCTCGATGACATTGTTGGTCGTGCGTCTCACATGCTCATCCAGCAGGTTTCCGCTGTAGTCAACAAAGAACATATATTCGAAATTCCTGTCATAGAGAGGACGGGATTCAAGTTTCACAAGATTCAAATCCCCCCTTGCAAAACAGGCCAAAATTCGGTGCAGCTCACCGCTCTTGTGAGGCAGGGTGAATGCGGCGCTGATTTTGTCGCAGCTTTCGTCAAGCTCCAAATTCTTTGAGACAATGATGAACCGAGTGGTGTTTTTGACGCTGTTGTTTATATCCGCAGCCAAAACCTCAAGACCGTAGAGCTCCGCATTTTGCAATCCGGCAATGGCGGCCTTGGATTTGTCGTTTTCCTCCGCCACTTTTTGGGCGCTTCGGGATGTGCTGTAGAATTCCTTCAGTTCCACATCCCCCAAAGATTTCAAGAATTCGCGGCATTGCATTAAGCCCTGCTCATGGGAATACACGGTTTTGATATCGGAGAGCTTGGCCCCCTTGATGCCCAGGAGGCAGTGGCGAATGGGCACATCCACTTCCCCGGTGATGAAATAGCCGTACTTGGCCAAAAGGTCAATCACGTCTGCGATTGTACCCGTGTAGGAATTCTCGATGGGGAGCACCGCATAATCCGCCTCTCCCCCGTCAAGAGCGGCAAAAGCACTGTCAAAGGTGGGCACATTGCGTCTTTTGACGTCTTCTCCGAAATACCTCACGGCAGCCTGCTCCGTGTATGAACCGTCGGCTCCGTAGAAAACAATCTGCGGATTTTCAACCTTGGGTTTCGGGGACAGCATATCCTCAACCATGGTGCGGTTATAGCCCACAAGCTCCTTTGTTTGGCGCTCCCGACTTATGGACATAATTGCCGCATAAAACTCATAGACTTCGTTTTGAAGCCTCTTGTCATCAACCAGCGCCATCTTGTCTTTAAGAACCTGTCTCTCCCTGTCGGAGTCGAGAACCGCCTTACCCACGCTGCGTTTATAATCCGCCACTTCGCTGCTCAGTTTCATTCGTCTCAGAAAAAGGGGCAAAAGCTCCGAGTCGATTTTGTCAATCTCGGCGCGCAGCTCCTCTAACTTGGAATTATATTCCTTTTCGTTTTTATTTGTCATCGGTGCATCCATCCTATAATCTGTCATATAGCAAATCAAGCATTACAACGGCAGCCGCGTTTTCAATCACCACCGCTCCCCGATGTACCACACAGGGATCATGCCTGCCTTTTATTTCGATTTCCGTATTTTCCATCTTGGCGATATCCACCGTCCGCTGTTTTTGAGCAATTGAGGGGGTGGGTTTCAGCACGGCGCTGAAAATTACGGGCATTCCGTTGGTTATTCCTCCGTTGATTCCTCCGTTGTGGTTGGTGTAGGTCTTCACCGTGCCCTGCTCCGTGTAGAATTCATCGTTGGCCTCCTTGCCGGTCATATTCGCAAACTCGGTCCCCGCTCCGAAAGCTACCGCCTTTACGGCGGGGACGGAAAAGAGCATGGCCGAAAGACGGCTCTCCACGGACCCGAAAAAGGGCTCTCCCTTTCCCGGCGGCATACCCACCACCGCACATTCCGCAACGCCTCCCACGGAGTTTCGGTCATTCTTTGCCGACAGGATTTTTTCCCGCATCAGTTCCCCCTTGGAGTCGTTTATCACCGGGAACTCTTTTTGGGAAATTTCGGTTAATTCCTCTTTGGAAACATTAACAAAATCAAATCGGTCATCCCAAACATCGCCGATGCGAAGAATATGACAGCCCACGGTGACGCCTTCCCGACTTAAAAGCTGCTTTGCCACCGCACCCGCAAACACCAGCGGCGCCGTGATACGGGCCGAAAAATGCCCGCCGCCCCGATAGTCCCGACTTTCGCCGTACTTCATAAAGGCCGTATAATCCGCATGGCCCGGCCGCATCAAATCCTTCTCGTAGTGGCGGGACAGGGTGTCGGTGTTCCTTATGATTACTCCCATGGGCGTGCCCGTCGTCCTGCCCCGGGCAAATCCCGACAGGATTTCAAATTTGTCCCCTTCTCTTCGGGAGGTGGAAATGCCGTTTCGGCCGGGAGACCGCCGCTCCATTTCCGCTTCGATTTTGTCAAGGTCGAGCTTTGTGCCCCCCTTGAGTCCGTCTATCACAATGCCTATCCCGGCTCCGTGAGACTCGCCGAAAATGCTGAGTTTTATGTTTCTGCCGTATATGTTCATATTTCCTTATATCCTCCCGGCTAAAGCAATCTGTCATATACCCTGAAGAAGTCGGGATATGACTTTTGAACCGCCTGCTCCGCCCCCGTTATGCTGACTTCTCCTTCGGAACGGCAAGCTGCTATTGCAATCGCCATGGCGATTCTGTGGTCATTCCAGGAGGAGCACACGTTGCTCTCCAAGAGGTCTCTGCCCTTTATCACAAGGCCGTCCGTGGTCTCCCGAATGTCCACACCCAATCGGGCCAATTCCGTGGATATGGCTTTGAGCCTGTCACTCTCTTTGATTCTGAGCCGCCCCGCATTTATTATGCGGCTCTCACCGTTCAGGAATGAGCACAGCACGGCGGAGATGGGCACCAAATCCGGTATATCGGCCGCATCGATGGTAATCCCGTGCATAACCGCTGTCTTTTTGGCCATCAGTCCCCCATTGGGTCCTTTGACTATTCTGCCTCCCGCCTGCCGAATTATGTCCAATATTGCTCTGTCCCCCTGAAGGCTGTCGGGATTCAGGTTCATACACTCCACGCCACAGCCTATGGCGTCCGCAACCAAGAAAAAAGCCGCCTGGGAATAATCCGCCTCGACTTTGAGTTCACCGCAGCTCTTATATTTTTGACCGCCTTTTATTTTAAAATGTCGGTAGTTTTTGTTCTCTATTTCGACACCGAATTTTTTTAGGATATCGATGGTCAAATCGATATATCCCTTGCTTTCGCACTTGCCCGATACCGAAATTTCGCTGTCTCCCTCAAGAAGAGGCAGGGCAAACAACAGGCCCGTTATAAATTGGGAACTGATGTTCCCCGCCAAACCGTATTCCCCGCTCTTGAGACTGCCGTCGATTATTATATAATCCTCCCCCGTTTCAAATCGAATTCCCTTTTTGCGGAAAATATCGAAATAGGGGACAAGGGGCCTTCTCATAAGGCGGCCTCTGCCGACAAACTTGACCGGCACGCCTCTGCCCAAGGCAAGCGGCATCAAAAATCTGAGAGTGGAACCGCTTTCGAAGCAGTCAAGGACGAGCATATTCCTGACCTTGTATGTCTTTTTCCCGGAAATATTCACGGTCATACTCTTGGTATTGACCCGGCACTTGGCTCCCAAGGCTCTCATACATCCGACGGTGGCGGTTATGTCGTCGGACATAACCACGTTCTCTATTATACAGTCTTCCCCGGTCAGAGCGGCGGCAATTATCGCTCTGTGAGCTATGCTTTTGGAGGGAGGAACGGAAACCGTCCCCCGCAGCATACCCGGGTGTATAACCTTCATATCTTCCATAACATCCTCCGATAAACCATATTTTGTGATATACTATGCTAATTATTCAAAAACTCGTCTTTCCCGAATTTTTTGATAAGCGCATTGCCTATGTCCCCAAGCAAAATCAGATTGATACTGCTGCCCGCACCTTTTTTGTCAACGGCAACCGCATCTTTCAACTGTTCTTTGCTTATTTCGACATAGGTGGGCAAGTCGTAGTTTTTGAGGATATTTGTCATTTTCTCTTCGGTGCCTTTCGGGGTCACACCCAATCCTTCACCGTATTCGCAAGCCATCCGCATTCCCACAGCCACGGCTTCTCCGTGGGTGTAGGTCTCGTAGTTATACTGTTTCTCGATGGCATGACCGAAGGTGTGGCCGAAATTGAGAATCATTCGTCCCCCCTTGTCGAACTCGTCCTCCTCAACCACCTGTCTCTTTATGTCACAACAATTATACACTATTTTATCAATATTTGCAAACAAATCTTTCACGGATTTTATGCTTTCCAACAGTTCAAAGAGGGCTTTGTCCTTTATGGCCCCGTATTTGATGACTTCCGCCATACCGTCGCTCAAAACCCGAGGTGTCAATGTTTTCAAACATTCGGTGTCGATAATGACGGCTTTGGGCTGATAAAATGCCCCCACCAAATTTTTGCCTCTCTTCAAATCGATTGCCACCTTGCCTCCCACGCTCGAATCAACCTGGGCCAGCAGGGTGGTGGGAATCTGCACATAGGGCACCCCCCGCAGGAGGCTTGCCGCCCCGTAGCCGGTCAGGTCCCCCACAACACCGCCGCCCAAGGCTATTATCAAATCGGAGCGGGTTATGCCGAAATCGAGCATTTGGTCATAGAGCTCAAACAGATACTTTTCGCTCTTGCTCTTCTCCCCCGCCGGCACGGTAATGAGCTTGGTCTCAAAGCCCCCCTCTTTCAAGCTGCCGATGACGGTATCTCCGTACAAGGGCCCCACATTCGAATCGGTCACCACGGCAATTTTCTCGCCGCCGAAGACCTGTTTTATATAATCGGCGGTGTTTTTCAATATATCCCTGTCGATGATTATGTCATACTCTCTTTTGGGTATGTTTACTCTTATTTTTTTCATCTCGGTCGGGCTCCTTTTCAATCACATATTATAACACATATATCGGATTTTCATATTCTATTCATCCGCTCCGCTCTGTTCGGGCTCTTTTTTCTGCATGGTGAGTTTATTTTCGCAAACCCTGTTCAGCAATTGCTCAAGATTTGCCCGGTCCCCCGTCTCCACCCGTTCTCGGATTTTCCCCAGGCTGCCGATCAGGCGGTCAATTTCGCTCACCACATTTTCCCTGTTGGAAATCAGCAATGAACTCCAAAGCTCCCCGTTTATTCTTGCGATTCGGGTGCAATCCCGAAATGCCCCCGCCGTATATGCCCGATTCATCTCCGAAGGATAATCGAGGCACAGGGCAGAGGCGGCCACATGCATAAGGTCGCTGGTGTAGGCAATCACCTTGTCGTGCTCCCGGGGGCTTGCCATTGCGATTCGGGTGGCTCCGATGTATTTGGCCATTTCCTTCAAAAGGGCAATGCTGCTCTCCTTTGAATTTTCATCCGGGGTTACGATAAAACCCGTCATCCAAAACAGCTCGGAGGAGGCGTTTTCAAAACCGTCAACTTCCTTGCCTGCCATAGGGTGCCCGCCCACATAGTCCGTGAAATCGGGAATCGCGGCTCGGATTTTCTTCGAAATCCCCTCTTTCACTCCGCAAACATCCGAAACAACCGCTCCCTTTTTGAATCGGTCCCTGTTTTCTTTTATCAGGGTCTCGATTATATCGGGATATGTGCAAAACACCACCAAGTCCGCCCCGTCTATGGCGTCTCCCGCATTTTCGCAGGCGGCGCTCACAGCCCTGTTTTTGAGGGCCGCATTGCGGGTTTTGGGATTTATGTCACAGCCCACGATACGGGCATTCCGAAAACCCTTCAGGGCATAGGCCAATGAGCCTCCGATAAGGCCCAGGCCGATTACAGCGATCTTAAAATCACCTTTCATTGCAATCACCGAATTTTATATGATTTCTTTGTCCACATGCTTGCCTATCGCCCGCAATTTTCCCATCAGGCTGTCAAACTGAGGCTCGTTCAGGGACTGGATTCCGTCGCACCAGGCTTTTGCGGGATTGTTATGCACCTCCACGATTAAGCCGTCCGCACCCACCGCAATGGCGGCAAGAGACAGAGGCTCCACCATCCAGCTCATACCTGCGGAATGGGAGGGGTCAACTATGACGGGCAGGTGACTGAGACGCTTTACCGCAGGAACCGCACTGAGGTCCAAGGTGTTTCGGGTATAGGTCTCAAAGGTCCTTATGCCCCTTTCGCACAGAATTACATTGGGATTGCCTCCCGCCAGAATATACTCTGCGGACATCAGCCACTCCTCGATTGTGGCGGACAAACCCCGCTTCAGGAGTATGGGTTTTTTGGTCTTTCCCAATTCCTTAAGCAAATCAAAATTTTGCATATTTCGGGCGCCCACTTGAATTATATCCACATCTCTCTCAAAAATCTCAACCATCTGAGGCGACATTATCTCCGTCACAATGGGGAGGCCCGTTTTTTTGCTTGCGGCTTTGAGCAATCTGAGTCCCTCCAACTCAAGGCCCTGGAAGGAATAGGGAGATGTTCGGGGCTTGAATGCCCCGCCCCGCAACAGGGCCGCTCCGCTCTTTTTGACACTCTCCGCCACCTGAGTGATTTGTTCTTCTGTCTCCACGCTGCAGGGGCCCGCTATAACCGTGAATGTGCCTTCCTTTCCGATTTCGGCCCGCCCGACTTTCACCGTGGTCTGTTCCGGATGGAACTTGCGGCTCACTTTTTTGAAAGGCTCGGCGATTCGCATAACCCTGTCAACATGCACATTGAGCATAAGGGTGTCCGGGTCTATGCGGCTTGTGTCCCCCAAAAGACCCAGGACAATACAGTCAACGCCTCGGTTTATCGTAACGTCAAGGCCCATATCTTTGATATAGGATATGATGTTGTTCACATCTTCCTCGCTTGTTTTCGGTTTCAAAATAACTACCATTTTACTTCCTCCTGAATGTGTGTTAAAAATAAAAGGATGAGCGCAAAGCCCATCCTTGAATCAATTTCAAAGTTTTATGCCTTTTGTCTTAGGAGCATAAACGGGCTTTACCGAAATTGCCGCACTCAAAAGAGCCGAAGCCGAAAGAAAAGCTAAGGCAAAACCAAAAGAAATATCCCGCTGATTTATTGATTATATTGCGCAGCAAACCACTCATTTTTGACTCCTCATAAACAAATCCAAACACTATCGGTTATTATACAACAGTTTTCCGCCGATTGCAAGCATTTTTTGAAAAAATCAGATAATTTTTTTGAGATGCCGGGTTACGTGACAGCTTATGTTTACCGCGCAGGGCATTCCCGCTATGTGGGTGGGAAAGGTTTCTATATTGACACCCAGGGCCGTGGTTCTGCCGCCGTAACCTTGGGGCCCTATACCCGTTTCATTGATTTTTTCAAGCAAAATTCTCTCCAGCTCGGCATAATAGGGATCCGGATTTTGGGAATCAACATCCCGCAGGAGGGCCTGTTTGGACAGCAATGCCGCCTTTTCGAAGGTTCCCCCCAAACCCACGCCCACCACAATGGGCGGACAGGGGTTGCTGCCGGCTCTTTTGACCGTGTCCACCACGAAATCGATAACGCCCGCCCGGCCGTCGGAAGGTTTCAGCATTTTCACGGCGCTCATATTCTCGCTGCCGAAACCCTTGGGGGCGATGGTGATTTCCAGTTTGTCCCCCTCCGTAAGCTCGGTGTAAATTACCGCGGGAGTGTTGTCGCCGGTATTGCCACGTCTGAGCGGGTCCGCCACCACCGACTTTCGCAAATACCCGCTTTCATAACCTTGGCGGACGCCTTCGTTTATGGCGTCGGACAGCAGGCCTCCGACGAGGCGGACATCCTGCCCGATTTTTACGAAAAACACCGCCATACCCGTATCCTGGCAAATGGGCACCTCTTCCTCTGCGGCGATATCCGCATTTTCGAGTATGCGAAGAAGCACGTCTTTTGCCGTCTCATCCGTCTCCGCCCGAAGACTTTCCTCGAGGGCCTCTCTTATGTCCCCATTCAGATAACAATTGGCCTCAATGCACATTTTGGATACGGCCTTCGTCACGGTCCTTGTGTCAATCTCTCTCATAGGCTAATTCCCTCTGTTGTGGAATACCCAGGTGTTAAACCATCTGAGCCAGGTATTGGAGTATTCCTTGGTTATGGTAAAGCCGGACAGAACCGGATAGAACAGCACAAACAGCACTCCGCACAGGGCAACATAGGCGTTGGAAATATGCTTGAACCATCCGAACCGCTCCTCCAAATCCTTGAGGGTATATACGATCATGATGATGAGGAAAGGTGTGCTGGCGAAGAAGTGATAGATGAACACGCATCTCGTGACCATAACCCAAGGCAGGAACTGAGCCATAAGTCCAACCACCAAGAACAGAACCTTTTTGTCCCTTTTGATGATTCCGACAACCACTGTATATACGAAAGCCACAATGCTGGACCAGAAAATAAGCGGATTGCCGAATATTGAAATACAGCCGATTTTATCCTGGCCCACGGTTTCCACGGGAGCCGAATAGGCCCAAAGAGGTCTGTAGTCAATCGCCCATTGATACCATTTGGAAGAATAGGGATGGGTGGCGTCGAGATTCTTGTGATAGTTGAACATATAGGTTTGATTGTTGAGCATGGTGTGCCACAAATCGGGATATCCGTCGACCAGCGAAATGGGCAGATAGGACAAGAGATAAATCAATCCGGGCACAACCACGAAGAGTACCACGCAGGCGGCGCAGGTTTTGATTAAAAATCCCCAGAAATCCTTCTTCCTTTTGGCGGGCAACTCCATATATATGCCGATGAATATCAGCAAAAGCTCCACCGCAAGGCCCGCTCCGGCGTATATGCCGATCCACTTGGAGGCCGCACCGAAGCCGAACATCAGTCCCGACAGGGCCAAGGAGCCCAAAAGCTTGAGATAGGGTTTTCTTTGGGTGAGCTTTTCGGGAGAATTCTTGGCATAGTCAAGGGCTCTCTTTCCGAACAGGAACATAAACAGATACATGGCTATTATGAAAGTCACGGGATATGAGTCTATGGTTCCCATACGGGTCAGGGAAAAATGCATAAAGTCAAAGGCGAATATCAATGTGCCCAAAACCGAATATCTCGTGCGCTCGAACAATTTCTTGAGCAGCACATAAAGGAGGGGCAGCATAATAACACCAAACAGCGTTCCCATACATCTCCAGCCGAAAGGCGACATACCGAATATGGCAATTCCTATGGACATAATCAGCTTTCCCAGGGGCGGATGGGTTGTCTCGTAATAGGGCATCATATGGAGATGCTCATAGGCCGTCCGGGGATGATATATCTCGTCGAAATATGTTCCGTTTTTGAAAGACGTTCTGTATTGGGCGGTATCCGGCTCATCGGCTATATTGGCACAGTCGCCCTTGCCTTGCACATTTGCCACACTGATTTGGCTGCCGTCCGCTCTCCAGAAGGCCACCTCGAACAATCTGTAATCCGCAGATTCCGCAACGCCTCGGATATACCTTGCTTGGGTGGGGGATGAAAGTTTCACAACCTCCCATTTGAACACGGAGTTCAGTTTGCAGGTCACATTGATGTCGGTCCAATTTCTGCCGTCCGCGGAGGCGGAAAGCTTGAGTCCGGGTTTATTCGAAACATCGCCTATGCCCGCATAGTAGGTAACCGTGTCGAGAGGTTGGGAAGACCCAAAGTCAACGGTCAGTTCCTCATTTGCCGCAGAGGGCTTATAAAAAGTCTGAGGATTGTTGATATTACCCAGGTTACAGTAGGCCACAACGCTGTAAATTATCACTATCACGGCCATTATGATAATGTCCGCTCTCACGATTTTGTCCGTTTTTTCGGGCTTTTTCGAATCTATTTTGAGAAGCTTGTCCGTTCCCGCGCTCAATTTCGATATACAGTTCAGATAAGCGGTTTTGATTTTGCCGCTTATGATATCAAGAAGGGGCGTTTTTTCTTCTTTGCCCTCTCCCCCGTCTCCTTCTCCCGCCGACGCCGACGCTTCTGAGGGCTGCAAAACATAGTCTTGGAGCAATATGAACATGGATACGATGAAAGTGATAACCTCCAGGAGCGATGCCGCGGCCAGTGCCGAATATGCGGGGCCGGTGGTGTTGTACATAAGCTTATAGTGAAGGACGCAGAACACGTTTATAAAGTTCACCGCGCTGAACACGCCGAAGACCCACAATGTCCTCTTCTTTTTGGAAAGCATATATTCAAATATCAGGAGGATAATCGCGGTTATGAGGTAGCGCTCATGCATTTTGAGGCCGAAGGTGAACAAAAACGCTATTATGAAGAAAGAGGGTATGAAAATCTTTCCGCTCTCGCTCTTTATCTTTATAAACAGCACCAATGAACCTGCCACCGCAATCAAAATCATCAGGTAGTTCAGTACGGTGAGGAGAGTTTGAGAAATTCCGCCGGTTTCAAGGGTTACCCAATTGAGCTTGAACAGGGTGAATATGTTAAATGCGTTAATGCTGAAGTAGGGATAGGACGCAAGGGTGCTTGCGTATTTTTTTATAATCCACAGAGGATTAAATGCGGATAGGAATCCGCCTCCCCCGGCCCAGGCATCATAGTTAAAGGGCACTATGAAAAGAAACGCCAAAACAATGCCGATGCCTATCATTTTCAAAATCATCTTCCAATCCTTGCTTGCGACATATGCAAACAGGATTACGGGGCCTACCATAAGGGCCTGGGGCTTTATCAGGACCGCCAGGATATAGAGAATACCTGCCGGATACCAGTTTTTCTTATAGAGGTTATACATGGACAGAACCAGGAACAGAGTCAGCAGAGACTCTATCTGGCCCCAGGCCGCGGAATTGATAAGGAGCAGCGGGTTGAGCATCAAAATAATGCCGAGGATTAAGGCCTGCCTTTTTCCCAGTTCTTTTGAACCGATTTTGAATACGGCTATCATAAGACCCAAATCCGCCAATATGCCCGGCATTTTGAAGCAGAGCTGAGACGCTTTGTCGGTGAAGCCGAAAATGCGGTTTATCCATGCGAAAAAGCCCAGAATGGTAATATATCCGGGGGGATAGTCGCAGAAATAGTCGGGGCCGTAAAAGTGGCCGGGACCTTCGGAGATGAGTTTTCCGCCCCAGGCCGCCCAGCAGGACATATCGGTGTCATATCCTTTGAGGAAATATCCCATAACCATTCTGACAGCCAAGGCAATGATTCCCGTAATTATGAAAGCCCAAAGGGGAATGTTGTCTTTTTTGAGAGAAAACTTGGGAAGGGGTTTTGCCGCTTCCTTGGATTTTTTCCCCTTCTTTTTGGTCTTTCCGCCATTCTTTTGTGCGGGCTTCTCCTCGGGTAAGGCCACGGGCCGAATCTGCCGAGGGTCAACAAATTTTTGCATAGCAACAAAGAACAGAATAAACAATGCCGCTATCATGTATGCCAAATACAATTCCTTCCACTCCTTTTTCCAAAATGATTTTCCGCCGTATATTTCTCAGGCCGTATAACCTAAATAACCTATGTGCCCTCATTTTCCAAAAGGGTTCACAAATAAAAAATCAATATATCAACCCATCCGATTGAGGTTCGGGGACAAGGGTGGGCAAGGGCTCATCCTCGGGGTTTTCCGCACTTGAGGAGCCTAAACCGGCCTCCTCCCTTTCCGCCTCGGGCGATTCCCCCGTCTCCTCGGGAATATAATCCGTCACCTGCTCGGGATTTGTGTAATCCTCTCTCCACATTTTCCCTATCATCTCTCTCAAGTCATCCGCCAATACGGAGTAAGGATAACTGAGCACCAGCAAATCGTCAAAGGGATGCAAATCATAGAATTCCTTCACGGTGAACGTATCTCCCGTACCGCCGCGGCCGTTGAATTCTCGATAATCCACCACGTATATGTCTTCATAGGAATTCACCAGCCAGGTGGAAAAAGCGTTGCCGTAGGACTCTTTTATCACGCAGATTGATTTGCCGTTTTCGTTGCCGGTATGAAAATACTCAATGGGATAATCCCCCTCCAAAAAGATGTTATAGTCATCAAAGTCCTCGTTGAGCAGCACCATCTCCTTGATGGGCTTTTGGAAGGCCATATCGTGATAGGACATTCCGCGGTAATCCGCAACGGGCTCATACAAAATAATCCTGTCAGGCTCCATACTGAGCAGATTGTATCCCCGGGTGCCTGCGGTGGCCTTGCACCATGAACCCAAATAATCCTCCTTGACGGTCACATCGAAGTCGTCAATATTCGGGAAGGGCGCCCCGGATTTGTCGCAAAACTCAAGATATGCGCAATAGGAACCGAAATGGGTCCAATGATGGTCCGTCCTGAAATACAGATAGTGGCCCAAGTTTATGTTCATGGCCCCTTCCAAATTGAGAGGCGTGACTTTGTCGCTCAAGTTATTGTAAATATGGGCTATGGCCGACATATAGTTGGTTTTATAGGGGTCGGTGGCATAGAATTCCGCCGCTGTGGGAGGAATGCCGCAGAACACCCGCACATTCGGCAAATCTTCCGCCATTCCGTTTATTATGGCGGCATATTGCTCGCCCCGCCACGGAGTTATGGCCAGGAGTTCCATACCGAAAAAGTCGGTGCCGTAGTTGTCGAAAATCGACACCCCGTTATACTCTCCGTCATAGCCCGTGTATCTGAATTCGTCGCTTACGGCCACATCTTTGAGAACCTCGTTTTGTTCGACGGAGGACCTTATGTAAACAATCCTGTCGTCCTCGTCCCAATCCACATAACAGCCCAAAGCCTCGGATATGGCACGGACCGGAACAAGGGTCCTGTCCTCCGCTATAAAAGGCGCATCCTCCAGCTCCACAACCTCGCCGTTCACCAACATCTCGTCGCTGCCGACTTTCAGGTATATCTCCGTACCGTTGTATTGGGATGTGACGGATTTTTCGTTGTCGTTCCAATATATCTTGGCCCCGAATGCTTCATATATGGTCCTCATAGGCACAAATGTTCGGTCGTTCACAAGCCGGGGCTCCGTGTCAAACTTGACTTTCCCCCCGTCCAACCTGACCGTTATGGGCTGTTCCGCAAACACGGATGTGCAAAATACAAGGCAGAGAACAAACCCGGCCAAAAGGCCGATTATCCCCCGCTTTCTTTCCGGCATACACTCACCTTCTCAAAAATACGGACTTTTTAGGTCCCATATCATGCAGCTTTTGCAGCACAACAAGCAGTGCTATTATAACACAATAATTCCCCGTTTGCAATAATTAAGAGTAAATTTTTTAGATTAATTTTGCCAAAGTAAGTTTTTTTGAGTTAATATACCCCCGCATGAGCTATGTCGACAAGATGTCAACAAGATGTCGACAGGATGTCGACAAGATGTCGACAAGATGTCAACAAGATGTCAACAAGATGTCGACAGGATGTCGACAAG
>CAZTYF010000009.1:0-68451 GCA_964617455.1 uncultured Oscillospiraceae bacterium | reverse complement strand
ACATTTCTTTTATATACATCAAAAACGTAACACAGTGCCGGCAGAGTAAAAAATGATATTCCCAATGGTGCTACTATAATTAAATAACAACCATTATACCCCCCCCCCCCCCCCCCGGGTATAATAGGACTTAATATCGAATTAAATGTTTCAATAAGGAACTTCGCATATTTAAAGTAAATCAAAGAGCCGATTCCGGCGGCAATCGAGGCAAAAACAGCGGTTTTCCTGATGCGAACGCTTGAATTATTTTCAATGATTATCGCACAAATCCAGGTTATTAACGTTATAGCGATTATGGGGATTATATCCGTAACACTCTTGGCCCAGGTCATATAAAAAAACAAATTGCCTACTACCAAAAACGGACGTCTGAATCTAGTGGGAATAACGTTATATATCAGAATAAAAGCCGTCATAAATGCGAAAAAGCCTATTGAAATAAATTGCAATCCTCTCAACCCCCATTTTAAACAAATGATCAATATAAAAGTTTTGATCATAGTGATATAAAACTCTTTTGACATTATATTGTGGGTAAGTATAGCACATTTTCCGAAAAATGTCAACCCAAGGTAAATTTAAAAGATAGGAAACTAATGAAGACTTGACAAAATTAAGATACTATACTACAATTGTTTGATGTAGAATGGTGTCTGCGCCCCCCACGAGGAGGTAACAAGCAGGAGTGGGAAAAAGTTTAAACGGAGAAGAACCCGGAAAAGGCATATCAACATAAAGGTAAAGTGATGTGAAATCATTACCAACAGAAAAACAGACATGCGCAAAGGCCCGTGATAACGTTAATTTGGTAATTTGGGTTCCAAGCAAAGGGGTCACCGGATTTTATGAAATAATTAAAGAAAATTCGATAGCCCGAGATTCAAAGGAAGTATCAACAAAATTTAGCGTTACGAAGATACGGCCAAGGACGATACAGCGAACCGAACAAGGAGGAAATTTAATGAGGAAACACGAATTCGGATTTCGGCTTTTGGTTTGTGCCATCTGCGGAATCCTGGCTTTAAATTTACTTTGCTTTTCAACCGAGGATGTTGCCGCCGAGGATACCGAACTTCGGGGCGTGTGGGTTGCGACGGTCGCAAACCTCGATTACCCGACTCGGGCAACAACGGATGCATGGCAGCTGAGAACGGAGCTTGATACGGTGTTGAACAATTGCGCAGATATGGGATTCAATACCGTCTTTTTCCAAGTGCGGCCATCGGGAGATGCCCTGTATAAATCATCGGTATATCCTTGGTCCAGATATTTGACCGGGACTCAGGGTGTTGCTCCGGACGGAGACTTTGACCCCTTGGAATATGCGGTAACCGAGGCTCACAAGCGAGGAATGCAATTGCATGCCTGGATTAATCCGTACAGAGTTACCAACTCTTCATCCGACAATGACCGCCTGGCTGCCAACAATCCTGCCGTGTTGAGACCCGATTTGGTGCTCACGGACAGCACGGGCAAAATGTATCTCAATCCGGGAGAGGCGGATTCCATAGAGATAATCTTGGAAGGAATCAGGGAGATTGTTCGGAATTACGATGTTGACGGCATACACCTTGATGACTATTTCTATCCCGACAGCGGGTTTGATGATTCGGCGGCATATTATAAATATCAAGACAGCTATCCCGACAAAGCAAGTTGGCGCCGCAGTATGGTAAATACTTTGATATCCTGCGCCATGGAGGCGGTCAAAGAAATCGACTCCTCTTGTATGTTCGGTGTGAGTCCGGGAGGCATTTGGGCGAATTCTTCCGATACACCGGGAGGCAGCGACACCAACGGGAACAGCTCCTATCACAGTTTGTACGCCGACACAAAATATTGGGTCGAAAATGGGTTTGTGGACTATATTATGCCTCAGATTTATTGGTACAACGGCCAAAGAGGTGCAGATTACGGCACTTTAATCAATTGGTGGGCGGGGGTTTGCGCTCCCACAAATGTGAAGCTTTACATCGGCGAGGCAGCATATAAGGCCGCGTCCGGATCCGAGTCGGCTTGGAGAGGAGAGAATGGGGTCAACGAGCTGAAAACCCATGTGAATATGGGCAGAGAGAGTCAATATATAGGCGGATACAGCATGTTTGAGTATTCCTCTTTTATCGACAGCCCGGCTCTTTACGGAATGATTAAAGAATTAAACGGCACTCCAATGTCTGCTCCCACCCTAAATGGAGCCGTTCAATCGGAGCCCCCGGCTCAAACACCCGTGCCTGAGGGTGGCGGAGGAACCGTTCAGCCCGGAGATTCCGTTCCGAGCGCCGCAACCGAGACGCCCGCTTCCGAGAGCACCGAAACGCTGCTACCCACATTGATGCCTCAGGGCAGCGGGAACTCGGCGGAAGAACCTCCGTCTCAAACCGAGGCTCCGGCGGAAGAAAATACGGACACGGCCTATAAATTTACCGATATGGGCGAATATGATTGGGCTATGCCCGCACTGGATGAATTGGTAAAGCGAGGTATAGTAAAAGGTATCAGTGAAACACAATTCGGTCCGGACTTGTTTATTTCAAGGGCGGACGCCACGGCCCTGCTCTACAGGGTTTTAAGAGATGTGGATGTGGAGTTTACCGATAACTTTGCCGATGTGACTCCCGATAAGTACTACTATAATGAAATAGGACAAGCGAGGGCTACGGGGGTTGCTTTGGGCGTCGGGGACAATATGTTCGAGCCAGATGGCACAATGCTGCGGCAGGATATGGCCACTTTGGCATACAGAGTTTTGCGGGCTCGGCAGATTGTGACAGCGATTCCCAACACAGCCAAGGCTCTTAACAACTACTACGATTGGAGATATATAGACTTCTATGCTCGAGACGCCGTTGCCGCCTGTGTGGAAAACAATCTTATGGGAGGCTACGGGGACGGAACAATTCGGCCGCAAGACTTTACCAGCCGTATTGAATTTGCGCTCTTTGTCCAAAGGATAATGACTCTCACAGACGCTGCGGGAAAATAGAAACAAGGCTTGCAAAATCCGCTCGGCTTAGCGAAAAATCGTAAAGGTGCAGCTGCATAATCCTGTGCGGTTGCACATATTTTTGCGGGAAATGCGGTTATGGAATGGTTAAATATTATAAATTTTCCTCAAAAACAAGAAAATATGGCGGTTTTGCTTGATTAAACAACAGGATTGGAGTACAATATATCGGTGAAAAGCAAGGACCGGAGAGGAGCTCTCTTGCGGTTTGAAGGAGTTATAAAGTTAATATAAGCTTAAATGTATAAGACTGCATAAGCAAAAAATGGAGGTAATAAAATGTCAGGCACTGAATCGGCGACAGCTAAAAACGGCGATAAAAAAATGGTGCATACTCATTTGGAGCCCGGCACCGCCGCTTTTGAGAGAAAGAAGAAGTTCATAAAGTCCGAGATTATCGGCAAAATTAAACGTTATTACGGCAAAAGCATAGAAAAAGCGGCGAAACGGGAGGTTTATCAGGCAACGGCTTTGACTATCCGCGACGAGATAATGGAAAAATATACAATCTATCAGGAGGATTTGGAAAAGCACCCACGGAAGGAGCTTTACTATCTGTCTTTTGAATTCCTGATGGGTCGTGCCATGGGCAACAATTTGATGAATGTTATGGAAACCGAAGTATACAAGGAGGCATTAAGTGAGCTTGGCTTTGACCTGAGCGACATTGAGGAAGTCGAGACCGACGCAGGTCTAGGTACCGGTGGTTTGGGCAGACTTGCGGCCTGTTTTTTGGATTCACTCACCAACCTTGATTTGCCCGCTTTTGGCTGCGGAATCAGATATGAATACGGCTTGTTTAAACAAAAGATTGTTGACGGCGAACAGATAGAAATGCCGGACCCCTGGCTTGCCAGCGGCAACGTTTGGGATATCGGCAGACCCGAAGATACGAAAGAAGTACATTTCAACGGACGCATAGTCGAAAGATGGGAAGACGGCCGTATGAAATTCGACCTTGTGGATTACAATACCGTTATAGCCGAGCCCTATGATATGCCAATCACCGGTTTTGATACGGATACGGTAAACACCTTAAGACTTTGGAAAGCCTGCTCTCCGGAAGAAATCGATATGACCCATTTCAACCGGGGCGACTATGTGAAGGCCAGCGAGAACAGGGATTTGGCGGAAGTTATATCAAAAGTCCTCTATCCCGAGGACAACCACTATGAAGGCAAATTACTGAGATTAAAGCAGCAGTACTTCTTTGTGTCTGCCACCATACAGTGGATTATAGCCAAGCACAAGCAAAAACATCTCCCGATTATGGCAATTCCCGAGTATATGCAAATCCATATAAACGATACTCATCCCACCACCGCAATTCCGGAGATGATGAGAATTCTTATGGACGAGGAAGGCCTGACCTGGGACGACGCATGGAACATTGTTCAAAGAACTTTTGCGTACACAAACCACACAATTTTGGCGGAGGCTCTAGAAAAATGGCCCATGCAAATGGTCGACAATCTGCTTCCGCGAATCGGACAGATTATACACGAGATTGACAGACGCCAGAGAATTGCTTTAAATGAGCGTTTCCCCGGGGACTACGGCAAGATTGAGTATATGGCGGTTATCCACGATGACGGCCAAGTCAGTATGTCCAATCTTTGCCTCACCGCCTGTCATAGCATAAACGGCGTTGCGGCGCTGCATACCGAAATTCTCAAAAAAGAGACTTTCAGAGACTATTACAGCATATACCCCTACAAATTCAAGAATATGACCAACGGCATCACATTCAGGAGATGGCTCTATAAGTCGAACCCCAAACTTTCGAAATTGATCTGCGATGCCATAGGCGACGGCTGGATCAAGGATTATACTCAGCTTGAAAAACTGTTGCCCTATGCGGATGACGCCGTTTTCAGAGAACAGTTTGCCAAAGTTAAACTTGAAAACAAGAAAAACTTGGCAGAGTACATCAAAAAACGCAACAACATAATCGTTGACCCGGATTCTATTTATGATGTACAGATTAAGCGACTCCACGAGTATAAAAGGCAGCTCCTCAAGGTATTCCACATCATATACAGATACAAATCGATAATAGAAACCCCGGAGGCGGCAAATATGATGCCCGAGACATTTATCTTTGCGGCCAAGGCGGCTCCCGGCTATTATATGGCAAAAAAGATAATCAAGTTTATCAACAGTGTGGCCAAAGTGGTGAACAATGACCCGAGGGTAAAGGATATACTCAAGGTTGTCTTTGTTGAAAACTACAATGTTTCAATTGCCGAAAGGATAGTCGTTGCGGCGGATTTGAGCGAGCAAATCTCTACCGCCAGCAAAGAAGCCTCCGGTACGGGCAATATGAAGCTTATGCTGAACGGTGCGCTGACAATTGGAACCATGGATGGAGCAAATGTTGAAATCCGCGAGCAAGTCGGTGATGATAATATATTCATATTCGGTATGAGCTCCGATGAGGTATTGGGCCTTTACGCTCGGAATCACTCTCCCAGCCCCGAAATCTATGCCACCAATATGGGCATTAAGAACATAGTTGACACATTGATTGACGGAACTTTCTCCGGTGCGGACCATAATATGTTCTATGACATATACCGTTCTCTTGTCCAGAGTCAAGGCGGATTTGCGGATCCATATTTGATTCTCCCGGACCTTGAGTCCTATATTCACACCTGCCACAATGCCAACAGGGTATACAGAGACCATCCGGATGAATGGACGAGAAAGGCCGTAGTTAACACGGCCAAAGCGGGATTTTTCAGCAGCGACAGAACCATAGAGGATTATAACAGGGAGATTTGGCATTTGAGATAGTAATGTAAAGCCGGCGCAGCAAGTGTCTGCGTCGGCTTGAAAACTTTTTATTGACAAATTTCCGAGATTATGATAGTATTTTCTTGTAGAAAAAAATCAATACGGGAGGTTTAGTATGAAATTCAAGAAAATTATGGCGCTTGTGCTTGCAGTCGTGCTTGCGGTGACCCTTTTGGCAGCTTGCGGGAATTCTCAATCCGGCACCGAAACTGCCAATACGGAACAAGGCGGAGCAAATTCAAACGAGACAACCGAGTCCGATTTGGCTTACATAAAGGACAAAGGCGAGATGGTAATCGGCATTACTCTGTTTGAGCCCATGAATTATTACGACGGTGAGGAGCTTGTGGGATTCGAAACCGAGTTCGCTACTGCCGTGTGCGACAAATTGGGCGTTACTCCCAAGTTCCAGGAAATTGCGTGGGATTCCAAGGAAATCGAGCTCAATTCAAAGAATATTGACTGCATTTGGAATGGCCTGACAATCACCGATGACAGAAAAGAAAATATGGCTATAAGTGAGCCGTACATGAACAACAGACAGGTTATGATTGTCAAATCCGAAAATGAAGAGGCCTACTCCGAAAGTGTTTCCGGACTCAGCGTTATAGCCGAAGTGGATTCAACGGGCTATGAGTTGATAGAGAGCGACCCGTTTTTTGCTGAAGCAAATGCGACGGCTGTGGATTCTCAGGCAAAGGCTCTGATGGATGTGGCAGCGGGAACTTCCGATGTGGCGGTAGTTGACTATGTTTCCTCAATCGGAGCTATCGGCGAGGGCACCGATTATGCCGATTTGGTTGTGACTCAAAATGAATTCCCCGGCGATGAGTACGGAGTTGCTTTCCGCAAAGGCAGCGATGTGGCGGAAGAGGTCAACAAAGCAATGGAAGATTTGGCGGCAGACGGCACTCTTGCCACGATTGCTACGAAATACGGATTGCAGGATTTGATTATAGTAAAGTAATTGTTTAATTTTACAGGCTAAACACCGTGGTTTTGCTCGGCGTTTAGCCTGATTATTTTGTGTTAAAGGAGTTTTATATGGGAAGATTACCGGAAATCGTAACCTCCCTTGTGGGTGGTTTTAAATACAATTGTATTATTTTTTTCAGCACTCTCGTTATGGCGGTGCCGTTGGGGTTGATAATAACCTTTGGCTCCATGTCGAAGTTTAAGCCCCTCAAGTGGATTTCGAAAACCTTTGTTTGGATTATAAGGGGCACGCCCCTGATGCTCCAACTGTTTGTTGTGCTCTATGCTCCCGGATTGATTTTCGATATTCCCATCAAATCCCGAATGACTGCGGTGCTTATAGCGTTCGTGATAAACTATGCGGCATATTTTTCCGAGATATACCGGGGCGGTATAGAGAGTATACCCAAAGGTCAGTATGAGGCGGGCCAAGTTCTCGGTCTCACCAAGCCTCAGGTGTTTTTCAAGGTAGTGCTGTTTCAGGTAATCAAAAGGGTAATTCCCGCCATGGGCAATGAAATAATCACTCTCGTGAAGGATACATCCCTGGCCAGAATTATCGGAGTTACCGAGATTATTATGTGTGCCGAACGGTTTACCAAACAGGGTCTGATTGGGCCGTTGTTCTCAACAGGTCTCTTCTTCCTGGCTTTCTGCGGAATTCTGACGCTGTTGTTCGGATATATAGAAAAGAAACTCGATTATTATAAGGGATAAGGGGGTGCCGTCCGTGTCAATTTTGCAAGTTAAAAATATTCATAAAAGTTTCGGCAAAACCGAAGTTTTACGGGGGGTGGAGTTCACCATGGAGAGAGGAGAGGTTTTGGTCATTTTGGGCTCCTCGGGCAGCGGGAAAACCACCCTCCTCCGATGCATAAATTTCTTGGAGATAGCCGATAAAGGGCAAATACTCGTCGATGGCAAACCGATTTTCGATGCAGACAACAAACAAAAACCCACTCGTGCCGAACTGCGGGAGAGGCAGCTTAACTTTGGATTGGTGTTTCAGTCTTTTAATTTGTTCCCCCAGTACAGCGCCCTTGAAAATGTGACATTGGCCCCAAAAATTTTGGCGAAAGAGAGAGAGAATTTCAAAACCGATAAAGCCGCCATATATGATGAAATCGAAAAAAATGCCGTGGCGCTGCTGAAAGATGTGGGCCTTGCCGATAAGATAAACAACTATCCCTGTGAGCTCAGCGGCGGACAGCAGCAGAGAGTGTCCATAGCCCGCGCCTTGGCTCAAGATCCGAAAATTCTGTTTTTTGACGAGCCTACCTCTGCCTTGGACCCGGAACTGACCGGAGAGGTTCTCAAAATAATCAGAGCCTTGGCGGCAGAGCGCAAAACCATGGTTATAGTCACCCACGAAATTGAATTTGCCCGAAATGTAGCCGATAAAATCGTGTTTATGTCCGAGGGTGTAATTGTTGAGCAAGGCTCCCCCGAAGAGGTAATCGACCATCCCAAAAATGAGCGGGTCCGTTCTTTTTTGAACAAATTGAGCAAATAAACACTAAAAAACCAAGTAAAATCCATGCCGTTTTTGTGTCGAAGGTTCGGCTGGGAAACTCAAACAGCTCATTTTGTGCCCCAATAGGGTGTTTGGGTGAAAAAAATGGATAAATTATGCAGAAATATACTTTTGTTTTAATCAATTTTGTGTAAAATTTACCTAAATTTTTTCTTGACATTATTTTTATATGGTTGTATAATATTCAGGTGTGGCATGACCATGACTATGATCCCGGAGGTGGCAAAAGGCGCAACGGCGCCTGTTTGGGAATTTCGGGGGAGATTGTCCGGTTTCAAAAAACAGGGCGGAAGGTCACATATTTATAAATACGGAATAGTCGAACTTCCCGATTTTGGCGGGATTTCGGCAAAGCTGTGTAAATTCCTCCCGAGTGTGTATCCGAGGCGAAAAAGCTTGGATATGCTATTCGGGTTTAATTATCGGAACTGCGAGAAACGCCCGGCGCAGTGTATAACAAAATACTTTAAGGAGGGTATCTTAGAATGGCAACAGAAAGAATCAGAATCAGACTCAAAGCTTACGATGCTAATCTTATCGATCGGAGCGCCGCCAAAATTGTAGAGACCGCAAAAAGGTCCGGAGCAAAGGTATCGGGTCCCGTGCCTCTGCCCACAAAAAAGGAAATCGTTACGATTTTGAGAGCGGTTCACAAGTACAAAGACTCTCGTGAGCAATTTGAACTGAGGACGCACAAGAGGCTCATCGACGTGCTCAATCCCAACGGAAAGACCATCGAAGCGCTCAAACACCTTGATTTGCCCGCAGGTGTTGATATAGAACTTAAGATATAGGGCAACCGAAAGCATAAAATTTTCAAAAAACAATATAGGTTATGTTGGGAAACCAACCGCTGGCCCGCAGGTATGTTTAAGCCTAAATTGATGCCTGCGTATTTAGGAGGAATTAATATGAAAAAGGCGATCTTGGGTAAAAAGATTGGTATGACTCAGGTGTTCACCGAGGACGGACAGCTCATTCCCGTTTCCGTTATCGAAGCGGGCCCGTGCCCGGTAGTCCAAAAGAAAACCGACGATGCGGAAGGCTATACAGCCGTGCAGGTGGGTTTTGAGGACAAGAAGGAGAGACGGGCAAACAAGCCCGAAAAAGGGCATTTCGGCAAGGCCGGCGTTCCCGTAAAGAAATATTTGAAGGAACTCAAGCTTGACGGAGCCGCAGATCTCAAAGTCGGGGACCAATTGACGGTTTCTCAGTTTGAGGCGGGAGAGACGGTTGATGTTACGGGAACCGGCAAAGGTCACGGATATGCAGGCGTCATAAAGAGATGGGGAACCCACAGAGGTCCTATGACCCACGGTTCTCACTATCACAGAGGCCCAGGTTCGATGGGTGCCTGTTCCGACCCCTCAAGAGTGTTCAAGGGCAAAAAACTCCCCGGTCACTATGGTGTTGACAAGGTGACAATCCTGAATCTTAGTTTGGTAAAGATAGATGAAGAGCGCAATCTTTTGCTGGTAAAGGGCTCAATTCCGGGTCCCAAGGGCGGTTTGGTTGTTGTTCGGAACGCAGTCAAGGCCCGGTCTTAGGCTGCGGAGAGAGGAGGATTAGAGAATGCCTACAGTAGATGTTTATAATACCGACGGCAAAGTTGTCGGTTCGATAGATTTGAATGAAAATGTGTTTGGTGTGGAAGTCAACACAAGCGTGATGCATGAGGTAGTTGTAAATTATTTGGCAAATCAAAGACAGGGCACCCAGTCAACTCGGAACCGAACAGAGGTTCGGGGCGGCGGAATCAAACCCTGGCGCCAAAAGGGCACAGGCCGAGCAAGACAGGGCAGTATCCGTGCTCCCCAGTGGGTAGGCGGCGGTGTAGCCTTGGGTCCCAAGCCTCGGGATTACAGATACAACGTGAACAAAAAGGTCAAGAGGCTTGCTCTCAAGTCTGCTTTATCCTCTAAGGTTGAAGACAGTGACATCATCGTTTTGGAATCTCTCAATTGCGATGAGTACAAAACGAAGCAGATTGCGGATTTGCTCAAAAACCTTGGAGTTACCGAAAAGGCGTTGATTGTTCTTCCGGAAAACGACAAGAAAATTGTCAACTCGGCTCGGAACATCAAAGGCGTTGATACCACCTATGTGGGAGAAATCAACACCTATGCGGTGCTGAACCACACAAAATGTATCGTCCTTAAAGATGCCGTTACAAAGCTTGAGGAGGTGTACGCATAATGGTAGCACAAGATATAATCAGAAAGCCTATCATAACGGAAAAAAGTATGGACCAGGTTGCAGACAGAAAATATACTTTTGAAGTTGCGAAGGGTGCGAATAAAATCGAAATAAAAAAAGCAGTTGAAGAGATATTCAATGTGGAGGTTGAGAAGGTTACCACAATGAACTACAAAGGAAAGCCCAAAAGGCAGGGCGTTCATGTGGGCAAAAGGGCCGATTGGAAAAAGGCTGTTGTTAAACTCACTCCCGACAGTAAGACGATAGAGCTGTTTGAATCGTGATAAACCTTTAGTAAAATGCAGATAAGGAGATTTGAAAGATGGGTATAAAGAAATATAATCCTACAACACCTTCCCTGCGTCAGATGACAGTTTCGACATTTGAGGAGATTGACAAGGTAGCACCCGAAAAATCTCTGCTCCGTCCCATGAAAAGTAAGGCGGGGCGCAACTCATACGGCAGAATTACTGTCAGACACCGGGGCGGCGGAACAAAGAGAAAATACAGAGTAATTGATTTTAAGAGAAACAAGGACGGGATGGAAGCCACTGTTTTGTCCATTGAATATGATCCCAACAGGTCCGCAAACATTGCCCTTATCCAATATGAAGACGGGGTGAAGAATTATATAATCGCCCCGATGGGACTCAAGAAAGGAGATAAAGTAATCTCCGGCCACGGCGCCGACATCAAACCCGGTAATGCCATGGAAATCCAAGACATCCCCGTGGGCACCATGATCTACAATATTGAATTAAGCCCCGGCAAGGGCGGCCAAATGGTAAGAAGCGCCGGCAACACGGCTCAGCTTATGGCCAAGGAAAACGGATTTGCTCAGGTCAGATTGCCCAGCGGCGAAGTAAGGATGGTCAGACTTGACTGCCGCGCCACAATCGGTCAAGTGGGCAATGTGGATTACGAGAACATCAACTTGGGCAAAGCGGGCAGGAAACGTCACATGGGATGGCGGCCTACGGTTCGAGGCGTTGTTATGAACCCCAACGACCATCCTCATGGAGGCGGCGAAGGAAAGTCGCCTATCGGTATGCCAAGTCCAGTTACCCCTTGGGGAAAGCCCACATTGGGATATAAGACACGAAACAAGAAGAAAGCGTCCGACAAATATATTGTCAAGAGACGCAACAGCAAATAAGGAGGGAATAGAGAATGGGTAGAAGTGTTAAAAAAGGGCCTTTCGTTGAAAAGAAACTTTTAGCGAGAATCGTCGCCATGAACGAAAAAAACGAAAAGAGCGTTTTGAAGACTTGGTCAAGAGCTTCCACAATATTCCCTGAAATGGTAGGTCATACCATAGCGGTTTATGACGGAAGAAAGCATGTTCCCGTGTATGTCAGTGAGGATATGGTCGGTCACAAGTTGGGTGAGTTTGCTCCCACAAGAACATTCAGGGGTCACGCCGGAGCCAAGACAACAGGCTAAGGCGCATATTGAAGAAAACGAGTATTGAAAGGAGCCATACAGATATGGAAGCAGTAGCAAAGGTTACTCATGTGCGTATTGCGCCACGTAAGGTTCGTGCCGTCATCGACCTTATCAGAAACAAGTCGGTGGGTGAGGCAATCGGTATCCTGAGACATACACCCAAGGCGGCAAGCCCGGTTGTTGAGAAGCTTTTAAATTCTGCAATTGCCAATGCGGAAAACAACCATCATATGGATGTTGAAAGGTTGTATATTTCGGAAATTTACGCCGACCAGGGACCGACTCTCAAGAGAATCAGAGCCAGAGCACAAGGACGCGCATTCAGAATAAACAAGAAAACAAGCCACATAACGGTGAAACTTCAGGAAAAGGAATAAGATAGGAGGAAAACAGCATGGGTCAAAAAGTTAATCCACATGGTCTCAGAGTCGGAATTATCAAAGACTGGGATTCACGGTGGTTTGCAAGCAAAAAAGACTTCGGCGACAGCCTCGTTGAGGACTATAACCTCAGAGAATTCTTGAAGAAGAAGTTATTCCAGGCCGGAGTTGCAAATATAGAGATAGAAAAATTCGCAAACAAGATTCGCATTTCAATACACGCCGGCAAACCGGGTATCGTTATCGGAAAAGGCGGCAGCGAGATAGAGAAACTCAAGAAAGAGTTGGAAAAGATGACGGGCAAGACAATAATCCTGAATGTTATCGAAGTTCGGGAGCCCGATCTCAGTGCACAGCTTGTTGCGGAAAACATTGCGTCACAGCTTGAAAGACGTATATCTTTCAGAAAAGCCATGAAGCAGTGTATGGGCAGAGCCATGAAGCTTGGTGCCAAGGGTATCAAAACTCAGGTGGCGGGCCGCGTAGGCGGAGCTGAAATTGCCCGAGTTGAGCATTACCATGAGGGCACGATTCCCCTTCAGACGCTCAGAGCGGACATAGATTACGGGTTTGCGGAAGCAAACACAACCTATGGCAAAATCGGTGTCAAGGTGTGGATATACAAAGGTGAAGTCCTCACCGACAAGGCGGTAACAAGCAGATCGGCGGAAATCGGTGAGAGAGATCGTCGTCCTCGCAGAAGAAACAGGTCGGATGCACCTCGGCAGCGTAGGAATGCCGACCAGAGAGGAGGCAGAAGATAATGTTATCCCCCAAAAGAGTTAAATACAGAAGGTCTCACAGAGGCCGTATGAAAGGTGCCGCACACAGAGGCAACAAGGTGACCTATGGCGAGTATGGTTTGATGGCCGCGGCTCCCGCTTGGATAACCAGCAACCAAATAGAGGCTGCTCGTGTTGCGATGACTCGTTACACCCGAAGAGGCGGCAAGGTTTGGATAAAGATATTTCCCGACAAGAGCGTAAGTAAGAAGCCTGCCGAGACTCGTATGGGTAAAGGTAAGGGCGCACCCGAGTATTGGGTAGCGGTTGTTAAACCCGGAAAAGTTATGTTTGAAATAGGCGGCGTTTCGGAGAATACCGCCCGTGAGGCTTTGCGTCTTGCCATGCACAAACTGCCTATGAAGTGTAAGTTTGTCAGAAAGGCCGACCAAGAAACGGAAGGTGATAGTTAATGAAAATAGATGAAATCAGAGATCTTTCCCCTCAGGAACTTGAGGATAAGGTTCAGGACTTAAAGGAAGAGCTGTTCAACTTGCGGTTTCAGAATGCTACCAACCAATTGGATAATCCCATGAGAATGGTCAGCGTAAAGAAAGACATTGCGAGATGCAAAACGGTTCTGAAAGAGAAGCAGCTGGGGTTGAACACCGGCATTAATGCATAGGAGGTGCGGATAATAAATGGAAGAACGAAATTATCGCAAGACGCGTATAGGTGAGGTAGTAAGCGACAAGATGGACAAGACAATCGTTGTTGCCATCAGAGAAAACATCAAGCACCCCCTCTACAACAAAGTAATGAAGAGAACCTATAAACTCAAAGCCCATGACGAGAACAATGAGTGCGGCATAGGCGACAGAGTCAGGGTTATGGAGACCAAACCCATTTCGAAGGACAAGAGATGGAGGTTGGTTGAGATAGTCGAGAAGGCAAAATAAGCTTATCCGACACACTTGGTTTTAGAATTCAGATTTAAGAGTGAGATAGGAGGAATTCCGTTATGGTACAACAGCAAACTATACTAAAGGTTGCTGACAACAGCGGCGCGAAGGAGATCCTGTGTATCCGTGTTATGGGCGGTTCTTTCAGAAGATACGGCAATATCGGCGACGTAATAACAGCTTCCGTTAAAAAAGCAACGCCCGGCGGCGGTGTAAAAAAAGGCGAAATTGTGAAAGCCGTTATCGTGCGCACCAAGAACGGTATACAGAGGAACGACGGTTCAAAAATCAGATTTGATGAAAATGCCGCAGTGCTGATCAGGGATGACAAAACCCCGAGAGGAACACGTATATTCGGTCCCGTGGCAAGAGAGCTGAGAGATAAGGATTATATGAAAATTTTGTCCCTTGCTCCCGAAGTGCTTTAGTGGGGCGGGTTTAGAATTTCGAGAAAGGGCCGGGACTACCCCGGCGGAATATGAATAGGAGGAATACGATGTCTGCAAAAATGCATGTCAGAACCGGCGACCAAGTGGTTGTTCGCACCGGCAAGGACAAGGGCAAAAAAGGCAAGGTTTTATCCGTTGACCCGGATAAACGCACCGTTATCGTAGAAGGCGTATCAGTGGCGACAAAGCATAAAAAGCCTCGCAGAATGGGCGAAGTCGGAGGTATTATCCAGCAGGAGACACCTATTTATGCCAGCAAAGTTATGCTCCTCTGCGACAAATGCGGTTCTCCCACGAGAGTAGGACGCAGAATTCTTGAAGATGGCTCACATGTTCGCTACTGCAAGAAGTGCGGGGAAACGTTTTAAACTTCAGGAAGGAGGTAAAAGTCTGATATGAGACTTGAAGAGAGATATAACAAAGAGATCAAGGATGCCATGATGTCTAAGTTTAACTACAAGAGTGTTATGGAAATTCCCAAGCTCGTTAAGGTAGTTATAAATATGGGCGTCAGCGATGCTCGAGAGAATTCCAAGGCTTGCGAGAACGCTGCCGGAGACCTTGCCATAATTACCGGCCAAAAAGCCATTATAACCAAGGCAAAGAAGTCCGTCGCAACTTTTAAAGTCAGAGAAGGCATGAACCTTGGCTGCAAAGTCACTCTGAGGCGCTCGCGGATGTATGAGTTTGTTGACAGACTCTTCAATGCGGCATTGCCCCGAGTACGCGATTTCAGAGGAATCAATCCCAATTCCTTTGACGGCAGAGGAAACTATAACCTTGGTGTCAGAGAGCAGCTGATTTTCCCGGAAATCGAGTATGACAAGATTGACAAAATCAGAGGCATGGATATAAATTTTGTAACGACCGCCAAAACCGACGAGGAGGCAAAAGAGCTTCTCACCTTGATGGGCGCACCCTTTACAAGATAGTATCAAGCAGGAAATAAGGAGGAAAAGAGCTTATGGCTAAAAAGTCAATGATAAATAAGCAGCAGAAAAAGCAGAAGTATTCAACGCGCGAATACAACAGATGCAAGATTTGCGGCAGACCACATGCCTATCTTCGCAAATTCGGTGTTTGCAGAATATGCTTCCGCGAGCTTGCCTACAAAGGCCAGATTCCCGGCGTAAAGAAAGCTTCCTGGTAATGTAATGGGATAATCGGCTCGCACTTTGCGGAGTGATAACACATATAAGCGGGGTGTGGAACGGCTGCGTAAGGCAGACCCGATCCCGCACCACAGTCCGATAAAAAGGAGGAAAGTCTAAATGCATATTACAGATCCTATAGCAGATATGCTGACCAGAATCAGAAATGCCAACGATGCTCGTCACGAGACGGTTGATGTGCCTGCATCGAATATGAAAAAGGCGATTGCAGATATTTTGGTGAATGAGGGATATGTTAAGAGCGCCGAATATATTGACGATGGCGTTCAGGGTGTAATCCGTATCACACTTAAATATGCGGAGAATAAGCAGAAGGTATTAACGGGCCTCAGAAGGGTTTCAAAGCCGGGCCTGAGAACATATGCGTCCAAGGATGACTTGCCGAAAGTATTAAAAGGCCTCGGAATTGCGATTATATCCACATCCAAGGGCGTTATGACAGATAAAGAAGCACGCCGTCAGAATGTAGGCGGAGAGGTGCTGGCATTCATCTGGTAAAGGGAGAAAGGAGGAGAAATCATTGTCACGTATAGGAAAGATGCCGATCACCATTCCCACGGGAGTGGATGTAACAATCGGTGAAAACAATGAGGTGACCGTCAAGGGTCCGAAAGGCGAACTTCATCAGGTTATGCCTGCGGAGATGGTCATCACCAAAGACGGCGACACAATCAGTGTTAAGCGTCCGTCGGACATCAAGAGACATAAAGCTCTTCATGGTTTAACCCGTTCTCTGCTGCATAATATGGTTGTCGGCACAAGCGAGGGCTTCAAGAAAGAACTTGAGATAAACGGAGTCGGTTACAGAGCCCAAAAACAAGGAAACAAGCTGGTTATGAATTTGGGTTATTCTCACCAAGTTGAGGTTGAGGAAACAGACGGCATTACCATTGATGTTCCGAAGCCGAATCAAATTATAATTTCCGGCCCGGATAAGCAAAAAGTCGGTCAGTTTGCCGCAGAAATAAGAGAGAAAAGACCTCCCGAACCCTATAAAGGCAAGGGTATCAAATATGTTGACGAACACATCAGACGCAAGGAAGGTAAGACGGGCGCTAAGAAATAGCGGTCCCATGGAGGTGCGAATATGATAAAAAACGAAAGCAGTAATGTATCAAGACAAGCGAGGCACGAGAGGGTACGCAAAAAGATATCGGGTACATCCGACCGACCCAGGCTCTGTGTTTTCAGAAGTCTTAAGAATATCTATGCTCAGGTGATTGACGATGAGACCGGCAATACCTTGGCAGCCGCATCTTCCCTTGATTCGGAGCTTAAGGGTACATACGGCGGAAACAAAACCGCCGCCAAAGCAGTCGGAGAACTGATTGCGAAGAAGGCCCTCGACAAGGGTATTACAACGGTAGTATTCGACAGAGGCGGATATTTGTATCACGGCAGAGTAGCCGAATTGGCTGCGGGTGCTCGTGAGGGCGGTTTGAAGTTCTAATGTTAAAGAAAGAGGTGAAACGATAAATGGCAGAAAAGGGCGAAAGAACCAAAAAGCAAGAGCGTATCGATGCAGATGTGTTGGAGCTTGAGGAAAAAGTGGTTTATTTGAATCGTGTTGCGAAAGTTGTAAAGGGCGGCAGAAACTTCAGATTCAGTGCCTTGGTTGTTGTCGGCGATGGCAACGGTCATGTAGGATGCGGAATGGGCAAGGCGGCTGAAATCCCGGACGCCATACGCAAGGGCATCGATGACGCCAAGAAGAATATGATAACCGTCCCGATTCTCGATACCACTATTCCCCATGAGATAATCGGTGAATACGGCGCAGGCAGAGTTCTGCTCAAGCCTGCCGCACAAGGTACCGGAGTTATCGCAGGCGGAGCGGCTCGTGCCGTGCTGGAACTCGCGGGCATTAAAGATATAAGGACAAAGTGCTTACGCAGCAATAATCCCAAGAATGTTGTGGCTGCTACCATTGAGGCGTTGGCGTCCCTCAAGAGTCTTGAGGAGGTTGCCGCACTGAGAGGCAAGAAGCCCGAGGAGATTCTCGGATAAAAGCTTTGAAACAGGAGGTAAGATCCTTGGCTAATACAATTAAAGTAACTTTAACAAAAAGCACCATCGGTGCAAAACCGGACCAGGTTGCCACAGTAAAGGCGCTGGGTCTTCGTAAGCTGCATCAAACGGCAGAATTGCCCGATAATCCTCAAATCAGAGGAATGATATTCAAGGTAAAACACCTTGTTACGGTAGCTGAATAAGGCGAAAGTCATATACTATTATTTTTGAAAAAAAGGAGGAGGTGGACTCTATGAAACTTCACGAATTATCTCCGGCAGAGGGCGCGAAGAGGAAGGCTTTCAGAGTCGGAAGAGGCCACGGAAGCGGCAACGGAAAGACATCCGGTAGGGGCCAGAAAGGCCAAAAATCTCGAAGCGGCGGTCATGTTCGTCCCGGTTTTGAAGGCGGACAGATGCCTATATACAGAAGGCTGCCAAAGCGAGGTTTCACAAACATCTTTGCAAAGAAGTACACTTCGATTAACATCGAAAAGCTTAATAAGTTTGACGACGGCACGGAGGTAACGCCTGAGCTTTTAAAGGGAAGCGGCGTTATCAGCAAGATAAACGACGGTGTGGTTATCTTGGGTCGCGGTGAGCTTGATAAAAAATTAACCGTTAAGGCGGCAAGATTCAGCAAGAGCGCAGAGGAAAAAATCACTGCGGCCGGCGGAAAGGCTGAGGTGATTGGATAATGTTTGAAACCATTCGTAATGCATGGAAAATTGCCGATCTTAGGAAAAAGCTTATATACACCGTAATAATGCTTATTATTTTCCGCCTCGGTTCGTGTATACCTGTTCCTCTTTTGGATCCGGCGGCAATGAGAGAAATATTCACGGGTGATAACTCCATATTCGGATTTATCAATATTATTTCCGGCGGTGCGTTCCAGAATGCCACAATATTCGCAATGAGCATCACACCGTACATCAACTCGTCGATTATTATGCAACTTTTGACTGTTGCCATTCCTGCTCTTGAGAGACTTTCAAAGCAGGGCGAAGAAGGTAGGAGAAAGATTGCTCAGATCACGAGATACGGTACGGTTGTCTTGGCGCTGATTCAGGCTATAGGTCTGTATTTTATGCTGTCCAGCTATAATGCGATTGACAACCCGGGATTCTTGAGTGCAATTACGGTAATCTTAACATTCACCGCAGGCACATCTTTCCTGATGTGGCTTGGTGAGCAGATAACCGAAAAGGGAGTCGGCAACGGCATTTCCCTTATCATCTTTGCCGGTATCGTTTCGAGACTTCCCAGTATGGCCCAGTCTCTCTATGCCTATGCAAAAGGCGGCAGCCTTGGTCTCATCGGTGTAATTGCTATTCTCATTCTCATAGTTGTTGCGGTTGCGTTGGTTGTCACCATGAATGAGGCGGAGAGACGCATTCCGGTTCAGTATGCTAAGCGTATGGTAGGCAGAAAGATGTACGGCGGACAGAGCACTCATATTCCTATCAAGGTTGCTTCCGCAGGCGTTATCCCCATTATCTTTGCTATGTCGATTATGTCGTTCCCGGGCACAATAGCCGGATTTTTCGGCGTGCAGGCGGGGCAGAGCGGATTTTGGGGAACATTCCTGAAGATATTCTTCTCGGCAGATTCGGTGGTATATGCCATATTGTATTTCCTGCTGATAATATTCTTCACATATTTCTATACCGCAATTCAGTTCAATCCCATTGAAATGGCGAACAATATGAAGAGGAACGGCGGATTCATCCCGGGCATCAGACCCGGCCGCCCAACATCCGAGTATATCTCCAAGGTTCTTTCGAGAATAACTTTGGTAGGTTCCATTTTCCTCGGTTTGATTGCGATTTTGCCTATCATACTTAACCTTGTTATCGGTATCAGCAATTTTGCTATCGGCGGCACATCGCTGTTGATCGTTGTGGGTGTTGCCCTTGAGACAGTCAAGAGCATCGAATCTCAGATGTTGATGCGTCACTACAAAGGATTTTTGGAATAAGAGAAAAAAATCATTTAGCGTATGAGCAGGTGCTGCTCCCGATTCGGCGAGCATATACCTGCTCTTGCGTCATTGATAGATTCCTGCTCGATTCGGAGGAATTGCTTAGGGCATGTCAATGGAACGCAATTTGTGTTTTTAAGGAGGTTTGACTTATGAGATTAATATTGTTGGCTGCACCCGGCGCAGGCAAAGGCACCCAGGCGGAAATGCTCAGTGAGCACTATGGCATACCAAGCATATCCACGGGAGCGATTTTGAGGAAAAATATAGGCGAGGGTACGGAGCTCGGCAAGATTGCGGAGGGGTACATAAACGCAGGAAAGCTTATCCCGGATGATTTGATGATACGGGTTATGGATGACAGATTCAAGGAGAACGACTGCAAGAACGGCTTTATCCTTGACGGTTTTCCCAGAACCATAGCTCAAGCGGAATCCCTTGATGCATCGCCTATAGAAATAGACAAGGTTTTGTCCCTTGAGGTTGACGATGAAACGATTGTGGAGCGTCTCAGCGGCCGTCTCGAATGTAAATCTTGCGGCGCCACATATCACCGGGAATATAATCCCACAAAGGTTGAGGGGATTTGCGACAAGTGCGGCGGTGAATTGGGGGTTCGCTCGGACGATAAACCTGAGACAGTCCGGGCGAGACTTAAAACCTACCATGAGCAGACAGAGCCTCTTATTGACTATTACAAAGAAAAGGGTATATTGCGAGTTGCAAAGGGCAGAGAGGAAATTGCAGATACCCGTGCGGCTGTACTTGAGGCATTGGAGGCATAATTTTGGTCAAAATAAAATCAAAATCCGAAATTGAAAAAATGAAGGTGGCAGGGCGATATACTTACGAAACGCTGAAAGTTGTGGGCGAGGCAGTGAGGCCCGGAGTTACCACAAGACAGCTTGATAAGATTGCCGAGCATTTTATACATTCCAAAGGTTGCACGGGCTCATTCAAGGGCTATGACGATTTCCCGGGCACCATTTGCGCCAGTGTCAATAATGTTATCATACATGGCTTCCCCAACGATGTTCCGCTGAAAGAGGGCGATGTGCTCAGTGTGGACGTGGGAGCTTGCTATGAGGGCTATCACGGGGATGCCTGCCGCACATTCATTGTGGGAGACAAAACTGATGAAAAAACGGAAAAATTGGTCCGTGTGACCCGAGAAAGTTTCTATAAGGCATTGGAATTTGCCAAGGAAGGCTACAGAATATCCGATATATCAAGGGCTGTTCAAACCCACGTGGAAGCAAACGGCTTTTCGGTGCTGAGGGAATTTTGCGGTCACGGCGTGGGCACGGAGCTCCATGAAGACCCGGAGGTTCCCAACTATGTGTCCCGAAGCCGCGGCATACGGTTGCGCGCCGGTATGGTTATAGCCATTGAGCCTATGGTTCTTGCAGGGAAAAAAGAGACATACATCGGCGACGATGATTGGGCCGTTATAACTTCCGACGGAGAAAATTCCGCCCACTATGAGAATACGGTGCTCATAACAAAGGGTGCTCCCGTGCTGCTCACATTACCCGAGGACTGCTCCGATGTGGGATAGACCCCTTGAGATGAGGAATTGTTTTTAAGGTGGATTTTTTGCTTGAACCGCCGGAAAATATAGGTGTAATATGAACAAAAAAACAAGACACTCCCTAAGTGTCGGCGATGTGGCAGAGGCATCCGCAGGCAGAGGCAAGGGCAGAAAATTTTTGGTTGTCGAAAAAATCGATCGGGAATATGTTTTAATTTCAGACGGCGATACGCGAAAACTTGGCAGATCAAAAAAAAAGAAAAATCTTCACCTGAGACCAATCGGACACATTGATGATGTGAGTTTTTTGAAGAATTCGGGAGGCACAGCCGATTCCGAGATACGAAAAATATTGAAGTTATATGACGAGGAGGTGTAAAATAATGTCAAGAGAGGATATGCTTGAAGTCGAGGGAAAGGTGGTGGATGCACTTCCGAATGCGATGTTCAATGTGGAGCTGGAAAACGGCCATAAAATTTTGGCGCATATTTCCGGCAAATTGAGAATGCATTTCATAAAGATACTGCCCGGGGACAAAGTGACGGTTGAGATTTCTCCCTATGATTTGACAAAAGGCCGTATCACATGGAGAGCCAAATAATCCGAGCAAGGTCCGAAGATTGCGGTCGCATTATATTATGGGGAGCCGTGACTCCGAGATGGGACGGCGATTATAGCTTGATATTTTGTTATGGAAAAAGAGGAAAACTCGAGAAAATCATCTGCGGAGCTGGATTTATTGAATAAAAGATGAAAACGAAAATCTTGACTTAAAATTTAGGTGAAATTTACCAAAGTTTGTTAAAGTTGGACAGGTGAAATTACTTGACTTTGAAAAAAAATTATGATAAAATGTTACGGTTCACGGTTATGGAGGTCCATATCTTTGAACAATACAAACGTAGGAGGTGAAGCAAATGAAAGTCAGACCTTCAGTTAAACCTATTTGTGAAAAGTGCAAAATTATTAAAAGAAAAGGAAAGGTAATGGTTATTTGCGAAAATCCCCGCCACAAACAGAGACAGGGATAAGAGGCAGCAAAGCCAAGGAGCAGGGTCAGGCATCAAAACCACTTTATTTTTTGCCGATGCCATATGGAAAAAATATGGGTGAAATTCTGCTCCGATTTTCTTAAAGAATTTATGGAGGTGAAAAATTATGGCACGTATCGCAGGTGTGGATTTACCGAACGACAAGAGAGTTGAGGCAGGCCTCACATACATTTTCGGTATCGGTTTTTCCACTTCCCGAAAGATTTTGGCGGCAACGGGCGTTAATCCCGACACAAGAGTTCGGGATTTGACGGAAGAAGACATCCAAAAGCTCAGAAACGAAATCGACAACTATAATGTTGAAGGTGATCTGAGAAGGGATATCGCTCTTGACATCAAGCGTTTGATGGAAATCAACTGCTACAGAGGAATCCGTCACAGAAAAGGTCTCCCGGTGCGCGGACAGCGCAGCAAGACCAACGCCAGGACCCGTAAAGGTCCCAAGAGAACCATCGCAAACAAGAAAAAATAAGCCTTGGGCGATGGATTTTGAATTTCTTTTGATTTATCAAGAGATGCCGTATTTCTTATAGGAGGTGAAAGATACAATGGCAAAAACAGTAAAGAGAACCAAACGCCGCAAGGAGAAAAAGCACATAGAGCGAGGTGCGGCTCATATCAAATCTACATTTAACAATACCATTGTTACCATAACGGATATTGCCGGAAATGCTATTTCCTGGGCAAGTGCAGGCGGATTGGGGTTTAAGGGCTCCAAAAAGAGCACTCCTTTTGCTGCACAGATGGCTGCGGAAACTGCTGCAAGGGCCGCTATGGAACATGGAATGAAGACGGTTGAGGTATATGTAAAAGGCCCCGGTTCGGGACGTGAAGCCGCTATAAGAGCGCTTCAGGTTGCCGGTCTTGAGGTCAATATGATAAAGGATGTTACACCCATCCCTCATAATGGATGCAGACCGCCCAAGAGAAGACGCGTGTAGTGCACGGGTTTGAGATTGTTGAATCAGATTTGAAGGAGGATAAAAAATGGCTAAAAATATGCAGCCTGTTCTTAAGAGATGTCGCACTTTGGGCATAGAGCCTACCGTTATGGGTATTGATAAGAGTTCAAACAGAACTTTTGACCAGAGACGAAAAAAACAAAGTGAATATGGTATGCAACTTAACGAAAAGCAAAAAGTTAGGTTTATTTATGGCGTCCTTGAAAAACAGTTCGCCAAATATTATGTAATGGCTACAAAGATGAACGGAGTTACGGGCGAATGCCTGCTGAGCATCCTTGAGTCAAGACTTGATAATGTAATTTATCGTATGGGTCTTGCAAACACGAGACGAGAGGCAAGACAAATAGTAAATCACGGTCATGTGACCGTGAACGGCAAGAGGGTTGATATTCCATCTTATTTGGTGAAACCGGGCGAGGTTATAAGTCTGAAGGAAAAGAGCAGAACATCCGAAAGAATGAAGGATATAGTTGAGCGAAATTCCAACAGAACAATTCCCAAGTGGATTGATATGAACAGAGACACATTGGAAGGCAGAATCATTGCCCTTGCTGACAGAGAGGATATCGACTTCCCTGTAGAGGAGCACTTGATAGTCGAATATTACAGCAAATAATAGGCTTAGCCTATAGTCCTAATTTTATAGGAGGGTGAACGATGATTGAGATGGAAAAGCCGATTGAAAAGCCGGAAATAGAATGTGTTGAAGCGTCGGATGACGACAAGTATGCTAAGTTTGTTATTGAACCGCTTGAGAGGGGATATGGCACGACTCTCGGGAACTCTCTCAGAAGAATGCTCCTGTCGTCTATGCCGGGTGTTGCGTCAACATCGGTCAAAATTGGCGGAGTGCTTCATGAGTTTTCCACCATTCCCGGAGTGAAAGAGGATGTTACCGAAATTGTACTCAATATAAAAAATTTGGTACTCAAGCTGCATGTAAAAGGCCCCAAAACATTGGCTATCAGCTGTAAGGGTCCGGGAGAGGTGCTTGCTCGGGATATACAGCCCGATGCGGATGTGGAAATTCTAAATCCGGAGCTGCATATTGCCACCCTCGATGAGGATGGAGAGTTGGATATGGAAGTCACAATAGACAAAGGCCGCGGTTACAGGTCCTCTGACCAGAACAAGGAATTGATAAGCGGACAGATTGGCGTTATTGCCACGGATTCCATTTTCACTCCGGTTGAGAAAGTGAATTACTATACGGAGCCGACTCGGGTGGGCAATGTTACCGATTACGACAAGCTCACAATTGAGATTTGGACAAACGGAACCACAACTCCCGCCGAGGCGGTTTCCTTGGCCGCCAAGATAATCAGTGACCATTTGAGTTTGTTCATTGATTTATCCGATGATGCAAAGAATACCGAAATTATGATAGAAAAAGAAGAGGGACAGAAGGAGAAAGTCCTCGAGACAACGATAGAGGAGTTGGATTTGTCTGTTCGTTCCTACAACTGTTTGAAGAGGGCGGGAATTAACACCGTTCAGGATTTGACTACGCGCACGGAAAGCGAAATGATGAAGGTAAGGAACTTGGGCAAAAAGTCCCTTGAGGAAGTTGAGTCCAAGCTGCAGGCCATGAACTTAGGTCTTGCCAGCGACGACTGACAGTAAAAGAAAACAGGAAGAGGTGATTTATATGGCACAGCAAAGAAAGCTGGGAAGGCCAACCGCTCACAGACGCGCTATGCTGAGAAATCTCACGACCTCACTTTTGGAGAATGGCAAAATAGAGACCACCACGGCCAGAGCCAAAGAGGTTAAGAGAATGGCAGATAAAATGATAACTCTTGGCAAGAGGAACACGCTTCACACCAAGAGACAGGCCCTTTCGTATATCACAAAAAGAGAGGTCGTAACAAAGTTGTTCGATGAAATTGCTCCCAAATATCAGAGCAGAAACGGTGGATATACAAGAATCATCAAAGTGGGACCCCGTCGCGGTGACGCCGCGGAAATGTCCGTCTTAGAGTTGGTTTAATAAATTCCCCCGGAAGGCCGTAAGCCTCCGGGGGGTTATTTTACATATATCATCTGTCGAAAACATTTTCGAAGAGTACAAATCTAAAATGCTTTTATAGCGGCTCCGTTTTTCGGAAACATAGGACGAACGGAACAAATATATGGCTATATTGACGAAATTTTTTGTATTAACAAAATTAACATTGACATTTACACAAAAAAATCGTAAAATGGTAATAATATTATAATGTTGTGTTGTAGCTGTAGTATGGGATTTTATGAAATTTGCGGAATTGGCATAGGTTTGCGACCGAATAAAGCAGGAAGGGGGATTTGATTATATGCTTGGGGTATTGATATATATTTTGTTCCTGATTATAGGTTTTTTATATGCTAATATGTATTTTAAGGACAAAGATATATTTTTCCGTGTATGGATGGGAGGTGTTTTCGGAAATGTACTGCTTATGGCGGGCATTGTTATTCCGGCGCTGATTTTTGACTTTACTGTTTTAAGCCATATTATTTTACTTGTGGTTTCGATTATTCCTTATATTATTATCAATGTTAAACGCAAAAACGAGAAATTCTATAAAATAAATATCAAATCCGGCGAGGAATGTGTGGATTGGCGTGTATTCCTAGCTTTGATTTTGCCCATAAGTTTGATAATATGGGTGCTTATGACCAACCATATTCTGGTAAAAAATGACAGCGGAGGTATCGTTTCCGGACAGTGCACCTGGGGAGACCTTCCGATGCATTTAAGCTTTATTACAAGCATTGCAGAGCAGAAAACGTTTCCTCCTGGATACAATTTGCTTTCCGGCACTAAGTTGAATTATCCGTTTTTTGTTGATATGCTCTCTTCGAGTTTATATCTCTTTGGCACGCCTCTCAGATGGGCGGTGCTGATTCCGAGTTATGTTATTTCTTTGATGCTTGTGATGGGCTTTTATATCTTGGCACTCAAGATTGTTAATAAAAAATCATCCGCAGTTATCGCAACGGTTTTATTCTTCATAGGGGGTGGTTTCGGATTTGCCTATTTTTTCGAAGGCGCCAGAGCGGATCATAATGTTTTTACAAGGTTGTTTACCGATTTTTATCACACGCCGACGAATTATAACGAGGAAAATATCCGCTGGTCAAATACCATATGCGATATGATAATACCCCAGCGCACAACCATGGCGGGCTGGTTTACATTTATTCCGGCACTCTGGCTTTTGCTGGATGGTCTTAAAACAAACAAACGGTCTCGTTTTATCGCAGTAGGTGTCTTGGCGGGATGCATGCCAATGATTCATACTCACTCGTTTTTAGCCCTCGGATTGATTTCGGTCGGATTGCTGATTGGATATTTTTTCAAGGCAGAAAACAAAAAAGAATATATTATCAATTGGGCAATATTTGGCGGAATCACGATATTGCTTGCCATGCCACAACTGATTTATTGGACCTTCTCTCAAACCGGCGGAAACAGTTCGTTCTTAAATTTCCATTTCAATTGGGTCAACAGTGAGGACCCGTACATCTGGTTCTACATCAAGAATATGGGAATAATCGCCCTTTTGGCCGTTCCAGCCATATTGCATGCCTCAAAAGACAACAAAAGGCTGCTTATTGGATGTGCCATTATTATGGTTTTGGCAGAGACAATACAATTTCAGCCAAACGCTTATGACAACAACAAACTGATATATATCGTGTTTATGATCATGGTTATGTTGGTGGCGGATTGGATGGTTGCAGCGTTCGGTGCTCTTAAAAATGTGCGAGGACGAATATTCATTGCTGTTTTGGTGCTTATAGCGGGGAACCTTTCCGGCGCACTTACAATAGGCAGAGAATACAACAGCAAGGGGGAGCTCAGCACTTTTAGCGCATCGGATGTGGCTATGGCGGATTATATCAGGGAAAACACCGACCCTGATTCGGTATTCCTCACATCAACCTGGCTGGTCAATCCCGTATGCTCTCTCGCCGGCAGAACCGTATATTGTGGCTCCTCATCCTTTGTATATTTCCATGGACTGGGTGATGAATACGCAAAGCGAGACGCCGAGATAAAAAGAGCCTACAGCGGATCTTATGAAAATATGGTTTCCTTCTGTCGCCAAAACAATATAGAATATGTGCTTGTTGGGCCAATGGAAAGACAAAATTACAACATAAACAATCAGCTGCTTTCAAGGCTCGTACCTGTGCATTCCGAAGGTGCAGACAATTTATATAAAATAAAATAAAAAATTGTATGATAGAAAGAGAAATAATCAATATGGATAAAATAAGCATAATAGTTCCGTGCTTTAACGAGGAACTCGCCATACCGATTTTCTATCGTGAAATAACCAAAGTTGCCACCGGTATGCCGGAAACGGAGTTTGAATATATTTTTGTCAATGACGGCTCAAGGGATGATACCGGGAATGTCATTTGCGGCCTTGCCGATAAGGATAAAAGGGTAAAATATATAACATTTTCCAGAAACTTTGGGAAAGAAAGCGCAATGTACGCCGGCATGGATAATTCCTCCGGCGACTATGTGGTGATTATGGATGTGGATTTGCAGGACCCTCCCTCGTTGATCCCTGAAATGTACGAAATTGTCAAAAGCGGCCAATACGACTGCGCTGCGACGCGACGGGTCAACCGAAAAGGTGAGGCAAGGATTCGTTCCTTTTTTGCCCGAATGTTTTACAAACTAATTAACCATATATCACAAACCGAAATTGTCGATGGTGCCCGGGATTTTCGGCTTATGTCCCGCCGTATGGTCGACAGCATACTTGGGATGTGCGAATACAACAGGTTTTCGAAGGGAATATTTTCTTGGGTTGGATTTGAAACCAAGTGGATTGAATATGAAAACATAAATCGCAGCGTCGGTGAGACCAAATGGTCCTTTTGGAAGCTGTTCAAGTATTCTGTTGACGGGATAGTCGGTTTTTCAACCGCACCGCTGGCTCTGTCATCGCTTATGGGAATAATTCTTTTCTTTATTTCGATTGCAGGAATTATTTTTATAATAGTCCGTCAGCTGCTGTTTGGCGGAAGCGCTTTCGGATGGCCGTCCATGGTCTGCGTTATACTTTTGGTAGGAGGTCTTCAACTGCTGTCAATTGGAATTTTGGGACAATACCTATCCAAAACGTATCTTGAAACCAAACGCCGGCCACTGTATATAATAAAAGAGAGTAATATTAATGATTCCGCAAAAACTGATGCAAATACGGAGAATGTAACAAATACAAATTCAATAGATGGAAGACAAAATGGATAAGATCGCTGTGTTGATACCATGCTATAATGAGGGAAAACCATTGGCAAGGTCATTGGCGATTTTAGAGCTGCCTTGCCGGAGGCGGTAATTTATGTGTATGACAATAATTCATCGGACGGCACCGACAAAATAGCAGAGCATGCCGGGGCTGTTGTTCGTCATGAATATGTTCGGGGCAAGGGAAATGTAATCCGATGAATGTTTCGGAAAATTGATGCCGAGTGTTATATAAAGTAATATTAAAGATGTCATGACAGGTTACCGTGCTTTCGAAAGGCTTTGAGATAGAGACAGAAATGACAATTCACACAGTTGATAAAAAATTGTGCAAAAAGATCGCCAAGCCTTCGAATATGAATTGATAAATGCCGAAGATATTTTTAAAAAATTGACGGGAAAGTAAATGACAAAAAGAGGTATAATTATGAGTGAGAATAAAAAAGTCATGAAAACCAAAAAGAAAACGGTACATCGAATTTTAAGTAAATTTAAAGATATTCTTTGCGGCCCGGAGTCTTTAAGGAAATATTCGATAATGTTTTTGATATTCTTGGCGATTGCGCTTTTGCTGGAGATTTTCGTTTGTAATTTCAGGGCGATTGAGTCGTTGACTTTTGGCGACGAAATAATGATTGAGGATTACAAAGTTGAGAATGCTAAGAAAATTTCCGATGGCACATACACTTGTAACGGAAAAGATGTCAGCATAAAAATTGAAAATTTTAATAAAGAGTTTGACAATGTATACCTTGGTATCACAGGAATAAATCCTTATACTAAATTTACAATCAGTGTTATCGACGAAGCAAACGCAGCGAAGGCATTTACAGCGCCGGAACGTGAGGTTGTAAATAACGTTGAACAGTCGAAGTATATAAGAACCCATTTCAGCGGAACTGTCAAATCAATGACGATCAGCCTTAAGAATATGGAAGACGGAAGCAATTTTCATATTGACGGAATAGGTGTAAACCGCAGGGTTCCCATGTGTTTCACTTGGTATAGATTTTTATTTATACTGTGTGTGATGATGTTTTTGTATACTTTCAGACCCGGATCTTTTGTATATAAGCATCGGCTTAACTTGAAAGTTAAGTGGCAGCTTATAGCAATCGTACTGTTCCTTATAGTTCAGACCATATGTATGTGGAATTTGAAAAATGCTAATCCATATATTCGGGATGCTTACAGTACCGAAGCTAATTTACAATATAACCACTTAGCCGAATCGCTGCTTCATGGCAGATTTGATCTTGAAATCGATACATATGATGATATTAAGGCTTTGGATAATCCTTATGATTACAGTTTAAGAAGATCCAAGTTAGAGCATTGGCCGCTTTGGGATAACGCCTACTATAACGGCAGATACTATGTATATTTCGGAGTGGTACCTTGCATTTTGTTCTATGTACCATTTAAATTATTCTCAGACGGAGATTTATCAAATGCGGTAGTATTGTTCATATGTACCATGCTGATGTGTTTGTCGTTTGTATATTTGCTTTATAAATTAGCAAAAAAATGGTTTCCGAGGATTCCGTTTGGATTGTATTTTATCATAAGCATTTTGATGTGTGAGACTTGCGGTGCATTGTATTTCATGAAACGACCGGAGTTTTATCCGATACCGCTGGCACTTGGTGTTGCTTTTGCCTGTACCGGTTTGGCCTTGTGGATCGGAGCCGATTATAAGGATTCTCAAGGAAACACAAAACTTAAAACTTGGCGGATTGCATTGGGCGCAGTGTGCTTGGCGCTTGTTGCCGGATGCAGGCCGCAGCTGCTTTTGTCATCTGTAATCGGCGTTGTGATTTTATGGCGGTTTGTCTTTAAAGACAGGTTGTTGTTTTCAAAGAAAAGTATTAAGGACACGATTGCGTTGTGCCTGCCCTATGTGATTGTTGCGGTATTGCTGATGATATATAATTCCAAAAGATTTGGCTCCCCCTTTGATTTCGGCGCTGCCTATAATATGACATATACGGATATGACACACAGAGGATTTTACATGGATAGGACATTGACCGGATTTTTCTATTATTTATTCCAGCCATGTCAGTTTGATATAGTATTTCCGTATCTCAAAATTTTGACGGTTAATACGCTAAATCAAGGGTATAATATTGTCGAAGGCACTTACGGTGGTTTTTTATGGATGTCCCCGATTGTTTTCTTCGGCCTGTGGGGTCTCGGCAAAAAGAAGTGGTATGCAAGGAAAGTAGATAAGCGGCCCTATTATATTTCGTGGGCGCTTTGCTTGTGCGCGATTGCCATAGTATTCATAGACACGCAAATGGGCGGCATTATTGTAAGATATTTCTATGATTTTGCGTGGATGTTCACCGTGGCTGCTGCGATAGCGATTTTTGCCGCATATACAAACATAAGTCCGTTCGGTAAAGGCGGAAAAGAACAAAAAAAGGCACTTTTGACATTTGTGTTGGTTTGTTTCGTCGCTGCACTTGTAATAAACAACCTGCAAATATTCTTGGATGCATACAATTCTATCGAAAAGACAAATCCGGGATTATTTTATAAAATGAAATACATAATGGGCTTTTTGCTGTAAGAAAGGCCGGGAGTTTGCTATAGAACAAAAAGACATATCGGAGGTGTTGCCGAATGAAACCGAATACGCTTAAGGCTAAAGACAAGAATAAAATATGTGTATATGTGCTATCTTTCATATTGCCGGCATCATGCATGATAATCATTTATGCGCTTTTTAAGGTATATCCGTTTGGCGATAGGACAATATTGGCAATGGATATGGATAATCAATATGGGGAATTTTTCGCATATTTTCACAGGGTTTTGACCGGCCGGGACAGCCTTTTGTATTCCTTTACAAAAGAAATGGGAGGGAGTGTGTTCGGTCTTTTCACATACTACCTATCAAGTCCGTTTTCTCTGTTGATGATTTTCTTCCCTCAGAAAGCGATGCCAATCGGTCTCGCACTTATTACCGTATTGAAAATCGGAGCCTGCGGTTTGACTTTTGCAATATTCCTCCGCCATGTGTTTAAGAGGTGTGATATTTCAACGATACTGTTTTCTTGCTGTTATGCCCTTATGTCATATTCCATGATGTATAGCATGTGTATTATGTGGCTCGACGCAGTTATATGGCTCCCGATTGTGCTGCTTGGAATTGAAAGAGTTCTCAAAGGCCGTTCGCCACTGTTGTTTATTGCTTCTTTTGTGATGACTCTGTTTTCCAATTACTATACCGCATATATGACGGCTATTTTCTCGGTAATTTATTATCTATACAGATATTTTACTTCCTGCAGAGAAAAGAATGTCAAGGACTTTATGAAAAAAATTTTGACAATGCTTGGGGCTGGAGTTGTATGTGTGCTGCTATGCAGCGTGGTACTGTTGCCCACTTTGTTGAATATGCTAAACGGAAAACTTGCCGGTAACGGATATGTGGCAGAGGGATTTTGGAATCAAGAGATATTCAAGATTCCCAAACGTCTGTTTATGGGGCAATATGACAGTATGCTTAATAACGGTGCGCCTTCCATATTTTGCGGGATGCTCTGTGGCGTTTTGATTGGAGTTTATTTTTTGAATCCCAAAATCAAACTCAAGGCAAAAATCGCTGCTGTTTTGGTTTTTGCGGTGTTTATTGTCAGTTTTTTTATCAAAAAGATCGATATGGCATGGCATGTTTTCAAATATCCCAATTGGTTTCCTTATAGGTATGCGTATGCATTTTGCTTTTTCTCGATTTATATCGCCTACAGCGGATTTACGAAGCTGAAGAAAAAACAACTACCATACGGTGTTGCCGGTGCGGCTGTGTATGCGGCGCTTATTGTAGCAGTATATTTCTTGGATTCCGAAGTTATTACCGATTCCAAATTGGCGATTCTCAGCCTTGTTTTTGCGGGTATATACATTGTAGCTCTTCCGCTATATTGTCTTGGCAGCAAAAAATTTGTCAAATGTGTAAGCTGCGCTATGGTGCTTCTTACCTGTGCAGAACTTATTATAAACGGATGGTCACTGTTAAAAGGAATTGACCGTCAATTTGGGTATACATCTTATACCGAGTATCGAGATGAAATCGACGGTATCGGAGAGGCAGTGAATTGCATAAAAGGCCGAGATGACGGATTTTACCGTGCCGAGAAAACATTTTTGCGCACAGACAACGATAATATGAGTTTTGGATTAAAGGGTATAACCCATTACAGTTCGACATATAACAATAATATAGTTCGATTTGATAAAGATATGGGTATGAGGCAGGAATACATTGCTATCCGTTACCAAGGATCCACAATACTTACCGATACATTGCTCGGCATAAAATATATCATCTCAAAGGGGCGAATCAATGACAGTTATAAATTAGTCGAGGATTTTGGAGAAAACAAAGTTTATGAAAACCCATATGCAATGGGAATAGGTTTTGCGGCAGACAATGACATACAATCGAATTATTACAATGCGGGTAACGCCTTGGATAACGAAAATTATTTCACACAAAAACTTTTAGGTAATTTTGTATTTAAAAATGTAACACGGGCGCAACCTGCGGACAGTGGCAGAGCAGTTGAATTTACCGCATCTGAAACAGGTATGTACTACGTGGATTTTGCCAAAAATTATAATGGCGTCCCGCAGCTCACAGTGAATGGGGCGTCCCGAGCTTATACCTATGATACCGGAATCGGCAAAAAGATCTTTTATCTTGGCAGATTCAATGCCGGCGACCGGATTAAAGTAAGTTTCACGGATTATGATCTTTCGAAAAATGCCAGAATCGCGATGGTTGATATCGGCGCCTTAGAGCGGGCACTTGAGAATATACCCAATGAGAAAAGATTCAATGTTACCGATTACAGCAACACACGTATTGAGGGTGATGTGGAGCTTGACAAAGATGAAATGCTTTTCACGTCCATTCCCTATGAAGATGGTTGGTCGGTTTATGTCGACGGCAAAAAAACCGAGCCTGTGGAGGCGCAAACTCTCTTTATGGCAATACCGTCAGGCGAGGGCAAACATCATATTAAACTCAAATATCACGTGCCGGGACTGAGGATTTCCGCGGTTATTTCACTGCTGACTTTGGCGGGAGTGCTGCTGTTTGCACTAAAACCTCATGTTCCGAAAGACGCATGGGGCAAGATAGTCAAAAAGATAGGTCGTTCCGAATAAACTTTTAATGGAATATATAGGAGGAAACACATATGCGAGAATTTTTCAATGCACTTAAGCGATTTGATATGCACACTCTGTTTCGGGCGGAGACTGCAAACGCTTTTATCCAGTTTTTCAGATACATATTTGTAGGTGGGATTGCTTTTGTGGCGGATGCCGGAGCATTGTGGCTCTGTGAGAAATTTATGCATTATCTTTTGGCGGCAGCCATAGCGTTTGTGTTCGGATTGGTTGTCAACTATATACTTTCGGTGTGTTTTGTTTTTAACGGGAACGAGCGAAAAACCGGCAGAGTTGCGGAATTTGTGATATACGGAATAATCGGCGTAATCGGTCTTGGGCTGACGGAACTGATAATGTGGCTTTTTACCGATGTGTTCGGGTTTTACTTTTTGCTGTCAAAGATAGTGGCAGCGGCAATCGTGTTGGTGTGGAATTTTGTGGCAAGGAAGAAAATTATTTACACTGTGAGATAAAACGAAGGAGGTAACATAATATGAATAATAGTAAAAATAAAGGGAAAATTATAATAATCGGAGCGGGACCTGCGGGACTTACTGCGGCTTATGAGCTTTTGAGCAGAACAAAAGAATATGATGTTACGGTCCTTGAGGGAACCGACAGAATTGGCGGGATTTCTCAGACTATTAGATATAAAGGCAACAGAATGGATATAGGGGGGCATCGTTTTTTTTCCAAGGACGACCGGGTTATGGAGTGGTGGTATAGTATATTGCCGCCTCAAGGTGCTCCTTCAAAGGATGACATATTGCTGAACCGAACCCGAGAATATCCGGAGGGCGGAGCAGACCCCGAAAAGACAGACAATGTTATGTTGAAGCGCAACCGTGTTTCGAGAATATACTATGACGGGAAGTTTTTTGATTATCCGGTGACCATGAAGTGGGAAACCTTGAAAAATATGGGATTTTTTACCACAATAAGGGCGGGCTTTTCCTATTTGGGTGCAATGATTAAAAAGTTGCCGGAGGATTCCCTTGAAAATTTCTATATCAACCGATTCGGTAAGGTGCTCTATTCTATGTTTTTCGAAGGTTACACCGAAAAGGTTTGGGGCAGGCATCCAAAGTATATTTCCGCCGATTGGGGCTCTCAGCGGGTCAAAGGCTTGTCGGTCTTGGCGGTGATAAAAGATATGTTAGGCAAGATTTTCGGCGGGAAGAACAAGAAGGTCGAAACTTCTCTGATTGAGGAATACATCTATCCCAAATTTGGCCCCGGTCAGCTTTGGGAGACTGTGCGGGACAGAGCGGTTGAGATGGGCGCCGAAGTTAAGATGAATTGTCCGGTAGTGAAAATCAATGAAGAAAGCGGTAAAATAAAAAGCGTTGAATTCATGGAAAAGGGCGAGAGGAAAACGATGGAGTGTGATGAACTTATATCCTCAATGCCTATCAAGGATTTGCTGAATGCCTTTACCGATCCGAATCCCGAAATGGAAGAAATAGCAAATGGGCTCCCCTATCGAGATTTTATAACAGTGGGTCTTCTGGTTGACAAATTAAAACTTGAAAACAAAACAAACATAAAGACCGTCGGCAACATTGTGCCGGATTGTTGGATATATGTTCAAGATACCTCGGTTAGATTGGGCAGAATACAGATATTTAACAACTGGTCGCCCTATATGGTTGAGGATTTCGAAAACAAGATATGGATAGGCCTTGAGTATTTCTGCGATGAGGGCGACGAGTATTGGAATATGAGCGACGAGGACTTTATCGAGTTTGCAATAGCCGAGCTTGAAAAGATAGGCGTGATTGACAAAAACGATGTTCTTGATGCCCATCGGGAAAAAATCAAAAAAGCCTATCCGGCATATTTCGACACATATGACCAAATGGATAAATTGATTGAGTACCTGAATGGTTTTGAAAACCTCTATTGCGTAGGGCGAAACGGCCAGCACCGCTACAACAATATGGACCATTCAATGGTAACATCTTTTGAAACGGTAGACGCAATATTAGAGCACAAAACCGACAAATCCCCCATATGGAACGTAAACACCGAGGAAGAATACCATGAGTCAAAATAAACCGGGTGGCATTTTGAAAAATATCGATTGGTGAGCATAGATCCGGAGGGAAGAAACAACAAAGCTATCATATTTTGGTGGTATCACACGTGAATGCAGATAATATTTTGCAAGCAATTTATAACACAAATATGACATACATAGCGGTATCTTGATTTATGCATACATAATCATCGACAAAATGCAAAAAGACGCAACCAAACATCCTCCTCCGCATAAAAAGAAATTTTTTATTTTTGAGGAATTGTCTTCATATTGTCCGTACAGTGCCGATATATAGAATATACCGCTCACAAATGCCAAAGGCAGATATCGCATATCCGCCGAGCAGGATGCAGGATATTTTATATTGAATATTACGTAGGATACAAATGTAACGGCCCATATTGCCGCCATGGAAAACCTCGAAAACCAATCTCTTTCTTTGCCCTTGATGCAAACCAAAACCATCGCAGAGAGGGAGAGGATGACTATAATCAGGTTTGCAAAATAAAGACTTATACCGATGATTTTCGATATGCCGGCATAAATGAATTCTCCGAATACCGCTGTTCTCGATAAAATCATAAAAATGCTGTAATCTTCATTGACATTCATAAATAGCTGTTTAAATATTTCAAACACCGGCACGGAAAAGAATCTTTTGATAGCAGATACATCTCCCGTGTAAACAGAGTAACCCGGCCCCAGATCGAGTACGTAACTAAGGGGTTGAGAAAATGCCATATAATTCCTTATAGGATACCATAAGGCAAGAGGAAAACATATGAGTGCAAATATTACAAGCTGTTTTATTATGGACATGGTTTTTTTATCTTTAAAAGAGATATACAGTTTGTAAAGCATAATCGGCCCCGTAAAAATTGCCACTATACCGCAGGAGACTTTACTCATCATACCAAGACCTATTGACAGCGCGAGAAATATAATATCCCTTGTCTTTGTGTCGTAAAACCACCGTACGGTAAAATACACTGCTGATATCATAAACAAAGTGGCAAACGCATCATTATTGATTCTGCCACCCATGAGTATAAAGTTTGGGAAAAAAGAGGCAATGGCCATCGCCGGAATTTGATGTTTCCTTTTTATTTTAAGAGCATCCAAGAGTTTTTGTATTACAACCAACGTGACGCATGCGCCAGAGCATGACACTGCTGCTGCATACTTGATCAGAGATGCATAATCTGTTATGTTTTTAAACATTGCCGCAATTTTCATAACCATTGCCGATACGAAATAATAGAATGGAGGGTGATAAAATTGATATTCATTGGTTTGGGGCAGATGGCCCTGTAATATATTATTTACTATGTAGGCTCCGTGACCGACTCCGTTTGCATCTAAGCTCCCCATATCATGCCCTCTTTGTGTCCAAGGTGTGTACAGCATGTAGCCCATACGCATAATAAGTCCCGCAATAATAATCAACAGAAGCGCATTATTTGCCGTAAGCTTTTTTTGATATGCCATAACAAAGGCACAACACGCAACAGACGCAAGGGCAAGGTTCATAATGGCCTTTATCGACATTTCGCTATCGGTAATCTTGAAAATATCACACACGAGCAATGCAACAATCGGCGCAATTGTAACAACAATTACCGACAGCGCGGAAAATAGCTGTTCTCTATCTTTTGGAAAGTATTTTTTTATCAAAAGTTTTTCTGATTTTTCCGCCATGGCAAATTGTCCTCATCCATTAAATTTTTTTGGTAAAATCCTTGAAAATACATCATGTTGACATAATACCACATTTGAAATATTGTGTCAAGGGAATTAAATGTATGCGATTTCTCATTTATTAGCATAAAAATGGATTTTATAAAGCGGCATTTGACAAACTACCTAATATTTGATATAATAATCCGGAGATGGGTCCTCAAATGAAAAGGGAATGAAATATCTATGAAAATCGGTTACAAAAACCTCAAAATCTTCGCAGTGCTTTATGTGCCGGAACCGGATAAGACATTATATCTCGATTTGGTTTGTCGGTAAGTGCTTCCGAAGAGAGAGCGTATTTTGCCTATCGATGAGGACGGTATCAACTGTCTGCTATCAGGTGATGCCGGAAATTTACATGTGCGATGAGGGATAACAAAAAGATGTAGTTCACGATACAGGTATTGTAAAAATCTTTACATCGTGTTATACTCGAGGCACAAAGAAGCGGGTCTTGCGGTGTAAAAATTTGATCGATGCCGCAGGAATTTAAACGGTGCCGCCAAAACCGTAAAATCAAAAAATTCTATAGTAGTTTTTGAATAATCTTTTCCCCTTTTTTCAGGGTCAGTTGGGTGCAGGCTCCGGTGAAGGCGCCGGTTATTATTCCGGCTATTATCAAATAGGGCAGATACCAAAAGATTCCCGGTGTTGCCGTTATGACAACCGCCACACAGATTTGGGCGACGTTGTGGATTATGGCACCTATTACGCTGACGGCCCACAGGTTTTTTTTGAGAGGGGTTTTTATCAAGAGGCTCTCCGCGGCGAGGCACATCAAACCTCCGGTCAGACTGTAGGCCAAAGTCATTATTTGGCCGGAAAACAGGCTGCCCAAGAAAACCCTTATGATGAGTATGACAAAAGCGTCCCGAGGCCCCAACACGGCCAAGGCGAAGAGGGTCACGATGTTGGCAAGGCCGAGCTTTATTCCGGGTATGGAGGAGATGGGAGGGATTTGAGCCTCAAGGATGAAAATCGTCAGGGCGATGGCGGTCAGGACACCCATCAACGTTATTCGGCGGACGCCGTATTTTTTCTTCACAGGCACTACCTCCCCGTCACTGCATCGACTTTTTCTCTGTCTCTACCGCCGGATATGATTTCGACGGTCAGTTTGTGGGGCAGGCAGACAATCGGATATGAGCTTCCGGTTATTTTACCCTGTTTTATGCACACTTTGTCGGGGCAGTCCGCCTCGATCACGGAGATTGCCCCCTTTTCAATTCGCATGATGTTATAGCCGCCCTCACCCTCGACTTTCAAATCATAGGGCTCCGAGACGGCGTTTAAATCGATTGTTTGAATAACCCGGCCGTCCCTTTTTATTTGGGCGGTTTTTTGCGTATTGCGGGAGCCGCCTCCTATCAAAATCACAGCCGCACACAGCAGCGCCAGGGCGGTGAAGATTATAACCAAAGTCCTGTTTTTCATCGGTGCATACACCCCTTGTCAACTCTTAGATTATATCATTTTGAGATTTCCGTTGTCAATTTATTTCGGCCCGTTTTATTTTGATTTTGCATTCTCCCAAACCTTTTGTCTGTTTTGCCTACTTTTTTGAACCCTTGAGTCAATCTTTTGTAATATTTGTATCAGATTTTTTCTTGTTAAATGCCGATTTAAATGATATACTTTTAATATATAGGAAGATATATACCAATATTTCGAGGTGTTCTTTTTATGAATTATACAATGCTTACGGATTTTTATGAAATTACCATGGCAAACGGATATTTGGAGTGCGGCATGGGAGACCGTATTGCTTATTTCGATATGTTTTTCCGAGAGGCACCCGACGGTGCGGGATTTGCCATTATGGCGGGAGTGGAACAGCTGATTAAATATCTGTCCGAACTTAAGTTTACCGATGATGACATAGAATACCTTCGGGGCAAAGATATGTTTTGCGAGGAATTTTTGCAATATCTCAAAAATTTTGAATTCAAATGCGATGTTTGGGCCATTCCGGAAGGCACGCCTATTTTCCCGGGAGAGCCTCTTGTGACCGTCAGAGGGCCGATTATCCAAGCCCAGTTTGTGGAGACCATGGTGCTCCTCACCATCAATCATCAAAGCCTTATTGCCACCAAGAGCAACCGTATAGTCAGGGCCGCCGGCGGAATTCCGGTTATGGAATTCGGTTCCAGGCGGGCTCAGGGCTACGACGGAGCTATATATGGTTCAAGAGCCGCCTATATAGGAGGCGTGGCGGGCACTGCCTGCACCATCAGCGACCGTCTGTTTGAAATCCCCGCTTTGGGCACCATGGCTCACAGTTGGGTGCAGAGTTTTGACAGCGAATATGACGCATTCTTGGCATATGCAAAGTGCTATCCCGAAAATTGCACCCTCTTGGTGGACACATACAATGTCTTAAAAAGCGGCCTCCCCAATGCGATTCGGGTATTCAACGAGGTCCTGAAACCCAAGGGGATAAAAAAATGCGGAATCAGAATAGACAGCGGCGACATCACCTATCTGTCCAAAAAGGCTCGAAAAATCCTGGACGATGCGGGATGGACGGAGGCGGCGGTTTGTGCATCCAATTCCCTTGACGAGTACATCATTCGGGACATCCTCCAACAGGGGGCGAAAATCGATTCCTTCGGCGTGGGCGAGAGGCTTATAACCTCAAAGTCGGAGCCGGTCTTCGGCGGAGTATATAAGCTTGTGGCCATAGAAAAAGACGGAGAAATCATTCCGAGAATCAAAATAAGCGAAAATGTTCAAAAAATAACGACCCCGTATTTCAAAAAGGCCGTCCGCCTCTATTCAAAAGAGACCGGTATGGCAATTGCCGATGTGCTGACCACATACGACGAGACCATCGACGAGACCGAGCCCTATGAGATATTCGACATTCAAAACACTTGGAAGCGCAAGACGGTCACCGATTTCAGGGCCAAGGAGCTTCAGGTCCCCATATTCAAGGGAGGCAAGCTTGTGTATGAGTCGCCGAGTCTTGAGGAGATTAAGGCCCATGCGGAGGAGGAGCTCAATCTGATTTGGGATGAGGTAAAGAGATTCGAAAATCCCCAGACGTACTATGTGGACCTGTCTCAGAAACTGTGGGATATAAGATATAATTTGCTCAAGAGCCACAACGCATAGACCGTTTTGCCGAGGCAGACTCAAGCAGGCTTTATAAAAACCGAAAATATAAACCGAAAACGAAAACACAAAAAGGGAAAAGCAAAAGCGCGAAAAACAGAAAGGAATTTTATGATGCAAGAGAATTCGCTGCAAACTTATAACTTAGGCAGACTCGGACTTATCGGTATGAAGGGTTGCGAAGAATTGACGGGAAAAGTCGACAGGCACCTCATAAACTTTTCCGCCAAAAGCGGCATTGAGGTTGACACGTTTCAGATTCCCGCCACATGTTCCCGTTTCGGAACCGGCGAGGCAAAAGCCGTGGTTTCCCATTCGGTCAGGACCTATGACATTTACATCATTTGCGACCCGTTTAACTACGGCGTGACTTACAAAATGTACGGTATGGACCACCCTATGAGCCCCGATGATCACTATCAGGATTTGAAGAGGATTATTTCGGCCTTGGGAGGCAAGGCAAAGCGTATTACCGTGATTATGCCCATGATGTATGAGGGCAGGCAGCACAGAAGAATCACCCGGGAGTCTTTGGATGGGGCGATGATGCTCCAGGAATTGACCAATATGGGGGTTGACAACTTTATAACTTTCGACGCCCATGATTCTCGGGTTCAGAATGCGATACCTTTGAAGAGTTTTGAAAATGTGCGTCCCACATATCAAATGATAAAAGCGTGTCTCAGATATAATCCGGACATAATCCTAAAGCCCGACGAGACGTTGATTGTGTCCCCGGACGAGGGAGCCATGGGCAGGGGTATGTACTACTCCTCGGTGCTCAGTATGGACTTGGTTATGTTCTACAAACGTCGGGACTACTCAAGGGTTGTCAACGGCAAAAATCCCATTGTGGCCCATCAGTTTTTGGGTAAGGACATAAACGGCAAGAATGTCATTGTGGTTGACGATATGATTGCCTCCGGCGAGTCCCTCCTGGATGTGGCCAAAGAGCTCAAAAAGCGCAGCGTGAAGAGAGTGATAGTCTTCTCCTCATTCGGCCTTTTCACCGAAGGGGTGGAAAAGTTCAACAAGGCTTACGCAGACGGCTTAATCGACGCAGTGTTCACCACCAATATGGTCTACAGACGGCCCGAGCTCAAGAAATGCGAGTGGTACCACGAAGTTGATATGTCGAAATTCATTGGCCTCATAATCAGGCAGATAAACGGGGATTGTTCAATCAGCGAGTTGCTCACCCCCATGAAGAAGATAAACAGAATTTTGGAGAAATACAAATCCGGAGAGATGGTATAAGATGTGTATGGGGAATAATCCCTCGGAGGCGGAAAATTCGGATTTTGCCCTACAGCGGGATTATATGGCAAGGGTGCGGGAGCTTAATCGTATGAAAGAGACTCCTCCCATGGCCTTTGTGGAAACCTACGGCTGTCGGCAGAATGTCAGCGACTCGGAGAAGATTTCGGGTATGCTGTCCGATATGGGCTATCGTTTTACCGATTCCGCAGAGGGAGCGGATTTGGTGATATTCAACACTTGCGCCGTTCGGGAAAATGCCGAGCTTAAGGTGTTCGGGAACTTGGGGGCCCTGAAGCACAACAAGCGCAGAAATCCGAATATGCTCATAGCAGTGTGCGGCTGTATGACCCAGCAAGAGCATATAGCGGAGACAATAAAGAAAAAATACAAACACGTCGATATGGTTTTGGGAACCCACGCTCTGTATCGCTTTCCCCAAATCCTATGGGAAGCCTTGGAAGGCAAGAGAGTGGTGGATATAGGCGGCGGACAAAAAACCGTTTCGGAGGACACTCCCGTCAGGCGTGAAGGCCCGCCTCTTGCCAATATCCCCATTATGTACGGCTGTAATAACTTCTGCACATACTGCATCGTGCCCTATGTTCGGGGCAGGGAGAGGAGCCGCACAAAGGAGAGCATCTTGGCCGAGTGCAGTGCCGTTGCCCGAGAGGGCTATCGGGAGGTTATGCTGCTGGGGCAAAATGTGAATTCCTACGGCAAGGATTTGGGAGACGGGTCGAATTTTGCGAAGTTGCTGCGGGAGGTATGCAAAATCCCAGGAATCGAGCGGATCAGGTTTATGACAAGCCACCCCAAGGATATATCGGACGAATTGATAAAAACCATGGCGGAGGAGGAGAAAATCTGCAATCAGCTCCATATGCCCATCCAGTCAGGCTCAGACCGGGTTCTGAAAGCCATGAACCGCAAATATACCCGGGCTGAATATATGGAAAAGCTGAATAAAATCCGCAGCGCAATACCGAATATTGTCCTCACGACGGACGTAATTGTGGGATTCCCCTGTGAAACCCGAGAGGATTTTGAAGAGACTCTCGATGTGCTTCGGGAAGCGGAATTTGATATGATATTCTCGTTTATATACTCAAAGCGTCGGGGCACGCCTGCGGCGGAAATGGCGGATTGCATGACCGATGAGGAAAAGCACAAAAACTTTGACGAGATGCTCAAAGTTCAAAACGAGATATCAAGGCGAAAAAACCTCGCCTATTTGAATTCGGAGCAAAAGGTGCTCATTGAGGGGCGCAGCAAAACCAACCCGAATGCGGTGACCGGAAGAACCGAAGGCGGTAAAATTGTGAATATAAAATGCCCGGATTTGGGAGAGAGCGAAAAGGATGCCCTGACGGGAAAGATTGTGACCGTAAAAATCACGGAGGCTCAAACCTGGTCCCTTATGGGCGAGATACGGGAGACAAAGACAAGAGGAGACGGAGATGAAAAACGAGGTAATTTTTGAAAAGGCAAGGGAACTTGGCGAACTCATCAGAGAATGTGACGAAAAAAAGCGCTCCGATGAGACGAGTCGGGCACTCCTTGAGGACGATGAAGCAAGGAATATGGTCGATGACTATAACAGAATTCGGGAGGAAAAAATGGCGGAGTTTGCCGAAAAGGCTCCTACCCAAGAGGAGGCTCAAGAGGCAAACGACTATCTGCAGCGGGAGTTTGAAAAGCTCACCGTAAACCCCATAATTAAGGACTATTTGGAGGCAGCGAGGGACTATGAGGTATTGCTTGGCCGTATGGACGCCATCCTCAAACATTTTATAGGGGGAGAGCAGAGCGGCTGCAGCGGAAGCTGCGCAACCTGCGGCGGCTGTCGGTGATGGATATAGACAGAAGCCGTCTGACGCCTATGATGCGCCAGTATTTTGATGTCAAGGACAGGTACCCGGACAGCATACTCATGTATCGTTTGGGGGATTTTTATGAGATGTTTTTCGATGATGCCCTGCTGGCATCCAAAGTCCTTGATATAGCATTGACCGGCCGAGCCTGCGGCCTTTCGGAGAGAGCACCCATGTGCGGCGTGCCCTTCCATTCCGTTGACAGCTATATAGTGAAGCTCATAGCTGCGGGATACAATGTGGCGGTTTGCGAGCAGGCGGAGAATCCCGCAGAGGCAAACGGCATAGTCCGTCGGGAAGTCGTTCGGGTTGTGACTCCCGGAACGATTATGGACACCGCCGCCTTGGATGATAAAAAGAACAACTACCTGTGTGCTTTTGCCAAACACGGCAGCACCGCGGGATTGGTTTTTGCGGATATCACCACCGGAGAGACCTATGCGGGAGAATATTCGGGAGAGGAATCGGAAGCCAAAACCATGGATGCTTTGACTCGATTTTCGCCCACCGAAATTATAATGAACCTTGAAGCGTATGAAAACAGCCGATTTGTTGATAATATCAAAAATCGGTTTGATTGTTTTATACGCAATTATTACGACTGGGCATTTTCCCGGGAGCAGGCCGACAAAACCGTTCCCCAAAGATTCGGAGCGGAAATCGCCAAGGAGTTGAAATTCGGGGAAGGCGAGATGTATATTGCCATGGGCGGAGCCCTCACATTCCTTACGGAGACCCAAAAGACGGAGCTGAGAAACCTGAAGGAGCCGGAGATAATAAGCGAAAGCCCCGTTATGCTCATTGACACATACAGTATGCGGAATCTGGAAATAACCGAAACGATTCGGGGCGGAAATGTGAAGGGAAGCCTTTTGAGTGTTCTCAGCCGCACGGAGACGGCTATGGGAAGCCGAATGCTGCGGCGAATGATAACGGCGCCCCTTCTCAACAGAATTGCCATCACCAACCGCCATATTGCGGTTGACGAATTTTTCAAAAACCCCATGCTCAGAGAGGAAGTGGCCGCCTGCCTGTCCGGGATAAAGGACATTGAGCGGACGGTTACCAAGGTAGTATACAAAACCGCCAACTGCCATGACTTGCTGAATTTGATGAATTCCTTCGGCAATCTTCCGACTCTCAAGGAGCTTTTGAGCAAATGCGAGAGCAAGCTGATTCGTGAGCAGCTTGAGAAGATTGACGATTTGAGGGATTTATGGCAGCTCATTTTCGACTCGATCGACCCGGATGCACCCGTAATGCTGAGAAACGGCAATATGATAAAAGCGGGAGCCGACGAAGAGATAGACAAGCTTCGGGATTTGCGGGACAACGGCCGCAAATGGCTGATTGACCTTGTGGAAGAGGAAAAGGAAAAGACGGGAATCAAGAATTTGAAGCTTGGTTTTAACAAAGTGTTCGGATATTACATAGAGGTCAGCAATGCCCGCTCCGAAAATGTGCCCGACTACTTCATCAGAAAGCAGACTTTGGTGAACAGCGAAAGGTACATAACCCCCAAAATCAAGGAGCTTGAGGAGGAAATTTTGAACGCCGATTCGGATGTTAATGACCTTGAGTATGAGATGTTTTGCCGTGTCAGGGACAAAATCGGAGAAAATTGCGAGCGGGTGCGGGATACGGCATCGGCGGTGGCCCTGATTGATGTCCTAAATTCCCTGGCGAAGGTGGCCGAGGAGCGGAACTATGTTATGCCCCAAATGACCAATTCCGACAGAATCGTCATAAAAGACGGCCGTCATCCGGTTGTCGAAGCTTATAACCGCTCGGCCGTTTTCATACCCAACGATACGGAGCTTGACAATCGGGAAAATCAGATTGCCATAATAACGGGCCCGAATATGGCTGGCAAGTCCACATATATGCGGCAAATCGCCTTGATAACCCTTATGGCTCAGATGGGAAGTTTTGTCCCCGCATCCTCGGCGGAGATTGGTATTGTGGACAGGATTTTCACCCGGGTGGGTGCCAGCGACGACTTGGGCTCCGGGGACAGCACTTTCATGGTGGAAATGAAGGAAGTGGCGTATATTCTGAACAATGCCACCTCCGACAGCCTGATTATTTTGGACGAAATCGGACGGGGCACCAGCACCTATGACGGACTCAGCATCGCTTGGGCCGTGGTTGAATACATAGCGGATGTAAAAAAATGCGGAGCCAAAACGCTGTTTGCCACCCACTACCACGAGCTTACGGAGCTCGAGGACAAGATAAAGAATGTTAAGAACTACTGTATAGCCGCTCGCAAACGAGGGGGCGACATAACCTTTTTGAGGAAAATCATAAGGGGCGGAGCGGATGAGAGCTACGGAGTGGAAGTGGCAGCCTTGGCCGGAGTGAAAAAATCGGTGATAAGGCGGGCCAAGGAAATTGCCGCCACCCTTGAGAAAACCGAAAAAAAGCAAGTGAGCACCAAAAACATACATACCGCCGCAGACAAGGGGAAGAAGCGGCAGGAAAACCAGCTTGACTTTTTCGGCAGCGGGGAAAGCCCCGTGGAGACAAAAATCAAAAATATGGATTTGAATTCAATGACGCCTATGGAGGCCTTGACAAAGCTCTATGAGCTGCAGGCCGAAGTGAAAAATTCATAACCCCCGAATATTTGAGAGCTTGGGATTGAGGTGAGAGATATGCCAAATGAGATACGGGTGCTGCCGGAATCGGTGGCCGACAAGATTGCCGCAGGCGAGGTTGCCGAGAGGCCAAGTGCCATTGTGAAGGAGCTTGCCGAAAACGCCATTGACGCAGGAGCGGACAAAATCACCGTTGAGATAAAAAACGGCGGCGTAAAACTCATCCGAGTTGTCGACAACGGCTGCGGAATCCCTCGGGACCAGGTCAAAACGGCCTTTTTGCGCCATGCCACCAGCAAGCTCAGAAATGAAAATGACTTATACTCCATATCCACCATGGGCTTCAGAGGAGAGGCATTGTCCAGTATTTGCGCCGTGGCAAAGGTCGAGGTGATAACCAGAACGGCGGATGAAGAGATAGGAGCCCGCTATGTGACGGACCACGGGATTTGCGGCGAGGCGGAGGATATTGCCTGCAGCGTGGGGACCATTATGACGGTGGAGGATTTGTTCGCCAACGTGCCCGCCCGAATGAAATTCCTTAAAAAAGACAGCACCGAGGCGGGATATGTGTCGGACCTTATGACAAGATTGGCTCTTTCGAAACCCGACATCGCCTTTGAATACCTGTGTGACGACAAAACGGTTTTCTCCACAAACGGCGACGGGGATATAAAAAACGTGATACTTAGGGTCTATGGCCTGAAATTTGCCAAAGCCGTGACGGCTGTCGACTATACCGAAGGGGATATCCGTATCACCGGTGCGGTGGGGCGACCCGAGGAATTGTCTTTCGGCAATCGCACAAAGCAGACCATATTGGTAAACGGCAGATATATAAAAAATCACGTCATCGCCAAAATCGCGGAAGAGGCCTTTCGCAACACCCTTATGACAGGCAGATTTCCCTTTTTCGTTTTGAATATCGAAATGGCTCCCGAATTGGTGGATGTGAATGTGCATCCTGCCAAAACCGAGGTGAAATTCGCAAAGGAAAGGGAGCTCTATGACATAATCTATCACGGAGTGAAAAGCGCCCTGTATGGGGAGAGGCCTGCGGAGAAGCCCGTTACGGACGCTAAGGGCAAGGGGACTTTCAGGGATATCGGCTCCTTCGGCGGACCAAGGCCCACCCGGGAGAAAATCCCCAAAAACACGGTGAAAAATTACATCGAATACACAAAGCCCAAGGTTGACACCGCCGCCCTTACCTACGGGTTTGAAAATGAAGGCCATGCCGACAGAGAAGACAAAAAAGCCCCCTCCGAATATCAAACGGAATATAAAAGGGACTTCGGCAGGCGGGAGGCGGAATACAAACCGAGAGACACGGAAGATGTAAGAGATATAATGCAACCCTCGTCTCATCCGGATGATTTTGATGTGCAGCTGGGCCTTTCGGACGCGAGTGAGAATATTTTCGAGGATTGCAAAATCATAGGCCAGGTGTTTGACACATACATAATCCTCGGCTCCCAAGACAGGATGTTTTTAATCGACCAGCACGCCGCCCTTGAGAGGTTCGGATTTGAGGAGCTCAAGGAGGCATATGCCAAAAACGAGAAATTGTCTCAGCTTTTGCTCACACCCATCACCGTCAATCTTAGCCACGGCGAACACGATACGGTGATGAACAACCTTGACATATTCAAAAGGTTCGGCTTTGAAATCGAGGATTTCGGAGGCAACTCCCTGCTTATAAACGAAACCCCGATAATCACCTCCGACGAGGAAATAAAGTCCCTGTTTTACGAGCTCTTGAGCGCAGCAGAGGACAATATTAAGCATCCCGTGGCGGATTTTGAGGAAAAGGCACTTGATATGATTTCCTGCAAAAAGGCCATAAAAGGCGGCGACAGACTGTCCCTTCCCGAAATGGACAAGGTGGTGAGCCGAGTGGAGGAGCTCTACGGCCGAGGCATAAAAACCTGTCCCCACGGGCGGCCCATTGTGATAAGTTTTTCCAAGTCCGAAATCGAGAAAAGATTCGGCCGCATCGTATAGAGGGAGGAGCGGTATGAGCAAGCCCAAAATTGCGGGAGTTATAGGCCCCACCGCCTCGGGAAAGACGGCTTTCGCCATAGATTTGGCCCTTGCCGAAAAGGGAGAGATTGTGTCCTGCGACTCAATGCAGATATATCGGGGTATGGATATAGGCACCGCCAAGCCCCAAAAAGAAGAAATGCGCGGTGTGCCTCACCATATGATTGATGTGGCTGATATAAACGAAAATTTTAGTGTGGCCAAATTCGTCAAAATGGCGAGGGCGGCCATAGACGATATCCTGAGTCGAGGAAAATTGCCTATCCTCTGCGGCGGCACGGGCCTCTATTTTGACAGCGTTGTGAGCAATATCAACTTCACCGCACAGAAGAGCGATTCCGAGTATCGGGAATATTTAAACCGCCTTGCAGCGGAAAAGGGCGGGGATTATGTCTATGAAATGCTCAGGGAGGCGGACCCGAAGTCTGCGGAGGCGATACACCCGAACAATGTCAGACGGGTCATAAGAGCTCTTGAAATTTATCATGCCACGGGACTGCCCAAGTCGGAACTGGACATAGAGCAGAGGGGAGAGCCCCTATATGATGCGAAGATTTACTGCCTGAGGCTTCCTCGGGAAAAACTCTATGAGAAAATCAACCAAAGGGTTGATATGATGATGGCGGAGGGTCTTGAGGAGGAGGTCCGAGGCCTCATAGAAAGGGGAGCCCGCACGGATTCCACCGCCATGCAGGCCATAGGGTATAAGGAGATGGCCGCATATATTCGGGGGGAGCTTTCAAAGGACGAAGCGGTTGAAAAAATCAAACGGGAGACCCGCAGATATGCCAAGCGGCAAATGACCTGGTTCAGGGGCGAAAAAAATGTCACTTGGGTGGATATGAATCAAAAAGACCTTTTTATCGATTGATTGTTCGAATCGGATATCGAAAAAAGGTCTTTTTTATTTTACAATTAAGTTACATTTATCCAACAAGTCTATTCGGATTGTTTACAACAAAGTGCTCCGGACATATAATTATATAAGTGATACTGCGGATTTGTGCCCGTTGTCACAGCATGTTCTAAAGTGTTAGTTGATTGGAGGTAGTCTTGTGGCTAATACTACTGACAATTCCGATAAAAGACTGCGCAACCGACGGAAGCGAACGATGAAAAAGGGGCTTTTCCTCATACCCAAACTGATTTTTGTCTTTGCCCTTATCTTTCTGTTGATAACGATGTTGCTGAGGATGGGTGACACAGTCAATACCTACACTGCCCTTAACGGAAAAATTGAGGAATATATCCCGTCGGACGGGTTTATTTTCAGAGAACAGACCCTTGTCAAATCGCCGCAAAACGGATATTTTGAATGCGTGGCGGAGGAAGGGAGCAGAATAATCGAAGGAGCCACCCTTGCGACCATTTATCAAAATGCGGTTGACCCGGCGGTGATTGAGGAGATAGGAAATATACAGAAAAAAATCACGGAAATCGAAAATTCCCGCATATCCGCCGATGTATTTTCGGGCAGTTCGGCGAAAATCGAGGTCAATATAGCGGACAGTGTCGGGGAGCTGAACAAAAAGAGAGGAAGGTCCGAATTTTCGGACATTGTCGAGGAAAAAGAGGCCATTGACGAATACATTGCCGCAAAGCAGGCAACCGTCGAGGGAGGGAAAACCGACGAGGAGCGGCTGGGGGAGCTCAAGGCGCGGCTTAGGTCCCTTGAATCAACCGGGGAATACAGCGGCACCTATGTATATTCGCCCACACCCGGTGTTTTCTCATCGAAGATTGACGGCTATGAGGATGCTCTGAATCCCTCCATGTTGGACAGCGTGACTCCCGGCTATCTCAAGGACTTAAAGCCCGCCGATGTTCCTGTCGGCGAGACGGTCACCGAGGGAGAGAATATCTGCAAGGTTATCAACAACTACGAATGGTACTTTTCGGGAGTTATAACCGAAAAACAAGCGGAAAATTTTCGGGTCGGCCAAACCATAAAAATGCGCTTTTATGATTTATCCGATTCGGTCATATACGGAACGGTCAACAATATCTCAAGGCCGGAGAACGGAAATGTGGCCATCACGGTCTACACCACCAGCTATGTGGATTCCATATACACCGCAGGCAAGGTTTCGGCGGATTTGTTCGTGGAGAGTGCCGAGGGTTTCAAAGTGCCCTCCGAGGCCCTCAGGGTGATTGACGATCACCAAGGCGTGTATGTGGTGCGGCTGGGCGTTGCCAAATTCGCACCGGTCAATTTGATTTATAACAATAAGGAGTGGGCCATTATCGAGCCCGTTGCGGTTCAGGATTATGTGAATCTTGAGATATACGATGAGGTTATAATAAACACAAAAGGCATATCGGACGGCGACAAAGTCAGACAGTAGATTCGGTGAAATCGGTGGGTGAAAATGACTGATATAAAATCAAACTATCAAAATGTTCTCAGAGATGTCGAAAAAATCGCTCGGGATTGCGGAAGAAATCCACGGGATGTTCGGCTGATTGCAGTGTCGAAAACCAAACCCATAGAGTATGTCAAAGAAGCCGCCGAGGCGGGAGCCATGGATTTCGGCGAAAACAGGCCCCAGGAGTTGGTCTCAAAGCAGGCGGAGCTGCCCAATCTGCGCTGGCATCAGATAGGTACCCTCCAGCGGAACAAGGTCCGCCACATTGTGGGCAAATGCGCACTCATTCATTCCGTGGACAGCCTGCCCCTGGCCCAAGAGATTGAGAAACGGGCGGGAGTTTTGGGAATTGTCCAGGATGTTTTGATTCAGGTCAACATAACCGGAGAGGAGACCAAGTCAGGCATAGTCCCGGGGGAACTCGGGGGATTGCTTGAGGATTTGGCAAAACTCAAAAGCATAAATCCAATCGGGCTTATGACGATATCCGCCTTGGGGAATACCCAGGATGAAAACCGAGCCGTCTTTTCGAAGCTTAGGGTTTTGGGAGAGAAATTCGGTCTGAGGGAGCTTTCCATGGGTATGAGCCATGACTACAAAGAGGCCATAGAATGCGGCGCCACAATGGTCCGTGTGGGAACGGCCATATTCGGTGCCAGGGACTATGGCACGAAATGAATTCGATAAGTTATTAATTCAAATATACAAATCAGTGATTGCATAGGAGGATAAGACTATGGGAAACATAATGAACAAAATATACAGTATGATGGGCGTTGATGTGGGGGACGACTACGAAGAGGAAGAAAACTACGACGACTATCGCAATGACGCCTATGACGAGTCCGAACCCAACGAGAGCTATATGCCCAGCCGCAGGACGTCGTCTCGAAATTCCCGTACCAGCAGATTTGAGGATGCGCCTCAGATGAAGCTTGTCATTATGCAGCCGGGGGATTTTGAGGAGTCTCGGGAGATCGCCAACCATCTCAAAGAGAGAAAGCCCATTGTAGTTAATTTGGAGCGGGTCGACAAGGCAGTCACCCGCAGGATTGTGGACTTTTTGAGCGGAGCCGTCTATGCCTTGGACGGGGATATCAGAAAAGTCGCAAACCAGATCTTTCTGATAACCCCCTGGAATGTGGGAGTTGAAGAGGAGCCTGCGGAAGAGTTCCGCTACGGCCGCTGATTGACTTGGAAACCGACAAGCTCATTGCGAAAAAAGCCTTAGACACCCTTATCCTTTGCGATAGGCATTATTCGGTCAAATCTTTGGGCTTTTTGGACCCGGGGGAGCAGAGGCTGATTGAAAGGGAGATAAGGGGTGCCGTGCTTCCGGACGTCAAATACGAGTTTTTCGGAGGCTATCCCGAGGCAGAGCGGCGGATGTTTATCTGCGGGCCCGAATACCTTGAGCCCGACTATGAGGAGATAATAACCGTCCTTGAAATAACCCACACGGGGGAATTGTCCCATCGGGATTTCCTCGGCAGCCTTATGGGCCTGGGAATAAAGCGGGAAAATATCGGCGACATTGCCCCCATGGAGGGCAGGTGTTTGATTTTTATAAGACCCGCCATGTATGGCTATATAAAAGAAAACCTGATTAAAGTGGGCCGTCGGGGTGTGAAAATCTCAAAGCGGAGTCTGTCGGAGGTGAATATCCCGAAAAAGCCCACAGAGCCCCGTGCCTCCACCGTATCAAGTCTCAGGCTTGACTGCATTGTGTCCGCCGGAGCGAGAATATCCCGGGGAAGAGCCGCGGATTTGATTAGGGCCGAAGATGTGAAGCTCAATTTTGAGATTTGCAAAAGCGTCTCGGAGCCGGTGGAAGAGGGAGACATACTTTCAATCAAAGGCTTTGGCAGATTCAAACTTTCCCAAGTGGGTGGCACCACCCGAAAAGGGCGCATAAGCGTCATAATCGATAAATATATTTAAACGGAAACACGGAAAACCGTAGGGGGGATACCATGATAACACCTGAAGATATAGAAAACAAAGAATTCAAAAAAGAAATGCGGGGCTACAGCATATCCGAGGTCAATAACTTTATGAAGGAAGTGGCCCTCAGCTATGACAAAATCTATCGGGAGAATTTGTCCGCCATGGACAGAATAGGAATGCTCAGCGACGCCGTAAAGCAATACAAGGCCATGGAGGATACCCTCAAAAACGCCCTAACCGTTGCAAAGGGCGCAGGGGATGACATAAAAACAAATGCCCAAGACCAGGCCCAAGTCATCATTCGTGATGCGGAGACCAAGGCCGCCGAGATAATCAATCGGGCTGCGAAAGAGGTGGCCGAGATAAACCAAAGATACGAAGAAATGAAGCGGAGCGTTGAGGTTTTTCGGGCCAAAGTCGTGACCCTGCTCAATTCCCAATTGGAGATTATCAAGGACTACTCGGGAGTGAACACCGAGGCGGATTCGGAAATCCGCTCAAGCGCCCAAGCTGTGGAGGTAATAAAAAACGAGATAAACGACATCCCCGATATGCCCGAAGAGGAGGAGCAAACCGCAAATCAAAGAGTGGTTGCGGCCCTTGAAAAGGCAACCCAGGAGCTGCCAAAGATAAAACTCAACGAAAAGGGAGAATATGTCATAGATAAATAAAAGGACGGGTATATGCTTTATATAATAATCGGAATCGCCGTTTTGATTCTTGATATAATAACAAAACATTGGGCATATGCGGCATTGGCGGGGGGAGAGGGCATTCCCCTCATCCCCGGCGTCTTTCATCTGACCTATGTGGAAAATACGGGCATAGCTTTCGGTATGCTTGAGAACAAACGGATAGTGTTTATAACATTATCCGTTGTTATTCTTGTATTGCTTTTTATATATTTCATAAGAGCCCCCAAGCGGGACAATTGGCTGAAACTCGGAACCGCCTTGGTGATTTTCGGCTCTTTGGGCAATATGCTTGACAGAATCACAAAAGGCTATGTGGTCGATTTTTTTGATTTCAGACTCATCAACTTTCCCGTGTTCAATGTGGCGGATGTTGCGGTGTGTGTGGGAGCGGCGGCTCTTGTGATTCACTTCTTATTCGTCGGCGGAGAAAAACCCGAAAAGCCGAAGGGCGGAGGCAGGAATGGAAACTAAGGTTATCAATGTGTCCGAACCCGACAGGCTCGACAAAGCGGTGACGGAAGCACTCCCCGGCATCACCCGCTCCTATATAAAGAAATTGATTGAAGGCGGCAGCGTGACCGTAAACGGCGAAATATCCAAACCCAACCGAAAGGCCAAGCCGGGGGATGAGATAGTCGTTATCCTCCCCGATCCGAAGGAAGTCGAAATAAAGGCGGAGGACATACCCCTTGATATTGTCTATGAAGACGAGGCCATGCTTATCGTAAACAAGCCCCAAGGCATGGTGGTCCATCCCGCCCCGGGGAATTACTCAGGAACCTTGGTGAACGCTCTCCTCTATCGGTGCGGCAGCGATTTGTCAGGTATAAACGGAGAGAAGCGGCCCGGCATACTCCACCGAATCGACAAAGACACCTCCGGCCTTTTGATGGTGGCCAAAACCGACGAGGCCCACCGAAAACTGTCCCTGCAAATAAAGGAACACAGCCTCACCAGGGCATATAAGGCGCTGGTCCATGGAGTTATAAAGTCCGATAAGGGCAGTATAAACGCACCCATAGGCCGCCACCCCACGGAGCGGAAAAAAATGGCAGTCACCTACAGAAACTCCCGTGAGGCCGTAACCCGCTATAATGTCCTTGAAAGATTTCCCAAATACACCCTCACGGAGTGCGTCTTGGAAACCGGCAGGACTCACCAAATACGGGTGCATATGTCGAACTCGGGCCACCCCATTGTGGGGGACAAGACCTATGGAGTCAAAAAAGAGGAATTCAATCTGAAAGGCCAGCTCCTCTGCGCCTATAAACTGGGATTCATCCACCCCACCGAAAACAGGTATATGGAGTTTACCTGCGAATTGCCCGACTATTTTCAAAGAGTCTTGGATATATTGAGAAAACGGAACTTTTAAAGATTGAAATAAAAAAGCCGATCCAGACAAAAGTCGGGACCGTTTGCATTTTGGGAAGAAATCAATTTGACTTACTTTTTTTCATATTTTTCGCAAAGGGGCTTCGTATTTTCAAGGTTGTCCCATATATACAGGGTGCAGGTCTCCCCGTCTCCCGAGACAAGGCCCGGCAAATCATACTCCCCGGCGCCCTGTATGTCGCACATATAGGCTCCCGTCATCACACCTCCGTAGTATTTTGCGCCCACCAATTTGGCCTGCGGCGGGTTTGAACCCAAGTATTCAACCTTGACATTCAGGCCCGTCTCGGTATCCTTTGTGCTCTCTATGCGGTATCCCGAAGCTTGAGGCTCCCCTGTGGGAGCGGGCTCTGTCGTTGGCGTGGGTTCCGCCGTGGGCACGGGTTCCGCCGTGGGCACGGTTGAGGCCTCCGGACCGGGGGCGTTGGGCGCCTCCCGAATCGAAACACCCGCTATGTTTATGTCTCCCAAGGGCCCCGAAATGTACAGGGCGGAGCCGGGCGCCTCAAAGTGATAGGTGAAGGCATAGTCCCCGCCCCCCTTGTCCGGGGTGTATATCGCATTCGGTTCACCCGAGGGATCTAAGTGCAGTCCCAAAGTGTTTGTGCCGTTTGAGTAGAAATAGACTGTCACAAGGCACTCTCTCTCCGGGATTATATAAAACGAACGGGAATCCACGCTCTTTGCCTGATAGCCTCGGGTTGCCGTCACGCCTCCCGCACCAAAGGCATTGTCTTTGTATCCGTTTTTGTTTCCCTTATAGCAGCCCACATATCCGTCGGCGGATACATCACCCTTGGACATGGGCTGTCCTCCGTTCCAGTCTTTGGCAAAACTGTCCGTCCCGATGGGTATGGGCTTCACATTGCCCTCCGGAGGCGGTATCGGCGCATTTGTGGGTTTGGCCGTGGCGTTGGGATCTGGGCTCTCTTCCGCCTCCGGTGTGGCGGTGGCCTCAGGCTCCGGAGGAACAAGGGGCAAATCTCCGCCCACCGACAGGATTTGGGATTCGTAGTTCACAATCTTGTCGAGGAGGCCTTGGTTTATGCCATGGTGGGCATCGTCAACCTCATTGTCAAAGGTCCATTCAAAGTCGCCTCCGCCAAGCCTGCCCGCATATTTTTTCACCGTCTCCACGGCCTGTTCCGCAGTTTCCGCTTTATAGTCATACATCACATTCGGGTCCGTGTCAAAGTTGTTATATACGCCGTTGCCTTGTGCGTCCCCTTTCTTGGCCTTAACCGTATCGGGCACTTTTTCGTCTTTGGAGCTTGCGATATAACAGTCAAACTCCCCGTCGTCTTTTTGTTTTCCATAGGGCCACCAGTTTGTTTGGGGCGTGATAAACACATCCCCCCAGGATTTGACCATGCCCCCCATCTGGCCGGAGAGGGTGCCTTCGTCAGCGTAGCTGTCCGTTTTGCTGTCATAGACATCGCTGCCCTGGGATGCTATGATAATGGGCCGAGGCACATTGCGGTATAAGTTGCCCTCCGAAAATACCGAGGTTTTCATGGCCGCACCTATGCCGTACATGGCGACCCCGTCGTAGTAGTTGTTATACACATGGTTGTTACCCACAACGCAGCGGGGCATACGGGCATCTCCGTGGTCAAACCAGTTGTGGTGGTAGGTGGCATAGTAGTGGGCATCCTCGCTGTACATATTGCTGTTTTCCCAAGGCCCTCCCGACACGAAATTCTTGCCCAAATCCCACATATGGTTATAGGACACGGTTATATAGCTTGAACCTCCCTTGAAGGCCACAGCTCCGTCGCCCTTGGCCTGATCCGCATCCTTGCCCGGGGCATTATACAAAAAGTCGCAGTTGTGAACCCAGATGTTAAAGTTGTCCGTGTCCATCTCAACGGATGAGGCCTCCGCCCCTTCCCCCGCATACATAACGCCCAAGTTTCGGATTTCCACATTCACCATCCGCTTCAGACACATGAGCCAGCCGAATACCGTCGCATCCTCGCCCACGCCCTCAATTGTCAGGTTTTGGGACACCATAGGCGTCGATTTCTGTTCCCAGCCCTGAATTTGCACCGTGTGCCTCTCAAGGCCCGCCGGATCCTCAACTTTGCCTATGAGCCGCACCGCCAAGGGTTTGGTGATTTTCTTCTGCTGGCGATAGTGGAGAATTTCGGGCAGACCAACGCCTTGGGATGGATCCCTGTTTATCGTGACCGTGTCCTTGTTACCGTTTGTCACATAGACAACATCCGCATTCTCTTTCAGGGTTCCGTCGTCGTTATAGGCTCCGCTTGCGCTTCCCGCAGGGGAGTTTTTCGAAAACGCGAACCCGCTCCTGTCATAGGCGGAAACATTCAGCAAACCCGTCTCCGTTGCCGAGGCCTCATCTTCCGTCCCGTTTTTCACGGGCACAATTTTAAGGGTGTAGGAGCCCTCTTTGAGCCCCAAAGCGTCCGCTCTGAAATAGCCCGGATATTCCCGAATGAGAGGAGCGTCCAATTTCACGGAGCTTCCGTCCGCAGATTTGCAATAGACGTTATACCCTTCCGCCCCCGCAGAGGCCGTCCACTCCGCATAAGCCGACTCAAACAGCCCCTCCGAGGAGGTAACCGTAACACTGTCCGCCCCTGCGGCGCTTGTGATCGAAAACATAAGGCAAACCAATGCCCACGCCAAAAACACCGCCGGTAATCTTTTGATTTTCATATCGATTCCTCCGTTATTATATATTAAAATTTTCGCGAGCGCATATCACTATACTCTCTTCCCTCTCCCATACCGTTCCGACACAAGTCCGGAACGGCTTATTCCTTTGTCACGGTAATATTATAAACGCCTCGGATTCCCCGGTAAAGTAGCAGATATGAAATTTTTTTATGGTGGCAGACCCCGAATTGCCCCGTGGATAACTTTGCAAAATAAAAAAAGCCCGCCCGCACCTTTATTGGGCTCCTTTTTCTCCAAAAGTGCACTTCGCCCAAGCTTTTTGGGAGCTTTTAGAAGCAATTGCCGAGCTTGATAAAATATTGAATAAGGAGTCCGCTTAGGACTCCTTATTTTAATCCACATAATCCTCCTTGGTTGATACGAGGTCACCGAGAATTTCTTTTTTCCAATCCGGATTCTCAACCCTTTGTACCCGCTTTGATATGCAGTCCCAAAACCTAAGACGGTCTTCTCTGTTCGGGGTTTTCTCCAAAATGTCGTCAAAAACCTCATCCAACCAATAAAATTCCTCGTCGGTGCATTCGGTTTCTATAAACTTGATAGATTCATTGAGGTCAATGGTGAATTGCTTAACTTCGACTTCCCACCAAGGATCTGCATAATAGTATGCTCCCGGTGCCGTAATGCGCTCCCTAATTACTTTATGAAATTTTGAAAAATCCGTCATTTTTTATCATCCCCTTTTTCGGAATAGGCATTGATTTTAATCCACATAATCTTCCTTGGTTGAAACGAGGTCGCCGAGAATTTCTTTTTTCCAATCCGGATTTTCAACCCTTTGTACCCGCTTAGATATGCAGTCCCAAAACCTGAGACGGTCTTCTCTGTTTGGGGTTTTCTCCAAAATGTCATCAAAAACCTCATTCAGATAACGAAACTCCTCATCGGTGCATTCGGTTTCTATAAATTTGATAGATTCATTGAGGTCAATTGTAAATTGCTTAGTTTCGGCATCGCACCAAGGGTCTTCATAATAGTATGCTCCCGGTGCAGTAATGCGCTCCCTGATTACTTTATGAAATTTTGAAAAATCAGTCATTTTAAAAACTCCTCACAAACCGTTATGTCGCGGGCAACCATGCAAAAGAAAATCACGCCCTGCATCCGTCACGGAAACTGCCGTGTTTATGTTAATATACATAACACCAATCTTCCATTCGCATTATATAGTAATTTAAATTAAAAGTCAAGTTAAAAAAAGTGCGCAATAATTCACTTGTTGTAAAAATGTCAATGATATGTTACACTCGGGCTCAAAATTTTATCAAAACCTATTGACAATGGGGCTTGGTGGGGCTATAATAGAACCGGAATTTGTATTTTGAAAAATTTAAATTTGAAGAGTAAGAGCACGAGCGTTAAGTGTTGTCGGGACGGGGAGTTGTCCGACGAACGAAAAGCCTTGGCTTGCGGTTCGTGCTTTGCATCCCGCTTCATAGAGCAATGTTAAAGTTCTGCATAAAATCGGCAGTTTTCTTTCCTTGCTATATGGGTGAGGCTGAAAGGAGGCTGTTATTTTTATGCAAATTTCCGATTCAAAAAAACCGCAAAACAACCCCAAACCGACCGTCGGCCACCGCAGGCTGAAAATCCTGATTACGGCGGCTCTTATGGTTGCCGTGAGTATGACAATCAAACGGTTCAGCATAACGGCGGGGCCATTTAGGTTCAGTCTTGAAAATCTCCCCTTGCTCCTGTCGGGCATAATTTTGGGCCCCATCCTCGGAGCTGTCGTGGGGATTGCCGCAGATTTGCTGGGCTGTCTCATATCCGGGTTCACCGTCATTCCTCTGATAACCCTCGGTGCGGCCCTTATTGGCTTTGTGCCGGGCCTTGTTTTCAAATTTTTCCCCGAAAACCGCCGTGGACTTCGGGTGGCCGTGGCGGTAGGCCTTGCACATCTTTTGGGCTCGGTTATCGTAAAATCCATCGGTTTGCATTTGGCATACGGAAATCCCTGGCAGATGCTGTGCCTGAGAATTCCCCTATATATCGCAACCGGAGCCGTTGAAGGGTATATAATCTACCTGCTGACGAAAAACAAAGCCTTTATTCGTCAGACGGAAAAGCTGAAATAGGCCGAGAGTCGAAAATTCGTTCGGGGCCCCCTACTCTGCCCCGCATTTTCCTCCGAGGAGTGAAAGTAATGGAAAAAACATCCGATGAATATTATAAGTCCTTGGCCCAAAGGGGGAGCAAGCCCGGCCTTGAACGTATAAGAGAGCTACTGTCTCTTTTGGGCAACCCTCAAAAGGATTTGAATATCATAAACATCGCCGGGACAAACGGAAAAGGTTCCGTCTGCATAATGCTCGAAGGTATTCTGAACTCTGCGGGATATAAGCCGGGTCTGTTTCTGTCGCCGCCTCTCATTGGCGTGGAGGAGTGCATCAGAGCGAACAAAATCCCCATAGCCGGAGGTGATTTTTCGAGGCTGTGCAGCCGTATCCGAACCGAGGAGGGAAAGATGCACGACCTGCCCACCGAGTTTGAGGTGCAGACTGCGGCGGCCCTGATGTACTTTAGGGACCTGGGCTGCAATCCGGTGCTCCTTGAGGCAGGCATGGGCGGAAGATTGGACAGCACAAATGTCGGGGACCCTCCCTGCCTTTCGGTGATAACCGATATCGCCCTTGACCATACCGAATACTTGGGCGCCTTCGTCAGGGAGATAGCCTCGGAAAAGGCGGGGATAATCAAAAGGGGCACTCCCGCAGTGTTCGGAGGAAGGGATCGGGAGGCTTTTCGGGTTATAAAAGCCTTCTGCAAAACCCTTGGTGCGCCTCTTGAAACCGTTGACTTTTCGAAGCTTCGAAATGTGAGGTTCGACCTTGAAAAGGGAACGATGTTTGACTTTGGGGATATGAAAGACATTGCCCTGCCTCTCCTCGGGGCATATCAGCCTGTCAATGCCACAATTGCCTTAACCGCTGCAAATTCCCTGAGGGCTCTCGGCTTCAAATTCCAAAAGGACAACATATACGAGGGCTTCAAAAATCTGCACCACAGGGGCAGATTTGAGGTTTTGAGCAAAACTCCCGCCGTCATCTATGACGGAGCTCACAACCCGAGCGGAATGTTGATGACCGCCAAGAGCCTTGAAATATACTTCGGAAAGAAAAAGGCGGTGCTTTTGATGGGCGTTTTGAAAAACAAGGACTATGGGAAAATGGCGGAGATTATCGCTCCCTATGGTGCGCGGGTATTTGCGGTTGCCCCGAACAACCCAAATGCCTTGGACGGAAGGGAGCTCGTCCGATGCTTTGAGGGTTTGAACCTGCCCGCCGAGGCCTGCAAAACCATAGGGGAAGCCTGCAAAAAGGCAGTGGCTTTCGCCCGCAGGGAAAGTCTTCCCACGGTTATTTTGGGAAGCCTTTATATGTATTCGGATTTATTCGGGAATGCTTAATCCCTCAAAATTCCAATCGCCGAAGCCCTCACCGAAATGGCAACGGCGATTTTTTGTTTTCATATTGACAGAGTGCCGATATAAAAGTATAATGAAAACAAACCGGCACGGCGCCGGAGTAAATAATTTTACGGAAAGGAGCGTTTCTGATGAGCAAGAAGATCTTGGTTGCGTATTTTTCCGCAACGGGTCAAACGGAGAAGCTGGCGAAAACCATTTCGGAGGTGACGGGAGGCGACCTTTTTGAAATAAAACCGCCGGTACCCTACACCGGAGAGGATTTGAATTGGCGCAACAGCGGCAGCCGCAGTTCCGTTGAGATGAATGACAAGGGTTGCCGTCCGAAAATCGCGGACAAGGTTTCGGATATGCCCGAATATGACACTGTTTTTGTGGGTTTCCCCATTTGGTGGTATGAGGCACCGAGGATAATCCAAACTTTTTTGGAAAGCTACGATTTTTCGGGCAAAACGGTCATCACTTTTGCCACATCCGGAAGCAGCGACATAAGCAAGTCGGATGACATATTAAAGCAGTCCTGCTCGGATACGACTGTTTTCAAAGCGGGCAAAAGAATGAGCCCGACCGAGAGCGAACAGTCCGTCCAAAAATGGGTTGAGAGCCTTAATCTTTAGGCCGAGGCCTATTCTTCGGGAATATGAGTCGGCAAAGGTTGATTGGAGTCGGAGGAGTTTGTTTTTGAATTTATAAGGTCTTTCACCACCTCGCCTCCGATTATCAGTCCCGCCACCGACGGCACAAAAGCCACACTGCCCGGGACGGGTTTGGGACGGGCGACATCCTCCGAGTTGGGTCGGGAATTTTGACCGCCCTCCGAAATCATAAGGGGCTTTATGGGCTTTTCTTTTGAATAGACCACCTTGAGCTTTCGAATGCCCGCTCGCCTGAGTTCCCGTCTCATCACCTTTGCAAGAGGGCACACCGATGTTTCATAGATATCCGCCACCTCAAAGGCGGTAGGATCCAGTTTGTTGCCCGCCCCCATTGAACTGATAATGGGGGTGTTTGTTTTGTCGGCGTTTATGACAAGGGCAATCTTCCCTGTCACCGTGTCGATGGCATCGATAATATAGTCATATTTTCCGAAGTCAAATTCCCCCTCCGTCTCCGGACAATAGAAAGTCTTATATGTTTTAAGCCGAATGTCGGGATTTATTTCCCGTAACCTATGGGCAGCCGCATCCACTTTGTATTTTCCCAGGGTATTTATGGTGGCAATTATCTGCCTGTTTATATTCGACGGGCAGATTTTGTCGCTGTCAATCAAATCAAGAGCACCCACCCCCGATCGTGCCAGTGCCTCCGCAGCATATCCCCCCACTCCTCCAATGCCGAACACTGCCACCCGGGATGATGAAAGCCTCTCAATCCCCTCTTTCCCAAGCAAAAGCTCCGTCCTCGAAAACCAAGTTTCTATCTCAAAAACCCCCGATTTTAAATTTATTTTATCCGCCCATCATTATATCACAATTCCCCCGCCGGGGCAATATATTTCGCAGCGGTTTGGGTTGCGTCATCCCAAGATACTGCCGCGCCCGCCTGCATAAAAAATATGTGCATTGCCATCGCTCATGGTTGATGTGTTTTTTTGTTATAATAGGTTTGGGAATCTGAGATGGGGTGTTTGTTATGGGTGCAATACGTGGGACGATGTTTCAAGGGAGAGGCTTTTGGTGGTGCGATTTTTGCAGCTTCAATGAAATTGGCGCAAAGATGCGCACCCGGCAATATAGTGACAATCTTTTCGGACCGAGGTGACGGATATTTTACCGAGGGAATATACGGCAGCAAGATATGGTTTATGAAATAAATCAAACTCGGACTGTCATTTTTTAAACAGCATTCTGACGGAGTTGAGTATGCAAAGCATTGCAACGCCTGTGTCGGCAAACACCGCCAGCCACATACTGGAGTAAATTCCGGTAATACCCAAAATCATTACCGCAATTTTCACGGCAAGGGCAAAAATTACATTTTCCTTGGCTATACGAACAGTGCTTTTTGAAATCAAAATGGCTTTCGGAATCGATTCCGGTTTTGAACCCATTATCACCAAATCCGCCGCCTCTATAGCTGCATCGGCGCCGCTTCCCATTGCGGCACCCACATCGGCACCCGCCAGAACCGGTGCATCGTTTATGCCGTCTCCCACGAACATAACACTGCCGTTTTCGGAGCGGATTTCCCGAAGTTTCTTGAATTTGTCAGCAGGCAAAAGTCCCGCATAGGCCTCGTCGATTCCCGTGGCGGCCGCGACTCGGTCGGCTGTCGATCGGTTGTCTCCCGTGAGCATAGCGGTTTTTATGCCTTTGCTTTCAAGTTCTTGGATTGCCTCCGCGGCACCTTCTTTAATCGCATCCGCTGCGGTTATACAGCCTGCATATTTTCCGTCAACTGCCGCATATACGGTGGTACCGATGAAAGATTCGTTTTTTGGAACCTCCGTGTTTTCCTCCGAAAGAAGAGCGGCGCTTCCCACAAGGACCTTGTGTCCGTCAACAAGGGCTTCGATTCCCTTCCCCGAAATTTCCGTGACGGTGTCGGGACGTGTGAGCTTAAGCCCCCTTTCCTTTGCCTCTGAAACTATACTCATACCTATGGGGTGAGTGGAATCCAATTCGGCAGATGCCACAAGGGCAAGGAGCCGATTGTCTCTCTTAAGTTTGTCGTCCGATGTTGAGGTTTCCGTGTCACCGACGGGTACGCTCTCTATATGCCGAACGGCAAATTTTCCTTCCGTTACCGTGCCGGTTTTATCCATAACCACCGAATTTATCCCGGCAAGCTGCTCCATTACAATTCCGCCTTTGAACAGGATGCCATCCTTGGAGGCTCTGCCTATTCCGCAGAAAAAAGCCAAGGGTACACTGAGCACCAAGGCGCAGGGACAGCTCATAACCAAAAAAGTCAAAGCGGTATATATCCACTTGCCAAACGGCTGCCCGGTAAAAAGAGGGATTAAAAACGCAGTGACCGCCGCAATTGCCACAACAATCGGCGTGTATACGGCTGCAAATCGAGTGATAAATGTATCGATCTTGGGCTTGCTCTCGGAAGCGCTTTCCACCGATTCCAAAATCCGCGTTACCATTGAGTCGCTCAAATTATTGTCAACCCGAACTTTTATGGCGCTGCTTGTGTTTACGCAACCGGAAATCACCTTGTCACCCGCGGCAGCTCGAACGGGCAGCGATTCTCCCGTTACGGCCGACGTATCTACCCCCGTTTCTCCCTCCGTAACGGTGCCGTCAAGAGGGATTCTGTCCCCGGGCCGCACCAGGATTATATCTCCCACTGCCGCATCTTTGGCGGGAACGGTCTTCACATCGTCTCCCACAACCAAATTAACCGTGTCGGGTCTCATATCGGCGGCTTCCATAATCTTGCTCCTGCTCCGCTTTACCGCAATGTCTTCAAACAGTTCGCCTATTCGGAAAAAAAGCATAACCCCCACAGCCTCGGGATATTCCCGAATGGCAAAAGCACCCAATGTGGCAATTGCCATCAAAAAGTTTTCGTCAAATATCTTGCCCCTGAATATATTTTTGACTGCGGTGAGCAAAACACCGCCTCCGAGGGTCAGGTATGCCACCGCGAACAATATAACTCCGATAACAGGCAGAGAATTTAAGGCTCCGGTTCCGTTCAAAATAAGAGCTGCAATATAGACCGCCGCTCCGCCTATCAATGTGGCAAGTTCAAATTTCTCATTGTTTTTTTTCTCTTCGGTGCCTTGAGCCTCATCTTCCGAAACGAAACATATCTCATCCTCAACCGTTTGCGCAACTTTGAGAACATCCGGCATAAGTTTGTCCGGATCTTCGGCAGTAACCGAGAGACGCATCAGGGGGAAGGACAGAACGGCGGAGTCTATACCGTCCATTTTGTTTATAAGCTTCTCTATTTTTGCACCGCAATCGGCACAATCCAAATTTTGAATTCTGTATTTTTTTGTAACCGATTTGCCGGACTTACGATTATCTCCCATTTCATAATCCGCCCCTTTCATATTTACATATGAACAGTTGTTCATATGTTCATATAGATATATTAGCACCGGTTTTTTATTTTGTCAACCAAAATGTTAAAGAATTTTTAAAATTTTTCCCGTATATTGACATTTATTTTCCCCCATGCTATAATGGTATTCGTGATATTTTATTTATTTAAATAAAGAAAGGAGACGCACGCCAAATCCTGCGTGCGGGTAAATTATGGACAGTTATGTCGGGCTTGGCCTTGTGATAGTTATTCTCATTGCCTTTTCGGCTTTTTTTTCAGCCACCGAGACAGCTTACACTTCCGTCAACCTCATTCGAATCAAAAATCTCGCCAAGGATGGTAACAAGAAGGCCAAATTGGTTGAGAGACTTTCGGAAAACTATGACAGACTTTTATCCACCATCCTAATCGGCAACAACATCGTCAATATCCTATCCTCATCCCTTGCCACGGTGCTTTTTACCGGTCTTTTGGGGAATATGGGTGTTACCGTATCCACTGTTGTTATGACGATTCTCGTGCTTATATTCGGAGAAATCACACCGAAAAATGTTGCCAAGGAGCGCCCCGAAAAATTTGCGCTTATGGTTTCAAAACCCATATCATTTTTTGAAACCCTTATGACTCCTTTCAATTATCTGTTCGGTCTGTGGAAAAAGCTTATAGACAAGCTTGTCAAATCCGACGACGGCGGCGGCATAACCGAAGAGGAACTCATCACCATAGTTGACGAAGCAGAGAGCGGAGGCGAAATTGATTCCGAGGAGCGGGATTTGATAAAAAGCGCCATTGAATTCAATGACCGACAGGTTGAGGATATTCTAACCCCTCGAATAGACGTGTGTGCCGTTGAATTGGGCACCGACAGAGACGAGATTATAGATACTTTTCTTGATACGGGATATTCCCGTCTTCCCGTCTTCAAAGATACCATAGACAATATAATCGGTGTTATCCACCAAAAGGACCTGTTTCATCAGATGCAAAAAGGCGGCACCGAAAAAATCGATGATATCATATCTCCGGTCAATTACATACTCCCGTCCATGTGCGTTTCCGATTTGATAAAAAGCTTGCAAAAATCCAAAAATCACTTTGCCGTGGTGGTTGATGAATACGGCGGCACCGAGGGAATTGTTACTCTTGAAGATGTATTGGAAGAGTTGGTAGGCGAAATTTGGGATGAGCATGACAAATTTGTGGAAATCTTTAAAAAACTTTCCGATGGAGTTTATGAGATTCACGGGTCGGCAGACCTTGAGGATTTTATGGAACTGCTGGGCAAAGAGCCGGAGGAGGATGATCCCAACACCGTAGCGGGGTGGGTTATGGAAAAATTGGCAAGAATGCCGGAACTCGGAGACAATTTTGAGTATGAAGGTCACAAAATCCTCGTAACCGGTATGGAAAACCGCAGAGTTGAAAAGATTAAGCTGATAATTTAGCAATCCCGACAAATTTTAGTTGACTAAATGGGAATAATATATTAAAATATTCAAAAGAGGCATTTTATTTTTATAGAATCGGAGGTAAAAAGTATGATTACAAACATTCCAAAAGTCAAAATCGGCATTGTGGCAGTGAGCCGCGATTGCTTCCCGGAGTCCCTGTCCGTAAGAAGACGGGAGGCCATCATAAAGGCTTACGGTTCCAAGTATGATCCGGATGATATTTACGAGTGTCCCGTGTGCATTGTTGAGAGCGAGATTCATATGAAGCAAGCCTTGGAAGACATAAAAAAGGCGGGCTGCAATGCCCTTTGCATATACTTGGGCAATTTCGGCCCCGAAATTGCCGAGACGATGCTTGCTCAACAGTTTGACGGCCCCAAGATGTTTGTGGCCGCCGCCGAAGAAGACATCGGTTGCCTCAGTGACGACAGAGGAGACGCCTATTGCGGAATGCTGAACGCCAGCTATAATCTGTATCTGAGAGGAACCCGTGCATACATCCCGGAATACCCCGTCGGCACCGCCGATGAATGTGCGGACATGATTCACGGCTTTATCCCCATTGCAAGAGCCATTATCGGCCTGTCCGATTTGAAGATAATTTCATTCGGTCCCAGACCTTTGAACTTTATGGCCTGCAATGCGCCCATCTATCAGTTATTTAAACTCGGTGTGGAGGTTGAGGAAAATTCCGAGTTGGATTTGTTTGAATCTTTCAATAACCACGCAGGCGATAAAAGAATTCCCGAAGTTGTTGCGGATATGGAGAAGGAATTGGGAGAAGGCAATAAGAAGCCCGAAATCCTTCCCAAACTTGCCCAATATGAACTGACGTTGCTCGATTGGATTGAAGCGCATAAAGGCTCAAAGAAATATGTGGCCGTTGCCGGAAAGTGCTGGCCTGCATTTCAGACCCAGTTCGGCTTCGTTCCCTGCTATGTAAACAGCCGATTGACCGGCCGGGGCATTCCCGTGTCTTGCGAGGTTGACATCTATGGCTGTCTCAGTGAGTATATCGGAACCTGTGTCAGCGGTGATGCGGTTACCCTCTTGGATATAAACAATTCGGTCCCCGCCGATATGTTCAAAGAGGACATAGAAGGCAAATACAACTACACTCACAAGGACACATTTATGGGATTCCACTGCGGCAACACCTGCTCCGCAAAGCTTGCCTCCTGCTCCATGAAATATCAAAAGATTATGGCTCGGAGCCTGCCTGTGGAGGTCACCAACGGAACTCTCGAAGGCGACATAGCCCCGGGAGATATCACATTCTTCCGTCTCCAAAGCACCTCCGACTCAAAACTCAGGGGATACATAGCAAACGGAGAAGTTCTTCCCGTTGCCACCCGTTCCTTTGGCTCAATAGGTGTATTCGCCATTCCCGAAATGGGAAGATTTTATCGCCATGTTCTCATTGAAAAGAATTATCCACACCACGGTGCGGTCGCTTTCGGACATTACGGCAAAGAACTCTTTGAAGTGTTCAAATACATCGGCGTTCCCGTTGAGGAGATAGGATACAATCAACCTAAGGGTGTGAGATATCCCACCGAAAATCCTTGGGCATAAAAATCAAAAAAGCATTTCATAAATCATCAATCGGCTTCCCCGTCCGGGGAGGCCGATTATAATAACTGGCACCCTCTACGCGAGTCGAACGCGTGATTCACCCTTAGGAGGGGCGTGTTATATCCACTTAACTAAGAGGGCTCATCTTAGCTTCTAAGTAATTATACACGAAGAAAAGCCAACTGTCAAGGAAATTCAGCTAAATCGGCACTGTTTTTAAATTGCCGAATAAACCGCAAGCAAATTAATGGGATGATAATATTTTGCGGCGGCAATGCCGGAAGCCGAATATGCCGAAAAGATAACGAATATCTCTGTGCGACGCATACATTTTATTCGTTTAACGACTACAGCAAACAATTAAAGGCACATAACCGTAAATACAACAGGTTTCCGATGAGACCGCGTAATTGGAAAGCACCGATTGATTATGTCAAAGCGTTTGTTAAAAACGACGAAATTTTTTTAGTATAATTTTGAAACACATCATTGACACTTCTAAAAATCACGAAAAAATTTTAAAATAATTTTATATATGGGGTGTTATGATACAATAGATATGTTACAAAAAAAGAAGAAAAACGACCTCGAAAGTG
>CAZTYF010000008.1:0-72198 GCA_964617455.1 uncultured Oscillospiraceae bacterium | reverse complement strand
TTTCTTCCATACCCCTATGGAACATTTCTTCCACACCCCTATGGAACTTTTCTTCCATACCTCCCCTTCGGTTTGGATTTGAATCGGTCTGTGCAATTCCGGTTAACTTTCCCCACAAAGACATTATAAAATTAAGACTAACTCTCTCTCCTATTCTTTTATTTATTATATTATTATATTCTGTGTGCCGGATTTGACGTAGGTGGTGTGACAACTTTGTCATAGGTGGTGTGACAATTTTGTCGTAGGTGGTGTGACAACTTTGTCATACCTTCATACGGAAATATGAAAAGAAGGCACTCCGCGGCACTTTTTTTGATATATAATATAATCATGGACGGACAAAGACAAGGAGCGAGGGGGATGTGATTTGCGATTGTGGAGCCGGATTGAGGAGGACGAAAACTTAATTGGGTTAATTTTGCACTTGACAAAAACATAGCGATATTTTATAATTCAACTGTGGGATATTTTATATTCGTCATCTTTTCTCAATAAGAGCGGATCGTAAATTCTTAATAATTCATGGGTGAAAAGGGGCATTGACACTGATATGAAGAAGTTTATTGCGGGAGTTTTGATTTTTTGTATATCACTTTCTTTTTTGACATTTTCGGCTTACGCCGAGGAGAATAACAGGGTGACCGTTTATGTCAATGACGGAAAGCTTGAATTTGATTCCGAGCCGATTATCGTTCAGGACAGGGTTATGGTTCCCATGCGGGCTATTTTTGAGGCCTTGGGGGCAACGGTCAGCTGGGATTCCGGCACCGGTACCGCCATCGGCGTCAAGGACGGGGTGTCGGTCAGTCTGACAATCGGCAGCCGCACCATGTATGTGGGAAGCAAAGTGGTGGACTTGGATGCCGCACCCATATTGAGCGACACCGGAGACAGGACTTTGATTCCCTTAAGAGCCGTATCCGAAGCATACAGCTTTGATGTTGAGTGGGACAATCCCACAAAGACGGCCTATATCGGCTCTCACAAGAGGCTTGACAGCCTGAGAGAGAGGGTATCCGCCATGACCCTTGACGATAAGATATACCAGATGATGATAGTGACTCCGGAGAGCATTACGGGCGTTGACAAGGTGACCTCGGCCGGTGAAATTACGGCAAACGCCCTTGCCACATATCCGGTGGGCGGGCTGATTTATTTCTCTCAAAACATCGAAAGTGCGGAACAACTCAGGGAAATGCTCTCAAACACTCAAAGCTTTTCAAAAACACCGCTGTTCATTGGTGTTGACGAAGAGGGCGGAACCGTTTCCCGACTCGGAAAGGCGGACATCGGATTTCCCCTTTTGCCCTCCATGAGAGAGGTTGGAAGCAGCGGCGATTCGAATATGGCGGCCGATGTGGGAAACACATTGGGAGTGAATCTCAAGGACTTTGGTTTCAATTTGAATTTTGCGCCGGTGGCGGATGTTAACATCGTCGGCGGTTCGGCCTTGGGCAGCCGTTCCTTCGGCTCGGACCCGGAAATCGTCGCATCGATGGTTTCAAGTGAGATTACCGCTATGCAAAATGCGGGAGTCAGCGCCTGCGTGAAACATTTCCCGGGCATGGGCTCCTCAAGCGACGACACCCACGACGGATTTGTGGAGACGGGCAGGACCCTTGACCAATTTGAAACCGCGGAGTTTGTTCCCTTCAGAGCCGCAAGCGAGGCAGGAGCCGATTTTGCCATGGTGGGACACATATCCGTGCCCGGTATAACCGGAAACGATTTGCCTGCGTCTCTGTCCTCCCTGATGATTTCCATACTCAGAAACGATGTGGGATTCAGCGGAGTTGTGATAACCGACGCCCTTAACATGGGCGCCATAAGCAACATATACACCACAACGGACGCATGCGTTTCGGCGGTTCAGGCGGGAGTCGATGTTCTGCTTATGCCCTCGGATATCAACGAGGCCCACTATGCAATCGGAACTGCGGTGGCGGAGGGCAGGATTACCCCGGAGCGGATAGACGAAAGCGTTATGAGAATTCTCAACGCAAAAATGACAAGAGGCTTGATTTCGGCGGATTGACGGATTGAGGTAAAATCAGAGAGAATGGGGGCTTCTTTTTGAGGCTGTACTCGCATTATTTCGGGAAGTATAAATGGGGCTTTTTCGCTGCGGTGGTTTGCGTTGCTCTCGAAGCCCTTTGCGACCTTATGGGCCCCACTCTCATGTCTCATATCATCAACGAGGGAATAGGACAAGGCTCGGTCTCCGCCGTTTATTTTTGGGGACTGCGCATGATATTGATAACCGCCTTGGGAGCGGTCTTTGCCATATCGAGGAATATCCTTGCAAGCCGCATTTCCCAAAGTTTCGGTGCGGAACTCCGCTATGACCTCTTCAAAAAAATCTTGAATTTAAGACAAGAGAGCTGTGACCGATTGGAAAACGGCTCTCTTATTACGCGCATGACCGGGGATGTGACTCAGCTTACACAATTCGCCAACGGCACCATGCGGATTTTTTTCAAAGCGCCCCTGACCTGTTTGGGCAGTATAATCTTGGCCTCAATGCTGAATTTGCGGATGAGCGTGATTATATATACCCTTGTGGCTGTTGTGGGTGTTTTGCTTTTTTTGAGTATGAAACTGTCCCATCCGGCGGTTCGCAGACTGCAAAAGTCCATGGACACCTTAAACAGTGCCGTTGAGGAATACCTTATGGGCGTCCGCTTGGTCAAGGCTTTCGGAACCTATGAGGAGGAGGCGGAGCGGTTTGAAGAAAAAAACGACGATTTGTATCGAAAAGGTGTCAGAGCCCAGATTATTATCACATTCGTTTCCCCGATTTTGACGCTGATGGTGGGATTTGCCACCGGGGCTGCGCTGCTGATGGGCAGCCGTCTTTTCAGCCTTGGCTTGACGGAGCCCGGACAGATTTCGGCTTTCATTGTCTATATGACCCAGATTTTGTCGTCCCTGATGATGATTACGAATATATTCAACACCTTTGTCAGAACACGGGCATCCGTGGAGAGGGTCAGCGAAGTTTTGGACAGTACCGACGATTTTGAAAATGCAGGCTCATCGCCGAAAATCAAAGGCGCAATCGAATTCCGAAATGTGACCTTTTCCTATCCCGGCTCCAGCGGTCTGCCGTCCCTGAAAAACCTTTCATTCAAGGCGGAGGCAGGGGAAAAAATTGCCGTAATCGGCCCCACGGGCTCCGGGAAATCCACGGTGGCCTGGCTGCTCCTTCGTCTCTATGACGTGACCGACGGCGAAATTTTGATTGACGGGATTGATATCAGGGATATGAAGATTTCAACCCTCAGAAACTCTATCGCTCCCGTGCCCCAAAAAGCCACCCTGTTTTCCGGCACCGTTCGGGACAATGTGAACTGGAGCAACCCGGACGCATCGGATGCACAAACCCGGGCGGTCCTCGAAGCCGCAGAGGCGGATTTCGTTTTTGAAATGAAAGACGGCGCCGACAGCTTTTTGGGAAGCGGAGGAGTCAATGTGTCGGGCGGACAGAAGCAGAGAATCTCCATCGCACGGGCTCTGATGAAAAATTCGCCCATTCTTATATTGGATGACGCCACAAGCGCCCTTGACCCCATCACCGAAAAGAAGGTCAAGAAAAACATCTCGGGCAGCGGCAGAACCGTCATATTGATAACCCAACGCTGCTCCGCCGCCATGGATGCCGATAAGATTTTGGTACTTGAGGAAGGCAGCCTTGCGGGCTGGGGAAACCATGAGGCGCTCCTTCAAAACTGCCCCATATATCGAGACATATATGAGTCTCAAACGGTGGAGGTGGTGTAGTTATGGCGGAAGGCACTCAAAACAAAAGAGCCGAAATGCCCCGTATGGGCGGCCCCAAGGTGGGAGGAGTATCCCGATTTTCCAACAATGAGCGGGCCAAAGACCAAAAGGGAACCCTGATACGCCTGATGTCGGTGTACCTGAAATTCAAAAAGCCCGTAATCATCGCGGTGGTCCTCACTTTGATGTCCTCGCTTATTTCGGTGCTGATACCCCTCTATGTGGGCAAGGCGTTCAATGCCTTTGTCCCGGAGCTTATGCAGGTGGACCTGGGATTGCTCTATACCATGGCTGCGATAATCGTGGGCCTTTATATTTCCAACTGGGCGGTGAGCACGATAAGCTCGGTTACCATATTGAAGGTTTCTCAAAAACTGGTGGCAACCCTCCGCTCCGAAATGTTCGCCAAACTTCAAAAACTGCCTTTGGGCTTCTTTGACACCACCCAGCGGGGAGACACCATGAGCCGCCTGACAAACGATACCGACACAATTAGCGGAACGATTGCCCAATCGGCAACTCAACTGGCGTCTGCGGCTCTGACCATTTTAGGCTCTCTGGCAATTATGCTCTCTCTCAGTATCCCTCTCACCGTCACGGTGTTGGTTTGCGTGCCCATGGTATTTATCCTGACAAAGGTAATATCCTCGAGAAGCCGCAGCAATTTCCTCAAACAGCAGCGGGCTTTGGGCACTTTGGGGGGAATTATCGAGGAGAGCGTCTATGGGCTCAAAATGATAAAAACCTTCTCAAAGGAGGACGCCAAACTTGAGGAGTTTGGGAAAATAAACGATGAATTGAAGGAGAGCGGCACCAAGGCCCAAACCTGGGCGGGTTTTATGATGCCCCTGATGGGGGTTATCAACAACCTGACTTTTGCAATCACCGCCACGGTGGGAGGAATTTTGTGCGCCAAATACGGGTTGCTTATCGGCACGGCGGTTAGCTTTATGACCTATTCCAAGCAATTCGCCACGCCTCTCAATTCCATAGCCGGGCTTTTTAACAATATCCAATCCGCCTTGGCGGGAGCGGAGAGAGTCTTTGAAATCCTGGACGAACAGGAAGAGACTCCCGACGGAGAAAATTCGGTGGATATGGACAATGTGAGGGGAGAAATAGAGTTTAGGAACGTTTGCTTTTCCTATATACCGGGACGTCCGGTGCTGAAAAATATCTCGTTTCGGGTTCATTCCGGAGAAAATGTGGCCCTTGTGGGGGAAACGGGGTCCGGCAAGACGACCATCATCAACCTGCTTACGCGGTTTTATGACACGGACAGCGGAGAGATACTTTTGGATGGTGTGAACATTCGCAACATCAAACGGGAAAGCTTGGAAAAGTGTTTCTCCGTGGTCCTCCAGGACACCTGCCTCTTCAGCGGAACGATACTTGACAATATACGCTATTCCCGTCCCGATGCGAGTCGAAAGCAAGTGATTGAGGCAGCCAAAACAGCAGGAGCGGACGGCTTTATTCGGCGTCTGCGCAACGGCTATGATACGGTGGTGTCCGGAAGTCGGGACAGTCTGAGCGAGGGTCAGAGACAGCTCATTGCCATTGCCCGAGCCCTGCTCCACAGCAGCCCGGTGTTGATTTTGGATGAGGCGACGGGCTCGGTGGACACCAAAACCGAAAAGGACATTCAAAGGGCCCTTCTCAATCTTATGGAAAACCGCACGGGGATTACCATTGCCCATCGTCTGTCCACCATACGGGATGCGGACAATATAATCGTGATTCACGACGGCGAGATTTGCGAAAGCGGAACCCACGCGGAACTGATGGCCCTAAAGGGCAGATATTATGCCGCAAATAAGGCGATTGGCGGATAAGGGTCATAAAACCGATATCCGCCGACCGCCTCAAATCATACACTTTCGGGGTTACATTTTGTATCAAGGGAATTATGCCGGATCATAAAACCGTGCCCTTTCGGGGGTGCGGTATTCATGTTTTTCGTAATATCCGATGAGCTCTCCCTCATCATCCCGCAGGGCAATCATATACACATCTTTATTCTCTTTTTCGTTGTGAGATGTATAGACCCGGTTGTTGCTCTTGTCCTTTCGGAACCATTCGATTACTTTCCCGATTTTTCCCCGAGAATTCGGTGAGTGGCAGTCCATCAAATTCGAGCCCACAAGGCCACGGCCGCCTCGTTTGGAATATCGCTCCGCCGCAGCGGGATTCATATATATAATCGTATTGTCAAGGTCGCACACAACCACCGGACATTTGTCGGTTTCCACGATGCTTTGAAAATATCGGGACAACTCCGCCATATTCGCTCCGACCTTCTTTCCCTTTGTTTTAAAGTCGATAAAATTCCAATTAATCCTACATGTAATATACTTGATCCTCGGATGTATATTCGTATTCATTATGGGTTTTCGCGGAATTGATGCCTCTCAAGTATTCGTAAAAATTACCCTCCGCCGTACGCATATAGGGAATCAGGAAAATAAAGCCGATTCCGCAAGTCAAACAGGACAGGATTGCCCAACCGATGAAGCTCAGGTGGAGTTTAAACAACTCCCATTTGTGGCCGACCATCATTTCCTTGCTTGCGTCAAGGGCCTCTTTGGCCGTCATATTGCCATTATCCGCCAAGATATAAAACGCCATGGCATATCTGTACTCCGCCACAATTCCCGGAATGAACAGAAGCATCGACCACAGGAATGTAAACACCGAGATGAGCAATTCAAGCAATACGGAGCGGCCAAAGGTCCTGCCGCCGCTTGTGAAGCCCGCGAATATATTTCCGAATTCCGTTCTGCCCGTGCGAATAAAATCAAGCAAAAACCGAGATACGCCGTACAGGAACAGGGCACAAGCGAGGAACACTCCGACGCCCAATGCAATTCTCAGGAGGGACATAAACCGAGTCAACAGGTACCAGTGGTAGGGCAAATGCATCCCGTATCCGGAATAGTGATAAGAAAATCCGGAGGTTTCCATAATATATAAAACAGTCCGAGGCGTTATGGCAACCAGCTCCAAAGCGATAATCGCCAAGATGGGAACGATAAAGGCTCCGATAACCGAGCCCCAATGTCCCCTAAGCTGGTCCAGCGCCAATCTTTTGAAATTGCTGCTTTTCATAAAAAAGACTCCCTTCAAACTTGTTGACGAGGCAATTATAGCACAAAAAAATCCCGTTGTCAAATAGGTTTTGCCCTTCGATGTATTTCGTATTTGCCCCAATTCAAAAGGGCGGATATTCCCGCCCTTTTGAGATATTTCGAATGGAGCCGAATTTGCGTGTCTTTAAAGCCGATATGCGGGCTATTCCGCAGCCGCCTCGCCGACGGGCTCTCCCTCGGTCGCAACTTCCTCACCGGTTTCGTCAACAGCCGTGTCATTGTATTTGGCCGCCAATTCCTCGATTTCTCCGCTCTCCTTCATTTCCGCAAGGGTTGAGTTGATTACCTCAAGGAGCTCCGTATTGCCCTTCTTTACGGCAACGGCATATTCCTCGGAGGCGAACGCTTCGGTGTCTTCGACAACTTTGAGGCCGGTGCTTTCCGCCAATTTCTTTCCGGTATAGGAGTCGATTACCACCGCATCCAGTCTGCCGTTCTTAACATCCTGAACAACGTCGATGCCCCTGTTGGCACGAACGATGTTTCCCTCGTCAAGAGCCAAATCATCGGTTACGATGTTATCGGCGGTGTAGCCTATGACAACGCCGACTTTTTTGCCGTTTTTCAAATCTTCGGCAGAGGTGATATCCGTGTTATCCTCGGGAACCACAATAACCTGCTCGGCAACATAGTAGGGGTCGGAGAAGTCAACGTTGTTTTTCCTCTCCTCGGTTACGGTCATGCCCGCAATACCCATATCGACTTTTCCCGTTGAAACCGCCGCAATGATGCCGTCGAATTCCATGTCGGAAACCTTGAGGGTCTTGCCTGCCTTTTCGGCGATTTTTTGGGCAATCGCAATGTCAATACCGTCATACTCGCCAACCAGGCCGTTGGATGTTGTGAACTCAAAAGGCGGGAATGCGGCATTTGTGGCCATAATCAGCTCGCCGCCGGATTCGTTGCCGGACTCCGCTCCGCCGCTCGCCGCGTCTTGGGATGAACCTCCGCAGGCCGCAAGCAGGCAAACGCAAAGAGACATTGCAAGGATTACCGCCAATACTTTCTTCAAATTCTTCATTCTCAGTCACTCCTCTTTTAAATTTTTTTATTTTATAATTTTGCTTAAAAACGATTGAGTTCGGGGGTTTTTCGGCGTATCGAAGATTTCCGAGGGCGAGCCTTGCTCATAGATAATCCCCTCATCCATAAAGAACACCCGAGATGCGATTTCCTTGGCAAAACCCATTTCGTGGGTCACAACGACCATGGTCATTCCCGCATTTGCCAGTTTTTTCATAACATCCAAAACTTCGCCCACCATTTCGGGGTCGAGAGCGGATGTGGGCTCATCGAACAGCATTATCTCCGGGTCCATGGCAAGGGCTCTCGCTATGGCGATTCTCTGCTGCTGGCCGCCGGAAAGCTGACCCGGATAGGCCTCGGCCTTTTCCTCAAGGCCCACGGTTTTCAGCAGTTCAAGGGCCCGACGTTTTGCCGCATCCTTGTCCTGCTTTTTCACATTGACGGGCGCCAAGGTTATATTGTCCAAAACATTGAGGTGAGGGAAAAGATTGAATTGCTGAAACACCATGCCCATCTTTTCCCGAATATGGTTGATATTGCATTTTTTGTCACAAATATCTTCCCCGTCCACATAAATCTGTCCTTCGGTGGGCTCTTCAAGTCTGTTTATGCAGCGGAGGAAGGTGGATTTTCCGCTTCCGGAGGGACCTATCACAACGATTTTCTCGCCTTTTTCGATGTTTTCGCTTATGTCCTTCAAAACAACGTGGTCGCCGAAGCATTTCTTCAAATTTTTAATTTCAATCATTGACATAAATAAACCCTCCTATCGTCTGTCATCACTGGCACGAAGGCGCTTCTCGAATTTTGCGAGGAGCACGGAAAAGATTTTGATAACAACGTAATAAATTGCCGCACAGGATAAAAGGGGCCACAAAAAGTCGTAGGTAAGGGTTTGGACCTTCTTGGCGGCACCGAGCAGGTCGATATTGTTAATCATACCGATAACCGCGGTCTCTTTGATGAGAACGATAAACTCATTGACAAGAGAGGGAAGGATATTCTTCAGGGTTTGGGGCATAATAATCAATCGCATGGTCTGGGAACGGGTGAGTCCCAAAGACCGCCCCGCCTCGGTTTGACCTTTGTTGATTGAAAGAATGCCGCCTCTGACAATCTCGGCGATATACGCTCCGCTGTTGATACTGAAAGCAATAACTCCCACGAACCAGGCGGGAATACTCCTTGCGCCTGCCAAAATGACAAAGTAGAAAATCAATACTTGAACCATGGTGGGGGTGCCTCTGATTACATCAATGTAGATGCCGGAAATCCAATTCAAAACCTTGACTTTTGAGAGTCTGCCGAGAGCAGCCAAAATTCCGAGAACAAGACCAAACAATACAGCGAACAGAGAAATCAGCAGGGTGTACCCAAGGCCTCTGACAAAAAGCACCCATCTGTCGTCATAGATAAATGTCGCATACAATCCGTCGAGCATAGGCTGAAAAAACCTCATCAATAAATCACCGTCCTTAAATCACAAACTATCACTCCTATTTTAACAGATTTTGCGTAGAATAGCAAGACTTTTGACAAAAATTTGCTTTTAAACGACAAAAAAACAATAGAGGGCAAAACCCTCTATCCAAAATACGGTATTTTTTTGATGTTTTTTATAGCCCGACGGGCTTTTTATGAAATCTCTCTGTCTTTCGCAGCCACCTCTTCGGCGTGTTTCGCCTTCAGTTTGGCAATTTCCAAGGCCCGGGCTCTACTATCCGCCGGCTCTTGGTTTTTTGCGGGGATTTTTTTGGAGGAGAGGGTCTTTTTCGCCTTTTTGGGCTTTCTCTTTTTCCTCATTGCTCTGTTTTCGTCATCCGCCGCCTTATTTGCAATCAGCTCGGCATGCTCCCGATTGTCCACCGCCTTTTGCAGGTTTGAAACTTTTTCGGCCTCGGCGTCGGAACCGAGAGAATCTTCGGATTTCTTGGACTTTCTGCGTTTTCGGGCCGAAATGCGGTTGGCCTTTTTCAGAGAATCGGGGGTGTTGATTGTGGCGTATTTTTTCTGATTGAGAGGCACATTGGAGCGGAAAGTGTCCTCCGTATTGTCGTCCTTTTGAAACGTGCTCATAAAGTTTTTCGGGCTCAGAGCAAAACCCAAGGCACGGAAAAATTTTCCGTCCGCCAGGCGATAGTTGGGCAGTTTGGCATAGGCATAGGCAAACAGGGCACCTATGGCAAACAGTCCCGTCGGAAGCCATATCAAAAAGTAGTTGGGTGTAAAGGCCAATATTTCGCTTATATCGATATCAACACGCCATTCCCAAACGGAAAGGGTCAGGAAAATCCCATAGGCTATGCTGCACAGGCAACCGACGATTGACACGATTGAATTCACGGCTTGAACACGTCTGTAGGGGAACAGAGAAAGTCCCAAAGCGATGACGCCCAGCATGAGTATTATCGCGGCAAGAACCACCGTTGTGAGCGCATAATAGCTCATGGGAACCGCAAAATAATCAAAGAACTTTGCCAAATTTCCGAATCCCACGGAAGACATGGAAAATCCCTCGGTCACATCCCGAAGTTCCAATGCTTTAATCGAAAGACAATGCAGGCGCTGCGCCACGAAAAGCAAAACAAAGGACAAAACCGCAAAAAATCTGAAACCGATATTTTGCAGGACTTTTATACATATCTTTTTGAACTTCATCTGTGTGCCTCCACATACATTTATAAGGACATTATAATAGAAATATTGGGTTTAGTCAATACATATTTAAAATTTTGCACATTATTCCCCGGCTCCCTAATCCATGACTCCCATTTTGATTATACGCCCGGAGCGGAGTATTCCCAGCATCGACCAATACATAATCAAAACCCGAGGGTCAAAGAAGGAGGATTCCATCATGGACGATACGGAAATTCCCAAAAGCGCGGCAAGGCCTGCGGCAAAAATCAGCTTTTGCCGAGGTGTTGAGCCGAACATACAGGTGATGGATGAGTGGGCAATCTGCAAAATATAAAACATAAACCCTATCATAAAAATCGCTCCCACATTCACCAAAATATTGAAATAAATTGGGCTTATGGTCAGGTTGGGCAAATTAATCAGGGAATGTTTGTCGCCGTAATGCAGCGCCGAGATGTTGTACATATTGACAAAATTGTCGGTGTTCACCCCAAAGCCGTAACGCCAAAAGCTCCCCAAGGCGCTGATTATATTTTCGATAAAATTGCCGCTCCTGCTCCCTCTCTGCCACATCAGCACTATGTTTGAAATAACCCTGCCGCTGAAGGTGGGAGCAAGGAGGAGAATCATGGGGATGTACCGCCTGTCCATGAGCAGGATGACTATTATGAGTTCCGTGAAATATGCGACAAATGCAGCCCTTGACTGGGTTGCGGTTATCACTTGAAAAGATATGCCCATCACAAGAATCGAATAAACCACCCGACGGAATTTGGACTTGAGGGTGATGGGATAGACAAAGGCAAAGGGGAACAGCAAAACCAAAATCTCCGCAAAAACCTCGGAATCGCCGAATACACCTTGGACTGCGGCGCCGAAATCCCCCTGAGAATATTCCTGGACAATACCCAAGAAACACAGGGCCACCATTCCGATAAACAAAAACATCAGATAATTTTCAAGATCCTCTTGAGTTCTTATGGCAAAAGAAATCAGGAAAAACAAATCAACCGCAAGGAGGAAGTAGGAAAGAGTCTTACAGGCCGCAATAGGTATGGAGATGCTCATCATTCCTATGAACATGGTGATGATAACATTGATGAGGATAAATATCACGCCCGTCCTGTGGACCGCATTGTGGCTTATGTATATCAGCGCAATGCACATAAACGCCGGCACCATAAAGAAATTATCCCAATACCTGCTCGGGAAAAGCAACACAAACAACATGAAAAGCCCTATAAAACAGGGGCGGAATTTTATCTTCGATTTGGGGATAACAAAGGCAAGACGTCTGATGAAATAGGTGGAATACCTGTAAAAGGCACTGTCATACCAGGCCTCTCCGACTTTTCTCGTATCGAAAAAAAACTCAAGGTATTTGTTATTCAAAACATTTTTCTCAAACCATTGGGAAATTTTATAAATTCGGCTCGAAAAAAAATCCTTTTTTAATCGAGGCACCGCAACGCCGGTTATCCACAGGATAATCTCGTACAGAAAACTGTTTTTATAGGTTTGAATCAGTATGTCTTTCATGGGTTTATATTACATAGAGCTTGTTTGGCCGATATTTTTATTCTATATCGCTTATATACACATCAAAAACCGCATCTCCGATAACCAATTGAACATTTTGGCCCAGCAGGTACACGTTTTTTTCGATTCTGATTCCGTGGTCCGCCTTGGCAGCCTCCACCACGGTGTTGAAAACCGCCTCGCCTCTTGTGGGGGTCGGAGTGGGCCCGGGAGTGGGAGTCGCCTTTTTGCTTTGAGAGCTCTCCTCATCGGAATCGGAATCGGCATCGGAATTTTCATCCCTCATATTTTCGTCTTCGGAGTTGCTCTCGGGGGAGTTTTCATCGCCGTTTTCCCCGTCGGTATTATCCTCATCGGTGTTTTCGCTGTCGTTATCCCGTGACTCTTCGGAGGAAGACCGATCCGAAACCCGAGCCGCGGACGCATCGTATTCCGCAATCGGAGTGACTTCAAAGTCGGTAAGTTCACCCACCTCGTCACCGTTGTTTCCGTCAACGCACAGAGCCCCCTCGGTTACCGAATCCAAGAGTTTTATCGGGGCGCTTTCGCAAATGTAGGTTATCTTATATTCCCGATATTCGCTTTCGTCACCGCTGCCCGACACGGACTTGTATATGAGGGCGGAGACGCTGAGCAATATGATTGCAATAAGCAGTAAATCTATTATATTCAGTTTCCAAATAATCTTCTTCTGAAGCATATATTTCACTCCGTTAAAAAACTGTACCACATTGGGATTATATCACAAAAACCCCGATTTGAAAAGATATTTTTACAAATTATCGTCGTCGATTCCGATTTGCTCCGCACCGAGGTCCGTGTCTCTCACGATGGCTCCCACCGCAGGGAGGGTTCTCGTTCTGAACCTTGAGAGATTCAATATCCCCGATTGAGATGCGGGAATGCAGCGGGCCACAACACTGCCCCTGCGGGAAGACATAACGTTTATGCCCTGATTTTGGCGGGAGGTTTTGAGGGGGATTCTGTCGGTTTTGAAAGAAACGGCCCGGCCTCCGTCGGAAAACAGCACAATTTCAAGGATATCGTCTTTCGGTATTTGGAACATACCAACAAGGGGGGATTTTACGCAAAAGGCTCCCGTCAGCTTTTTTCGGTTTGTTTTGGTTTGATAGGCGGAAAGAGGGACTTTGGCCGCCTTGCCGTTTTCAAAGCAAAACACAAGTTCCCCGCCGAAATCATCCGTGACGGCCATACCGAGGATACGCTCCTTGTCCGTCAGGCCCAAAAGATTCGGGATAAAATCACCCAAAAGGCTGGCTTTGCTGTCGGGGATGTCATAGGCCTTTATTTTGTAGGCATTACCCTCTTCCCCGAAGAAGATGATTTCGCTGCTGTTTTTGGCTTCAACTTCCTGAACAAGCTCATCGCCGTCTTTGACTTTTTGCTCGCCGCTGGTTCTGAGAGATACCAAGGAGATTTTTTTCAAATAGCCGTCTCGGGTTCTGAAAAGCTTGAGACCGTAATCCGGTATTGTCTCTTGAACCGGAGGCTCGGTGATTTCCTCCGCCGATATTATCTCGGTTTTTCGGTCCGAGCCGTATTTTTTGGCGATTTTTTTGAGCTGCCTTTCAATCAGTTTGTTGATTCGGCTTTTGCTCTTGACCGTTTTTTGCAGATTTTCGATTTCGGATTTGAGGCTCTCGATTTCCGCCGTACGCTTTAAGATATAGTCCTTGTTTAAATTCCTGAGCTTTATGTCGGCCACGAATTCCGCTTGAACCCGGGTTATTCCGAAACCGCTCATAAGATTTGGAACGACCATGGCGTCGTCCTCTGTATTTCGGACTATTTTGATGGCTTTGTCGATATCGAGCAATATAAGGCTGAGCCCCTCAAGGAGATGGAGCTTGTCGCTCTTTTTTTCGATGTCGAAGCTCAATGCCCGTTTCACGCAGCTGCGGCGGAATCTGAGCCACTCGCAGAGAATGTCGTTGACACCGAGGACCATGGGAGAGCCCTCAACCAAGATATTGAAATTGCAGCCGAAACTGTCCTGAAGAGCCGTCATTTTGTAGAGCTTGGCCATAAGCATATCCGGGTCCGCGCCCCGCTTCAGGTCAATCGTGATTTTGAGACCCTTAAGGTCGGTCTCATCCCGCACATCGGAAATTTCCCTTATCTTTCCCGATTTGACCAGCTCTGCGATTTTGTCGATTATAACTTCAACGGTGGTGCTGTAAGGTATCTCATATATGTCAATGCAGTTTTGCTTTTTGTCGTACTTATATTTTGCCCGAACCTTAATCGTGCCCCTGCCGGTTCGATAAATTTCATCAATCTCGGCCTTATCGTACAGGAGTTGACCTCCCGTGGGAAAATCGGGTGCAGGCATAACAGAGGTCAAATCGGCCTCCGGGTCCTCCATAATCGCAATGGTGGCGTCACACAATTCCCGAAGGTTAAAGCAGCAAATATTCGATGCCATACCCACGGCAATGCCTTGGTTCGGATTGGCAAGGATGTTGGGAAAAGTTGTGGGCAGCAAGGTGGGCTCTTTCATTGTCCCGTCGTAGTTATCCACAAAGTCCACCGTGTCCTTATCGATTTCATCAAAGAGCTCTGTGCATATGGGGCTCAGTTTGACCTCGGTGTACCGAGCGGCGGCATAGGCCATATCCCTTGAATATACCCTGCCGAAATTGCCCTTGGACTTCACAAGAGGAAGAAGAAGGGCTCCGTTGCCGTCGGTCAGGCGGACCAAGGTCTCATATATGGCAGCGTCGCCGTGGGGATTCAGGCGCATGGTCTGTCCCACCACATTGGCGGATTTCGTCATTGAACCGCCTATAAGCCCCATTTTATACATGGTATAAAGGAGTTTCCGATGAGACGGTTTGAGGCCGTCGATTTCGGGTATGGCGCGGGATATAATTACGCTCATGGCGTAAGGCATATAGTTGTTCTCTATGGTGTCGGTTATCTGTTGCTCTTGTATTATGGGTTTTTTCATGTTATACTCTCAATTCCCGTCGGATTTTTATATATCGGAACCGCTGTCCCAAGCAAAATAGGGGCCTTAGGAAACATCAACCATATCGATATAGTTATGACCCATATCCGAGATGTATTCCTTCCTGCCGCTCACATTGTCCCCAAGGAGCAAGTCGAATATTTCCCGGGTTTTTATAACATCGGCGGGCATAATCTTAATCAATCGGCGGGTTTCCGGGTTCATGGTGGTTTTCCACATCATATCGGGCTGGTTTTCCCCCAAACCTTTGCTCCGCTGGATGGTATATTTTTGCTCCCCGATTTTGTTGAGGATGTCGGTTTTTTCCTGCTCGTTAAAGGCGAAATAGGTGTTCTTTTTGGTGTTTATTTCATAGAGAGGCGACTCCGCGATATACACATAGCCTTTTTCAATCAAAGTGGGCACAAGGCGGTATATCATTGTGAGCACTTGGGTTCGAATATGAAATCCGTCCACATCCGCATCGGTGCAAATGATGATTTTGCTCCATTTGAGATTGCTCAGGTCAAAGGAGCTCAGGTCCTTGTTGTGCTTGGACTTTATCTCAACGCCGCATCCCAAAACCCGCAAAAGGTCGATAATCACATCACTGTTGAATATTTTGTCATATTCGGCCTTGAGGCAGTTGAGGATTTTCCCCCTCAGGGGAATTATGGCCTGAAACTCGCTGTCTCTCCCCAATTTGCAGGCACCGAGGGCGGAATCTCCCTCAACGATGTAAACCTCCCGCTTGCTTGGGTCTTTGCTCCGACAATCCACGAATTTCTTCACTCTGTTGGAAACATCCAAACTGCCGCCGAGCTTTTTCTTGACATTGATGCGTGTTTTCTCGGCGGTTTCCCTGCTTCGTTTGTTCACCAAAACCTGATTGCAGATTTTATCCGCTTCCGATTTGTTTTCTATGAAATATATGTCAAGAGTTTTCCTGAGAAACTCGGTCATGGCGTCCTGTATGAACTTGTTGTTAATAGCCTTTTTGGTCTGATTTTCATAGCTTGTCATGGTGGAGTAGGAATTCGAAACCAGCAAAAGGCTGTCCTGAACATCGCTGTATTGGATTTTGCCCTCGCCTTTGTTATATCTGCTCTCGGCCTTGAGGTATTTGTCGATGGCATAGACAAAGGCGTTGCGAACAGCCTTGTCGGGAGAACCTCCGTGCTCCAAAAAGCTTGAGTTGTGATAATATTCGGTGCCGCATATCTCATTGGAAAAGCAGAAGGCAAAGCTCATTTTGAGCTTGTATTCCGGAAGGTCGTCCCTGTCCCGGCCGCTGCTCTCGGACTCCGCATAATGGGGCTCCGTGAAGGCTTTTCCCCCGGAAAGTTCTCTGACATAGTCCGTGATTCCGTTTTCGTAAAGAAATTCCCTCTCCTCGAATTTTCCGCGGCTTATTTCGTTCTTAAGGACAAACCTGATTCCCGGATTGACAACCGCCTGCCGCTTAAGTGTGTCGATATAATAGTCAATCGGGATATCGATATCCGTGAACACCTTAAGGTCCGGGCGCCAAAGGATTCGGGTCCCCGTATGTCTGTGGCGAAACGGAGTTTTTTTGAGGCCCCCGATGTTTTTCCCCTTTTTGAATTCCAATTCGTATTTAAAGCCGTCCCGCAGGATTTCGACACTCATAAACTCCGAGCTGTATTGGGTGGCGCAAAGGCCCAGGCCGTTCAAACCCAGGCTGAACTCATAATTTCCGCCCGCATTGTTTTTGTATTTTCCCCCGGCATAGAGCTCGCAGAAAACCAATTCCCAGTTGTTTTTCTTTTCCCGCTCGTTATAGTCAACGGGAATTCCTCTGCCGAAATCCTCAACCTCAATGGACTTGTTCAAAAACCTGGTTACCGTTATAACATTGCCGAAGCCCTCTCTGGCCTCATCGATGGAGTTTGACAAAATTTCAAACATGGAGTGTTCGCAGCCGTCTATTCCGTCCGAGCCGAAAATTACGGCGGGACGTTTCCTGACTCTGTCTGCTCCCTTGAGGGCGGTTATGCTTTGATTGTCATATTTTTTCGCACACATATGTATCTCCTCAAATCACCCAATCCCAAAACTCGCCCTGCCTGAGTTCATCCTGTTCTCCGCTCGTAAATTGGAGCTCCGGATTTTTGACGCTGACTTTCATGCCGGCGGGAATGGAACTTACTATAAACGCATTGCCGCCGATGGTGGCTCCGTCGCCTATAACCGTCTCCCCGCCCAAAATGCTCGTTTCCGAATAGATGGTGACATTGTTTCCGATGGTGGGATGCCGCTTGACGCCCCGCAATTCCTGGCCCTTTCTGGTGGACAAAGCTCCCAGGGTCACTCCCTGATAAATTTTGACATTTTCGCCGATTTCCGTTGTTTCCCCCACCACGATACCGGTGCCGTGGTCTATGAAAAACCGCTTGCCTATGGTGGCCCCCGGGTGGATATCTATACCGGTCAAGCTGTGGGCATGTTCGGTCATAATACGGGGTATCATGGGAACTTTCAAAAGCTGCAACTCATGGGCTATTCTGTAAACCGTGACCGCATAGAGGCCCGGATAGCAAAATATTATCTCGTCCGTGCTGCTGGCTGCCGGGTCCCCGTCAAAGGCGGCTTGGACATCGGTATATAAATATTCGCGAATTTGGGGTATCTTTTCGAGAAATCTGTCGGTTATTTCCTCCGCATTGTTTTCAAGAGTGAACTTCGGGCATCCGCTGCACGCCTCATCGCTGCCGAGAGCCCGGGCTATTTGTTTTTTGAGGTTATACTGGATAAACTCAAGATGTTCGCCCACAATGTAGGAAATATATTCTCCCCGTATTTTGCTGCTTTCAAAATATCCCGGGAACAGAATTTTCCTGAGCCGATCTATGATTTCGATGATGATGTTCTTGCTGATCATATTCGTCTCATCGATTCGGCATATATCTCTGTGATTATCGTAACTTTTGATTATATCGCCAATCAACTTTTCGGTATTATATTCCATAGGAACCACCCTTCTTGTTCACAATCTCTGTCAAATGATAATAACATATTCCGAGGGATTTGTCAAACTTTTAATAACATATGGATTCGCCTTGCGGGTTAATTATGTTGACAAACCCGGGCAAAGACGTTATAATATGTCTTGCCGAGTCAATCGGAAAAAATGGGGGAATAAAAGGGATGAATAAAAACCAACCGAAAGATGTTGATACAAAGAAAAAAAGAGATAAGCGGAGAATAATTCACGGAGTGTTGAGTTTCCTCGTTATCCTTGTTATGATAAGACAGTTTTTTATGGGGAATTACACGAATGTGTTCACCTGCGTCCTCACTATTTTGCTGTTTATGATTCCGACCTTTGTGGACCACTGGCTGAACATAAAATTGCCCATACTTCTTGAGGTCATCATTCTGTTCTTTATTTTTGCCGCCGAAATCATGGGAGAAATCCAAAGCTTCTATACGATTATTCCGTTTTGGGACGTGATTTTGCATGCAATAAACGGGTTCATTATGGCTGCCATCGGCTTTGCCATGATTGATATACTCAACCGTTCGCCCAAAATTCACATCACCATGTCTCCCTGGTTTGTGGCCTTTGTGACTTTTTGTTTCTCAATGGCAATCGGTGCCGTTTGGGAATTTTTCGAATACGGAATGGACCAAATCTTCCTCACCGATATGCAAAAAGACAGGATGGTTCATGATGTTTCCTCCGTAATGCTGAACCCCAGCGGCCTCAACAATCCGATTTTAATAAAAGACGTAACCAAAACCGTCATTTCCGGAACGGTAAACGGCGTGCCCCAAGATTGGGTAATCGACGGCGCATATCTTGACGTGGGGCTTGCGGACACAATGAAAGACCTTATTGTCAATTGCGTAGGTGCGATTGCATTCTCTGTATTCGGATTTTTATACATAAAAACCCGAGGCAAGGGAAAGTTGGTCACCAGCTTAATCCCCAAGCTCAAAACCAGCGATGAGATCCAAGCCGCAAAACTCATGAGGCGCGAGAAAAAGGAAAAACGCAAAAAAACCAAAAAAGTGCAAAAAAAGTCTTGACAAAAAGGCCCGGGCTTGCTATACTAAACTGTGTTGGGGCATAGTGCCCGTGCGGGAGTGGCTCAGTGGTAGAGCGTCACCTTGCCAAGGTGAACGTCGCGAGTTCGAATCTCGTCTTCCGCTCCAAAAAAAGCATCGGTTTCGGCCGATGCTTTTGCTTTTGCCTTATTCCACCGGGCGGGACGAAAGTCTGTCAAAGGCCACCTGCTCCCATTTGGTCCCCGGTCTGCCATAGTTGGCATAGGGATGAATGGAAATTCCGCCCCGAGGCGTGAAACGTCCGAACACCTCGATATATTTCGGATTCATCAATTCGATTAAATCTTTCATGATGATATTCACACAGTCCTCGTGAAAGTCTCCATGATTTCTGAAAGAAAACAGATAGAGCTTGAGGGACTTGCTTTCCACCATTTTCACATCGGGAACATATGAGATTATAATCTCGGCAAAATCCGGCTGGCCGGTTATGGGGCAAAGAGAAGTAAATTCCGGGCAGTTGAACCTGACCCAGTAGTCATTTTCCCTGTGCCTGTTCTCAAAAGTTTCCAAAACCTCCGGCGCATAGTCGGATTTATATTCGGTTTTTTTATTCCCCAAAAGGGTGAGGTTTTCGTCTTTGCGATTGCCGTTATTCATAATACTTTAAGCGCTTTCTCAATATTTTTATAAATCAATCTATATCCAAACCGTTGGCCCTGAAAGCGGCACGGCGGTCTCTGCAGGTTCCGCAAACTCCGCAGGGCTTGTCTCCCCCTTCATAACAGCTCCAGGTCATTTCATAGGGAACGCCGAGCCTGACACCTATGGCCACGACCTCTTTTTTTGTGAGCCCCACAAAGGGCGCCCGAATTCTGACCGAGTGTCCCGTTCCCTCGTATATTGCGGAATTCATGGCCTCATTGAAGGGCGCACCGCAGTCGGGATAGGCATTGCCTGCGGCATCGTCACTGTGGGCGCCGTAGAAAATCTCACTTGCCCCGAGACTCACCGCATAGGCCGCCGCAGCCGACAGAAACAGTCCGTTGCGAAAGGGCACATAGGTGGGGACTGGCTTGCCTCCGGATTTGCTCACCTGCTCCCCATAGCTCTCCTTGGGGATTTCGGCATCCGAGTTTCGGCTCAGCAGCGCACAGTCACTGAATTTGAACATATCGGTCAAATCAATGTCCGTTTTTTTCACCCGGTAATATTCCGAGATTTTTTCCGCCGCCTCAATCTCCTTTGCGTGTTTCTGACCGTAATACACGGACAGGGCCGCAACATTCTCCGAGCCCAATTCGTCAACCGCCATGGCAAGGGCGGTGGTGCTGTCAACACCGCCGCTCAACAAAACCAATGCTTTTTTCGGATTTTGCGACTTGCTCATCCCATCGCCCTTTCTGCCAATCCCTCTTCGGTTTCAAATCTGCCCCGCAAGGTCAAGGTGCGGGTGACGGCCGAGGGTTTTGATATTCCTCTCGAGGTCATACAACTGTGGCTTGCCTCGATTTTCACGGCCACATCCGGGCTGTCGGTTATGGTTTGAATTATCTCCGCAATGTCGCTTCCCAAACGCTCCTGAATTTGGAGTCTTTTGGCAGCCATATCCGCGATTCTTGCGATTTTGCTCAGGCCTATGACCTTGCCTCGGGGTATGTATGCAACGGACGCCTTCATATTGTACATCAATGCCATATGGTGCTCGCAAAAGCTGAAAATCTCTATGTCTTTCACGACGACCATATCCCTTGAACTGTGATGGGAATCCGGGTCATCCTCGAAGGTTTTATCGAACATTTGAGCAATCTCGCCATTGGTGTAATTCATACCCGCAAAAACCTCGGAGCACATTTTGGCCACCCGTTTCGGGGTGTCCGCAAGACCCTCTCGGTCGGGGTCATCTCCCAGGGCTTCCAAAATGCCTCTCACATGCTTTTCAATTGCCTTTTCGTCTATCATTACACACCTCTCCTGTCGGGTTCCCATACCGCTTTGTGAAGCTGAATTTGCAGATTCACGCCGTTTAACCTGTGTTCTTTCATAAAATCGACTATCTCCCGAGGTTCAATACTGCCGTATACCGGGCTGAAATATACCGGGCACCTCTCCGTCAGGTTATATTTTTCTATGATTTCAAGGGCGCGCTCAAGGTCGGCCTTTGAGCCCGAAACGAATTTGACGCAGTCCCGGTCTTTCAGGAAGTCATAGTTTTCGGGCAGCATTTTGCTTTCCATTCCGCTTGAGGGCAGCTTATAATCCAACGTGAAGCAATCGGGCCTGATTGAATCCTCCGCAAAGTCCGCAAGGGAGACGGCTCCGTTGGTTTCCGCTTCGACGCTTTTTTTCATGGATTTAAGGCGTCCCATAAGCACTCCGATGCCCTTTTGCAGCAGCGGCTCCCCTCCGGTGAGGGTGATATTCTCAATGCCCGTTGACTCAATATATCCGCAAATTTCGTCACAGGTCAGCATCTCTGCGGGAGAAGACGGATTGTTTGCCCATCGGGTATCGCAATATGAGCAATTCAAATTACAGCCGCGGAATCTGATAAAAACCGCAAGACTGCCTCCCCGACGGCCCTCGCCGTTTATGCTCACAAATTTTTCGCATACCGGAAAGGTCAAGTCATTGGCAATATTCGGCATAGGCATCCTCCGATTCATAAACCCGCACGGCTTTCGGACCGAGGCCGTATTCCTTCAGGCAATCGAATATGTATTTGGCAAAATTCTCCGCCGTGGGTCTGAAAGGAACCTCAACCACTTCGAATTTTTCGCTTTTCAGCGCCGCCAACACATCGGGCCCCAAAGAATCCTTTTCCGCAATCAGTTTGTGGTCAAACAATTCGGCCGTTTCCTCCAGACGGGGTTTCACGGTGCCGAAATCCGCAACCATTCCCCGACTCTCACCGTCGGGGATTAGTTCCTCCGCGGCAAAATACGCGCGGATTTTCCACCTGTGGCCGTGGAGGTTGGAGCATTTTCCCCCGTGTCCTTCAAGAAAGTGGGCGGCGTCAAAATGCGCCTCGCAAGAAATCGTATACATACGCAGCTTTATTTTTCGGCAGTCAATGCCTTATAGGCAAGGGCCGCAAGAACCGCTCCGATTATGGGCGCCACGATAAACAGCCATACCTGGGCCATGGGTGTGGATTCTCCCGCAAACAGCATAATCAGCGCAGGACCGAAACTCCGAGCGGGATTTACGGATGTTCCCGTGAAGGGAATACCGAGTATGTGGACCAAGGTTAAGGTAAGACCGATAACCAAGCCCGTAACCGCCGTGTTTTCGGTTTTGTCGGTAACACCGAGTATGGCGATGACAAACACAAAAGTGAGGACGACCTCAACCAAAAACGCCTGTCCCATATTGGCGCCGATGGCGCTGGCCTCCCCGTATCCGTTTTGTCCCAATCCTCCGGATACGCCGCCCAGCATTGCCATGAGAATCAATGCACCCACTATGCCGCCCAAGAATTGGGCAACAAGGTATCCTATATAGTCCCTGACGCTCATTTTGCCCGCCACCAACATACCGGTGGAAACCGCAGGATTAATATGGCAACCCGATATATTGCCGATTGAATATGCCATTGCCACAATGACCAAACCGAAGGCAAAGGCAATCAGCAAAGTGGTGAGTGCGAGAGGACTGCCGACAAATCCGATTTCGCTCACCAGGGTATTGGCGGTAACGGCACTGCCGCAGCCGAAAATAACCAATACGGCCGTTCCGATGAACTCTGCGATATACTTTTTCATAAATCACAACTCCTTATAAAATTTTTGGATTATGCTTTGACTCGGCATAAACATCGTAATCAATTATATCATATTCGGGGAAAAATAACAAGAAAACGAATTCGCGATTTCTAACAAATGTATTACATAATCGTCAATTTTACTTTTCCGGATACAAGAAAGCCTTTTCGCTCTCATGCTTTTTGTCTCTTCCCATAAGGTTTTTGACGGCCTCCGCCGCAGGCATATCCTCAAACAGGACTTTATAGGCTTCGTTCACAATCGGCATCTCTATATTATACTTGTCCGCCAGCTCTTTTGCCGCTCGGCATGTGCGGACGCCTTCCACCACCATTTTGACCTCGGATTGGGCTTCCTTTGAGGTCATGCCTCGGCCTATCAATATTCCCGCTCTGCGATTTCGGGAGTGTGTACTGGTGCAGGTCACTATCAAATCTCCCAAACCCGAAAGACCGTTGAAAGTCTCCGCCTTGGCGCCCATGGCAACGCCAAGTCTTGACATTTCCACAAGGCCCCGGGTCATCAATGCGGCCTTGGTGTTGTCGCCGAGGCCCATACCGTCGGTTATTCCCGCACAGAGGGCTATTACATTTTTCAGGGAGCCCCCCAATTCCACGCCGAGCACATCGGGATTTGTGTATATCCTGAAGTTCGGATTCATAAAGGTGTCTTGCACATACCCGGCGATTTTTTCGTTTTCGCAGGCTACCACATTGGTCGTGGGAATCCCCCGAGATACTTCCTCGGCATGGCTCGGCCCGGACATAACCGCAATGGCGCAGCCCGGGATTTCCTGCCTTATCACTTGGGATAGGGTGCAATAAGTGCCCTCCTCAATGCCTTTGGAAATATTCACAATAAGCTGCCCGTCTCTTATATAGGGGGCCATAGCTTTGGCGGTGGAGCGAACGCCGTGGGAGGGAGTTGCCATGACGACGATATCCGCCTCCGCTCCGCAGCTTATATCGGTGGTGAACCCGATTTCGGGCGGGAACTTCACACCGGGTAAATAGGGCCTGTTTTCCCGATATTTTTTCAGATCTTCACACTCTTCTTTGAGGTATGACCAAACGGTCACATTATGCCCCATTTTTGCGGACATAATTGCAACGGCGCTGCCCCAGCCTCCGCTTCCGATTACGGTTATTTTCGACATAGTATCCGCCTCGCTCCTTTGCAAAGTTATTTCTTCCCGCCCAACTTATTTTCCGTACCGTTTATCAATCGTTTGATGTTGGCATGATGGCGCAAAATAAGCAGGCCGCCGATAATCAATACACATACAATTTCCATGGGCTTAAAATCGCCGAGGATAACGGCTTTCACAATTTCGATTATGACATACATCGCTCCGCCCAAAATTGAGCCCAGGGAAACATATCGGGTCACAGCCATAATCGCAAGGGACAAAATCATCACAATCAAGCCGACTTTCCAATCAAGCATCATCACAACCCCAAGGGATGTGGCGACACCCTTGCCTCCCCTAAAGCCGAAATAAAGGGGAAAATTATGCCCGAGCACAACGCACACTCCCGCTATATAAGGCAGGCACATCCTGTCGATATCCTCCGAATATCCCGAATCGACCGAGCCTCTTGAATTTATGAGCTTCACATACAGCATTGCTCCCGCCACACAGGCCACGCCCTTTAATACATCGAGTATCAATGTGATTACGGCAAGTTTCTTCCCGTGAGTGCGCAACATATTCGTGGCTCCCGCATTGCCCGAGCCCTTTTTCCTGATATCTTCTCCGGATACGGCTTTTGACAGTATTATCGAAAAATTCAGCGAACCCACAAGGTACGACAAAATTCCGACAATTACCGCGGTTAAGACGGCCATCTATTTCTTTCCTCCCTTTTCTCGGATTATGAATTTTATCGGCGTCCCTTCAAACCCGAAGCGGGTCCGAAACCGATTTTCGATATATCTCACATAGGAATAATGGGCAAGCTTTCCGCTGTTGACAAACAGCACAAAAGTGGGAGGCTTGACGGCCGCCTGAGTTGCGTAATATATTTTCAGCCTGCGTCCTTTGTCGCTGGGAGGCTGCACCGCCGCCACCGCCTCGCTGAGCACGTCGTTGAGAACGCCCGTGGAAATGCGCTTGGCATTTTGCTCCGCCACCTCGTTTATCATATCGAACAAATCATTCACTCTGAGGCCCGTCTTGGCGGAAATGAACACCGCAGGGGCATACATCATAAAATTAAAGCCTTCTTTGACTTTGTTCCCGAAGTTCCGCATTGTGTCGGTCTCTTTTTCAATCAGATCCCATTTGTTCACGACGATTACCGAGGCTTTGCCTGCCTCATGCACATATCCCGCAATCTTGGTATCCTGTTCGGTTATACCTTCGGAGGCATCCACCATAATCAAACAAACATCCGCCCTGTCCACTGCATTGAGGGCTCGGGTGACACTGTATCTTTCCACATTGTCGTTGATTTTGCCCCGTTTTCGCATACCGGCAGTGTCAATCAGCATATACTTTTTGCCGTCTCTTTCATACAAGGTGTCAATGGCGTCTCGGGTTGTTCCGGCAATTTCGCTGACTATAACTCTCTCCTCCCCCAAAATTTTATTCACGAGGGAGGATTTGCCTGCATTGGGTTTGCCCACAATTGCCACCCGAATATAATCGTCATCTTCCGAGGTATCCTTATCCTCCGGGAAAAAGCCCACAATTTCATCCAGCAAATCGCCAATCCCCAGTCCGTGAACCGAGGAAATTGCCCAAGGGTCTCCCAAACCCAAACCGTAAAATTCGTATATTTCCATAGGGGGTTCGCCGGGATTGTCCGCCTTGTTGGCCGCAAGCACCACGGGCTTGCCGCTCTTTTGCAATATGGCGGCAACGTCTCTGTCCGCCGCGGTCACTCCTTCCCGAACATCCACGATAAAGACAATCACATCCGCCATATCGATGGCCAGTTCGGCTTGGGCCTGCATACGATTCAAAATCACGTCGTCCGTGCCCGGCTCAATCCCCGCCGTGTCTACCATTGTGAATTCTTTGCCGCACCACTCGGCATCCACGTAAATCCTGTCCCGCGTGACACCGGGAGTGTCCTCTATTATTGAAATCCGCCTCCCGGCCACTTTATTGAAAAAGGTCGACTTGCCCACATTGGGCCTGCCCACCACGGCAACAATCGGTTTCATAAGCCTCACCTCCGCTGAGACTATTTTAGCATACATACAAAGGGATTTCAAGACATAAAACAAAATTTCGCCTGCCCGAAAACCGTCGTCGGCGTCGGAACTCGCCTTTTGGCTCGTTTTGCCCTTACGGGCAAAAGCATCGCTTTTCCGGCGGTTCCTCCTTCTTCCCAAAATGTGCACTGCGTTGGCGCATTTTGGGAGCCCTGCGCACTTTGTGCGCTTTGAGTGCGCCTCTTAGCTTGTTTTGCCGCAAGCGAGAAAACATTCGCCCTTCCGGCGACTGCTCCTCTTTCCCACAAAGCGCATTTCATTGGCGCTTTGCGGGAGCCCTGCGCACTTCGTGCGCTTTGAGTGCGCCTTTTAGCTCGTTTCCTCGCAAGCGAGAAAACATTCGCCCTTCCGGCGACTGCTCCTCTTTCCCACAAAGGCTTGCCTTTGTGGGAGCCCTATGGAAAACTGCTACTTTTTCCCAAAATGTGCACTGCGTTGGCGCATTTTGGGAGTCCTGAAGTGTGCTCCTCTTTCCCGCGAATTGAACCCATAACAAACACCCCATCTCAGATTCCCAAACTTATTATAACAAAAAAATCGTGCCGGTGCGTGCCATCTTTTCATATTTCCGTATGTAAAGGTATGACAAATCTGTCGTACCCTCACGACAAAAATGTCGCACCACCTATGACAAAATTGTCATACCACCTACGACAAAAATGTCACACCCCCACGACAAAAATATCGTACCCCCCCCCACGACAAATATGTCGCGCCCTCACGACAAAATTGTCACACCACCTACGACAAATCTGTCACACCACCTACGACAAATTTGTCACACAGAATATAATAATATAATAAATAAAAGAATAAGAGAGAGAGTTAGTCTAAATTTTGTAATGCCTTTGCCAAAAAATTTAAACTCGTTTGCATAGCCCGATTCAAACCCAAACCGTAGGGGGTATGGAAGAAAAGTTCCCGGGGGGTATACACCAAAAGTTCCCGGGGGTATGGAATAAAAGTTCCGGAGGGGTATACACCAAAAGTTCCACCGGAGTAGATAATAAGAGTAAATAAAAGAGAGTATAAGACTATACGGAGAATGCCGGCGTTGCAGTTTTGATTTGTGAGACGAGACTTGGTTTTGTAATGTGACATGGTGTTATGAATTTAAAGCGCATTTTTTATAAGCCTCATTTTAAGAAATTCAAAAGCGAGAAATCCCTAACCTCTCTCTTCTCTTTTTTTGATTATCCTTCCCTAACCTCACTCTTTTCTTTACTTGCCTCACCTATACTCACCTATACTATACTAACCTATACTATACTGTGTCGACATCTTGTTGACATCTTGTCGACATAGCTCCTAACGGCCGTCTTGTGCAACCGTAATAAAGGGCTCCCAAAAAGCTTGGGAGCAGTGCACTTTTTGGGAAAGAGGCGAACTCAAAGCGCACGAAGTGCGCAGGGCTCCCGCAAAGCGCCAATGAAATGCACTTTGCGGGAAAGAGGAGGAAACCCGAAGCAGGCGCCGCTTTTGCCCGTCAGGGCAAAACAAGCAGGCGTAGGGATTTCCGACGTGGCGATGCTTTCCTCGCTTGCGAGGAAACGAGTTAAGAGGCGAGTTCCGATGAGCGCCTTGTGCAGCCCCCTTGTGCAGCTCCCTTGTGCAACCATCTTGTGCAGCTCCCTTGTGCAACCGCCTTAGGCAGCGTAAGAGAAGAGAAGGGAAGAGAAGATAAGAGAAATAAGAGAAGAGAAGAGAGAGAGTATAGCTACTCACTCGCTTTTGAATTTATTAAAAAAGCCATGAGGCTTAAAAGGGTGCTTCCGCGCCTTTTGCGAGTGAAAAAATTTAGGCGATTCATTCACAAATGCAAAAAAATTGCAAATATTGAAAAGAAGGCACTCCGTGGCACGATTTGTTTGTTATAATAGGGATAGGAATCTTCAAGCCGGATATGACAGTACAGAATCCTATCCGAATAAGCAACTTAAAAAATTGGTTAAAGAAAAAGGGATAGAGTACATCCAAAGAAATTTCAGCTATTCGCTATTAGAGATATTTCCTAAAACCGAAACAGGACGGGCTAAGGCACCGGAAAGAGAGTCATACTGGAAGGACGTTTTAAAAACACGCGAGTTTGGCTATAACGTTAATTAGGAAAAGATGATATTGGTACAATAGAATAAGAGGGCGGGAACTCTCCCGGGCGGCACGTAATGTGTGTCGCTTTATCTACTGAATTTTGAGGTGTTGCAGAACCGAGTTTTTACAAATTTATACCCTCTTTTAACTCCCGATAATATTGACAAAAATTGAATATAGGTATACAATACATATCAAATCACTATGTTTTAAAAAGGGATGTTAAACCATGAAATCCATACTCATTGCGGACACAACGAGAGAGGAGCGGGAGGAAATAATAAGGCGGTCGCTCTCCTTTTGCGGAGGGGAGTGCGAATTTTGCAACGGCTGCGACAACTTGGGCGGCGGCCGAGTTGATGAAATCTATCGCCCGTACATTGAGGGGAAAAAGGAAATATCGGAAATAAACGCGGAATTCCAAAGCGGCTTGGTGAGAGGCTGACAAAGGCGCAAAGAGCGAAATGCCTTTTGCGCCTTGACACGGCGGTGCCGTCATTTTGAATTTTCTTGGTTTTTCATTAAGCCCGCACCGCTCTTCCAAGCCTGACCGATTTTTGGCCCCACGGCATAATAGCCGAATTGCATTTGGTCGAACATAAAAGCGTTTAACTTTGCGGCGTCGATTTTGCCTTTTTCATCCAAGACCTTCTCGTCTGCCAACACATTGACAATCCTTCCGAGTATCCTGGGACCATACGGCTCTTCTTCGATTTTTTCAACGGTACACTCCAATGTGAGGGGATATTCCTCTATAATCGGCGCATCCACAAGACTGCTCTTATATGCATGAAGTCCGCTGCGGGTGAATTTGTCGGGCATCTTGTTTGCGGTTGCAATTCCGAGAAAGTCCGAGGCTTCTATAGTATCTGCCCCGGGAACAGCAAGAGTAAACGCCCTTCGAGCTTTGATATTGGAGACTGTTTTGTGCTCTTTCTCCAAATTCAACGCCACCATATCCTCTGCGCAAATCCCGCCCCACGCCATCATCATCACATCTACGGAATCATCCTCGTTATATGTTCCAATCATATAAGTCGGCATGGGAAACAAATAGGGATTTACTCCGAATTCTTTTTTCATATTCTCAACTCCTTATGTTTTATTGCTTTGCGGAATGAATTCCCGCATATTGACTTTTTCAAGTCGATATACTATAATTATACCCATAATAAGAAAAAATACAAGTACGCACATTTAAGATATATACTATCTCGGAGGAAAGTGTTATGAGCAAAGAATGTATTGCAAATTGTAAGTTGGAAGATACGGGATTTAATTATACCATGTCTCTCATTCAGGGCAAATATAAGATGTTTATTCTGTACACTCTGATGGAATTTAAGGTCGTCCGTTTTAATGAAATGAAAAAATATATCGGCGGTATAACATTCAAAACGCTGAGTTCCGCTTTAAAACAACTGGAAGCGGATGGGTTGGTGAACCGAAAGGAATATCCCCAAGTTCCGCCCAAAGTGGAATACAGCTTAACGGAGCGGGGGATGTCCCTCATCCCGATTTTGGACCAAATGTGCGAGTGGGGCACCGAAAACCGATTAAGCAGCCAAACATAAGTCAGTCAAGTATAAATTAGTCAAGTATAAATTAGTCATTTATACTTGACTAATTTTATTATGTGTGATATAATCGAGACAACTTGATTCGGAGGTGATGGTTATGTTTGTCGGAAGACGCAGGGAACTTGATGTTCTTGATGAGCTTTTTGAGTCCGAAAAATTCGAATTTGCGGTGCTTTACGGTCGGCGGCGAGTGGGCAAAACCGCTCTTATCAATGAATTCCTCAAGGGGAAGAGAGCGATTTATTTTACGGGTGTTGAAAGCAACGAAAAGCAAAACCTCGAGAATTTTTCCGAAAGCATAATGGAATATGCGGGCGGATTTGGGGGAGAGGTCTCTTTTTCGTCTTTTCAGGCTGCCATAGAGGCTGTTTTTAAATTGGCGGAGAGAGACAGACTTGTGCTTGCAATCGACGAATATCCCTATGTTGCCCGCACATCCGAGAGTCTTGCGTCCACACTGCAGCTTTTGATTGACAGATACAAAGACACCTCGAAACTTATGCTGATTTTATGCGGATCTTCCATGTCATATATGGAAGACAATGTCCTTGCGTACAAGTCTCCCCTATATGGACGCAGGACGGCCCAAATCAAACTTTTGCCTTTTGACTTTTTTGATGCATGCACCTGCTTTGAAGGTTTTTCGGCGGAGGATATGGCTCTCATCTATGGCATTGCCGGGGGCACGCCCCAATATCTCTTGGAGATGGATGACGGAATGAGTGTTGAGGATAACATCAAAAACACATTCCTGAACCCGTCGTCTTTTCTGTACGAAGAACCGATGAACCTGCTGAAACAGGAGGTTCGAGAGCCTGCGGTTTATACGGCAACAGTCACCGCCATAGCCGCGGGAGCGACGAAATTGTCTGAGATTTCGGGCAAGGTCGGCGAAAATACCAATGTATGTGCGAATTACATAAAAAATCTGATAAGTCTCGGAATAGTTCAAAAAGAGACGCCCTATGGAGAGAAGGCGTCCCGAAAATCCGTATATTCCATTGAGGACAATATGTTTCGATTTTGGTATCGCTTTGTACCGCCCAACAATTCCGCCATCGCACGGGGAGCGGCAGATTTGGTATATAGTCGAATTGAGCCGCAGCTCTCCGGCTATATGGGCAGGGTGTTTGAGGATATTTGCAAACAATACCTTTGGAAAAAGCTCCTTTCGGGGGATTGTCCGATAAAGTTTATGTCTCTCGGACGTTGGTGGGGCCCGGACCCGAGAGAAAAGGCCCAGGCGGAAATCGATATAATGGGGGAACAGGACAAAAATGCAGCCCTGTTTGCCGAGTGCAAGTGGACCAACGAGAAGGTTGGCCTCGGTGTTTTGGAAACTCTTATCCGCCGCAGCGAACTTTTCACCCATCAAACCAAGCACTGTTTCCTATTCTCAAAATCGGGCTTTACAAAAGATTGCGAGAACAAAGCCGAGAAAATGGGAAATGTGAATTTGGTATCATATGATGCCCTCGTGAGGGGATGAGGAGCGTAAATGCGGATAAACCCGCCCGAATCTCGGCCGCCTATTGCACCGCCTCGGTCGGAGCGGCGGGCAGAGGAAGAGGCAGGGTCTTGCTGTCAAAGACTTCTTGGTATGTGCTGCCGTCGGCGGCTGCGGTTGTTTTGGTGACCACCACGTTGCTGCCGTCGTTTGATGTTTCAATTTTGATATTGGGCGCCGCGGCTCTGGAGCCGACGATTCTTGCCGTAAGGGAACCTCCCCCTGCGGACACGAAGATTCGTATGGGATATTTGGTGCTGTTTTCAAATATAAATTCGGGACCGCCCCAGGAGACCGTCGCATCCATTCCCTCGGGAACATAGGCAACATCCTTTGAATGGGATGTCCTGGCGACGACCTTCAGTTTTGCCCTGTCAACGGCGCAGAATATGGTTGAAGAAACCTGGCAAATTCCGCCGCCGTAATCGATTTCGCTGACCGTTTCCCCGTCTTTTATGACATACACGGGGGCGGGAAGATAGCCTCGGTCCGGGGTCCTCTTGCCCACCACTTTGTTGAAGTCGAATCGCTCCCCGGGCAAAAGCTCAAGACCGCTTATGGTGTTCGAGCTTATGGCAATATTACTCGACCTTGCGGCGCTGCTGCCGCCATAGTAGGTGGTATATGTTCCGAGAGTGTCCTCATACATAATGCTTTGCAAAAATGCGGTATCAACCGCCGGTTGAACAACTTGAACCGGAACACTGTATTCGATTTCCGATTGGTTTACGGCCTTCTCTATTTCCGATTTGCTCACCACGATTTGAGGCTTTGAGGGCACCACATAGACCTTGTTGTTCGCATCTTTGGCATATGAGGCATCCGTTGCGGGTGCGGTGATATACCCATAAAACGCATCCAAGTCAAGGGGCTCCGCCTCTACGATTTGGGGCTCAAAAGTGATATCTTCGAATTTGAAGTCAAATATGTCATCAATGACCTTATTGATTGCATCATCCATATCCACCTTGGCTCCCTGCTGGGGTTTGGCTATGATTATGTTGTTATTATCGCCCAATCTGTAAGTATAGCCCAAGGGCTCCCTCTCATAGGGAGAACATATATCGGATATGGCGCCCGCAAGGGCACCCTCATCATAGGATGCCGCAGGCGTAATTTCCTTTTTTGAGAACAGACCGGCCGTAAAATTTTTAAGTTTGTAAAAAAATCCCGGCTTCTCCCGCCCGTATGCAAAGGCGCCGGCGGCCATCTTTTCCGGCTCAAAAACCATAAAGAGGTTATCCACGTTTATGCTGGAAACGGAGTCTTTGCAATGGAAATTTATGGTTTTTCCTGCGATTTTATCCGGACTGTAGGCGGCGCCCAGGACATTTGCCGCCTCTGTTTGGGTCATGCCTCCCACTTTCACCGTATCCACATAGGTATTGGGCATCACTTTGTCATATGCTCCCACATATGCAACATAGCCCACCGAGGCTACCGCTATAACAGCCGCCGCGCATCCCGCCGCAATTCCTAAAATTCGGGACCTCTTTGGCTTTTTTGAGGATTTCCTTTTGTCCGAGGCCCCCTCTTCGGAACCGGTTTTGACGATATTGTCCGTATCCGTATTTTTGGGAATATTTTCTTTGCCATCCGGCATAATCTCTCACCCACCTATAATCTATCAAAAGCATTCTCTCACAAAATGCGGAAAAAATCAATCCGGATTTCAAAATTAAAACAAATTGTTAGCTTATTTTAACATTAATATCCATATCGATGCCGAAAATGTTACGCCTTGCCGCTCAATATGCTTGTCACAAATTGGGCCGCAGTCCTGCCGGAAAATCCGTTGTATTGGATTTCCCAACTTAAGGCACGGCTTTTGATTTCATCGGTCATTTCGATATTGTGTTTTGCGAGCATTTCCCGAACGATGAGCAGGTATTCTTTTTGGGTCGGGGTCAGGAAACTCAGGTTGATTCCGAAGCGCTCCGCCAGGGACTTCCGTTCATTGATGGACTCGCTCCGATGGATTTCATCGCCTCCGTCTCTGTCGGACCAGGTCTCCTTTATAAGTCTGCGCCTGTTCGAGGTTGCATAAATCAGGATATTCCGCTCCCGCACCTCCGCTTGGCCGTCAAGGGCGACTTTCAGTTCCTTATAGCTCGGGTCATCGGCTTCAAAGGACAGGTCATCGATAAAAACGATATATTTGAGCATATCGTTGTTTATTTGGTCAAGAACCTTGCCGAGTTTGCTCAAATCGGATTTTTTAACCTCCACAAGCCTCAGGCCTCGGTCTTTGAACATATTGAGACAGGCTTTCACACAGGAGGACTTTCCCGTACCGCTGCTTCCGGTGAGAAGCACATCATTGGCGGGCAGACCGTTTACGAAGCTTTCGGTGTTGGCAATCAGGACTTCTTTCTGGTGCTCAAGGCCCACCAAATCGTCAAAGGTTATGGGGTCGGCATTGACTATTCCCCGAAGCTTGCCGCCTTCCCATCTCAGGGCAGCAAAGGCAGAGGTCCTGCCGGTGCCGAATATCTCGGCGTGGGCGAGCATTGCTCCCATAAGCGCCTCTTTGGATGAGGCGTTCATCATGCCGAGGAGAGAGTGGGCATATCCGCCGGGTCCCCCCGATGCGGGAGGAACATTTACGGCCGAAAAGGGAACAAGCTTATTCTTGCGGCAAAGACCGTCCCAATCGGGGGTCAGCAGTTCATCGAAGATTATGCTTGTGTCCCGCCTCAAAAAGTCACGAACCGTCTCCGGATTCGGGAGGTTATCCGCTTCCAACATGGAACGGAGCACATACTCCTTAACCGGGCTGCCCTTGGTGAGCCGTCCTGCGGAAAATTTTATCAAACGGCGGGCCGCCTCATAGTAGGCCGCCGTATCTCCCGTATCTCTGAATTTTAAAAGTGCATTTATGGTCCTGTCCCGATTCAGGTTGTTGAAAATAAATAAATTCATACATTATCCCTCTTTTTTGAGATTAACTTAAGGGCCGCCTCCGCGTTGGACTCGGCAAGGTTTTTGAGTTCGGCGACTGATTTTATCAAGCCGGCCTTTATGGAGCCCCGATTGGCCATCACTTCGTCAATGAGGACGTTGAGATCCGCCGAGGTCAGGCTTTCAACCGAGATCTCATCATTTCTGCCTATGTATTCAATAACGGCACTGATTTTCGGGTCATACATGAGGCCGATTATGGGTGTTGCCACCGATGCCGCATATATCAGCGTGTGGAGGCGCATTCCGATGACGATTTCCGAGCGTTTGACTATCCCCAATATTTCCGCCGGGCTCAGCTTTTCGGGAGCGACCAACCCGCAGGATCCTGCAAGATGAGCGGTTTTTTGGGTTATTTCCGAATCTTTCGGGCATTGCATGGGTATAAACAGTGTCCTTAAGCCGTATTTTTCATATATGTATTTCACGGAATTTGCAATTTCCGATTCGAAGTTCGGGGACAGCTTCTTCCAAGGCCGAACGGAAACGCACACAAAACCCTCCCCGGGGCCTATACCGCTTTCTTTTAATATCTCGTCGGCCGTCTCCTCCGTGGTGGGCCGAAGCGTAAAAGCAGGGTCCGCCGTGACTGTGATTTTCGGATTCTCAACGCCGATTTTTTTGAGTTCGTCAAGAGAAGACTTTTCCCTGAGGGTGATCAGTTCCGCCTTACCGAGGGCGTGGCGGATTCTCGGGTAGTTCCGATGATTGAGTATGGGCCCTATTCCGTTGGCGTAAAGCATAACATCGGTTCCCAAGTTTGCCGCCGTTTCAATAATGAAAAGATAATATGCCAAAGACTTGTCGCTGGTGACATCCTGAATCAAACTGCCGCCGCCGCTTATCAACAGTTTGGCTCTCTTCAGATTGTGTCTCACCGCTCCGATATTGAACCTGTGAATTGCGTCAACGCCGTAGAGGGCAGAGGTCTCCTTCGGGTTGCCGGACAGCACCAAAAGCTTTATATCCGGCTTCAGCTCCCTCAGATTGTTGATTATGGCTTTCAATATGGAATCGTCGCCGCTGTTGTCAAAGCCGTAGTATCCCGAAATCACCGCATCATACTCATCGGCCTTTTCGGCGGGCAGAGGCGGGTAGTTCATCACGGACTCAAATTCGTCGGGGCTCACATCGTTTATGCCTTCGTTTTTCATAACGCTCACATACATTCTCATGGCATCGTCTGTCATGGTTTCGATGGAGTAGTATTTTTCGATGACCTGTCTGCCGTAGGCCCCTAAGTTCTCCCTTTTTTCGGCGTCCATGTTCATCAGGGACACTATATCCTCAAAGAGCCTGTCCTCGGTAGCCTCATCGCAGCCTCTGCAGCAGAAGTTGGTATTGATTGATATGCCGAGCTTGTCTCGGGAAAAAATTCCGATATATCCTTCGTTTCCGGCAATTACACAAGGCTTCTCCGCTGCCATGGCCTCAAGAGCCGAACGGCTCACTCCCACAAAAATCTCACCGCTTGCCACGAATTTGTTTATATCGGTGCGCGCTCCGGTGCATTTGACGAGCGTTTTCCCCCGGTCGGCGTTTACCTTGTCCGCTTCGGCTTTTATATTTTTAAAGTCATTGCCGCCGCCCACAATCAGGATTTCGAGATTTTGGATTTTCTCATTGAGCCTTTCCGCAATTGCGATAAGTTTGTGAGCAACCAAACTTCTGTCGCTGTCCATACGGCTCACATACACGATTCGCCGCATTTCGGCACTTAGGTCAAACTCTCGGACAACATCCGACCAATCGATATTTTTCGAAAATTTTTCCGTATCTATGCCGTTTATGGTGATACGGATATTCTTTGAGGGGATGTCGTAGTTGTCAATCAGATATTTTTTTATGTCTTCACTGACCGCCAAGGAGCGGTCTCCCCATTTGCTCATATACTTATAGGGAAATTTCAGGCTGAACACCCAATGAGCCGTGGTAACAAATCGGAATTTCACCGATTTTCTTATAATATTCAAAATAAAGCAGGGAATTCTCGCATGGCCGTGGACCACATCGAAGTTTTCTTGTTTTATCAATTTTTTCAAAATCCGATAGGAAGTGAGGACATCCGAGGGCTTTTTGCCGGACATGGGCACATAGATGTGTGTTATCCCGGCCTCCTCAAGCTCCTTTTCATAGGCTCCGCCTGCCGACGCAACGGTCACATCGACACCTCGCCGTTTCAGAGCTTTCGAGAGTTCCACAATATGGGTCTCGGCACCGCCTATATCCAATTTCATTGTCGCCATCAAAACTTTCATAGGTTTTTTCCTTTCCCAATCGAGCCGATTTATTTAATTTTAAATCAGTTTTCGCAAAATTGCAATACTTATGCCCAAATTTTTTTGGGAAGGATTAGCCTTTATATATTAATAAGGCCTTGGCTATAGGTTTTTCCGATAGGTAAATATAGATATTAGTGATTATACAACTCGGTAAAACAGTGGTATAATTTGACATGTACGGTATTTTATGATATAAATTCTATGATACAAAAGGAGTTTGGAGAATTGGAACAGAGCACGATTGACAGCGCCATATACGAAAAGTATATTGCTCCGACAAAAGTAAAAAGACAGAGATACATAGGCATCGAAATTGAAATGCCTATTGTGAATTTGAACAAGGCCCCGGTCGAAGAAGAGAATGTATTTGAAATGTCCGAATCTTTTTGCGGCAGGTTTGGCTTTATTGCGGCCGGGTATGACAGCAAAGGAAATGTATATTCCATGTCGGACCCCGCAACGGGCGATATACTTTCCTTCGATTGCGCATATTCCAATCTTGAACTCTCCCTCGGCAAAGAAAAAAATCTCCACGTGATAAAAACCCGTTTTGATAAGTATTACGCTTTTATAAATGAGTTTTTTTCTCGTTATAACTATACCCTGACCGGCATGGGGATAAATCCCTATTACAAAATAAACCATAACAAACCCATAGAAAACGAGCGCTACAGAATGCTGTATCACTATCTTCATACATACAAAAAATACAAAAACACGGGGTTTGTGTTTCATGATTATCCGACCTTCGGAACATTTACCAGCGCATCGCAGGTGCAGCTCGACGTTTTCTATAATGACTTAATCCGGGTGATAAATACATTCGTAAAGCTTGAGCCCTACAAATCCCTGCTGTTTGCAAATTCGATTATGCCCGGGGTGTTTGATGATTTGCTTTGCACCCGAAATATGCTTTGGGAGCGCAGTATGCAGGGATACAATCCCCACAATATCGGAATGTTTGAATATGAGCTCAAAGACACAGACGATTTGGTTGAATATATAAAAACCACCGGTATATATTGCACTATGAGAGACGGAAAATATGTCAATTTTAAGCCGATTCCCATCGACGAATATCTGAAGCGGGACGAGGTAACGGGAGAATATTTCAACGGCTCCGGGTATGAGGATGTGACGCTCAAGCCCTGCCTTGAGGACCTTAAATATTTGCGTACATTCAAATTTGAGGATTTGACCTACAGGGGAACCGTAGAGTTCAGGAGCTCCTGTTGCCAGCCCATATCGGAGAGTATGACTGTTGCAGCTTTTCATATCGGATTGCTTGAGCAATTGGGAGAATTGCAAAATCTCTTAAGCGGGGACAATGTTATATATTCCCACGGATACAGTGCATCCGAGCTGCAAAGGATGCTGTCAAAGAAAGAACTGCCCGATTTTATCGACAGAGAAAGCCTGAAAACCGAACTCCTTGAAATCCTCGATATTTCGAAATCGGGACTGAGACACCGCAATATGGATGAGGAGATTTTTTTGGCACCGTTGTATGAGCGGGCCCGTGAACTTTCCAATCCCGCAAAGGCAATGTCCGACGGCCTAAACCGCGGCATTTCCCCCGAGCATTATATCAAAGAGTATTCTTTGCTGCAGAGGTGACACAGTTGTATTTGAGCAATAAGTATATATTTGACGGAAAATTCGGCATAGAGCGGGAAACATTGAGAGTCACTTCAAAGGGCAGACTTGCCCGGACGCCTCACCCTTTTGAGGATAACGAATATATTGACCGGGATTTTTGCGAAAATCAGTTGGAAATTATGACTCCCGTGCGGCCGAGTATAGATGAGCTTATGGGGTCTCTTCGGGATTTGGACGAAAACGTTAAATCCGCCTTATCACCGAGAGGGGAATATATGTGGATGTGCAGCAATCCTCCCCGCATCAAATCCGAAAACGAAATCCCGATTGCGAATTATTTCGGAATCAAGGCTTTTAAGCACAACTACCGCATAAATCTTGAGAGACGCTACGGCAAAAGGTTGATGCTCTACTCCGGAATACATTTCAATTTTTCCTTTTCGGAAAAGTTCTTTCAATCTCTCTACGGAGAGACCGAAAATTACAAGAACTTAAGGGACGATTTCTATTTTCGTCTCTCGAAGCAGGCGCACAGATACGGCTGGCTTTTGGTTCTCCTCACCGCCGCAAGCCCGGTATATGACCTGTCCCTTGACGGGGACGGACTTTCGGGCAGCGGTTTTAAAGGATATTCCTCCATGCGCTGCGGAGCCGAGGGCTACTGGAATCAGTTTATACCGATACTTGATTACACAAATATCGAGACATACATCGAGTCGGTCAATGAATACGTAAACAAGGGAATGCTATTTTCGCCCGGGGAGCTGTATCTTCCCGTGCGTCTGAAGTCCAAACCCGGTACCGACTTAAATTCCGTTGCAAATTGGGGTGTTGACCATATAGAACTGCGTATGTTTGACTTAAACCCTCTTTCGCCTCTCGGAATATTCCCGGAGGATTTGAGATTTGCTCATTACTTTTTGATTTTTCTTGCGGAGTTTTCGGATTTTGAGTTTACTCCGAAACTTCAGGAAAAGGCGATAGAAAACTTCAAAAATGCGGCAAGATATGACATATCCGAAATAAAAATCGACGGATGCAGCGCATATGACAAAGCTCTTGAAATTCTCGACGATATGGCCGATTATTTCGGCGGTTATGAGGACGTGTTGCAAACGATAGACTGTCAAAGAGACAAAATCCTCAAAAATACGCGCTATTGTTTGAAAGTTTACGAAATGCTTATTGATGATTTTCAAAACAAAATGCTGAATCTGACAAAAAGTTACGGAGGTGTATCAGATGTGTGAACTGTTTGGGCTCAACAGCAGAAGGGCAATCGATTCGCGGAAATACTTGAGTGTATTTTACAAAAACGGCGTTCATCATCCTCACGGATGGGGTCTTTTGCGGGAGAACAAAGGCAGAGCCCAGGTCATAAAGGAACCCGTATGCGCCGCAAAGAGCTCGATTATAAATGACATAATAAAAACCACAGAGCCCCAAAGGAATATGTTGGCCCACATAAGATTGGCCACCGTCGGAACGACGAAGTTTGATAATTGCCATCCCTATACGGGTCTTGACGCCTCCGGACGGCAATGGACTCTGATACACAACGGAACGATTTATTCCGGCGATGTGCTCACAAAATACCTGTCAAAACAAAAGGGAGACACGGATTCGGAGCGGATATTGCTGTATTTGTTGGATGTGATGAGCGAAAATATCAAATCAAACGGAAACAAACCTCTCTCCGTTGAGAAAAGATGTCATATTATGAATGAGCTGACCGTGAAACTTGCACCGAGAAACAAGCTGAATTTTATGATTTTTGACGGCGAGGTTTTGTATATACACAAAAATATGAAAGACACCCTATCCTATAAAAAAATAAAGGACGGCATAATATTTTCCACTCAGCCCCTGGATGAGGGAGTTTGGGAACGCTTCCCGATGACCCAATTGAAGGCGTTCAAAGAAGGCGAGTGCATATATGAAGGGCCACCTCATGAATACGAATTCGTACCCGTATTGGAATACATAACGGTCAACGACGCCATGTATATCTGAGTCTGTCGCAAGCCTCCCCGAAACGGGGAGGCTTGCGCTGCCGCTCCGAGGCCGAGGGGCCTTAAGGGGCGGCTTTTACTTCCAATCCTATTTTGAATATCACACTCACATCGTCCCTGTCCCTTACAATATAGCTGTCCGTAATGGCGGCGAACAGTTCCGGGTTGAAAGAGGTCACCGGACCTTTGAGAGCGCTCAGTTCCCTCACAAAAACATTCATCTCCGTCCTCAGCAGTTCTTTGTGTTCCTTTTGGGCCTTGAGGCTGTCGAGTTCTGCGGAGATTTCGTCATACTCGCGGGCTAGGCAATCGTATTGTTTGCGATTTTCCTCTCGGTTGTCCGTTTTTCGAAGGCATTCTTTCATGGAGTCCACAGTGGCTTTCAGTTCCGAATCCTTTTCTTTCGCTTCCGCTTCCAAAGAGGATGTGTCAAGGAGCCCGGGTCCCTTGTCATTGATTTCCGAAATGAGTTCCTCTCTCCTGGCAAAGAGCTTGTTGACTGCGGATATGAATATCCTTTTGAGTTCATTTCCCGAAAAGTGGGGAGTTGTGCAACGGTTTTCAAATTTACGGTTGCATTGCCAAACGATTTTGCGGTATTTGTTACGGGAGTCCCACACCTTTGAGCCGTACCAAGTCCCACAATGGCCGCACTTCACTTTGCCGGAAAAAAGCCGTGCTCCCGAGTGATGGCCCCCCTCTCGAGAGCGGCGGGCCAATTCCGCCCGAACCATGTCAAAGGTTTCGGCGGATACGATGGCCTCATGATTCCCCTCAACATAGTATTGGGGCACTTCGCCTTCGTTTTTCTTCACTTTTTTCGTCAGATAGTCAACGGTAAACCGCTTTTGGAGGAGGGCGTCTCCCTTGTACTTTTCGTTTTGCAAGATACTCAAAATCGTATGGTCATACCACTTTTTTCCCCTGCCCGGAGACGGAATTCCCTCGGATGTGAGCTGTTTTGCAATGCCGTAGGGGGTCATCCCGGACAGGAACATATCGTAAATCCGCCTGACGACAACAGCCTCTTTTTCATTCACAACCAAGTTCCCCTCCGGGCCTCTGTCATAGCCCAAGAAGCGGCTGTAAGGAACATATGCCTTGCCGTCGGCGAACTGTTTTCTCTTGCCCCAGGTTATGTTTTGGGAGATGCTTCGGCTCTCCTCCTGGGCGATAGAGGACATAATGGTCAAAAGCAGCTCCCCTTTGCCGTCAAAGGTGAAGATGTTTTCCTTTTCGAAATATACCTCAACGCCGCACTCTTTGAGCTTCCTTATTGTGGTCAGACTGTCGACCGTGTTTCGGGCAAACCGGCTCACGCTTTTGGTTATGATTAAATCGATTTCCCCCGCCAAGGCATCCGAGACCATGGTGTTAAAACCCTTTCTGCCCTTGGTTCCCGTGCCGCTTTTGCCCTCATCGGTATAAACCCTCACAAAGGCCCAGTTCCCTTGCTTTTTGATATAGTTGGTGTAGTAATCCACCTGAGCCTTATAGCTTGAAATTTGCTCCTCAAGTTCCGTGCTGACCCGGGCGTAGGCCGCCACCCTTCGCTTTTTTCGCTTAGTGTTGTCTCCGGTGGGATCTTTGGATTTTGTTGCGGGTATTTTTGTAACTTTTGCCATGATTTTACCTCCTTTTTTTCGAGGGCAGAGCGTATTTGAAGCTCTCGCTGCCGCCGTCTTTGAAGTGCAGGGTTACCAAGTTTTTGTTCACCGTGATAATCTCAAGAAGTTCAAACATCTTCTCTGCGTCGAATTCTTCCCATCCCAAAATTTCCGTTATTCGCTCCTTCAAATCGGAATCCCTTATGGCAGAGGCCTTGGGCGTATCTTTGGATATGTGCTCCATATCCCTCCAGCAAATTACCGGTGTGCCGTCTGCCCGATACCTTTTTTCGGCCCACAGCCTGTGGCCGCAGTTTTCGCATTCAATAAAGTGAGAGAAGTCATACTTGCAGGGGCCGCTGTCTCTCCGCCTGAAGTACTCGGATTGGGCCTGTCTGAGTTCCGCCGTCCATTTGGGGCTCCTGTGCTTCACGGGATGAGGCTTGCCTCCGCAGCCCTCATGGTGAAGATATCCCGCCTTTTGGACTATGCCGTTAACTATGCCGACGCCGTATCGTTTTGCGAATTCCTCTTGGGCGGCCCCGAAAGTTTCCTTGGATATAATGGCGGGATGGTCGTCCTCCACAAAATACATGGGCAGCTCGCCGTTGTTTTCCCGAGGCTCGGACAGGGGGTCCGGAGTGAAAGTCTTTTGGCAGAGGGTGGAGCCCGTATATCTCTCTCGGCGAATCATATCGATTATTTCACAATTGGTAAAATCTTTTCCGCTGCGGGATTTGACTCCCTCATCCGTCAGTTTTTTGCTTATGGCATAGCAGGAGTCCCCGGAAAGGAACATATCGAAAATCCGCCTCACGATTTGGGCCTCCGACTCATCTATGACATATTTACCGTGTATAATACGGTAGCCGTAGATACGGCAGTTTCGGGGCTTGCCCTGTTCGAATCTCTTTCGTATGCCCCACTTGACATTGTCGGATATTGACCGGCTCTCCTCCTGGGCAAATGATGCCAGCAGAGTGAGCAGCAGTTCCCCGTCGTTGCTTAAGGTGTTGATGTTTTCTTTTTCGAACCGAACCTCAATGCCTATGTCCCTAAGGTGCCTTACCGTGTTCAGCAAATCCAAAGTGTTGCGGGCAAACCTGGATATGCTTTTGGTAAGTATGATGTCGATTTTACCCTCATCGCAATCTTTGAGCATACGGCAAAATTCCTCCCTCCTGTCCGCCCTCGTGCCCGATATGCCGAAATCGGCGTATACCCCGGCATACTCCCATTGAGGGGTGTTTTGGATCAGGTTGCTGTAGTAGTTCACCTGGGTGGACAGAGAATGTCCGAGGCTTTCGGTGTCGAGAGACACCCGAGCGTAGACTGCCGCCCGCACCGGTTTGGGCATTGGGTCTTGGGTTAACTCGATTTTATTTATCTTTTTCATAGTATCACCTCGTATATGATAAATTTATCGTTCTATATATAAAGACAAAAAGAGGGCAAAAAGGGAAATGTTTTGAGAAAATTATTTTATATTTGTCAAAATTGCCGAAATGTAATATAATAAGAAGACACTGCCTTATTAATTTTCACCTGAAGCAGCGCCCGGAGGGTGGCGGAGGATGAGGTCCCCAAGGAAGAAATCAAATAAAATATAAATCTTTTATCAGGAGGATGAAATGTATGACTATCAAATACGTATTTGTCACGGGAGAGACGGTGTATGTGGATGCGCCGGAGGATGTGGGTATGTTCATCAAGGAGTCGAGACGGGCGGAGCATGCCAGCAACAGACGCCACAGCCGCCATTATGCTTTTTTGAATGAGGACTGTCTCTCGGATATGACCAACCCGGAGGCTCTGCACTTGGCAGGAGTTTTCGAGGAGGAGCGGCAGGCTCTGTTGTCAGTTCTCTCTGCGCTTCAGAAGGTGAGGTTTGAAAAATTTGAGTCGGGCGAAACCATAGCCGATATTGCCCGCTCCGAGGGCCGCACCGCTCGGGACATCAGATACTCAATCAGGTCGGCTCAAAAAAAGCTGTGCAATATATATTCCTTTGATGCTTAGGCCCGTCAAACCGATTGTTAATTAAATAAATAAAATAAAAGTGTTAAATTTCATAGATGATAAAGACTCGGATTTATGCTAAAATAAAATCACCCATTTTACGAAAGGTAGGATTATAACATGAGCGGAGTCGGAATAAAGAGATTTTTGGCCGCAATTTTGTCGGTCTCTGTTTTGTTGTGCGGACTTGATATTGTTACCTTTGCGGAGGGCTCGGATGGGGATGCGGTGACCGTATACCCTGTTGCCGATATACAGTTCAGAAACAATAACAACAACCAATTCGGGACCTCAAAAGGTTTTGAAGTGAGACACAACAAGGCGGGCGACGAGCTTGTGGAGAACGAGTTTTTGGCGGGACTTAAGTTCGATTTGAACGGAATCGACGCCGGGGACCTTAAGAGCGCAACGGTGGAATTGGTGACCGAAACTCGGGACAACAGCGGCAATTTTTCGGTCAAGCCCCTATCCGATGATTGGTCGGAGGATGCGGGCAACAGATACAGCGAGAAACTCGATATAATAGAAGAGGCATTGGGTGCGGATGCCATAGCCGAATTCCAAGCAAAAATCGGTAAAAGCAAGATTTTTGAGGCCACCGGCCTTGATGCCGCCGACAGAGTCCTATCGGAATGGACCTCCGCCTTTGACATCACCGATTATGTGAAGGCGCAGCTTTCCGAAACGGACACCGAAATCAGCTTTCTGATAACGCCGCAGAATTTTACCAACGAAAAAGGCGCCTCCTTCCTTTCAAAAGATGTGTCCGCCGAAAGTTACGGCAATGAGGACAGGTGGAATGCCATAATCGAGGCCTTTTCGTCGGAAATAAGCGACGAGAACCTCGACCCCCTCAAACCCAGGCTCATCCTTGAATTCTATTCCGAGGAGGACCGCCCGAAGCCTGCGAGTATTGAAATAAGCGGCCCCCGCTCAATCGATTTGGCGGCCATAACCGACTACCCGGCCGAATTTTCCTATACCGCCTCAATCATCGATACCAACGGCGATGTAATCGGCGCCAAGCCCAACTGGACCTTTTCCTCAAATCAAAACGACGGCAAGGTGTCCTTTGATTCGGAGACGGGGATTTTGACAATTCTTGAGGGGGCGGAAATTCAAACCGTAACTCTCACGGCAGAGTATGAGGGAATCACCTCGTCTTTTGAAGTGTTGATTGACAACCTCTATCCCGCCTCAATCGAAATCGAAGGCGAGGAGTATATAAACAATTACATTGCGTCATCCGAAAGAACTTATACCTACACTGCGAAAATCCTCGACCAAAACGGCGGAGAAATGGCGGGAGGCGAGGACGTTCGATGGGAATTTTCCACCGATGCGAAAACGGGAGCCGCAAGGTTTGAAAACGGAGTGTTGACGGTGCCCGTCGGCGTATCCGACCAGACCGTGACCATAAAGGCCCTATCGGGAGAACTTGAAGGCACCAAAACCGTTGAGATATATAAGACGATTATCGATTTGCCCGAGAAATTCACCGCTGCTCGGTCCATGAAGCTCAGAGGCCTCGGCAATACCTCCGCCATGGCTGTGGACCCGGAGACGGATGAAGTTGGCATGAAGGCGGGAGCCCCCGTTTTGCTGGGTTATGACCTTTCGAACATAATAAGCCAATCCAAGGATGTGATTACAGGCCTGACCTTCACTCTCTATAAAGAGTCCGGCACGAGCATTGCCTTGGGACTTTGGGGTTACGGCGACCCCAAAGACACCGAGAGGACCGACGGCAGAGAATGGATTGACGCCGATTGGACGGATACGTCGACCAAAGACGACATTATGAACAACTACTCCCTCCTGTTCGGTTTTGATGATTTTTCCGCCAAGGTTGAAACCAACGAGAAAAATTTTGCCCCGGGGAGAACTTCTTACATAGACCCCATTGCCACGGCAGATATCGACACGGAAGAGAACAAATACACCTTCAAAGTTACGGGGGAGGCCCTCGATGTGATGCTGGACCGGGCGGAGCAAAAGGGGGGAATGTTGGAGGCGGCCGTAACCAGCGCCGACTTAGACGCTCGGGCAACTTCCATAAAGCTGTATCTGACGGGCGTTTCGGATGCCAACCTGCCATATGCCCCTACCCTTGAAATTGAATATAACCTGCCCTCGACTCCGCGGAGAATCGAAATTTCGGGAAACGATACTCTCTATATAAACGAAAATGCGGAGTCCTATACCTCTCCCTATGAAGCTGCGGTCTATGACCAGTTCGGAGATCTGTATTATGACCAAAGCGTTGAGTGGAGCGTTGACTACGGCGATACCCAAAATGTTTTCTTTGACACCGAAACGGGCATCCTCACGGTGAACAGAAATGCCACCGAAGGAACAATCACGGTGACGGCCAAGAGCGCTTTTGCGGAAGCCCAAAAGACCGTTACACTGGCCAAAATACCCGACGGCCTTCAAAACGGAGGATTTGAGGCAACTGAGGATACCTATTTTGCAAAGGGCTGGACCCCAAATGTTCCCGTATACCAACTGAATTTGGACGATACGGATTTCTACTATCCCTGGAACGAAGCTCAGGTCAATGACGGCAAAACTCTGTGGACTCGGACCCAAGGCGTTGAGGCCATGGAAGAGACAGGGGCCGTTCGGGGAGATTCGGGAGTGGATTCCGTGCTCAAAATGGAATATACTTCCGCCTTATCCGATGAGGAATCCCTCGCTCTTATGAACGGTGCCACCCAGTCGGTGGGAATCAACAATTCCGTTGAAGAGGGATTTTTGGATGTGGGATTTGAAATCCCCTATTACTATATGTTGGATTACTATCTTTCACCGGAGTCCGAGCTCATGCTTCCCGGCCAGGGGGTATATTTGAGCCTTGAGTTCAGAAACACCGCCGACACGGGATTTTTGGCGGCGGTGGCCACCGGAGAAAGCTATATGCCCTTTATCCGAGGCGGATGGCGGACATTTACCGGCACATTCACGTCCGGCTCGGCCAATCAAATAAACGGCAAAACCCGCGTCAATATCGGTGTCAAAGGTATGAAAGGCATCGGATATGCCGATTGGTTCAGGCTTGTTCCCAAAGGAATAGATACACAGCAATTTTACGAAGGTTCCGCCTCAATGCTTGTGTCCAACAGTTTGACTTGGACTTCCGATATGTTTTCCGTGGATTCGGGAGGCAATTACACCTACTATGCTTCTGCCCTCCCCGAGTCGGATATGGTGACCGGACAGATTACCTATACCTTTATGGATAACAATTTCGGCACGGTGGGAGAGTATACGATAAACACAGACGAAGGCCCCTGGTCCGAAGCGGACGAGAACGGCTGGAAGCGAATCGAAGGCCGGCTTGCCGTCCCGGAGGGCGCATCGGTTTGCCGGGTTACCCTTTCCAACCCGGGCGGCATAGGCAATGTTTGGTTTGACGGTCTGGTGTTTACCGAAGCGGGAGAGCCCAAAATCTCCGAACTCAGGATTACGGGCGGAAATTCCGAGGCGGTAATACCCTCCGTCGGAGATATGCAATATGCCTATTCCGCCATCGCCTATGATCAATTCGGCAATTCGATTCCTTCGGCCATCGATTGGACCGTGACGGGTCCGGACGGTTCCCCCGTCGGCGGAGTGAGCATCAGCCCAAGCGGTGTTCTCAAGGTTTCCTCATCCGCATCGGAAGGTGAAATATTGATAACAGCCTCTCGGGGCGAAATTTCCGCATCCAAAACCGTTCGTCTTATAAAGCAAGGGGCATCGGGTGAACCCCAGTCCCAGGGCAAATACGGGTTCAACGGGAACTTTGCCCAAAATGACGGCAAATACCCCCTTGGATGGACCAATGGAGGCAAGGATTTGATTAACTATACTTTCGACAGCGGAATTGAAGGCTGGAAAGTATTAAATACGGATTACGGCGCTCCTCTGTCCGGAGAGACGAGGTGGGATTCGGAACAGAATTACACCCAAGGCAGGAGCTCGGGCAGTCTGCTCCTCTATAACCCCAGCTACAATATGCCCGGCGCCCAAATCCCCGGCGATGTGCGAATTCAAGGGGGAATGCCCTATGAATTCGAAATGTTCTTCAAGCAGCAGAATGTGTCGGATGACAGTTTGATAAGAGCCAATTTGAGATATTTCAACTCAACGGGAGCCACCATTGCCGAGACCACCAATATGCTCAGATATTATCCCAAAGACTATTTGGACAATAAGGACGGCAACGGCTGGCAAAAGTGGTCCGGAATTGACACGGTGCCCCAAAATGCCAATACGGTTCGGGTTGAAACCCGTTTCAGAGGCGGCCTGAACAATTTGGATGGCTATGCCTGGTTTGACGACATAAAAATATCCAAGATTACCAAAATAGACAAGGAAAAGGTTTTCGGCAGCAGCCCGTCCCTTATGCTTGTGGGATATAACGAAGATAAAACCACGGCAGGCAGGGAATACGGCGAAAGATGGCTCTCGGACAAATTGACAAATATTTATCAAGGGGGTACCTATCGGTACGGAGCGGCCATCCAAACCAACGGTGCGGATTCGGGAGCGTATCTCTCCTTTGTATTCTATGATTCGTCGGGCGGCGAGATTGGCACCCTCAAATCCGAAAAAATTACGGGCACCTCGGAGAATTGGACGGACCTTACGGGCACAGTTACGGCCCCCGCAGGGGCTGCCTCCGTATCCGTGGGATGCAATATCGACGGCAAGGGCACGGCTTGGATTGCCGATGTGAGATTTGAGAGAATGGCCGATACGGCTGCATCCGGCATTGCCATAAGGGGGGCAGATTCCGTCAAAATCCCCGCAAGCGGCACCAAGAGCGAAAGTTATACGGTTGATTTTGTAAACAGCGGCGGCAACTCCGTGGGTGCGGTTGACACCGAAATAAAGGCGGAAAATCTTCCGTCGGGAGTCACCTTTGAAAAGGGAGTTTTGACGGTATCATCCTCCGCCAAATCGGGAGCCGCCGATTTGAGAGCCGAATATAACGGATATACCGCCGAAAAGAGAGTTACGATAACGACTGCATCGTCCTCATCCTCCGGAGGTTCCGGCGGAGGCGGCGGAGGAGGAGGCGGCTTCAGCGGCGGCCTCAGCGGAGGAACCACTCTCCAAAACGCTTCGGGCGGAAGCGGCCAAGGAGGAGTCGGGGGAAATCCGATGGGAAACGTTGACTACGGTGCGGAACCCGGAACCGCCGAGGCGCAGCCGGGAGACACAACTTCCGATGTCCCCTCTCTGCTGCAGCCCCCGGATCCGGAATACTTTACCGGAGGCGGGGAGACTTCGGGCTTTGAGGATATATCCGATGTGCCCTGGGCGGAGCAGGCAATAAATGCCCTATACAAGGCGGGCATACTGAAAGGCAAAGAGGAAGGTGTCTTTGCACCCGACGACTCGGTCACTCGGGCGGAATTTGCGGCGATGCTTGTGAGAACCTTTAACCTTGCATCGGAAGGCCAAAGCAGCGGATTTACCGATGTGAGCGAAGGGGATTGGTATTACGATGCGGTAAATACCGCCGCAAACTTGGGCATTGTGAAGGGCATGGAAGAGGATTATTTCGGAGCGGACGAGAATATAACAAGACAGGACATAGCGGTGATGTGCCTGAGACTTTGGAACTCCCTCGGCAGAGAAATGAGCGGAAACATAAGCGCCTCGTTTACCGATTATGAAACGGTTTCGGAATATGCCCTGGATGCCGTTACCGCTCTTGCCCAAGCCGGAATCATAAACGGAAACGAAAACGGCGCATTCGCACCTGCGGATAATGCCACTCGGGCGGAAGCCGCGGTAATAATCTACAGAATGGCGGTGAAGTATGATGAATAAAAAGCTCGGAATCGTCGGTTTATTTACGGTACTTGCGATGATGGTGTCGATTTTTCCCTTTGGCACCGTGGCCTATGCAAATGTGGGAATCGACCATGAAGCACAGGTGAGCAAGTTGAATGCCTTCGGAATTTTGACGGGCTACCCGGACGCCGATTACAAGGCGGATGCTCAGGTAACCGCCTCGGACTTTGTTCGGGCGGCATGCAAACTCAGAGGTATGGACGGGGATTTTGCCGAAACCGAGGGCGCAAAGTTTGGCTTTAAAGCCGATGACAAGACAATTACCCTTCAGGCTGCTGCTGCTGTCCTCTTGGATGTGTTTGACTATGAATATGAGGCCAACACCTACGGGGGTTTTCCGGACGGCTATATGAAAACTGCGGCCAAGTACGGCTTAACAAGCGGTATCGGCTTATCTTCAACGGATAAGCTCACAAACGATGCCATGGCAGTGATGCTTTACGGCGGCCTTTCCCTCAAAATTCCCCTAATCAGCTATTCGGGCAGTGACACCGTTGCCCTGCCACGGGGAAAGACAGCCATGGAAAACCTGGAGATATACCGGGGGCGGGGCATTGTGACCGGTGTTCCCTATGGGGCCTTAAACGGATGCTCCAAAGCCCCTACGGGTGAGATAATAATCGACAACACGGACAACTACTTTGTCGGCAGAACATATGCCGATACATTGCTTGGCTATTCGGTGGAGTTTTATTATAACAAGAACAATGAGCTCCTGTGGATTGATTCCGGAAACGAAACCAATGTCTCCAAAATAGCGGAGGCGGATATTGTGGGGTTTAACTCGGCCTCGGTTGACTATATATCCGACCGGGGAAAAAACCGCAGTTTCGCAATCGAAGAAAATGCGACCTTTGTATACAACGGCAAAGAAGTTGATATAAACGGCTTTTCGGGCTTTTTGCCAAGGAGCGGATATCTCATATTGATTGACAACGACCACGATGCCAAAGCGGAAGTTGTGTGCAGCGAGGCCTATGAGTATTTCTTGGTTAGTGCGAAAAACGCCGATGCCCTTACCGTAAACGATTTCGAAACCGGCAGACAGATTTCCCTTGACTCGGGCCTCTATGAGGATTTTAAGATTCTAAAAGGAGGCGTGAGCATCTCCTTCGACGAAATAAACACGGGAGATGTGTTGGCAGTATTGAGGTCCGATCCGGAGGGCGGCTTGATTACCGTCACGGTTTGCACTCGTGCTCCCATAGTCGGAACCGTCACTCTCAAGACTTCCGACTATGTAAAAATCGATGAGGCCGAATACGGAGTAAGTACCGCATATGAGGGCGGAGATATTGAGGTGAACGAAAACGGGACCTTCTATTTTGACTTAAACGGAAATATAGTTAGGTTCACTCAAGGTGAAAATGCCACATCCAAATACGCATATCTCATAGCGGCGGAAATTGTGGGACTCGACCAAATGTGTGTCAAACTCTTGACTGCGGGAGGAACGGTGGAGGACTACACAACCCGGCGCAGGGTGAACTTTAACGGAGAGAGCGTTGCGGCGGAGGAGCTTTATAAGTATCTTTTGGACGGCACCAAGCTTGAGCAGCAGCTGATAGAGTATTCCCTAAACAGCGAGGGTTTAATCAATATGATAACCACCGCAGACAAGAGCAATATCTACAGCGGCGGCGATGTGGCCTTGCCGGGATTCTCCAATGATTTTCAAGGTCACGGCCGATACAGAAAGAACAATATGAGCTTTAACTCAAAATACCTGATCACGGCGGAGACACCGATTTTCGTGGTCCCTGCCAGCAGGGAGTTTGAGGACTATGGCGTTATCTATGCAACCGCTCTCACAAACGGAACATCGTATTATATTTCTCTCTATGATGTGGATGAATATATGACTGCGGGCGCCGTTGTCCTTGACGAGATAGCTTCCGACCCGGAACAGCTCAAATCAAAGCGGTGCATAGTTGTCGACAAAGTGTCCTTCGGCATAAATGAAGAGTATGAGCGGATAGTGTATGTGGATGGCTATCAGCAGGGTTCCCAAATTTCTCTCAAAACCAAGGATGTGGACTCTCTTAAGGACGGAGAGGGAAATTACTACAGCTTGGGCGAGATAGAAGGATACACTCGGGTTTCCAAAGGAGATATAGTACAGGTGAGTCAGGATACCGACGGAAACGTTATCGCTTTCAGAACCCTATACAAGGCGGATGAACCCAAGAAAAAGCTTGTGGTCGCCCCCAACGATGCCCCCAATGAATATGAGGAAGGCGGAAATATCAACGAGTTTTCCGATATGTTCATCTTGAGCGGAACCGTTGTGGCTCGTTCCTCGGATATATTGGTTGTGCAGTCAAATACGAAGCGGGCTCACAAGATAACGAGTGGTGCAAGCGTATATATAGTGGGCGAGAACATCACAAAAGGCACAACGGACGATATAGGCATAGGTGATTCCGTATACATCCATACCTACCAGGGAAATCTTCAGGATGTTGTGATATACAGATAAAAAAGCGATTTAAGCAATCAAAAAGCCGCAGAAAGCATGCGGCTTTTTTGATGGGATTATATAATAATTTGCTTTATACATATGACAGTATAAGTTCACATTCGCCGGATAGGATGTATGCTCCGCCCCCGGCAGGCACAAAAATGCTGTCCCCCTTGACAAAATTCGGTATACCGCCGCTTGAACCGTCTGTTTCAAGGCTCCCCGAGCCCTCCGTGACAATCAGAGAATGAAAGCTCGACCCGTCGATAGGCACCTTGCGGCTGCCCTTTATCCTGAGCCTCCTGACGGTGAAATATTCGCACCGGGCCAAAAGCACATCCTCACCCTCGGGTACGGGAGCGGGAGGAGGCATTTTCTTAAGGGAAGACACCTCCGCAGCCTTTTCAATGTGGAGGGGGCGGGTATTTCCGTTTTTATCCTTCCTGCCGTAGTCATAAACCCTATAGGTCGTGTTGGAGTTTTGTTGTATTTCACAGATAAGTATACCGGAGCCTATGGCGTGAACCGTTCCGGCAGGTATGAAGAACACATCTCCCTTACGGACCGATACACGATTCAGCAATCGAGTCAACGTGCCTTTTTCAATGGCATCTTTGTATTCCTCCCTGCTTATGTCCCGCTTAAAGCCGTAATACAGGGCAGCGCCCTCCTCGCAATCTAATATATACCACATCTCGGTTTTGCCGTATTCTCCCTCATTTTCAAGGGCATAGGTGTCCTCCGGATGCACCTGGACCGAAAGGTTGTCCCGAGCGTCAATAAGCTTTATCAATAGAGGAAAGCGGTCGAATTTTTCGCAGTGGGAGCCCAGGATGTCCCGGCCGCAGGCGTTTATGTATTCACCGAGAGTCATCCCGTCAAACTCCCCGCCCAGGACTTTGCTTTCACCATCCGGATGAGCCGACAGTTCCCAGCTTTCCGAAATAATTTCAAGGTCAGAGTTTTTGTTATATTGGGTTTTGAGCTTGGTCCCGCCCCAAATGTAGTCCTTAAAGGCAGGGGAAAGTTTAACCGGTGATAATTTATCCATGGCAAACACTCCTTGGTTTATTTAATTGTTATATGGGGAATTGATTATTTGACCGAAAACTTTATATATTTATTATATAAACTTAAGGAGTGGATGTAAATATCGGCGGGCCTTTGAATAATCACAATTGGCTGCGTATTTGGGGGAAAAGTTAAACAGCGGCGTTGACAAGTGCTTTTCGACGGGTATATAATGAGGCGGTAAAACATTACGGAGGTGTGATTATGTATATAGGTATCGACTTGGGAGGCACAAACATAGCCGCGGGCCTGACGGATAAAAACGGGGAGATAATATATGCCGACAGCTTACCGACCATTAAGGAGCGGAGACCCGATGAAATCATAGCGGATATGGCAAAGCTCGCCGTAAGGGTGACGGAAAAGGGCGGTTATCGTATGAGCGATGTGGATGCGGTGGGAATAGGCAGCCCGGGCACCATTGACAATTCAAAGGGGGTCGTCGTATATTCGAACAATATCGTTATGGACAATGTTCCCATGGCGGAAATTTTTCAAAGGCATATAGATTTGCCAGTAAATATAGAAAATGATGCAAATGCCGCAGCTTACGGAGAATATTTTGCTTGCGGCGAAAAGTGTTCGAGTTTTGTTTTTATGACCCTCGGAACCGGCGTGGGCGGCGGAATAATCATCGACGGAAAAATCTACAGAGGTTTTAACGGCGCCGGTGCGGAAATAGGCCATTCATCAATCGTCCGTAACGGAAAACTCTGTACCTGCGGAAGACGTGGGTGCCTTGAAGCCTATGCCTCCGTAAGTGCATTGATTGAGCAGACCCGGGAAAAGATGAAGATATGTCCGGATTCCATGATGAATAAATATGCGGCCGAAAAGGGAGAGATAAACGGCAAAACCGCCTTTGATTGCGCGGAGCTGGGCGATAGGGCTGCAATGGATGTGAGAGACGAATATATCGGATATGTGGCGGAGGGGGTCACCAACCTTGTCAACATCTTCCAGCCCGAACTCTTTGTAATCGGCGGCGGCATAAGCAGACAGGGAGATGTGCTTTTAAACCCGATAAAGAAATACGTTCGGAAAAATGATTACAACAAACATATGCCAAAGACGAAAATAAGAACCGCCAAACTTTTCGGGGATGCGGGCATCGTAGGCGCCGCCATGGCAGCGGCCGAGAAAATCGATAAATAAGTAATAAATCGACAATATATCCATAACAAAAGAGAGCCCGAGGCGGCTCTCTTTGTTATTCGGGTTGGCCCGGTACCTATTGCTGCTTATGATGGAGCTTTCTGTATTGGTCCGGCGTGTATCCCGTGTGTTTTTTAAAGGCGGTGTAGAAATAACTTCCCGAGGCATTCAGCCCGATTTTTGCGCCTATTTCCAAGGCGGTCATATGGGTTTCGGTCAGCAGGCGGCAGAATTCATCAAAGCGTTTTTTGGCAATATAATCCGATATGGATATGCCTTGGCTCTGTTTGAATATGTTTCGTGTGTAGTTTGCGCTGCGGTTTATCTCTGCGGCAATCATATCAATCGAGAGATTGGGGTCGGTATAGTTTTTTTCTATGTACTCAAGGACGGTTTTTACCATAATATCCTTTTTGGAGTCAAGCTTGATATTGCTGAGCTTGAGCTTCAGGTCATTGCATTTTTTCATTATGAAGCTTTTAATCTCTTCCAAAGAGTTCACATTTGTCACTATGTCCTGAATATTCGCGGAATTGTCCGTGTCCTCCGACAGTTTGGAGCGGATGGCAAATTGATTTAGGGCCGCCAACAGCCTGTCGATATACAATATCATCATATTGTATGAGGTATGTTTCAGCTGCTCTATGAATAAATCCACATTTTCTTCTATCTTTTTGTCGTCCTGGCTCGTTATGCTTTTTATAATATCCTGCTCAGATTTTTCCGGATAGGAGGATACGGTGTTGTCAAGGTCCACAATATCGCAATATGCGGTGACGGACGCCGGCCCGGCCACAATTCTGTAGGGAAGTGCATGAACGGCGTTATGATAAAGCTCCGCAACACAATCCGGAGATTCGGTAATGGCACTGTCATAGGCGGCTGACACGGTCGCTCCGAAGAATTTTTTAAGATATGCATTAAGCTTGTCCACCGAATCCTTTATAAAACCGTCCGACATAAAATTCAGAATAAAACCTATGTCGTTTTCGCCCACTTCAACGGAGTAGGCATGGGAGTAGGCCTCAAAAACCTCCGTGCCCATGTTCATAACCGCATATTTCACCATGTAAATATTGTCCGCATCCATCTTGCTCAGGCCGTCGATTCGCATTACAACCACCGCAAATCCGCCGTAAGGGAACACAATGCCGCAGTCTTTCAAATCCTCCCGTATGTAGGGATATATTCCCGTCAGCAGTTTTTTCAGCGTGTCGTTCTGTTTGGCGTTGATATATTTGTATTGAGCCGATTCCATAGAGTTGTAATTTGCTTTGAACTCCTTGAGGATGCGGGCTATATTCTCCACCTCATTATAGTTCTCTTCGTTTTCCGAATACTCCGAGTCGTTTTTGTTAAACAGAGCATAGATACTCTTTTTCAGATTGCTCAGCAGGGAGTATGTACTCATTGAGGCGTGAACGCCGCAGATGATATATACTATAATCAAAAGGAGCATAAACACCAGAATATACACCAAAAGGGAGGTCAGGCTTGTAAATGGATTAAGAGCCGCCGAGAGGCTGATATAGATATATCCCAAAGTATTGGAGCGCACGTAGTTGACCGCCGTGTTCCCCTCTCTGAAACTGCCGCTTTCCCTGCCTGTGTCCAATATTTCTTTGAACAGCGGGTCATCGGAGATATTTTGGGCAAAATATTCGGGTTTTGAATGAGAAATAACATTGCCCTCCGAGTCTATGACCACCGTTGAATACTTGTCGTTGTCCGATTTGAGGTTCATCATTTGCTGAAATTCGCTTTGGTCGATATTCACCGCAAAGGCGTAATCCTCCGTGTTCCTGTATACGGATGTGATGTAGTCCATATTGTACATATTGAGAGGGTCAAAATCCAGCTCCGCAATTCGGGAGAAAAATATATCCGTCTTTGCAGGGTTGTTTTTGAGATATTCGATAATGTTCTTGTCGAAGAAATCCTCCGTCGACTTGGCGCTGGTTTGAGTGGAATATACCACATCGTCTTTAAAATTGAACACATATATGGAGTCTATCAAGGTAGAGGACGCCATAAGCTGTGAGAGAGTGTTTTGAACGTTTTGGGATGTTTCCGTGCTGTAGGGTGTTGTCATAGCCGCCATAACCGAGGCGTCCTCCGAATACTTGGTGTTGCACAAGCTGTGGATATCCCGCAAAACCTGATTGGCGGTGTTGCAGGATTGACCCAGCATTTTCTGCTCGGTAGCGTTCAGTTGATTTGATGATGCGTTCGAAATGCCGACAACGGTCACAATTCCGAAAATAAAAAAGATAATGCAGCCCGTAACAATATAGGATATGATGGTTTTCCTGAAAAGGGGGTTGTTTTTAAAGTATGCGGCGCATTCGTCTATGGTCTTTTTTATCATAACAATATCTTCCTTTGAACTCATTAATCTTGTCTTTTATTATAACAACCGGCACAATTTAAGTCAAGTAGACAAATTTTTCGTATCCGATATTTAAATATTATGTAAAGTATGTTAATGATTTGTAAATATTATTAAAAAAACAAAGTATTCTAATATTAATTAGAGTTGAAATATACAAAAATTACCTATATCATTATGTTAAAAGCAATAGCGAAGCAAACAAATCAGTCAAAAAATTAATTAGGAGGTGTAGAAACTTGAGTGTGTTCAAAAAGATTAGGAACAAAGACGGCGGAGCCGTTGTTGCCAAGCGGCCGACTCTCCGCCAAGACATCAAAAGAAATAAGTGGTTGTATCTTATGTGCATACCGGCCATAGTTTTCTTTATCGTATTTTCCTACATACCCATGGCGGGACTTTATATTGCTTTTGTTAATTACAAACCGTCAACGGGAATTTGGGGTTCGGAATTTGTCGGGCTTAAGAACTTTGAGTTCTTTTTCACTTCAAAGGACTGGATAACCATCACAACAAACACGTTATTTCTGAATACATTGTTCATTTTGGCCAGCACGATAACATCGGTTGCCATTGCGATAATGCTTTCGGAGATAAAGAACAAATGGGTAAAAAAGATAACTCAATCGGTTGTTATTTTGCCTCACTTTATGTCATGGACAATCGTGGCGCTGTTCTCGGTGGCAATCATTGCTTCGGACGGCCTCATCAACAAAATAATCGTCGGATTGACCAATGACCCAAATAAGGCAATCGCCTTTTACAACACACCGGGCGTTTGGCCCGTCCTGTTGGTTTGCTTCAAAGTATGGCAGGGCGCTGGCTTCGGTTCGATAGTATATTTGGCTACGATAACCGGCATAGACCAAGAAATCTATGAAGCAGCTGCGGTTGAGGGGGCATCCAGGTGGCAGTGCATAACAAAAATCACCTTACCGCTCCTTAAAAATACCATCATTATGCTGACAATTATGTCAATCGGTAAGATTTTCTACGGCGATTTCGGTATGATTTACGCATTGGTGGGCAATAACTCTCTCTTGTATCCCACGACGGATGTTATTGATACATACTTGGTGCGTGCCATGCTTGAAAATTCCAACATGGGTATGACGGCGGCCATCGGCCTTGTGCAGTCGGTCCTTGGCTTCATTCTCGTGGTTATTTCAAATGCGATAGCCAACAAGTTCAGCCCCGATGCTGCTTTATTCTAAAGGGGAAAGGAGGAATTTGAATATGACAAACTCAAAACTTCAAAGTACATCCGACCGGGTTGTGGAATTGATATTCACCGTATTGATTATGCTGTTCGCCCTTGTGTGCCTGATTCCCTTCATATTGGTAATAAGCAGCTCATTCACGTCGGAGACGAGCATTATCCAAAATGGTTACAACCTCTGGCCAAAGGAATTTTCTCTTGATGCCTACAAACTGTTGTTCGCCTCAAACACAATCGGCCCCGCTTACGGTGTTACGATTTTTGTAACGGTTGTGGGAACCTTCCTGAGTATGCTAATCACCAGTGCGGCGGCGTATGCCCTGTCCTGCAGCCAGTTCTATCACAGAAATAAGATAACATTCTTCATATACTTCACAATGTTGTTCAGCGGCGGCGTGGTGCCCACCTACTTGTGGATAACCAAGTATTTGCATTTGACTGACTCGGTATGGGCTCTCATCCTGCCCTCGCTGGTCAATCCCTGGAATTTGCTCCTTCTCAGGAACTTCTTCAAGGGGATACCGGAATCCCTTTCCGAATCGGCAAGGATTGACGGAGCCAATGATATTGTGATATTATTTAAGATAATACTTCCCATTTCGCTTCCGGGCCTTGCCACAATCGGTCTCTATTATGCATTGGCCTACTGGAATGAGTGGTATAAAGCTTTGCTCTACATCAGAGATTCCCACAAGTATCCGCTTCAGTATTTGATTATGCAGATTCAGAGAAACACCCAGTTCGTTCAGCAGAATGCGGCTCAAGGGGGAGCCGCAACGGAAGGTATTGTGCCCGCGTATTCGTCTCAAATGGCAACGGCCGTTATGACGATGGGCCCCATAATTCTGCTTTATCCCTTCCTGCAGAAGTATTTCGTAACAGGTCTTACGGTTGGTTCCGTAAAGGGATAATATAATAAGTCATTTATGTAAAACATCAAATCATATGTGAAGGAGAGATTTTTTATGAAAAAGAATTTGCTAAAGATTGTCGCCATTGCGGCGGTATTGGCTCTTGCCATCGGCTGTTTGGCGGGCTGCGGCGACGATGCCGCAAGCAGCGGAGATGCCATCAATGTTATGCTCATGGGCTCCGAACCCGTAGGCTGGTCGGACGTTATGGCAAAATATGACGAAATAGGCCCCGGCGTTAAACTCAATGTGGAATGGGTATCCCAAGGTGATATGAAGGATAAGCTCAACCTCAGACTTACTGCCGGCGAAGATTACGATTTGGTGTTTGACGCACCCTTCCTGAAAATGAAGGATTTTGCGGCAGACGGCCTGTATCTGCCCCTTGAGGATTTAATCAACAGCGGAGATTATCCGAACCTGCAAAAGGCCTACAGAGAGGATGTTTGGAAGGCCAATTACTACTACGGACACCTCTACGGCATTCCCAATATGCGCACCTACGGCAACGGCATCGATTGCGTATACTACAGACAGGATTTGGCGGACAAGTATGGAATCGGCCAAATCGACAGTTATGACAAGCTTCAGGAATACTTCGAGGCTATTCTTGCCAATGAGCCGGCCATGATACCTCTCGGTGTGGGCTCAACCCGAGGCTTTTACACAATGTTCGCACAGAATGCGGTGGATATGGCCAAAGACCACATCGTCAGAATTTCCGCAGGCGGCTTCTGCCATGTTCTCCTCAACGATGACAATACGGAAGTTGTGGATATAGTATACGAAGGCTCCGAGCCCGATGCGTATGCAAACTTCCCGGAAAAATACAGAGACGGTAAGCTCCTTGGCCAGGAAAGAGCCGTCAAACTCACCGAGTGGAAAAAGTATCTGGAGACGGACTCCCTCAATCAAAAGGATGAGCAGGCCATATTCAAAGGCGGAAAAGCGGCGGCCATCATAAACAATTTGGACGCCTATGAACAGATGCAGAGCGACCTTAAGAATTCCCTCCCCGAGTCTCAGCTTGGCACCTTTATTATCCCCGATGCGGTCAGAAACAAGGAGCCCGAAGCAAGAATCACAAGCCTTCAGGGTAATAACTACATCTGCATTCCCGCCACGAGCAAAAAAGTTGAAAAGACTCTCACCTTCCTCGATTGGCTTATGGCAAGCAAGGAAAACCACGACCTGTTTGAATTGGGCATTGAGGGCAAAGACTGGAATGCGGTAGGTGAGGATCAATATTCAATCCCCGAGGGACAGAATTCGAACTACACCTTCCCGGGCTATGTGCTCACCTGGAATCCCAATTACGTAAGATTTTCCGACAAGCTTCCCGAGGACATTCTCGAATACAAGAAATACGATTTGGAGGAGACCGCCTACTATCCCAGCCCCTTGGCAGGATTCCTGTTTGACACAAGCGGTATTCAAACAGAGATGACAAAGGTCAATGCCATAGTTTCCGAAAATGCAACAGCTCTTGAGCACGGAGCTTTGGAGGACCCTATAAGCGTTATGAGGGAGACCAATGCCGAGGCGGAGCAAAACGGTCGGGAGGTTATCAGAGAGGAGCTCAAAAAGCAAATCAACGAATTCTTGGCAAATAAAAACAGCTAAAGAATCCTGTGCTTCCGCTTAATGAATCGGTGACAATTTTGGAAGATACGCTTTTGGGTGTATCTTCCAAAATCATAATGTGAGGAATATTTTATGATTAAGACTTATCGGGGTTATTTTGGGGTATTTGAAATTATCGAGGATTGTTATTATGGAGCAATATTTTATTGATTTGAGCAAATGGGATAAGAGCGGCGGCAAATATACCTATCCGGGCACGCCCGACAAGAGCAGTTGGTATATGCACGGCTTTGTGCCCATGAACGATTATACCGAGGACTTGTACGGCTGGTACGGTTTTACCTTTGATACGGATATTGAAGGGCGGGAAGAAATCGAAATCAAGGCCTATACCCTTGAATTCAAAGAGGGCCGCAATGTGGAAGTGGGCAATGAATTTCGGTGGCGCACGACGGTTTTCGGCAACGGCCGAAAGAGAATAACCGCCCGTTTGTCCGGTTTTGACCTGTATTCTTGCGAGCCGGGTATGTGGAAGTATCTGCGCTCCGTTGAGATAAACAAAGAGGTCCGGAATCTCAAGGCTGTGAGGGCGCCGTCCGTATGGGCCCGAAGCGAGATTTATTCCAAGTCCGCCCGAACGGGAGAGACCGTGAAATATGAAATCAAACTCACCAACTGCGGAGAAGAGACCAAGGCTTTATCTTTGGAACTTGAAAAGCAGGGACGGGAGACCCTGAACTCAAAAATAACGCCCGAAACCCTGTGCTTAAAGCCCGGGGAGGAGGCTGTATGCACCCTTGAAACCACCATGAACGACCTCATTGTTCCGGGGGGCTTTGAAAAGCAAAGGGTACGGATTTTGCCGAACGGCGACGAAACCGAAGCGGAAAAATTGGAGTTTGTCACCGTCAAATATCTGCCTCATCCCTATATTATCCACACCGAGGACGGTTGGGATGAAGTTAAGGAAAAGCCCGAAAAGAGCGAATGGGCGAGGGCACTTTCGGAAGATTACATAAAAAAGGCCGATGAATGGGAAATTCCCCGAATCGATTCGGAAAAACCCTATCTCTATGTGACCGAAAATGCCCATAAATGCTTTAATTCCGCCCTTGTATGGAAACTTACCGGCAATATGCGTTATGCGGAAAAATCCGCAGAGTTCTTAAAAAGCGTTGCCGACCCAAAGCGGGGCTACCCCGCAACCCTCCGTGCCTGCAATCAACAGATGGTTCATGAGGGCGAGTTTTTCAAAAGCTGCGCCTTTGCCTATGACCTGCTCTATGACACAGGTCTGTTTTCCGAGCAAAACCACAGGGATATGGAGAATGCCTTTCGTATTTTTATGGGCCGCATTGACTGGGAACTCTCCTGCGGAGCCTTGTCAAACTGGAGTTTGGCCATGATAGCGGGGGCCTTATACTGCGCCATGTGTATTCAGGATAGGGCAATGATTGAAAGATTTGTATACGGAACGGGAGGAATCACGGAGCATATGTCGGCCTGTATCCTGCCCGACGGCTGGTGGTGCGAGTGTACCATAGGATACAACCTTATGGCTGCGGGCCTCTTTTCCGAATACGCCCAAGCCCTCTTCCCCTGGGGGATAAATTTAAAAGATATGTGGGTCCCTGCAAGCTACGCCAAAAAGGTGGTGCCAAGGTCACAGCATGTTGACGGCTTAAGTTGGGACATCTACGGCGGCACATCCAAAAACTACAGATGTATTCGGGATTTGTGGGACAGCCTTGTGTCAATGGCGGACTATCGGGGAGTGATATTCGGCGTCAACGACAGTGCGGAGACACAGCTGGGAGGCAGGAGCGAGGCGGGATTTGATTCCCGCTATGACATAGCCTATGCCCATTATCGGGACCCTGCCTATGCGGATATAATCAAAAAAGGCGGCCCCGGCAGGCGGGATTTGCTCCGTGGCGAACTAAAACTTCCCGAGACGGAGGCAGAAGCATATCAAAAATCCTGCCGCTTTGAAAATGCGGGAATATCGGTTTTGCGCAGCCAAAAACCGGGCAGAGAGCCGAGGGAGCAATATCAGGCCTCCCTCAAATACGGCTCCCACGGCGGGGCCCACGGCCACTATGATCGATGCGCCTTGAATTCCCTGTCCCGATTCGGCAAGAACTTCTACAACCCGGAAAATATATGGTATGCCTACGGCACTTTTATGTATAAATTCTTTGTCCAAAACAGCATAACCCACAATATGGTGACGGCGGACCTGAAGCTCCAGGATCCGACGGAGGGCAGAGAGCTGCTGTTTTATTCGGGCAAAATGATGCAGGTCGGCGCAGCGGAAAATATAACCCGCTGGAGCAATCCCCCCTATGGGGGCTGGAGGGTGCTCCTGGACGAGACCTTCTCGGACCGCACTCAAAACGAGGGCAGATATGTCCCCGTTCCCCACAATGCACCCGAGTACGGCGCCCGCACGGATTTCACCGAACCCATAACACAGCGCAGACTCCTCGCTCTCACCGATGAATATGCCGTGATATTTGACTATGCGGAGGGAGCGGTTGACCACGATTTCGACTGTATATATCACGCTCGGGGCCTCAAATCAATAGAGGGCACCACCCCCGTGAAGCACACGGAGCAGCTCACCTCGAACCCTCTTTCAAGCGGACAGTTTATAACCGATTGCTTTTGGCAAAAAGCGGACGGCCCCGTAGTCAAACTCAGATTTGAGAGCGAATACACCGATGGAGAGGCGGCCAAGCCCGGCTGGCGGGTTCCCTTCCGCTCCGGATACAATGAGCCCGGTCCCCTGAAAATGGATCTGTATTATTTGAATGCATCCGGAGCCGAACTCATTCTCGGCGGAGACCCGGAATACGAGGCGGTCAACAAACGCTTATCCTACAGAGTCGAAACGGACGGCGAGGTTGCCGCAGAAGGCAAGTTCGGCGCCTGGATTTTGGGCCGCGAGCATGTGAAGGTTGACCTTAGGGGTAAAAAACAGCTGAAGCTTACGGTGAGGTGTTCAAGGGCCTTTCGGGAAACCGATGAACTTGCTGATTACGAGAAGACAATTTTCTGGGGCGACCCCCATATTGTCACAAAATCCGGCGAGAAAATTTATCTTGCGGATATGGACTATACCTGCGAGAATATCGACACCGACTGCGAGGCGGGCAAGGACTACTTTGGAGGCCCGGTGACCATACAGGCCAAAGACTTTCCCAAAGCCGTTGCCGCAGAGCCTGCGGAAGAGAATCGGGATGCGGTTATAACCGTTGACCTCAGGGGCCTTAATCCGAAAGAGTTTGACGGATACATCGGCGGAGACTATCCCTTGGGAGACGACCATAGGCGGAAATTCATCTCCTGCCGCAAAACTGCGAGAAGAGCGGCTTTTATCAGCATAATAGAACTCTATGAAAACAAGAGCAAAATCGCAAGGGTGGCCGCAGGTGGCGACAACCGTGCCATCGTACAGCTGACCGACGGCACAATTCAAGAAATAATCGTCTCCGGACTTGACACGGGGGAGAATCCAAAGGCGGAGATACACGAATACAAAAATAACAAATTGGCTCGCAGCGAACGCACGGGCAGGAGGTGAGACATTGTGAACAATACAGACATTACGAAAAATAATATCATAACTCAAAACAGGGATTTTATAGACTCAACCTGGGCCAAACTTGACGGAAAGCTCAAAATGGTTCGGGAGAGGTCCAAAGACAAAATACCCTACACAACCGAAAACGGGGTTCACAACGATATGGCCAAGGAGGACATCACCTGGTGGACAAACGGCTTTTGGCCGGGCCTTATGTGGCTGATGTATGTGGGCACCAAAGACGAGGGCTACAGGACTGTGGCGGAGCGCTCCGAGGAGCTCCTTGACAAGGCCTTTGAAAAATACGACACCCTCCACCATGATGTGGGCTTTATGTGGCATATCTCAAGCGGCGTCAACTACAGACTTTTCGGCGGCGAAAAGTCAAGGCTCAGGACAATCTATGCGGCAAATATGCTGGCCTCAAGATATAACCCGGCGGGAAAATACATCCGCTCCTGGAACGACGACTGCATAGGCTGGGTCATCATCGACAGCATGATGAACATCCCCCTGCTCTATTGGGCCTCGGAGGAGCACAAAGACAACCGCTATAGATACATAGCCGAAAACCACGCCGACACGGTTCTTAGGACTCACATCAGACCCGACGGCTCCGTGAACCATATAGTAAACCTCAACCCCGAAACGGGCGAAGTGGTTGAAACCTTCGGCGGCCAAGGCTATGAGGTGGGCTCTTCCTGGTCAAGAGGCCAAAGCTGGGCCCTATACGGCTTCGCATTGAGCTATATTCATACCGGAAAACGGGAATATTTGGATGCGGCCAAGAGAGTGGCGCACTATTTTATAGCCAATGTGGCTCAAACCGATTATATTCCCAAAGTCGACTTCCGGTCCCCCGATGAGCCTGTCCTCATAGACACCACCGCCGCCGCCTGTGCCGCCTGCGGCCTTATCGAAATCGCCGACAATGTGGGCGAGTATGAAAAGGATATGTACCTGGGCGCCGCAATGAGGATTTTGAAAGCCTTGGAAGAAAAATACTGCGACTGGACGGATAAGGAGGATTCCATCCTCCAAATGGGAACCGAGGCATACAACTGCCGCGAAATCGGCAGACACGCCCCGATAATATACGGCGACTATTACTTCGCCGAAGCCATATATAAACTCAGGGGCAACGATATGCTTTTCTGGTAGGAATAATATGGGAAAAAATATGGATAAGGGTTTTTCGATTTTGTCGCTTTGGGCGGTGGACACTCTTGAAAATACAGAAACATTGAAAAATCAGTTGAAACAGATATCAGACCTTGGTTTTGACGGAGTTGTATTTCATCCGCGCAGATATAGCGGAGCGGTTTCATATCTGAGTCCGGAATATATGAGCATTCTTTCCGAAGTAATACTGTACGCAAGGGACTGCAATGCGGAGTTCTGGATATATGACGAAAACGGCTGGCCCTCCGGCAGTGCAGACGGAATGGTATTAAATGCTTTGCCGAATCTAAAATGTAAATGGCTTGAATTTGAAAATAACGATGTTATAATTAAAGAAAAAACGGCAATAAATTCACTGAATCGCGAGGGTGTGAAAAAGTTTATAGAAATAACCTATGAAGGATATAAAAAAGGCCTACAAAAAGAGGCATTTGAATACGTACGTGGATTTTTCAGTGATGAGGTGGGTTTTTTGGACGGATGCGGCGTCGGAACGGATAAGTGCGGTGTGCCGTGGAGCGATGAAATTCCCGAATTGTTTTCCAAAAAATTTGAAGGAGAAATTCGAGATCGGCTTCCCGAATTATTTGACGTGAAAAGAAGCGATTTTAAAATATGGTATTGGGAAACTTTGACGGATATCTTGAGTAAAAATTTTTACGGAGAAATCGGAAAATGGTGCGAGAATAACGGAAAATTATATACTGCGCATTTAAAAGGCGAAGAAAATCCGTTTTTCCAAATTGGATACAGCGGTTCATGTTTTTGGGTATTAAAAAACATCAGTGTTCCCGGAATTGATGCGCTTGGAAGGTATGTCGGAAACGAGTTTTACCCGCGTATTGCATCAAGCGTGAGCCATCAATTTGGCAGCGGGAAAGCAATGGCGGAGGCGATGGGCGGAGCCGGATGGGGTCTTGAACCGGATGATGTCGAAAAATATCTGAATTGGCTTACAGACTGTGGCGTAAATATGATCGTGTTTCATATAAGTCAGCTTAACCTGAATTATGACGCAATAACGGATTGGCCGCCATCCATCCCCTGTCACCAGCCTTGGAAGGAGGCCTTTCCGTTTTTAATCGAGCGAGTGAGAAGCAGAACAAAAAAGCGCCGTCCTCCCGACACGTTGGTAATTTGTTCAGTAAGGGGCACGACGGCTGAATATGCTCCGCATCTTGTCAATGGTTTGAACGAACATGATGGTTCTCATCGAATGATATGCGAATCCTCAAACATAAGTCGGGAAACGGTTGATTTGTGTGATCGGCTTGCGGAATGCGGTACAAGCTTTGATGTCACGGACGAGAGAATTTTTGAGGAATATGGCAAGCTCGAAGGTAAAAAAATACGAATCGGGAACTGTGTTTATTCAAAAGTCATCGCCGCAAACGGCTGTATCTTTTCGGAATCCGGCAAGAAAAAATTAACTTCCGCAAATAGTTTGACAATGGCACAGTATTTATCATCGAATAAAATAGTACAGACAAAGTGGAGATTTACTCCTCCCGAAAGCAACCGCTACTGCATTGAAACGGTTGGAGGAAATGGCAAAATATCGGTTGAATATGTTTGTGACTTTGAGCTTGTTGTCAGTGACAAAGCGAATCGGGTATACATAAATAATACTGAACTTGAATTAATAAAAAGCGATAGTATGGGTTTTCATTACAATGTGCCTATGACCGCCATAAAAAAGGGAGAAAATTTACTCACTCTCAAAGGGGTTGATAAAGCTTTCGCATATGCGGACGGGATTTTTGCCGTAAAAAACACTTTCCCGTTTTATGAATTTGACAAACGGCAGATTGTTACAAAAAACGGTTTTTATATTGCAAAACCCGGGGAAATTAATCGTGATTTTATAGTTTCCGGTTATCCGTTTACCGAGAAGCCGATATTGTGTGAAAAAGAAATAAGCGGCGGCCTTGGCGGATATTTAAAAATTCCGTGTACGAATATAGCCGCAGCGAAAGTTTATCTCAACGGGATTTTTGCCGGTTGGGTATATAAAGGTCGGGAATATATAAGTCTCAAGGGCAAAGGCGAAAAGATAAAGCTCACTTGTTTGGCGTATGGGTCCGCATATAATATGTACGGTCCTCACTATCATGTCGAAGGTGACAGATATTTGGTTTCGCCTGCTCAATATTACGGCGAAAGAAACTTCGCAGACAGTCCGTATGTGTCCTCAAATACAGCGGACGACAATATGAAACTTGTTAAGTATATGATGGCTGATGAAATAGAAACAGTTGAATAATAAAATGCGCCGCTGCGCATCGGGAGGAATCAAGTCTTGAGATTTAAAAAATTAATATCAATCGGTTTAATAATATGCCTTGGGGCGGCTTTGGCCGTCTTTCCCGCATTTGCTCAAACCGATGAGGATGCTGTGGCCGAGGCCGCCCGCTCCCTTGGCGGCGGACTTACCCTTATGGGGGACTATAACAGCTATACATCAAAGGACGGCGCCAAGGTGGCCGTCTCCTGGACCGATGTGCGGGACAGCACCATAGAGGATGAAAAGAGCTCCTACTCAAACGATGCCTTCCTAAGGTCCGACGGCACCGTCACAAGGCCCAAATGGTTCGAGGGCACGAAAATTCTGACCGCCGATGCAAAATTAACTCTCGGCGGCGTATCCGACACGGTCAAAGATGTGAAACTCACCCTCCCCGCCGAGGCCGCACCCTCCATTGATAACGGCAGCCTTTCGAACTATATCGACATAGGAAACACCGAAAGCGAAAAGAACGGCTTCGAGTGCGTCAGAGACAACGGCATCAAAACCCGGGAGGTCGACGGTGTAAAGCACACATACCGCACGCTGAACAAAAACGGCGCAATGGCGCTGTCTTTGAAGTGCGACCCCGTAAAGCAAAACTACCTTACAGTGAAATTTTGGGGCGGGGACACCGGCGAGGGAATGCTTTGGATATGCGACCCGGAGACGGGATATATGAACCACAACAACTCCCGCCAACCGGTCAGAAACGGTCTTGTGGACCGCAAGGATTGGGTGGAGCTCATAACAACCGCCTCGGAGCCTCAGTTTGAGGGCGGGTTTATCTATTCCACATATCTCATCCCCAAGGTATACACCGAGGGCAGGGATTATGTTTCCCTCAGACTCTATTCCACGGGGGGCCAAACGGATTACGCCTCGGTGCCCATAAAGGAACAGAAAACCCCGAGCCGAGGCATATATGCGGCATATATGACCCAAAATGCGAATTTTGACCCGTCGGAATTTGAGGAAATCACAGGAGAGGCGGCCCCGATTCCCTCGGTGGCCCCTATTGACTATGACTCCGTGAAGGCGGAAGCTTTGGAGACGGTGAAATCCGCCGTTCAAACTTTCAAATCCTGGCAGATTTACGGCAGGAACAACTACCCGGCATACATGGAAGGAATGGTGACCCGAGGCACTTCCTGGAGGAATAAAAAACAAAACGATACCGATTGGAAGAATGCCTATTACAAATCCTCCGGCGGTATGCTGCAACAGAATATGACCCCTCTCAATATGTTCGAGCTCTTCGCCAAAGCCTATGAAAATTCCGAAAGCCTGGGATACACGGCGGAGGAAAAGGCGGAGCTCCTTGACAGAATCGTGGCGGGAGCGGATTTTTTGACTCGGGCCCAAGGCTCAAACGGAGGCTTTTTCGGCACAAACGGCTGGATAGGCGGCCCGGAGCGGAAGGCAGCCTCCGGCAATAATTTGACCGGGTTCGGCCTCAGAAGCGTTGCCCGAGCCCTTGTTTCGGTATATTCCGACATCGAAAGAGAGGGCTATTTCGGGAAATATATAGATTCGGACGGAGACGGTGAGGCGGACACATCCCGACGGGTGGCCTGGAGAAATATGGCCCTGTCCGCAAGGGATTATCTGACAAGCCTTGAGGGCTGTGGCCATGCCCCCAATCAGGACATGGCAGATATAATCGCCGCCCTGTATTTTGATAAGTTTGCCGCTCTCTCGGGAGGCACGGCTTGGTCGGCCGGGGAGATTCAAAACCGGCTTGATATTGCTCTGGGCTTTGTCCCGAGTTTGGCTTGCTCTTCCTATTGGGTGTCCCCCAAAGGGCTGATTCTGGAAAATTTTGGCTCCATCCAAGGCGGATATTCCGGGGACTACGGCATAGCCGCCCTTGCCGAAATGTCTCAGCTTGCGGAGTTTGCCGAAAAATACCTGCCCGATGCCGCCAAATACACGGACCTGCTCAAAAGGGCCTATTCCGCCTCCGATGCTTTTATGTTCACCTATGGCACGGACAGACCCACCCTCTATTCGGAGGGTATGATAAGCAGCCGCAACAGCTACTACCCGGGCACCGAAAGGTACGTCCTTGATGTGTATTCGGCTTTGAATTGCGGCTCAAAAACCGCCCTGAAGGCCTTTGAATATTATATGGCCCATGATATCCTCTCTCGGGACAGGGAAGAATATTCTCCCTCAAATGTCCATTTTGAGGACAATGCCCTCACCGCTGCCGATCTCTGCCTGAATTTTGACGAAATAAAGGCCGCCATGGAAAGGGAAAATATCTCGGATTATAAATACCTTATGGAGGATGACGATATTCGGGAATTTGCTTGGGCAGACGAGATGGCCCGAAATGTTGTGATAAAAAACGGGGACGATAAGATATATATGGCTCTGAACTGGCGAAATCCCATACACAGCCAAACCTATTACAACACCGAGACCAAAAAGGACGCCCAAAGCGGCCTTATGAACAATTTGGCCAGGATTCATCACAAAACGAGCCGTTATGACAAGTTCGGATACGCCGCCGCCTCCACCGAGGGCTGGAATGTTCGGACGGAAAATTCCTTGGATTTCCAAAGGTACGACAATCACTACGCCGAAGCCTTTATGTATATGAACTACGGCGGCTACGCCATAATCATGAACAGCAACAACCTTATGGGCGCCGAGAAGGATGTTTCCTACCCCATCCCCGCAAAAGAACTGGGCCTTGAGGGCCTCTACAAGGACCTAATCTCCGGCGAAGTCTATTACTTCGGCGCCGAGAACCGCATCGAGGGTGCAAAGAACGGCGATGAGGCATCCGTTCCTCCCGCCTCCACCATGGTCCTTTTCAAAACTGCAAACTTTGGTGAGTTTGAAATATACGTTGACAGCTCGGAGTTTGCGGACGGAATCGTCCGCGCCTCCCTGTCAACCAATCGCCTTGACACCCGGGGGAAGGCCGTCACCGTCTATGTGGCGGAGTACAATCCCGACGGCACGGTGGCGGGTGCGAAAAGCACTACGGAGACGGTGAAAGAAAGCACGGTCGTTGAATTTCTCTATGATAAAAAATCGGACTCAAACACGGTGAAGGTCTTTGTCTGGGACGAAAACCAGGCCCCTTTGAAAGAATCCTCAAAGGTATAGGGAAAAGGATATTTTACCAAAGAATAAAAAATCAAAGTCAATGGATATTTTTAAGCGTTGAATATGAAAAAGCGTAAAATTATAATAAGACTATAAAATGATATTCTTGTAAGGAAAGGATTGGAAACATATGAAAAAACAATTCGGTAAAATAGTTTCATTGATAATCACCGCGGCCATGATAATAGCCTGCCTCCCCTCCACAGGCGCCGTATTTGCCGCCCCCGCCGCCCAAAACGGGGGAATTGACCTTGCGGCGGATTTGGCCGCCACTCTCGAACCTTTGCCGGAAGGCGCAGTTGAGGTTAAAGATTTGCTGTCCAACAACACCTCCACCCGGGATGTAAATGTTGACGAAAACGGAACCAAAAAGACCGAAGCGTCCTCCAATGCGGATAATCATATATACTACATAGGCGATTACAATATATCCGAAATTGACAAAATAGAGGTAAAGGCCGTTTTGAGAGAAAGGACTCAAACGACGCCTGCTCCCGCCCAAATCAAATTCGCCTACGAGCCCATAGGGGCGGAAGACGAAGTTAATACACAATATATCACCGACAAAAACGGAGACATTCGCAACGCTGGCAAGAGGATCGGCCTGATATCCGGCACCACCTCATACCTCGCTGATGGAGCCGAGAAGTGCGATGATTATCAAGGAGCACTGTGGACCATAAATGCCGACGGAATAACCGTAGACTCGGAATCGTATGCGGCATTCCCGGGCGGCACCGCCACCGTGGACACAAGCACCTGTGAAGCCCTATCCGCAAAAGGCGAGGGCAAAGTCCACCTGTTCCTGTATGCCACGGCCTCCAAGGGCAGAGTGGTTATGGATTACGTAAATGTAATACTCGAAGGCGGAGCTCCCACAGCCGCTCCGAGCAGCGAGCCTACAGCCGTCCCGAGTGTGGAGCCTACGGCAACACCGAGCGTCGAACCGCCCGTCTCTCCGAGTGCGGAAGCCACAACGGCTCCCGAGGATTTGTATATACCCGAAGGCGCTATAGATGTGGCCAAGCAACCGGCGAAAACCGGTGCCTCAACCCACGATGTGTCCGATATCAACGGCGAAAAGCATAAGGTTGCATACACCACGGACAACAAATACTCCTGGTATTTGGGTGACTATGATATTTCACAAATAGAGAGCATAGAGGTTCGGGCAGGTCTGGTTCCAAAGCTTGATGCCTCTCCCGATCCGATATATCCCACATTAAAGTTCTCCTATATGGATATCGGTGAAGAAGAGACCGTTGATACGGCGTATATTGATACCAATGACGGAACAATCAGAAACGGCGACCACGTCATCGCCGATGTGGCGGGATATACTTATCCGGACAATGATGCCAATCAATTGAAAGGTCATGAGCATACTGGAGCGGTATTCACCTTGGCCAGGGATGGCGTAACGGTTGACGAGGAAGGCTATAAAGCAATACATCCCCAAGGCGAAGCGGGAAAAACGGCTTCTCAAAACCTCACCGAAAAAGGAACGGGTTCGGTGCACCTGTTTGTGTACGGAACAGCCCAAAGCTGCCGTATAACCATCGAGTATGTAAAGATAAACCTCAAAGGCGGAGCTCCCAC
>CAZTYF010000007.1:0-92212 GCA_964617455.1 uncultured Oscillospiraceae bacterium | reverse complement strand
TTCTCGCTTGCGAGAAAACCTTCGCCTTTCCGGCGGCTGCTCCTCTTTCCCAAAATGTGCACTCCGCTTAAGCTTTTTGGGAGCCCTTTGCTCCTACTCGCTTTGCATCGCAGCAGGTGCCCCTGAAAGGGGGAGTCGGCTTCGCTTTAGCGATGACTGAGGAGTCTGCCTTAGAATTTCACTCTGTAGCGCAATTCCGTTGTACTCCCACCGCTATTCGGCTGTTCCGGGCTTGTCTTCTTCAATCTAAAGCTTACATAAGCTCACTTCCGATTGAATTTGCAACTTTTTAAGTTTACCACATCTTTTCGCTCCTGTCAACTCTTTTTTTCATCTTTTTGAAAATTTTTTTCGGAGCGATTTTTCGGGTTTTAAAAGCTGCCGCTCTCTGCGACAGCTTGTTTATTCTATCACCTTGCCCCGCCTTTGTCAACCCTTTTTTTACCCTTTTTTTCCCTCTTTTTCCTTTTTGTCGCTTGTGCTCATAAGGCCTTTTGTTTTAGCCTGTTTTATTGTCAAAAATCACCAATGGGGCTGCTGGTTTTTCTCTTATAAATGCAGATTCAGATTGTCAAGAATTCCGCCCATATGGTTATACAGAAAAATAACCGCCACATAGAGCAAAATTCCTATTGCGAATCCCAAGATTGCTCTGAATACCAAGCCCATTAAGGTTCTGCCTATATGTCGTTTTTTGGGAGTGGGCCGTGCTTTCTGTTGTTTTTTTACGGCTTTACGGTCGGCTTTGGTTTTCTTGGCACGTCTCGCTTCTTCCTCGGGATTGTATCTGTAGTATTGACGCCCCTCTTCTCCGGTATTCCTTCTGCGGTTTACTTCGTCTCTGACCGCCTTGCTGCCGTCAAATCCGGGAGTCGAATTCCGGCGAGGCATAATTTGGGTCTCGTCCGTCTCCCTGTCATAATCCGTATATCTTTCAATTTCGTCTGTGTCCTCATCGGGAAACAGGCGGGAGTCCGGCCTTTCGGGCGCCGGTTTGATTCTTCTTCCGCAATACCGGCATATACGGGCATCATCCTCGTTTTCAGTGCCGCAATACTTACATATCATATTACTTCTCCTTCTCATATAATCCCCACTCAATTATATCACATTTTCGCCTTTAGTCAATATGCCGCAGGTGCAATTGAAATTTTTTATTATCTGAGCCGTGGATTTTACAAAAAATTAACATTTGTATGGGGAAATTGTTTTACACTTTTGCAAAAATGAGGTATAATACAGAAAAAGCAAAAAATAAAACAATGAAGGTGAGACTTATGAAAAAGACTGTATCGATTTTTCTTTGTATTGTGATGTTGATGAGCCTGTCGCTGACGGGATGTGCGGCGGAGCAGGGGGAATTGGCCCCGAATAGCGCCCCGGCGGCCGCAACCGAAATCACACTGCAAATCAACAACCCGAATATGACGGTGAACGGTGAGGCAAAACCCATTGACGACCAAGGGACCGCCCCGATTCTTGTGAATGACAGGACGCTGCTTCCGGTGCGGGCAATCGTTGAAGAAATGGGCGGCACGGTTTTATGGGATGAGGAAAATCAAAGAGTGACTTTGACCTACGGAGAGGATGTTCTGACTCTTGAGATAGACAATCCGGTGGCATATTGCAACGATGAGGCCAAAACGTTGGATGTTGCTCCCGCCATAATCAATGACAGGACAATGATGCCCATAAGATTCATCGCCGAAAGCTTCGGCTTTGCCGTGGATTGGGCGGAGGACACTCAAACGGTGACCGTCTCCAAAGCAAATGAGCAGCCGGAGGCAGATGAACAGCCTGCCGCAACCGCTCCCCCGGCGGAGGAAACCACCGGCACTCTTGTGGCCTATTTCTCCTGCACAAACAATACCGAAGGAATAGCCAAACACATTGCCGAAGGACTCGGAGCCGACATATATGAAATAGCACCCGAAATTCCCTACACCGAGGCGGACCTGGATTACAACACCGACTGCCGCGCAAACCGCGAGCAGAACGACGAGAGTGCACGGCCGGGGATTTCGGGCAGTGTCGAAAATATGGCTCGGTACGACAAAATCTATCTCGGCTATCCCATATGGTGGGGAAACGCTCCGAAGATAATTTTCACATTCCTTGAAAGCTATGACTTTTCGGGCAAAACCATCATACCCTTCTGCACTTCCGGCAGCAGCCCCATAGGCTCCACCGATGCAATGGAAGCTTTGACTCCGGGCGCCGTATGGCTTGAGGGACACCGCTTCTCCGGCGGTTCCTCTTCGGACACGGTTATGGAGTGGGTGAACGGCATTGAGCCCTGATTTCGGAGAAAAGGAAATAAAAAACCGGGCTCGATGAGACTTATTCGGCATATGACGGCATATGACGGAGACGAATTTCGGGAGCGGCTTAGGAAAAACGGAGTTATAAATTGAAAAATTTTCAAATTTTTTCATTCTTTTTTAAAAAAAGCTTGCTTTTTTAAAAAAGATATGCTATAATTCACACCGTAACAGTCGATGACTGCGGGGTGTGGCTCAGTTTGGTAGAGTACCTGAATGGGGTTCAGGTGGCCGCTGGTTCGAATCCAGTCACTCCGACCAAGTATTGCTTGGAGCTTTTGTTCCAAGCAATCTTTTTATTTTGATTTTATTGACATTTCTTTGTTTTTAAGATAAAATACCTTTAGCATAAGTATCTTTTATGGTTGGGAAAGGGGCGCTTGGGAGTGCTGGGTCAGGATATCGGTATAGATTTGGGAACATCCAATGTCTTGGTATATATAAAAGGAAAAGGTATTGTCTATCGGGAGCCGTCGGTTGTGGCGGTGGAATCCATCGGCGGAAAAATCATAGCTATCGGGGCGGAAGCCCAAAAAATGTTAGGCAGAACTCCCGGCAACATCACCGCCATAAAGCCCATCAGGGAAGGGGTTATCTCCAACTATTCGATAGCGGAAAAGATGATTCGCCACTTTATCAATGAGGCAGCAGGCAAAAGCCTTTTGGCAACCCTAACCAAACCGAGGATAACCTTCAGTGTGCCCAGCAATATTACGGAAATCGAAGAGAGGGCGGTTATCGATGCGGGACTTCAGGCAGGTGCCGGGAGAGTCCGACTCATTGAGGAGCCCTTGGCGGCGGCCCTGGGTGTGGGAATAGACTTGGACCGGTCAAAGGGCCATGTTATTGCGGATATAGGCGGCGGAACCTGCGATATTGCGGTTGTGGCCTCCTCCGGAGTTGTGGTCAGCGACTCAGTCAAAATTGCGGGGGACAGCTTTGACGAAGCCATAATTCGCTATATTCGAAAAAAATACAATGTCTTAATCGGCGAGCGTTCCGCAGAACAGCTTAAAATCAAAATCGGCTGTGTTTATAGGAGAGACAGGCTTTTGGCCATGGAGGCGAGAGGCCGCAGTTTGGTTACGGGTCTTCCCAAAACGATACAAATTTCCGGCGATGAAGTTCTTGAGGCTCTGAAAGAGCCGGCCTCTTCCGTAATAACCGCGATTCGTACGCTCCTTGAAAAGACACCCTCGGAGTATATCGAAGAAATCTGCAGGAACGGGATTATACTGACCGGCGGCTGCTCAAAAATTTACGGTATGACACAACTGATACGGCGGGAATTGGATATGAGATCCCGTGTGGCGGATGCGCCGGAGACCTGTGTGGTCACGGGTATAGGAAAAGCAATGAACAATCCGAAACTTTTGAAAAAGTAATTTATCTACGCAAAAAACAGCCCCCTCATGGCAGCGGAGGCTGTTTTTTTCTTTTTGGCGCCTATTTTTCGATTATCTTTATAACCTCGCCTATATACATGGTGTGGGGAGCATCATTCGAATAATACGTCTCTTTTACATCCTCGGGCATATTCTCTTTTGTCAAATCCCCGTGGTATATCTTTTTGCACAGGAGGGTTTTTTCCGCCTCTCCGAATGTTACCGCATTCCCCAAGGCTTTCGGGGATAGTTTTGCCTTTGCAACTTTGTCGCAGTCTCTGCCGGATAACGAGCCCATTATTCCCAAGGCGGAGCGGTATTCTTCCCCATAGAAACTTACGGTGAAATATTCGCTCTCTTCCATAAATTTGTGGGTATACCGGGCCGGTTTCACATAGACGGTTGCCACGGGCTTGTTCCACAGGGTTCCCAATCCTCCCCAACTTATGGTCATTGCATTGAAGTTTTCCTTGTTTCCCGCAGTGAGCAGGGCCCAATTCTCATCGAAAATTTTAAATGATTCTGCCTTAAAATCCATTTTTCTCTCCTTTTCTCGGTTATTTTTTATGTCTCATTTACTTTTCTCTATCGGGTTTTGATTTTTTCTCTGTAGCGCTTTATATAGCTTTTGGTGTTTTTAAGTTCCCCTTTTCGGGCGGAAACGATGAATCTTTGTTTATATTTCAAAAATTCCTCAAGGTCCATAAGTATGTGATACAGGAGCGCCCTGTCCTCAAACTCTTTTCGGCTTTTGGGCAGTTCTTCCTTTTTCATGGCATCAACAAGCTGTTCAAGCCTTTCAAGTTGCTCTTTGGGGTCATTCGGCTCGGTAATATAGTTTTTCATATACATTATATAATCGGCGACTATTTCCGCCTGTTTGGGAATTCCCCGCATTCTTTCCATTTCGTAGTGGAGACTGTGCAGGACGCCGCACTGCTTGCTGCGCATCTCAAAATAGTCTATATAATATCCGGGTTGGGTGCTGAAGGTATTGTTTTGATATTCATGGGCAAGGTTTATATAATTTTCTATATCCCTCTCCAAGGATTTTATATCTTCCCACACGGTGGCTCCCGTATCATCGCTCAAAAGATATTCGGCAAGCTTCCCCAAAATTGTGCCGAGGGAAATTTCAACAGAGGCTACATACTCGAGGATTTTCTTCTTTCGGGCGGTGTTGTTGTTGAAAAGGTTCAAAAGGACCGCAATGGAAACTCCCAAGACAACCAAAAGAAACTCGTTCAATATAAATTCGGGGCTGAAGTTGTCGGTAGCCAAAAAATGAGTACAGATAAGGGCATTGACCGACAGGGCGGCTCTCCACCCGAAACCTTCAAGGAGCACCGTCATTATAAACAGAAACAGGCCATAGGCTACCCAGCTGCTCGGTATATGTTCAAACAAAATATAAGACAATGCCACGGTGACAACAAAGCTGACTATTCTCACCAAGGAAAGTTTCAACGTTTCCCACTTGGTGGTCAAAATGGTAAGCAGAGTGACGGAACCGGCAGATACCGCAAAATCCAAATTCATCAGTTCCGCAATATACATAGCCATACAGCTGCCCACGGAAATCTTTAACGCGGTTATAAACGTTCTTTTGATACGGGATTTTCTTTCCATAAGTTCTTCGCTCGATTGATTTTCTTTTACCGAAAAATCAAAGGACCGCCGAAGCGGTTCTTTGAGATTTTTTAAATTAAAACTATGCAGACGGAGCATCAACAGGACACACATTTGCACAATTTCCGCATTCGATGCACTCATCGGCGTTTATTTGATACTTTGTATCTCCTTCCGAAATGCAGGATACCGGACATTCGCTGGCGCAAACACCGCACTTGATGCAATCATCACTGATCTGATAAGCCATTGTTTTCACCTCTCTTAATTTTAATAAAGTTCAATCAAAACGACAGTTTCATTATAAAGCATTCGGTCCCTTTTGTCAAGTTCATTTTCTCGATTTTACCGTTATTTTGAGACCTTTTACAATTTATTGATGGCATCCTCGATGGATATATCGGATTGTTTGCTGAATTTGTCAACTTCGATTTTATTTCTCGGACCGTGGGTCAAACATCCCGCACCTCCGATACAGCCTCCGACGCAGGCCATACCCTCGATAAAGTTTACGTTTCCGATTCCCCGAGACGCTTTGAGGAGTGCGGTTCTGCATTCTTCGATACCGTCGCAGGATACGGCATTGAGTTCAAAATCTTCCTCTCCCTGCTCTTTGAGGGCCTCTGCCACCGCTTCCGCCAATCCGCCGCAGCGGGCGAATATTCTGCCGAAGGGGGACGGGGAGCCGAGGGAGTCGGAATCAAACTTCGATTCCGGAAGGCTTTCCAAATCCACTTTCCGTGCATCGAAGAAAGCCTGGAGTTCTTCAAAAGTGAGGGCGCTGTCCACATACTCCTTGTTTTCTTTCAGTCTTATTTCCGCTTTCTTTGCGGTGCAGGGACCTATGAATACCACTTTGCCCTTTGGGTCTTTTTCTTTTATGAGCATTGAAATTGCCACCATAGGTGACGGGTTATGGGAAATATTGTCCTTGAGTTTCGGGAAGTTCTTTTTCACAAAATCCACGAAAGCCGGACAGCAGGAACTTGTCAAAAATCCCGTTTCCGCCAATTCCTTTGCCTCATAATAGGCCACCACATCGGCTCCCAGAGCCGCTTCCACCACTTCGTCAAATCCCAATTCTTTGATTCCGGATACCACCTGTCCCAAAGTTATATTCGTATAGGTAAACTGTCCGGATATGGAGGGAGCGATTACCGCATAGAGTTTCTCCTCGTCTCTTTTTTCGGTACCTCTCTCTTTTATCATATTCACAACTTCGATTATATAGGATTTGTCGGTGATGGCGCCCCAGGGACATTGATACACACAGGCTCCGCAGTTTATACATTTGCTTATATCGATTTGAGCCGCATGGTCGCTGTTCATACTGATGGCTTTTACTTTGCACGCCTTGACGCAGGGCCGTTCGAAATTCATAATGGCACTGTAGGGGCATACCTTTGCGCACATTCCGCAATTGACGCATTTTTCCTTGTCTATATGGGCCTTTTGGTTTTCGTCAAAGGTGATGGCATCCCTTTTGCACACATCTTCGCATCGGTGAGCCAAACATCCTCTGCACATATGGGTAACTTCATAGCCGTCCATGGGGCACTCGTCACAGGCAATATCCAAAACTTCGATTATGTTGTCAATATCCTTATGTCCGCCACTTGCAAGACCTATACGCTCATTGACTATTGCCCTTTCTTTATAGATACAGCAGCGCATTGTGGCTTTGTCTTTGACAATTTGCTTGGCTATATCATTAAAACTGCCCTGCAAGGTATCATTGTAGGCATGGCGAGCCACTTCTCTCAAAACTTTATATTTGAGATATTGTACTTTTGTATCGAACTTTTTCTTTCCGTTTAAATCTTTATTCATTTCCTTTTAACCTTCCCTTTGACAATCTTTGGACCGAGACAAAATTTTTCGAATATTTTTTCAAACAATCACAACCACAGTAAAATTCCGGCCCGCTTCATATACCTGATTATATTAAATTTTTACCGACTTGTCAATTGCAAACTTTTAATTTTAAATCACATTCTTCTTTGAAAATTCTTTGATTTTCCCAATTTAAAAATATCAGTATTTATCTCCCTTAATCAGAGTTCCTATTCCGGATTTCGTGAATATTTCAAGGAGCAAACAGTGGGGAATCCTGCCGTCTATTATATGGACGCCGCTGACTCCCGCCTCTATGGCATCGCAGCAACCGAGAACTTTGGGTATCATTCCTCCGCTGATGACGCCCGTGCCAATCATCTGGTCAATTTCTTTGGTATGGGCTTCGTAAATTATATCACCGTTGTCGTCTTTGATACCTTCCACATCGGTAAGGAGCACCAATTTTTCCGCCTGAACCGCCTTTGCCACGGCAGATGCCACCGTATCCGCATTTATATTATAACTGTTGCCCTGCTCATCGGTACCTATGGGAGCTATTACCGGAATATATTGGTCGGAGGATAGGAGGTCCAGAATGCAATTTTTCACGTGAACAATATCCCCCACATATCCCAGCTCTTTAACCTCTCCGTTTTCCACCGTTGTCTGCCTTTTGCACTCGATGAAACTTGCATCAATGCCGCTGATGCCCACCGCTCTGCCTCCTTTTATATTGAGGAGAGACACAATCTCTTTATTGGTTTTTCCGATTAAAACCTGTTGGGCGATATCCATGGTCTCTTTGTCGGTATATCTCAAACCATTTATGAATTTGCTCTCTTTTCCAGATTTGTCCAATGCCGCAGAGATATCGGGTCCTCCCCCGTGAACGACTATGGGTTTCAATCCTATATACTTGAGCAAAATTATATCATCCATAACGGAGTTTTTCAAATCCTCGTTTACCATGGCATTTCCGCCGTATTTGATCACGATTTTTGCTCCCTCAAACTTTTGCATATACGGCAGGGCTTCTATGAGAATTTCGGCTCTGCTTATCAGATCTTCCATTTTTCGCATTTTATTTTTCCTTTCAAAGAGCTTTTTTCATAAACTTTTTAAAATTTTCAATTACAGAAACATTCCAAGGTTTCTGAGACCTTCTCCCTCATCAAAGCCGCACATTATATTCATATTTTGTATGGCCTGTCCGGCGGCTCCTTTTATCAAATTATCGATACAGGATATTACAATCGCTCTGTTTAGGCGTTCATCTATGACAACTCCTATGGCCGCATAGTTTGAGCCTCTCACATGTTTGATTTCCGGCAGCGTTCCCGAATCATATATTTTGACAAATTCTTCGTCTTTATAGTATTCCTTATAAATCCGGACAGCCTCATCCGTGGTTACGGGTTTTATAAGATCCCCGTAACAGGTGGAAAATATTCCTCTCTGCATAGGCACCAAATGAGGTGTGAAAGACAGTTCTATTTTTTCTCCGGCGATTTCGGAAAGTTCCTGTTCGATTTCGGAGGTGTGGCGATGGGTGGCCACTTTATAGGCTTTGAGAGATTCGTTGACCTCACAGTAAATATTTGGGAGAGACGCATCCCTTCCCGCCCCGGTAACTCCGGATTTTGCGTCAACAATCAAACTGTTCAAGTTTAAAATTTTCCTGTCAATCAATGGTGCCAGGGCCAAAATGGAGCAGGTGGTATAACATCCCGGATTTCCGATGAGCCGGTGATTTTTTATCTCTTCCCGATGCAATTCACAAAGACCGTAGACCGACTCCTTGAGCAGTTCGGGAGCGGAATGCGGTTCACCGTACCATTTTTCATAAACCTTCGAATCGTTATATCTGAAATCCCCGCTTAAATCTATTATCTTAAGTCCTTTTTGAAAAAGCTCGGGTATTATTTTCTTCGATGCACCGTGAGGCAAGGCGGTGAATACCAAATCACAGTTTTCCGCTATATCATCCGTATCAAGGGTCGTAAGTTCCTTATCACAGATATTTTTAAGACCCGGGTAAACATCCGAAAATTTTTTTCCTTCAAAACTGTGGGATATTATCCTTTCAAGTTTAACTTTCGGGTGGGACATCAAGAGACGGACCGTCTCTGCCCCCGCATATCCCGTGGCACCCAAAACTCCGACCTTTATCATAAACTATCAACTCCAAATTTTTTTCATACCGATTTTTTACGGCTTTATACAGACATTATACTATCAAAGACAAAATATATCAATACCGGTCATAAAATTTGTGCATAATTACCCGAAATTTTATTGCTTAAAATTTTTGCTATGCAAATTGCCTAAAATATTTTTTTTAATTTTGTGGAATAAATCACTTTTTTTCTTGTTTCAAGTATGCTAAAATATACATTGTAAAGAATTAGATAAATATATAGTTAAAATTTATATAAACAGGAGGTCATTTAATTATGGCAAGTTTAAGTTTAAGGGGTATCTACAAAACATACCAAGGCGGCTTCACCGCTGTTAAGGATTTCAACCTTGAAATCGAAGACAAAGAATTCGTCATTTTCGTTGGTCCTTCCGGATGCGGTAAGTCGACGACTTTGAGAATGATTGCCGGTCTCGAAGAAATCACCGAAGGCGAGCTCTACATTGGCGACAAACTGATGAACGATGTAGTTCCCAAGGACAGAGATATCGCAATGGTTTTCCAGAACTATGCTCTTTATCCTCATATGTCCGTATTTGAGAACATGGCATTTGGTCTAAAACTGAGAAAAGTTCCGAAAGATGAAATCAAGAAAAAGGTTATCGAGGCTTCTCAGATTTTGGGCATTGAGCATCTTCTTGACAGAAAGCCCAAGGCTTTGTCGGGCGGTCAGAGACAGCGTGTTGCATTAGGACGTGCCATTGTTCGTACGCCTAAGGTATTCCTCATGGATGAGCCTCTCTCCAACTTGGATGCAAAATTGAGAGTTCAGATGAGAACCGAGATAGGTAAGCTCCACAAGAAACTTATGACAACGTTCATTTATGTAACCCATGACCAGACAGAGGCCATGACGATGGGTACGAGAATCGTTGTTATGAAAGATGGTATCATTCAACAGGTTGATTCCCCCACAAACCTTTACAATTATCCGTGCAATATGTTTGTTGCGGGCTTCATCGGATCTCCTCAGATGAACTTCTTGAATGTAACCGTTGACAGCTCGAGCAACGGCACATATCTGAAGAACGGTCAGTTCAAGATCAAGATTCCGGACGGAAAAGTTACTGCTGACCTTAAGAAATACAACGGCAAAGAAGTTGTTATGGGTATCAGACCCGAAGATTTCTATGATGACCAGGCTGCTATTCAGAACTATCCGGGCTGCAGCATTGATGTAAACATCGATTTGGTTGAAATGATGGGCGCCGAGACTTTCCTGTATTTCAAAGTAGGAGACACAGACTTCACGGCAAGAGTTAATCCTCGTTCGACAACCCGTCACGGAGATCATATTCCCGTTGCGTTGGATCCCAACAAGATTCACATTTTCGACAAGGACACGGAAAACATCATTTGCCACTAATCCAAAAAAAACTTACCGGTCGGATTTTTCCGGCCGGTTTTTATATTATTAACTTTTTATTTATCAATCAGGGCAAAGGATATTTCACCCTTGGCAGCTATATCTTCTCCCACATAGGCACATACATTTGCCTTTCCCATAACGGAGCGGAATTTTATTAGCTCCGCTTCAAGCCTCAGGGTATCCCCGGGCACCACTTGGTGTTTGAATTTAAAATTACTTATTCCGGTAAAGACCGCAAGTTTATCTTTAAATTCAGGCTTACTTAAAACAACAACCGCACCCACCTGGGCCAATGCTTCGCATATGAGCACTCCCGGCATTATGGGATTGCCCGGAAAATGTCCCGCAAAGAATGGCTCATTCATGGTAACGTTTTTTATTCCCACTGCCCTTTTTCCCTCTTCAAATTCGATAATTTTATCGATAAGCAAAAAAGGCGGCCGATGGGGAATTATCTCCATTATTTTTTTTATATCCATTTGATTATCCATAAAATACCTCCGAAAGTAAATTCAAAAAATAACATCATCACCATACTATCATAATAAAAAACCTTTGACAAGGGAATTTTCAAAATTCCTTGACAAAATAAAAAAATGGGTTTATAATGGTTGGGAATTTCGGGGTTTGGCGCAGTTTGGTAGCGCACTTGGTTTGGGACCAAGGGGCCGCAGGTTCAAATCCTGTAACCCCGACCAAAGCCCGAATGGAAAAGATTTTCATTTGGGCTTTTTTCATAATATTTTATAAAATCCGCCAAAATTCCGAAATTTTAAGCTTCCGAAAATTTAGCGAAATTTTTCCTTGACACATAAATACGGTTATGTTATAATATGACAAGTTATGAATCCGGTCCGTTGGTCAAGAGGCTAAGACATCGCCCTTTCACGGCGGTAACAGGGGTTCGAGTCCCCTACGGATCACCAAATTGGGCCGATTTATTATTTTCGGCCATGAGGCATTTTATATAAACCCCGCTTTTTTTGATGAAGGTGGGGTTTAATCTTTAAATAACACTAAAATTCACTCAAAAAATTAAAGATTATAAGGGAAGTGATTGTATGTTTGAAAAGTTCAAAAACTTTATGGAAGGACGCTACGGGTTTGACAAGTTAGGCATAGCTCTGCTTATTATAGGCACGGTTCTTTCGATTTTGGGAAATATTTTTTGGATGGTTTGGCTCATTCGCCTCTCCTTTGTATTTTATCTTTTTTTTATATTGAGATTTCTCTCAAAGAAAGAATATGCCCGTTCCAAAGAGAATCGGTTTTTTATCAATATGTCCGAAAATATAAAAGAATTTTTCAATCGGGACCGAAAAAATTACAATTACTACACCTGTCCGGTTTGCAAGACCAAATTTCGTGTCCCCAAAAACACCTCACAGGGATATACTGCAAAGAGGGTTTGTCCGAAATGCAGAAACGAGTGGTAGGGCGAAATTTAAAGAAAATAAACAAAGTACCGGTGAAAAAGAAGGCCACACATATTCGGGCCTTCTTTTTCGAAAAAAATATGGTGCCGGTGATCGGGGTCGAACCGATACGGTATTTCTACCACAGGATTTTGAGTCCAGCGCGTCTGCCAATTCCACCACACCGGCATTTTCTTTTTAACAACAATCGGATTATATCACATATAACGGTAAAAAGCAAGCATTTTGACAAAGTTTTTAATTTTTTGTTGATAATTCCCAATCTCTTCCTTATAAAAGATATATGGATTCGCATCCAAGGTTTTTTAATATTCACATTGTTGATGTTTATAAACCGTTTGTATTTTGTGGAAAACCGGATTTTCCTATCTTAACTATTTAAAATGGGAATATTAAAAATACTTAACAAACATTTTATAAACCTCCTAAAAATAGGTTATTTTCTTATGTCAATTATCTTTTATACATTTTCCACCGCCTCTTCAACTGCATCAACAACTCATAATATTAATATATATAATATATTATATATAATTTTTTCTTTTACACTGCCATACTCTTTTATATTTTTAATACTTTTCTTCCGATGCTGTTGATATTGTTATTGTTATGGACTATGTGATTGCAATAGAAGGCGAGGATGTAATGTTATATTTTTTGGGGGCTTGAATAGGAATCTGTTATGTGATATAATCCCGATAATAAATACTATGAGGTATAATTATGGATAAAAAACTTTATAACAAATCGGAGCTTATGGAGGTCCTTGAAAAATTCGATTTTAATTTTTCAAAAAGTTTGGGTCAGAACTTTTTAACGGATAAGAATATTTTGAATAAAATAATCGATAATTCAAATATAAGAAGTGATACAAATGTCTTGGAAATAGGTCCCGGCGCAGGAACCCTTAGTTATGAGCTATGTAAAATCTCTAAAAAAGTTGTCTCAGTGGAAATAGATAAAAACCTTATAGATATTATTAAATATAATTTAAATGAATTTAAAAATTTTTATATTATAAATAACGATATATTGAAAATAAATTTGGGAGAAATGACCGTTGATTACTTCGGTGATGAGGAATTCATTATGGTTGCAAATCTTCCCTATTATATAACCACACCTATAATAATGAAATTCCTTGAAAGTGACTTAAGGCTCAGATCTATGATAATCACCGTTCAAAAGGAAGTGGCAGACAGGATTATGGCATCACCCGGAACCAAAAATTACGGCGCTCTAACCGTAGCGGTGAATGTGAGAGCAGATGTAACACCTATATGCACCGTGCCTCCCGACTGCTTTGTCCCTCGGCCGAAAGTGAGTTCCGAGGTTCTTAAAATTGATATTTCGGAAAAAAAGAAATATCCCATAAAAGATATGAACAATTTTAATAAAACCGTGAAATCGATTTTTTCCCAAAGAAGGAAAACATTGGCAAATTCTCTGTCGGGCAGTCCTTTTATAAAATTATCCAAAACGGAAACGGAGGAAATTTTGAAAAAAATGGGACTTGATAAAAAAATAAGAGGAGAAAAGCTGACCGTAAGTCAAATGGCGGAACTGTCAAACTATTTGTTTGATTAAATCAGAAAGGAGAAAAAATGAAAACCTTTGTTTTGGCAAGCAAAAATAAACATAAAGCTATGGAAATAAAAAAAATCCTCGGAAATGAATATGATATAAAAACAATGGATGAGATGGGCCTTAATGATTTTGAAATTATCGAGGACGGAAATACTTTTAAGGAAAATGCCGCAAAAAAAGCCATAGCTGTGTTTGAAAAATTAAATATACCCGTTATTGCCGACGACAGCGGATTATGTGTGGATTATCTTAATGGGATGCCCGGAGTTCATACCGCGAGATTTGCCGGAGAAAATGCCACAAATGAGGAAAATATAAATAAGTTACTGAATGAACTGAAAGATGTTTCTTTTGAGAAGAGAAAAGCAAAATTCGTATGTGTAATTGCTATGGTGGAAAATTCACCGAAAGATGTGAAATTTTTTAGGGGAGAATGTGAGGGATATATAACAGAGTCCCAAAAAGGAAAATCCGGATTCGGATATGACCCGGTATTTTATTATGAAAAATTTGATATGACTCTTGCGGAAATGGGAGAGGAATTGAAAAACAGCATCAGCCACAGATATAAGGCATTGGAAAAGTTCTCGAATTATTTAGAAAATTAATGTTTCATATGAAACAAATAAAAAAACTATTGAAATATATAATCAATATGATATAATGTCTTTATAAAAGAGGTGAAACACCGGTATGGGCAAAATTATAGCAATAGCAAATCAAAAAGGCGGAGTGGGAAAAACCACCACGGCAATCAATTTATGTGCATGTTTGGGAGAAAAAAATAAAAAGGTTCTGCTGGTTGATTTGGATCCTCAATACAATGCCACAAGCGGACTTGGAATAGAAAGCAAGGATTATGAGTATTCAAGTTATGATTTTATTGTGAATGATGAAGATATAAAGAAAACGATAATAAAAACCGAATATAAAAATCTTTTTCTGATTCCCGGAGACAAGAACTTAGCCGGGGCGGATATAGAGCTTGCAAACAGGGAAAGAAGAGAATTCAGATTGAAGGATAAGATAGGGGATGTCAAAGAAGATTTCGATTTTATAATTCTTGACTGCCCCCCCTCCTTGGGCCTTATTACATTAAATGCTTTTGCGGCCTGCGACAGTGTTATTATGCCGATACAGTGCGAATATTATGCTTTGGAAGGTCTCTCCCAACTGACAAAAACCATAAAAACCGTAAAAAGAACCATCAATAAACAATTGAAAATAGAAGGAGTTCTCCTGACTATGTTTGACAAGAGAACAAATCTTGCAATCCAAGTGGTTGATGAAGTGAGAAAGTATTTTTCATCAACTGTTTTTAAGACGGTTATACCTCGAAATGTGAGACTTTCGGAAGCACCCAGCTTTGGGATGCCTGTGATTAAATATGAAAAAAATTCCACCGGCGCAAAAAGTTATATGGATTTGGCAAATGAAATAATAAAAAATAACAGATAATGTTTTACGTGAAACAATTTAATAAACAGAAAATAGAATAAGGAGTGACAAAATGCCTTCAAGAAAAGTAATGGGAAAGGGTATAGGTGCACTGTTTTCGGATATGAGTCTTGATGAAAATGAAGAAAATATAGATATATTCAAAAGTTTAAATGAAGAAATTGATGAAAACAGTATTATAAATATAAAAATCAGGGATATAGAACCCAACAAAAATCAACCCCGAAAAAATTTTGACAAGGAAAAGTTAGAGGTATTGAGCGATTCCATAAAAAATTACGGAATTGTTCAGCCTATCATAGTCAAAAAGACAGAAAATTCCACCTATATGATTGTGGCCGGAGAGAGAAGATGGAGAGCTGCAAAAATGGCGGGACTTAAAGAAATCCCATGTATTATTAAAAATCTTGAAAATTCCGCAGCGATGGAAGTTGCATTGATTGAGAATCTGCAAAGGGAAAATCTCAATCCCATAGAAGAGGCGGAAGGATATAAAAATCTTATGGATACATTTGATTTGACCCAAGAGGAAGTTGCGGAAAAAGTCGGAAAGAGTCGAAGCGCCGTCGCAAATTCTCTGAGACTTAATAATCTGTGTGATGAAGTAAAAAAATATTTGATAGAAGAAAAATTGAGTCAGGGCCACGGAAGAGCACTCCTTGCGATAGAGGATCCTTTAAAACAAAAAGAAATTGCGGATATTGTTATCGAAAAAAAGTTGAATGTGAGACAGGTTGAAAAATTGGTGTCCGAACTCAAAAAAAATAAACCCAAGAAAAAGGAAAATAAACCCGGCGGAGTGATGAAAAAATATTATGAAGATGTGGAATCATCTTTGGGATCCAAATTCGGAACTAAAGTAAAAATAAAAGAGAGCGCCGGCAAAGGAAGAATAGAGATAGAATATTATTCAAAAGAAGATTTTGAGAGAATATTATTTGAATTAAAAGTATAAGACCGCGAATGTATATAGTCTACAGGGAAATGAGATGATGAAAAATGAGCGAAGATCAAAAAGAAAAAAATGAGAAGAAAAAAGGAGATAAAAATAAAAATATATTAACTTATGGGGTAATAATGATAATAAGTGTCATTATAATCATTTTATTCGCCGCCATGGCCGATAACAGGGAAAACGAATTGGACACTAAAATAAATGAAACTCAAAGAGCAAATGAAACGATTCAAAACGAGGTAGTAAATCTAAAAGATGAAAATTACAATTTGAATAAAAAAATAGAGGAAGATGAAGCAAAAATATCGGCAAATGAGGCCGTTATAAATAATTATAAACAAATGACAGAAGTATGGAATTTGATGGAAGAGGGAAAAGATGAAGAAGCAATATCCAAATTAAAAAATATGGATAAAAGCAATTTTGATGAAACTGCAAATGCATATTATTCGGCTTTATGCGAAATATTAAATATAGATTAATAGAAATTCTAAAAATAATATAAGGAGAATGAAATGATTGATATAAAAATAATAAGGAATGAGACCGAAAAAGTAAAGGAAGCCTTAAAAAACAGGAATTCAACCGATATTGATATAGACGGACTGCTTGCTCTTGACAGCGAAAGAAGAGCTTTGTTATATAATGTGGAACAAAAAAAAGCGGAACAAAATTCTGTGTCCAAAAAAATTCCCGTTTATAAAAAAGAGGGAAAAGACACAACCGAAATATTTAAAAGAATGAGAGAATTATCCGATACGATAAAAAAAGATGATGAAAAAGTCAGAGAAATTGATGAGAAAATAAAAAAGGTTATGCTCACTATACCGAATATTCCGGATGAAAGTGTTCCCATCGGAGAGAGTGATGAACAAAACGAAGAAGTGAGAAAATATTCATTGCCGCGAAAGTTTGAATTTGAGCCCAAAGCCCATTGGGAATTGGGAAAAGCCCTCGGAATTCTTGACCCGGAAACGGCAGCCAAAATAACCGGGGCAAGATTTCACGTGTATAAGGGAATGGGTGCCAAACTTGAAAGGGCTATTATTAACTACTATCTTGATACTCACGGAAAAAACGGATATGAAGAAGTTTTTACACCGTTTATGGTTCACAGAAACAGTATGATAGGCACGGGTCAGTTGCCCAAGTTTGAGGAAGACGCATTTAAAGTCCTAAACAGTGATTATTTTTTGGTTCCCACGGCAGAAGTACCGGTGACCAATATGTATAGGGATGAGATAATCGACGGAGAAAAGCTGCCCCTTAAGTATTGCGCATATACCGCATGTTTCAGAGCCGAGGCAGGCAGTGCCGGAAGGGATACGAGAGGACTTATCCGTCAACATCAATTCAATAAAGTGGAATTGGTGAAGTTTTCAAAGCCGGAAACGTCCTTTGACGAATTGGAAGAAATGACAAAAGAGGCTGAAAAGGTGCTGCAGGGTTTGAAACTTCCCTACAGGGTTGTATGTCTTTCAACGGGAGATATGGGATTTTCTTCGGCTAAGACATATGATATAGAAGTATGGATGCCCAGCTACGGAAGATATGTGGAAATTTCCTCCTGCTCAAATTGTTTGGATTTCCAAGCTCGAAGAGCCAATATAAAATATAAAAATTCACCAAAGGAAAAAGCTCAATTTGTCCACACATTAAACGGCAGCGGAGTTGCTATAGGCAGAACAACGGCGGCGATTTTGGAAAATTATCAAAATGAAGACGGAAGCGTCACCATACCCGAAGTTTTGATTCCTTATATGGGTGGAGAAACGGTAATAAAATAAAACAAAAAAGAGAATATCGGTGTTTGCCTTTATTCTCTTTTTGAATATTCACAGCCGCAATAGTTTTGCCTGTAAAGATTGAATTTTTTCGAGAGTAAAATAGATTGCTTGTAACCCTCTTTTTTCTTAAAATCCGAGGGAAGAAAGGGAACTCCGTATTTTTTGGAAAGCTCCAAACCGATTTCATTTATTTTTTGGGAGTTTTTATATGGACTTACGGATAAAGTGGTGCAAAAAAGGTCGAAATTTTTCTCTTTTGCAATTTTGGCGGTTTTTTCAAGACGTAATTTGTAGCAAATAAAACACCTCTCTCCCCCCTCGGGACATGTTTCATAGCCTTTGGTTGCCATATAAAATTCCTCCGGATTATATTCACAATCCAGAAAATCGATGGGATATTTTGAAGAAAGGAGTGGGAGGAGTCTTATTTGTTCAGATTTACGCTTTTGATATTCTTTATTATCACCGATGTTTGGATTATAATAAAATACGGTAATTTTAAAGAAGTTGCAGAGATAACTCAAAACATAGCTGCTGCAGGGAGCGCAGCAGCTATGAAGCAGAAGGGAATCTCCGCTTTTGTTTTCTCTGAGTATTTTTTCAAGTTCTTTTTGATAGTTGATTTTGTTCAATTCTATACCTCTTATTTATTTACAAGGGAAAATTTTTCATCCGATAATCTTTTATAAAATTCATACGCTTCATCAACGGTAATTTCTTTTCGGTCAATCAAAGCCTTAAGTTTTGACATAATATTGACTTTGAAAAATGTTTTAAACTCATCGAGTTTTCCAAACCGGTCGGCGACCCGGGCCGGAGTCATTCCGTTCAGAAGCAATTTTTCCACATCCTCCTCCCGCTGTCCCGTGAGGACAGACAAGAGTTTTGTAATATTGCCGCTTTCAACATCATAAACCATAAAATTTCACCTCTTTTTCGTATTTTTCTGTCACCTTTTAAAGTAAAAAGATTTACTTTTATTTTATACCGATATGATATCATATCATTGTTAAAAATCAATGAACAAAAGATTAATATTAGATAAAAAATTGTGAATTTTATAAAAAGGAATTGTAATAAATTCCGCTTGATTTAATTCGAAAATAATGATATAATAACAAAGCTGCGTAAAAATGCGCCCGTAGCCCAGCTGGATAGAGTGGACGGCTACGAACCGTTAGGTCGGGGGTTCGAATCCCTCCGGGCGCGCCAATACAAAACAGAGCCTCTCCTGGGAGGCTCTGTTTTTCGATCTGTCGAAATAAATTTTAATCAAGATAGAGATGTCTCGGAAGGCCGTCGACCATAAAGGGAATAAGTTCTCCGATGATAAGGGGACGGCAATAAGCGATAAATTCGTCGGATACATAGGTACCGTCGTTTATTATCCATTCATCCGGAACCAATTTTTCCACATTTGCAATTTTGTCAACATCATAGGTGGAGGTGGTTATATTGTAGGGTTCATTGGAGGTTCTGGTGAAGATTATCATCTTGCCCGTCTCACCGTTAAAAGCAGCCTGGGCAGCCTCGCTGCCTGCCATAAAGGCCTCGGTGATGTCTCGTCTGGAAACAATGTGAGAGGCGCAGCGCTGAAGGGTGCTGAAAACTATACCTCTTGATTTGATTCCGAGCCTTGCTCCCACCAAGTCTGCCAAATATAGAGCCGTGCCGCCAAGAGATTTGTGGCCGAAGGAATCCTCAAAAGTAGCCTGCTTATTGTCCTCGCATACATATTTCCCGTTGGCCAATTTGATTCCCTCGGAAACGGCCACAACAACCGCCGTTTTATTTTCTTTCACCTCTTTTATTTTCGAGATGAATTTGTCATAGTCAAAAACAACCTCCGGCAGATAGATAAGATCCGGTCCGCAGCAATCCTCCGCTTTTGAAAGAGCGGCTGCGGCAGTGAGCCAACCGGCATTTCTGCCCATAATTTCAACGATTGTTACGGACTCCGTGGGATAGGTGTTAACGTCCCGAATAATTTCCTTCATGGCAGAGCCTATGTATTTTGCCGCACTGCCATAGCCCGGCGTGTGGTCCGTCACCGCCAAGTCATTATCTATGGTTTTGGGAACGCCCATAAATCTGATATCGCTGCCTATTTCCTTTGCATAACTCGAGAGCTTTTTAATGGTATCCATAGAGTCGTTTCCGCCGATGTAGAAGAAGTATTTGATATTGAGCTCGTTCATATTGTTAAACAGAAGGCTGTAAGTGGACTCGCTCTCCTCAACACTGGGCAGCTTAAAGCGGCAGGTACCGAGAAACGAGGAAGGGGTTCTTTTGAGCAGCTCAATATCCAACTCGTTTTTAACATAATCGGACAGATCTATCACCTTTTTATTCATAAAGCCCTCAATACCGTTGCGCATACCGTAAATTTTTTCAACACCGGCATCCTTGGCGGCTTTGAAAACCCCCACAAGGCTTGAGTTGATAACCGAAGTAGGTCCTCCGGACTGGCCGACTACAACATTTCCTTTAATCAAATTAATCGCTCCTTTCGAAGATGAGATGAACAGTTTGTTTTTCTGTAATATTATTAATTTTATACAAAGATTATACCAAAAAACCGAGAAAATTTCAATAAATTTTTCATAAAATTTTCCGAGAAAAAATTGGTTAAAAACACAATAAACTATCTATTCGTTTTCGTATTCGTTTTCGATTTTTATTTGGCAGACCTTCATGGCATTTAGGGCCTGTTTGTGGCTTTCGGGACTGACCCCGGCGCAACAGGCCGCATCCACCGATATGGGAATCTCCGGGAAGAAAGCTTTTAACAGCAGAGCATTTGAAATAACGCAGATATCGGTGCAGACTCCGATTAGAGTTATGCTGTCGATTGTATCCTCGGAGTTTAATTCTTTGAGTCTTTCTGCGAGCTTTGTGCTGCCGAAGGTAGGTTTGTCTATAGGCTCGGTTTTTATCAACCGCTCGATTTCCGGTCTTATTTTGTGTCCTTCGGTTCCCTCTATGCAATGGACAACGGGCAAATTTTTTCCTTCTTGAGTCTCCGAGTAATTTTCCCCATGGGTGTCCCTTGTGGCCAAAACGATTCCATCAAAGTTTTGTATTTTTTCCGTAACTTTCGGCACAATTTTCTCGGCCTCCGCCGTCCCCAAAGGGCCGTCTATAAAGTCATTTTGCATGTCGATAACTATCAAAACTTTCATTGATCTACTCCTCCCTTATCTGTTCCTGCCTGCAAATTCCGCTGTAGTCGCAAAACATGCAAGGGTCGTATTTATATTCTGTGTAGGGGTTTACGGATATCTCCCCGTCAAATATTTTATCAGCCGTTTCCGCAATTTTTCTCTCGGAGTTTTCGATTCTTGTTTTCATCTCATTGGGAGAAATAGAACTCCTCGGGCCCAAAAAAGTATGGGCCCTGTCAAAGGCCTCCATAGCTTTCGGGTCATCGATTATCCAGCCTTTAGGAGCGACCTTGCCGTGGACTTTTTTGTCATAGTCACTGCTTGAAATATTTTCCGATCCGTCAACCACCGGGTCATTCATTTGTTGATAAAACATTGCCGCCGGCTCAAATTCCCCGCTTTTGCAAATTGCCCTCGCATACACCAAGGGCTGGAATTTTACTCCCGCATCCGCAAGGGGTTTTAGGAGATTTGTTTCCGAGGATTTGTAATCGACAATACTTATGTATTTCTTATCGTCTATTATTGCTCCGTCCACTCGGTCAATAAAACCCTCCACCGTTATTTTTCCCTTTTTTGTTCGAAGTTTGATTGGGGGCACATCACCGCCCGACCCGATTTTTACCTCAAAACCTATGGGACGGAACTCCGATTCCTTAAAGAATTTTATGGTTTCCCAGGCCGTGACGGAGGCAATGCCGCTCATACGGGATATTAAATATTTATAATATGCCGAACTTTTATACATAATATCTTTCGTGTCCGATGCAAGGGTATTCACGATTTCATTAATTTCGTTTTGGCACTCTTCTTTTGTCACGGCACCGAAATCCCTCTTTTTGGAAAAATATTTTTCGAGAGTGCCATGAAGAATATTACCCATGCTTAAGGGATCGAATTGGGCCACATCTCTTGGCAAGGCCACCAAGCCGTAGCGCATAAAATATTTAAAAGCACATTCATTGAATCTTTCAAGCCTTGAGGCACTCAGCAAAAGTTCCCGTCCGTATAGTTTGTCCACGGACTCTTTCGAAAGAATGTCATATCCCCGTTCGGCATTTTTCAGACGAATTTGAAACTTTTCGAGACTTTTGTCGTTTTCGAAAATTTTGTTCAACGTTTTCAAGTCTCTGTCCCGTTCGTTTGCGGCGAGCTTTGATTTCAAAAGGCTCAGTGCCTCATCTTTCGTTTCCGGGATTTTTCTGCGGGGAGGCTCATCTTTCGTGTTTAAAATATATTTTTTAAGTTTTGTCACTATGGGCGAGGGAGTCAAAGGTTCACTGCCGGAAGACAAAGGTGAGAAGAAGAAAATCTCGTCCGAGGCCGCAGACAATACATTGTATATCAGCATATTTTCATCTATTGAGCGCTCCGATGCAGTCATTGCCAAGGGCAGGCCCACTTGCCTCAGAAGGAGCCTTTCTCCGTCCGAAATCAAGCCCTCCGTGCTGTGGCTTTTTGGGAAAACACCATCCGTCATACCCAGAACGATAGCTATTTTTACGTCGGAACTTCTAAACATATCGATTCTGCTCAACATGGTACCGTCCACGGTTTGGGGGGAGACGCCGATTTTGATTACTTTTGCCGCAGATATGAAGAGATCCTGAAACTTTTCATAGGTTATGGGAGTGTCCCCCATTACATCTCGTATTTCCGCCAAAACAGACACAACACAGTTCCAAGCCCTTCGATATTCCTCCGAAAGATAAACCATCCCATTTTGGGAAAATTCCATACATTTGTTTTGCATTGTTTCGGCATTGTTTTGTTCTTCCATAAATCTGAACAGAGCCTCCGCAATTTCCCCTGCGGTTTTTCTGCCGGTTATGGATTTTTTGATATCGATAACCGGATGCAGCACCTTGGTTTTAACTCTGTTTATGACTTCCATGTCATATTCCGTTTCGTTCGGGTTATAGGTCCAGTCATCCTCCGAGTTCCATACGGATTTTCCGGGACAGGCCGCCAAGAGATAGTTTTCGAAAATGTCTCTCTCCTCTGCGGTAAGGTCGGGACAAAAGCCGCTTTTTACCATTCCCATTACACGCTCGTAGGAAAATCCCGATACAAGTATATCCAAAACCGATGACAGATAGAGCAAAAACGGGTTTTGAGTCAAACTCCGCCGGTTGTCAAGGAAGACGTTTATTCCCCACTTTTCAAAAATATGGGGCATCATTCTGGTGTATTCTTCCGGATTCCTTGCCAAAATCAAAAAGTCCTTCTGCCTGTAGCCTTTTTCTCGGCAGAGTCTGTGGATTGTCTCTGCAGCGGTTACCATTTCCTCAAAGGTATTGTCCGGACGAACAAAATGAATGTGGCCGGGAGTTCTTTGATATTTTTGGGGTCGGGGGAGGAAGTAGTTTTTTATTATATGTTCAATGTCCGGGGAGAGATCTCTTTTTATTTTTATGGGAATCGGCTCTCCCACGGGAGTACCCGAATCTTCCGCAGCTTTTTTCAGACTTTGGTAAGCCTCCCCGGTGTTTTTGAATAAACCCGACGGCCTCTCCGGATTGTCACAACAGAGAATCAGTCTGAATTCCGCTGTTTTTTTGAGAAGCTCCGTCAGTATATCCCTTTCCAAGGGAGTAAAACTGCGAAAATTCATAACAAACATATGGGCGTTTTTCGGAAAAGCGCAGTCTTTGATTTTGGGCAAAATTATGGACGAATTGTCTTCCGCGTCCGAGCCGCTTTGATTAATAAGTTTGTCGAATTCTTCATAAAATAAGGCCAAATCTTTGAGTTTTCGGGAAAGTTCTTCCCCTCCCTCTTTGCCTTCGATTTCTTTTGCGGCAGCCAAAAGGGAGTCGGGGGTGTGACCGTATCTTTTGAATTCCGATACAAGTCCCGCCATCAGCTTCGAAAATCCCGGCTGGTGCACATTGGGGCGAAAATAGTCAAGGTTTTTTTCGATTTGACGGAGAGCTTTTACCGCCAATATTTCCTTGCAGGCACCGTCTATGTAGTTCATCCTCAAAGGTCCCCGCTCTCCCATCACTCTGTTCGATAAGCGGGAGAAAGTCAAAACTTCCGCATTCTTTTGAGCGGAAACACCCAGGGTGCCGATGATTTTCCTCTCGGTATACACCGAAATCTGCTCGGGCACCAATATGTAGGATTTGATATTGTTATTTATGTTCTCTTCCAGCGCACCAAGCAGGTATTTCTCACTGTCGAATTCTGCGGTTCCGTAAACAGCACAAAACATAGTCTTCTCCTAAACAATATATAACTTTAATGGTTAAATTTTTTGGATTATATCAATGACGTCTATTAAATCATCCGTTATAAAATCGGGATTCGCGGCAATGAGATCCTCTTTTTTAAAAGATGTCGTCACGGCCACGCATTTCATCCCTGCCGATTTGGCGGACAAGATACCGTTTATGGCATCCTCAATCACAAGGCAGTCCTTTGGTTTGGCGCCCAATCTTTCCGCTGCCGCCAAATAGGGACGGGGAGAGGGTTTTTTCTCCGTCACATCCGAGCCGGAGAGAATTACATCAAAGACATCGGGATCGATTTTGGCCGATTTCAGAGAGGCGTTGAGTTTTCTCCTCACGGAGCTGCTCACCAAGGCGAGAGTTTTGCCGAGTTTTTTCAATTCCTCAATAAGGGGTTTTGCGGAGGGAAAAACCTTTATGTCTGCCGCGGATTTTTCAAACTCGGAGAGCATCCTCTCCGTCAAAGGCTCAATCATATCCTCCCGTCCCGCCCGCTTGCAGGGAGAGATGATAAAATTTTCTTCCCCGGCGCCGATGAATTCCTTAAAATCCTCATAAGTTGCCGAAATACCGCCGCTTCTTAGGGAAGTCAAAGCTGCTTTCATAATGACGGGTTCCGAGTCTGCTATAACTCCGTCCATATCAAAAATAACATAGTTCATTTCAGAAACCCCGAGATTGATTTAATTCTTTCTTATATTATACTTTGATTTTCCCTTTTTGTAAAGATGTTACGGAAAGTTGTTACAAAAAAATCGCAGCTCCGAGGAGCTGCGCCGCATAAAAATGCTTATTTATTATTTACTAAATCTTTGAGGGCACGGCCTGCCTTGAATGCGGGAACTTTTGCCGCAGGAATGTCCATGGGCTCTCCCGTGAGAGGGTTCTTGCCCGACCTTGCGGCTCTTTCTCTGACTTCGAAGCTGCCAAAGCCGATAAGCTGAACCTTATCGCCCTTTTTCAAAGATTCCTGAACTGTCTCAATAAAAGCTGTCAATGCTGCTTCGGAATCTTTTTTTGTCAATCCCGATTTTTCGGAAATAGCCGAAAGTAACTCTTGCTTATTCATGGTTTCTCCTCCTATCATTAGATTATTATGTTAGATTATTTATTTTATTTTCTTTTTCGAAATCAATACAACACACCGAAAAAAATCGACCTTTCAAAAGCCTAAAGTTCCGTTCTTCGGAGGATTGGGCCCCATCCTCCACCTTGCCCTAACATTTTACTACATCTCCCAAAAAAATTCCACAATTATTTTACCATTTTTGAAAATTTGTAAAAATATACAAAATTTGTGATTTTTTCCTACTGAAACTATATATTTTTATGAATTATCCCCGAAAAAAATATATCCAAGAAATCTTTGACATTTAAGTTAATCTGTGTTAAAATTTTAAACAATAAATTAAGACAAAATGTATAAAACCGCAAGGAGGAATTTTATGGCATACTACTATGAAGAACCATCCCACACTTTCAGTGAGTATCTGCTTGTTCCGGGGTATTCCGATACGAATTGCATACCTGCCAATGTGTCTCTCAAAACTCCTTTGGTGAAATATCGAAAAGGGAAGGAAGAGCCGGCTCTGTTCATGAACACGCCTCTTGTATCGGCAATTATGCAATCGGTGTCCGGAGTCGATATGGCAATCGGTCTTGCCAAAGAGGGAGGAATATCCTTTATTTTCGGCTCTCAGCCCATAGAAAAACAGGCGAACATGATTCGCAAGGTCAAGGCATACAAGGCAGGATTTGTGGAGTCCGATTCAAACATCTCGCCCGAAAAAACCATGGCGGATGTGGTGGCCCTAAAAGAAGAGAGGGGCCATGATACCATTGCCGTCACGGAAGACGGGACCAAAAACGGACGGCTTGTGGGAATCGTAACGGGCAGGGACTACAGAGTGACTCGTATGTCTCCGGACGAAAAAGTCAAAAATTTTATGACTCCCCTTGACAAATTGATTACGGCCCGTGAGGGCATTACCCTAAAACAGGCCAACGACATCCTGTGGGAGCATAAGCTTAACTCTCTGCCCGTGCTCAACGACAGCGGCAGACTGGTGGCCTTTGTTTTCAGAAAGGATTACGAGCAGCACAAGGAAAATCCTTTGGAATTGCTGGACAACCACAAGAGATACATTGTGGGCGCAGGCATAAACACTCGGGATTATGAGGAACGGGTTCCCGCCCTTGTGGAGGCGGGAGCGGATGTGTTGTGCATAGATTCCAGCGAGGGGTTCACCGAGTGGCAGAAAATCACTCTTGATTACATAAGAAAAACCTACGGGGACAGTGTAAAAGTAGGTGCCGGCAATGTGGTGGACAGAGACGGGTTCAGATTTTTGGCAGATGCGGGAGCTGATTTTGTGAAAGTGGGAATCGGCGGAGGCAGCATCTGTATCACCCGAGAGACCAAAGGCATCGGAAGAGGCCAGGCCACCGCGGTTATCGAAGTCGCCGCCGCAAGAGACGAATATTTCAAAGAGACGGGAATTTATGTTCCGATTTGTTCCGACGGCGGGATTGTTTTGGATCACCATATCACATTGGCTCTTGCCATGGGTTGCGATTTTTGTATGTTGGGCAGATATTTCGCAAGATTTGACGAAAGTCCCACCAACAAGGTTATGGTCAACGGCAACTATATGAAGGAATATTGGGGAGAGGGCAGTGCCCGTGCAAGAAATTGGCAGCGGTATGACCTAGGAGGCGACAAAAAATTGTCCTTCGTTGAAGGAGTCGACTGCTACGTTCCCTACGCCGGCTCTCTCCATGACAATATGATAACCACATTGAGCAAAATCCGCTCCACCATGTGCAACTGCGGCGCTCTCAGCATTCCCGAATTTCAGAAAAAAGCCAAACTGACCCTTGTCAGCAGCGTTTCCATAATAGAGGGCGGCGCCCACGATGTGGTGTTAAAGGATAATGTGAACCATGAATAAATAAAAAGAACGTTAGGGCGGAAATTCCGTCCTAACGGGTTTACTGCCGGTTTTCTATTGCCATTATCTTTTCAACTCTGCGGCTGTGCCTACCTCCCAAATGTTCGGATTCAAGATAGGCTTTCACAATTTCAAGGGCAAGGCCCGGTCCGGTTATTCTCTCACCCAGACAAATGATTTGTGCATCGTTATGTTCTTTTGCCATTTTTGCCGAAAACACATCGGTCACATGGGCGGCACGGATGCCCTTGACCTTGTTCGCCGCAATGGAAACTCCGATTCCGGTGCCGCAAACCAAAATTCCTTTGTCGCACTCTCCGGAAACAACGCTGTTCGCCACCGTTTCGGCAATGTCCGGATAATCCATGGGCTCTCCGGGTTTTGTGCCGAAGTCTTTAAATTCGTATTTGTTCTGTCTCAAAAACTCTTTTATGGATTCCTTAAGAACCACTCCGCCGTGGTCACTTCCAATAGCAATCATAGATAATACCTCCCGAAATAGGATTGTCTGACATTTGGTCTGCGAAATCGGTGAAATTTATCTGCCGAAGATGAATTTACCGACTTTTGCATAGATATCCGCCGCTTCCTCCACATATTCGATTATTGTGTCATAGTCCTCCCGACCCAATCTGAGTTTTCGGGCCACCGTGCGCATAAAACGTTTTTCGCTTTCGTCATAGATATTGTCCGACAACATAAGGGCCGCAGTCTCAAACACAACGATTTTAATCTCCGTCGGGGAGCAACACTCGCAAAGCTCTCCGCACACCTCGTCAAATCCCTTTTTGGGCACATACCTGGGCTCGGTAATATTCATCTCGCTGCAATAGCGGTTGATGATTTCCCGCTCCTCCCTGTCGAATTCTTCATTTGTCATTGCAGCGTGTATACACAAGTCCAAAAACAGGTCTTGCTGCTTTTTGTCAAGTTTGTTTAAATACACAAAAATCCCCGCCTTTCCAAAAATTTTCCGCTCTGAGATTCATATCATCCTACAGGCAATTATAACATTATTTTTCCGCAAAATCAACCGGTTTCTGTCGGATTTATATAAAAATTTGTGCATTATGAGAGTTTTTTCGCCCCTTTGCCTCCAAGGAAGGCCGCAAAGCTTTTTCCCGCCCCTTGACAAAAACAAAAATCCGTTGTATAATAAACACCGTTATGTTACAATTGTGTTACATAAATATTACAAATCTAAGGAGTGTTTGTAACATTGGATTATAAAACAACGTCCCGAAAGACACCGAAAAGACGTCTGTTTGGGTCAGTAGCGGCGATTGTCGTCTCGGCGGCCATATTATTAGGCTCCATGTCCGCATATGCCGTGAGCATTTCCGCCAAGGGCGGCATTGTTCTGGACCAGTCCACGGGAGAGGCGCTTTTTGAATATAACGCCGACACGGCGGTTGTGCCTGCCAGCATGACGAAGATCGTCGCCCTTTATGTTATATACAATCATATTGCAAACGGCACTTTGAGCAAGGACACTTTGATTCCTGTGGGCAGTGCCCTTGCGGCATTTTCGAGAGACCCGGGGTATTCCAATGTGTATTTGACCGCCGGCGAGAGCTACACCCTTAATGAGCTGTTGGGGGCCATCTGTGTGGTTTCCGCCAATGCGGCGATTATGGCGGTGGGAGATTACATATGCGGCAGCGAGGCAGGGTTTGTAAATGAGATGAACAGCTTGATTTCAAGCTGGGGAGTCAACGGATATTTTGTGGATTGTACGGGAATTTCAAACAGTAACAGGATTTCTCCGCGAGGCATGGCCACAGTGGCCAATCGTCTCATAACGGACTATCCGGATATACTCAACTACACCTCCCTAAAATCCGTCAATTTCAGAGGCACAAACTACTATCCCACAAACAAGATGCTGCCCGGAGGAGCCTATGAGTACTATGGCACCGACGGACTCAAGACCGGAACGACCTCTGCGGCAGGCTGCTGTTTTACGGGAACCGCCTCAAGGGACGGAAAGAGGCTCATTTCCGTTGTTATGGGTTCGAACTCCACCAATATGAGATATGTTGACACCATAAAAATGATGGACTATTCCTGGGATGTTTTGGCCCAAAGAGGTGCAGGACAATATCGGGAGCCCGCACCAGAAAACAAACCCAAAGATTATATAGTTGCCACCGATTTGAGATGCTTTATAAACGATTGGGAAATTCCCGTTTTCATCCACTACGGAAACGCTCAAAACGGATATAAGGACTGCGCCGTGGTTATGCTTGATGATTTGAAGGATTACGGTTTTGATGTGTCCTATGATTTGGCCACGGACACCGCCACCCTTGTCAACAATGTAGATAAGGATTTGACCGCAGGCCCCAACTACGGAGAACAATATACTTACGGAGAAAACGAGAAGTTGGAGCTCAGCGATTGGGAGGCGGCAAAAGTTCTCCTAAAGAACGGACCCGACGATCCGGGTGTCTATGCGCAAAGCACCTTTGATATAAACGGCAGAGGCGCAATATCCATAGATGAGCTCTGGCATATGGGTTCGGTTGTATGGAACGAAAAATACAACTTGACGGTTGTTGTCACAAGGAATTGAAATTCTTGAAATTAAACCACAAAGGAAAAGGGATTTTGGGTCGTATCCAAAATCCCTTATATTTTTATACCTCGTCGGAGTTTATATAAATTTCGCAGCTCAGGGGTTCCAAATTCACCTCCAAAGTGTTGTTCCGGCAAGGGACTATGTCGGGGTCCTTGATTCCTCCGGCAAAGTAGGTAAAGTCGCCGATGACGGACAGGTCCAAGTCAACCCGCTTGCGGCCGAAACTTCTGTTCACGCCGCATATCGCAACACTCTCTTTGGCTTTTTTCCCGAAGGAGTCCTTGCCGTCCGAGATATATCTTGCATAGATATAAACATCTCCCGAGGCGTACAGAGCCTTGTATCTGCCCGTTTTCAAACAGTCCAAACTGTTTCTCAATGTTCCCAAATCGGAGTACCATTCCCGAAGTTCCGGGTCAACGGCTCTCCAGGGATAGGTGCCTCGGTTAAAGGGGTCCCCTCCCCCCTGCATGCCCACTTCGTCGCCGTAGTATATGCAGGGAACTCCCACATAGGTCATTTGGATAAATGACAGAATTTTCAAACGGCGGGTTGCGAGTTCCTCATCGGAGGAGCTGAGTTTGCGGGTTCCGCAGTCATGGGACAGACCTCCCAAGAGGGTTTTCACCCTCATGGTGTCATGGGTGCCCACAATGTTCATCAGGGCGTGGACGGTTTCTTTGGGATAGTTTTCGAATATGGACATCATCCTTGCATTCAGGACTTCCGCATCGATGTTGCCCATAACAAAGGCGAGCATATTGTCCTTGAAGGGATAGTTCATCACAGAATCCAATTCGTCTCCAAACAGATATTCCCGTTTTTTGTCATAGGAGATTTTATTTGATGCATCCTCCCAAACCTCGCCGATGATTACGGCGTCCTTGTTTTGTTTTTTTGTTTCCCGGCGAAAGATTTTTATGAATTCGTCGGGCAGCTCATCGGCCACATCAAGGCGCCATCCGGACGCTCCCCGTTTCAGCCAGGTTTTGGCAACCGAATCGTCGCCTCTGATGATATAGTCAAGATAGGAGGGAGTCATTTCTTTCACATTGGGCAAATTGCTGCAGCCCCACCAGCTTTCATAGTTGGGAAAGTTTGTGAAGCTGTACCACTCCCTGTAGGGGCTGTTGGGGTTTCTGTAGGCTCCCGTATCACTACCGTAGTTGCCGTACTTGTTGAAATATACGCTGTCGGAACCCGTGTGGCTGAACACACCGTCCAATATAATCCGTATGCCCCGCTTTTCGGCCTCCTCGCACAGATAGGAAAAGGTCTCGTTGGTGCCGAACATAGGGTCAACATTCATATAATCCGCAGTGTCGTATTTATGATTCGAATAGGCGTCAAATATGGGATTTAAATATATAACCCCCACGCCCAAGCTTTTCAAATAGTCAAGCTTGTCGATTATGCCTTTCAGGTTTCCTCCGTAGAAGTCATTGCAGGCGGGCCCCATTTCATAGGGATGGGCATTGAAAGAAATCTGTTCGTACCAATCCTTGTGAATAACGTACTCATTTCGTTTTTTGGGTATGGTGCCTCCCGTGTCGCTGTGGTCACCGAAAAAACGGTCGGTGAAAATTTGGTACATAATTTTGCCCTTGAACCAATCGGGTGTTTTGTAGTTTTTGTCATATACGGTTATCTGGTAACTGTTGTCCCGAGGCTCCGTGTCAACCTGTCCCACACCGCCCAATTTTTCCCGATTGTTGGTGTAGTATATGGTCTCATCGCCCACATCAATCACAAAGTAGTACCACATGAGCTGCCCCGTCTCCGGAGTGGGAATATTTGCCGTATACATAATGCTGTTGTCATCCGCAGAAGAGATGGTCAAATCCGGAAAATATAAGGGCTCCTCGGTTTGAGGTTTTGAGGGATTCATTTCAAAAAAGACTTCATTGTCATCCACCCATAACCGTACCCGAACCCTGTCGGGCTTTGTGTCCGAGTTGATTTTAATTCCCAGTCGGATAAAACTGTCGGTAGGTGCCGCTCCGAAAGGGAAGCGATAGGCTGTGTCGTGAGAGTTGTGAAACAGTTGCATGGCTCTTCCTCCATAACAAGTAACTATTAAGCGCCGCACAACCGTGCGGCGCTTGGAGCTGCCTAGCAGATTCGAACTGCCGACCTCTTCCTTACCAAGGAAGTGCTCTGCCTACTGAGCTAAGGCAGCAATGGCGATCCGGATGGGGTTCGAACCCACGACCTCCAGCGTGACAGGCTGGCATTCTAAACCTACTGAACTACCGGACCGTAAAACAGCTTTATTATAATAGCACACAGGTGTCCGAATTGTCAATAGTTTTTTGAAAAATTTTTGGCCCTTTCGGAAAGCCGGCAGGGCTGAAGCTCTTGTAGGGGATAGCCAAACCATAGGGAGTAACTTCACAGGGAATCTCCTCCGCCTCCACCGTGTTTCCGTGCTCGTTTTGGGTGTGGTGATAGGCGGTGAACTTGACGCCCGCGTCGTCCGGACCGTAAGGCTCGGGGAAGCCTATCATAACTTTCACTCCGTCTCTCGGCCGGGGAACCGCTGCCTTGCACACGGAGAGGCGGATGTTGTACATGGAAGATTTAAAAAGCGGTATCTGCGGAAATTATCGGCTCGGAAACGGGTTTTTCCCAAAATAGGGTTTATCGGACGGGTTATATCTTCACAAAATGCCGGGATTGTGATACAATGGGATTATATTTTCAGAGAAAATCGGAGGTGCGGGAACATATGAAACGGGTAATTGAGGCCGTAAACGAGAAGTATGACAACTATATAATGCCCCTGTTTTGGCAGCATGGGGAGGATGCGGAAACAATATGTCGGGAGATAAACAAAATTCACGAGGCGGGAATCGGGGCCTTTTGTGTGGAGTCCCGCCCCTTTGAGGATTTTTGCGGTGAGAAGTGGTGGGAAAATCTTGACAATATAATAGCCGAAGCCAAAAAGCTCCACATGAAGGTCTGGATTTTTGACGACAAGCATTTCCCCAGCGGATATGCCAACGGTGTGTTTGAAAAAAGACGTCCCGACTTGCGCAAGCGTTTTTTGATTGAAAAGAATATGGATGTGACGGGTCCCAAAAACGAGATGTCGATTTTGCTTCCCGAACTCAGGCCCGAGTTTGACGAGCGGTTGGTGGGCGCCGCGGCGGTGAAGCGGAGCGGAGCGGGAGAAGATTTGACGGGGAAGGCAATAGACCTCTCCGATAAAATTCATAACGGCTTGCTTCGGTTTGATGTGCCGGAGGGAGTGTGGCGGGTTTTCTTTTTTATCAATACCCAAGGAGGCTCGGAAGGCCGTTCCGCCTATATGGCGGACCCTTTAAATCCCGAGTCCTGCAAAATGATGATTGACGAGGTCTATGAACCTCACTACAGGCGATACAGAGAGGAGTTCGGCAAAACCATAGCCGGATTTTTCAGCGATGAACCGGGTTTCAGAACCCTGCCGAAAGGCTATGAAACCTCCGTGGGAACGGTGAGTGCAGCCCTGCCCTGGACCGATTCCCTATGGGATGTAATCAAAAGGGCATCCGGGCTGCCCGGGGTATGTGCCGCTCCCGCCCTTTGGTACGATTGCGGTGATATCACGGCCTCGGTGAGATATGAGTACATGAATGCCATATCCGAAATGTACGCAAAAAACTTTTGCCAAATGCTGGGAGATTGGTGTCGGGAGCGGGGAGTTCTGTATATCGGGCACATTCTTGAGGATATGAATGTCAGCTCCCGTTTGGGACCCGGAGCGGGCCACTATTTTCGTGCTCTGAGGGGCCAGGATATGTCGGGAATCGATGCCGTGTATCACCAACTCCTGCCGGGCTTTGGGAATATGTGTCACGCAGTCTATGCGTCCACACGAAACAACGACCCGGACTTCTATGATTTTGCCTTGGGAAAATTGGGCGCATCCCTGGCACATATTCAATCGGGAAAAAAGGGCCGGGCCCTCTGTGAATGTTTTGGCGGTTATGGCTGGGCGGAGGGCTTGCCTTTGATGAAGTGGCAAATTGACCACTTTTTGGCGGCGGGAATTAACCGTTTTGTGCCCCACGCTTTTTCTCCGAAAGAAGACGATCCCGATTGCCCTCCCCATCTCTACGGAAGCGGCAAAAATCCCCAATATGAATACCTGAAGTATCTTAGCGGTTACATAAATCGGATGTGCCACATATTGAGCGGAGGCATGGCAAATCCCTCCGCCGCCGTGGTATACCATGCCGAGGCGGAGTGGTGCGGCGGAAAATATATGCTTGAGCAGAAGCCGCTGAAGAAACTTTTGGAAGCACAAATCGATTGTGACATTATCCCCTTTGATGCCCTAAATGAGGGGCAAGCCAAAGATGGCAAGTTCACAATAAACGGCATGGAATACCCGCTGATTATTGTTCCCTATGGGGAAATTTTGCCAAAATCCTGTCTTGGAATATTGGAAAAATTGAAAAAATCGGGGTGCGATGTGGTGTTTATTGACGGCATTCCCAAAAATTACCAAAACCCCTTCCATATCGGTGTTGTCCCTCTTGAGGATATTTGCGCCTATGGGGCAAAATACGGGGAAATTGCCCTCAAGGAACCTTTTCTGGATTTACGGGTGCTCAAGTATGAGCGAGAGGGGATTGACATCTATTTTTTAAACAATGAGAGCGTAAGCCAAACTTTTGACGGAGTTGTAAAATTTCCCTCCGAAAAAGGCGCCTGTGTCATATATGACGGAACGGAGAACACTTTGTTTGAGGCCGACGGGGACGGAGAACTCCGTCTGGTGGTTGAGCCCTATCGTCCTCTTGCGGTCATCTTTGGCGGCAAGCCGAAGAATTTGCCGAAATATCGGCCCGATTTGCCCGATCTTATAAAAGAGGAACTCAAATTTGACATTGATATATCCGAAAACGGGAAAGATTTTGTGCCCTGCAAAAAATCGAGCCCTCTCATAAACATCACCGGAGAAGAGAGTCTTGACAGATTCTGCGGCAAAATTCGATATCGGACGGAATTTTTGTCACCGGGGGGCAGCGCCCTGATTGATTTGGGAGAGGTGGGAGAAATTGCGGAGCTTATCGTAAACGGCAAAAAAGCAGGCATCGAAATTTGCCCGCCTTATAGGTATGATGTTGATTTGGAGACGGGTATAAACCGCCTTGAAATAATCGTAACAAACAATCCTGCCTACAAATTTCGGGACAAATATTCCCGCTATATTGCGCTGTCTCCCTCCGGACTGATTGGCCCCGTGAGAATAGGATATAAGTAAACAGGAAATTTATCGGGAATTTTACGGGTGAAACATCGGAGCGTTCAAAAAGGGCCGCACTTTCGTGCGACCCGAAATTCCTATAATTCCTCTTCCTCGGATGCCTCTTCTTCCAACACTTCCTGATACTTTGCAAGTATCTGCTCGTTAAGCATTGTTCTTGTAGTAGAATTAATCGGATGTGCTATGTCCTTGTATTCTCCGTCCGGTGTCTTTCTGCTGGGCATAGCCGTAAACAGTTTTCCTTCTTGGCCTTCGATGATTTTTATGTCATGAACCACGAATGCGTCATCAAAAGTTACTGAAACAACTGCCTTCATTCTTCCGTCAGCGTTAATCCTTCTGACTCTGATGTCTGTAATCAGCATACTCTTTCATCCTTTCCCGGATTCCTCCGAATATTTTTAACCGCTCTAACCTTTGTGTAAACACATTCCTTCCCGGCTCTTTCAAAAAATTGAACTTTGTGAGCATAACCCTTGAATTGCACTCAAATATGTAGTATACTACACCTATGAATTCCGATTGAAAGAGGGTAGCGTTTGTATGAATAAGTTTTCGTTTGCCGAAATACCGAAGGGCGCACACATACACATGATCGGCATCGGCGGAATCAGCATGAGCGGCATTGCGGAAATGCTGCTCGGCTTTGGATACAAGGTGTCCGGCAGTGATACAAAAGACTCCGAACTCACGGACAGGCTGAAACGTAATGGTGCTGAGATTTTTGTGGGTCAGAGCGCCGCCAACATCAAGGACCCGGATGCGGTGTGTTATACCGCCGCCATAAGCGACGACAATCCCGAACTCCTTGCCGCCCGCCGCCTTTCCGTTCCGGTGGTGGAGCGGGCAGAAATGCTCGGCGCACTCCTTGATCTCTATAAGTATCCGATAGCTGTGGCGGGTACGCACGGGAAAACCACAACCTCGTCAATGCTGTCGCTGGTGCTCCTTGAGGCCGGAAAGGATCCCACGGTTCTGATAGGCGGAGAATTGCGCCAAATAGGCGGAAACTACCGTATCGGCAGCTCCGAATATCTGCCTTTTGAGGCATGTGAATATGTGGAAAGCTTTCTTCATTTTAATCCTTATGTATCGATAGTCACGAACATCGAAGAGGATCACCTTGATTATTTTAAAGACCTTAATCACATTATAACATCTTTTACAAAATTTACAAGACTTACTGATGATAATGGATGTAATATTGTTTGTATTGACGAAAACACTACCCAAAATATTGTGCAAAATGTCAAAAAACCTCTTGTGACATATGGCATAAAAAACCCGAATGCAGACTATACCGCCCAAAATATATCCTATCGGTCCGGGGCCTATCCGAGTTTTGATATTTTAGGCAGGGGAAAGAAACTGTGCCATGTTGACTTAAACGTGGTGGGGGAGCACAACATATGCAATGCGGTGGGCGTTGCCGCCGCCTGCGACTTTCTCCGAATCGAGGCGAAATACATCAAAAAGGGCCTTGAGGAATTTACCGGAACCCATAGACGCTTTGAAAAACTCGGCAAGGCATCTTGCGGCAGCGATGTGATTGATGACTATGCCCACCATCCCACAGAGATAAGGGCCACCCTGAGAGCCGCCCAAAAAATGGGGTACAAAAACATCTGGGTGGTATTCCAGCCCCACACCTACACAAGGACGGCGGCATTTTTGGATGAGTTTGCCTCGGCTCTCGGAGAGGCGGACAAAGTTATGATAGCCGATATATATCCCGCACGGGAGAAATACGACGGCACTGTTCACTCCTGCGATTTGGCAAGGAAGATAAAGGGAGCAATATATATGAACGATTTGGGGGCAATAGGCCGATATCTTTCGGAAAATGCCGAGGCGGAGGATTTGATAATCACCATGGGCGCAGGAAACATCTGTGATTTGGGATATGCCCTCACAGAAAAAGACAGAGAAAACAGGAAAACTGCCAATGAATAAAGAGCTTTTTGAAAAAGGCCTCGCCGCCATGGGCCTTTCTGCCGACGGGGACACGGTGAATCAATTTGAGAAATATTCGGAGCTGCTTTTGGAGTGGAACAAAAAATTCAACCTGACCGCCATCACCGATGAGGATGAAATAACGGTTAAGCATTTTTTGGACTCCCTGCTCCCTCTCAAATATACGGAAATAGAGGGTTCGGTTGCCGACATAGGCACCGGAGCGGGATTCCCCGGCATACCCATAAAACTGATGATTCCGGATATCGATTTGACCCTGATAGATTCCGTAGGCAAAAAAGTTCGGTTTTTGGAAACCCTGTCAAAAGAATTGGGAATTGATGCAAATTGCATTCACGGAAGAGCGGAGGAACCGAAAAAAAACGGCTGCCGAGAGGCCTTTGACTGTGTTCTGTCTCGGGCAGTGGCAAATATGACGGTCCTGTCCGAATACTGTCTCCCCTATCTCAAAGTGGGAGGCAGGTTCATTGCCCTGAAAGGGCGGGACTCGGAGGAGGAAATCGAAAGGGCAAAGCCCATTATCGGCACTTTGGGCGGCAAAATAACCGATATAATCACCGCTCCCCTTCCCGAAAGCGATATAATTCGGACCATTGTCATAACGGAAAAAACAAAACCCACTCCGAAACAATTTCCCCGAAGCGAAAAAAGGATAAAACGAACCTCCAAAGACAGACAGAGGGCATATTCGGAAGACATAAAAGGACCCCGGCGGTGAGCCGGGGTCTGTTACTTTTCGGATTAGCTCCATGCATAGTGGTCAACGGAAATCTCTGCGTCGCTCTTCATGAAGTTATCATAGAAGGGAATTGTATTTGTATTGACTCCGTCTATGACCGGGTCGTCCCAGGTTACATCAACATGGTACAGCACACCGTTTACTTCAATGAGATTCCAACTGTGATTCATAGCAACACTTGCCACCGTTGTGCAGGGCACGCCGACTGCATTCATAACATACTGATATGCGGAAGAATACGCCTGGCATACACCGACTTTATTTACGATTGCATCATAGGCGGTTTTCGCCGTATCGGTGAAATCGTAGGAGCAGTTCTCGATAAAGTAATTGTGGATGATTTTTGCCTTTTCTTCTGCTGTCATCGAGTCATTAACAAGGGCCGTGATGTTTGCAACTTCCGCATCGAACGCCGCAAGCTTTCCGTTGATAACATCCTCACTGTCCGTATAGGATATTGTCAACAGGGCGGCCTTGTTTGTTGCTGTTGAATAAGAGCAATTAACGGTTTTGGAAACATAAAAGTTCCTCGGTGTCCTGTCCAAATATGAAAGGAACGCATTCATAACATCGTCGGCGGTCATATTGAATCGGGATACGTCTACTGTCGTTTCATAGCTTGCAACGGCTTCGGCAAAAGTTGCGTCGAGAGCCGTGTTTTCTTCTGCGGCATAAGCAGATATGCTGCAAACAGCAACCACTGCAATCAACAGAACGAAAATGCTTTTCAAAGTCTTTGTCATGATAATCCTCCAATCTTTCACAAACCATTGCCAAAGGCAATGCCACTCATCACCGATTGGTGACTCGGCTTGAAACCAAGCAGGTGGCCGGGCTGTCATAGCAAGGTGACTTGCTTTAGACCCCATAGCTTTGCGTCCCCGATTTTCGTCGGGTTTGCCGTTTGTTCAGGTTTTTATGGATTAAAACGATCAAACTTTCCTGTGGTGTGACTTAAGTGCATCCCGCACTCACTGCTTGCACACCGGAGCAGGCGGCCGGGCTGTCATGACCGAATCCCGCGCGTCCGCCGGAAACCGTTTTAGACCCCATAGCTTTGCGTCACCGGCTTTCACCGGGTTTGCCTCAATTATTAAATTGTAGTTCGGTATACCATTTGGGAGGCCTTGCGGAAAACCGCTCCGCCGTCGCGCTGCCGATATACCGGAGCAGGCAGCCGGGCTGTCATTGCAAATTCCCCGCGTCCGCGGAACTTGTTTTAGACCCCATAGCTTTGCGTCCCCGATTTTCATCGGGTTTGCTACAATCGTTCATTGACGTTTAATGTTTTAAACATAAAAAGTCTTAAACGCAGGAAGTGTGAACTATGAAAACACACCTCCCAGCGGGGCATGTAAACCCCCGCATTTTTATTCTATCACAAAGGGCGGTTTTCTGTCAAGAACAACGGATGAAATTTGTTAAAATTTCCCAAAGCTCCGTCTCCGGTCGGGAATCTTATATCTATTGACAACAAAAAGGAGACGTGCTATAATGACCTTATTATTTTAAGCGGCTGTGCCGGAAAGGATGATATTTTTGGATGCACTGCCCCCTTTATGGCATTTATGGGTGACACTTTTGGTTTTTTACGGATTGAGTTTTTTTATTACCATGGCCGAACACTCTGCCGTGGCCGCCGGAGACACCAAGCTCAGGACTATGGCGGAAGAGGGCGACAATAAAGCCAAGGCTCTGGTTGAATTTCTGAACGGACATTCCCGTTTTATGGCAGCATCGGCGGGATTTTTCTCCCTTATATCGGTGCTGGCAATCGGTGCCGCCTCGCTTGGATTTGAACCCTATATCACCGCTTTGATTTCCATGCCCCGAATCCTTGCCTGTATCATACCCGTGGTGCTCGGCGCATTTCTCTATATGGTTTTGGGTGTGTTTATCCCGGAGGGTATTGCAGAGCGGAATCCGGAGGCTATGGCGAAAAGCCTTCTGCCGTTGCTGAAAATAATAACATACGCAGGTATGCCTCTCGTTTCTCTGCCGGGCTTTATAGCGAAAATGATTCTCAAAATTTTCGGAATAAACTTGGGAGACAAAAACGACGATGTCACCGAAGAGGAAATCCGTATGATGGTTGACATCGGCTCGGAGAGCGGAGCTATCGACGATGACGAAAAAGAGATGATTCACAATATCTTCGAAATGGACGACAAACCCGTTGAGGAAATTATGACTCATCGAACCGATGCTGTGATTCTCTGGCTTGAGGACGGAGCGGAAGAGTGGGAGAAAATCATAAACGAGACAAATCACACCCGCTATCCCGTGTGCGGGGAAGGAATTGACGATGTTGTGGGCATCCTGAACAGCCGAGACTTCTATCGGGTGATGCTCCATGATAAAAACACCGATTTGAAAACCATACTGAGAGAGCCCTATTTCGTGCCCGATTCCATCAAGGCGGACGAAATGTTTCAAAGGATGCAGGACAAAAACGCTCATTTTGCAATTGTCCTTGACGAATACGGAGGATTTTGCGGCATAGTCACTCAGGAGGATTTGATTGAGGAAATAGTCGGCGAGCTGTACAGCGAATATGATGAGCCCGAAAAGGAACTTGAGATATATAAAATCCCCAGCGAAAAAAATTCCTGGCTCATTGACTGCGGCGCCGACATTGAAGATGTGGAAGAAGCATTGGGAATAAAAATCCCGGACGATGACGACTATAATACCTTTGCGGGCCTGATTTTGGGCGTATTGGGCAAAATCCCCGCCGACGGCGAAACACCGGAGCTTTCCTTCGGAAAAATGAAAATCAAAGTTACCCGCATTGAGGAGCACAGAATAGAAGAGGCCATTGTTACGATTGAAGACGACGAGGACGGCGAAAACGAAAAGAGCAATAAGCAAGAATGAAAACAGCGGTACAATATTTGGGTGACGAAATATGAAAAACAAAACAATCAAAATCATCTCTGCCCTTTTGGCGGCGGCACTCCTTGCCGCAACATGGGGCGGGGTCTACGCCGAAATCTTGGGAGGATTCGGTCAAACAAATATCTATGACAACAGTGTGTACTCCGATGTCAACTCCGAAGACTGGTACGGGAACTATGTGGCCTTTGCTTATGAGTACGGTATCATGACGGGCACTTCCCGGGGCGTCTTTTCTCCCAACGGAAATCTGACGGTGGCGGAGGCAATCACCGTTGCCGCCCGCCTCAATGCCGCCCACTACGGAAATACCATAGGTGACGTCTCCGGCATTTCGGGGTTGTCTGCGGCAGAGGGAATTTATTCCTATCCCGTCAACGGCGACGGAGAATTTGTATTGGACGAAAAGGTTAAATCCGGGGCCAAAACAAAGAGGTTTTTCCGCAGGGAGAGCACGGAAGCCCAAATGGCGGGAGATGAGGAATCGGGTTGGTTTTTGCCCTACCTGGCCTATGCAGTCGGCCAGGGAATAATTTCGGAAAATACCTTCGGAGGAAGATATTTCGAAACCGTCACCCGGGAGGAATCGGCGTTTTTGTTGTATAGAGCCCTTCCCGACTGTTATAACAAAATAAACGACATCGGTCCCATACCCGATGTGAGCGCCGACGGACCCTATTATAGGGAAATTTTGGCTCTCTTTGAGTCGGGGGTTGTGACGGGCAACGATGAATACGGCACATTCTATCCCTATTCTCCCATAGCACGGAGCGAGGTTGCGGCAATGGTTTCAAGAATCATAAATACCGACCTTAGAGTTCGGTTTTCCCTCAATCCCAATATACCGGTGAAATTTTTGCACTATACCTGGAAATGCCCGGGCAGCGACTTTGAATATTCCATGGATATTCAAATTTCCCATTATGACTATAACTACTTCAACAGAAAGCCTCGGGTATATGACTATGCGGCATACGCCACCGACGATGCGGATGTGACCGGACTCACTGCCCTTGCCGATTCTCTGAAAAGCTTGGGCGAGAGCTACGGATACACTTCCGACTATGACTTGGCCGCCTTTGTGTCCGCTTTTGTCCAGTCCATACCATATGTTAACGATATTGACGAAAAGAAGGTTTCCGAATACCCCAAATACCCCATCGAAACACTGTTCGACCATACCGGTGACTGCGAAGATAAAGCCGCCCTGCTCGGAAAGCTCCTGAAGCTTTTGGGATATGAGACGGTGCTTTTGGTGAGCGATGACCATATGGCGGTGGGCCTCAAGACTTCCGGAAGAGGAAACCTGACCTATGGCGGAGCGAATTATTACTACATCGAGACCACGGAGCTTGGCTGGAGAGTCGGAGAGGTCCCGGGAGATATGTTGGGTGTCACCATGGAAATCCTCTATATATGAATTATATAAATCGTAATGTAAATCACCGCCGAAGCGAGGAGCTCAAAGAGATTGAGCCCTCGCTTTTTTAAATGCACATTTTAAGTGTGCCATAACAAGGCCCGTCCCGACTTTGTGAAAATTTCACAAAATTTAAGAGATTAAAGACTGCTTGTTTTGTGATATTATCTATTGTATTTTACAAATTTTCATGTTATATTGTATTTGGTGAAAGTTGGGAAAAAATCATCATGGAGGAATCCTTATGGATATCGCATTGCAGATTATTTCACTGTTTGGCGGCCTTGGTATGTTCCTGGTCGGTATGAATTCCATGAGTTCATCTTTGGAAAGGGCCGCAGGTTCAAAGCTTCGCAGGATAATGGAAAAAGTCACCGGCAACATTTTCAAGTCCGTCGCTTTGGGAGCGATTGTTGCCGCCCTCACCCAGTCATCCTCCGCCACCACGGTTATGGTGGTTGGATTTGTGAATGCGGGGGTTCTGACCCTCACCCAGGCCGTGGGAATTATAATGGGCGCCAATATCGGAACCACCATCACCGCATGGATTTTGAGCCTAAATGATTTACCCGGAGATGTATGGTATCTTGCAATGCTCAAGCCCTCAACTTTGGCTCCGTTGTTTATTATTTTCGGAGCCGTCACATTGTTGTTTTTCACAAAGAAGAACATAAAAAACATAGGCGAAATTTTTGTGGGCCTCGGCCTGATATTCATCGGAATGGAGTTTATGACCGACTCTATGGAAGTGGTGTTTGACCAAGTCCCCACTCTCAAAAACATATTTGCCACCCAAACCAATCCCTTTGTGGGTCTTTTGATGGGAGCCGGAATCACCGGGATCATCCAGTCCAGCGCTGCCTCCGTCGGTATGCTCCAGGCGGTGGCGAGCGGAACAACGGTGGTGTTTGCCTCGGCGTTCCCTATCATTATGGGTCAAAACATAGGAACCTGTGTCACGGCACTCCTCTCTTCCGTAGGTGCCGGCAAAAACGCAAAGCGGGCTGCTATGATTCATTTATATTTCAATATCATCGGAACAATCATATTCCTATCTGCCATATATCTCATACAGTTCACAATCGGTCTCCCCTTCTGGGACGCTCCGGTATCCGCCTCCGATATATCCCTGTTCCACTCCGTGTTCAATGTGGTATCCACGATTATCCTGATTCCCTTTTCAAAGGGTTTGGTATGGCTTGCGGAAAAGACCATTCGGGACAGCAAGGAAAAGACCGGAGAAAACCCGTTCTCACAGCTTGATGAGCGTTTCCTGAAAACCCCCTATGTTGCCGTAGGCCGGGTGCACATTGTCCTTTCCAAAATGTTCAAAGTGGCCAAAACCAATGTGGAGCTTGCCGCCAAAATGATAGAGGGAGAGGATGCCGAAAAAACTTCAAAAGTTATGACGGAAAACGAAAATCTCTTGGATGAGTATGAGATCAGAATAAGTTCTTATCTTACCAAGATTTCCGACGAAAACCTGTCCGAGGCTGACAACGAGCGGTCAACCATATACTATCACCTGGTGTCAAACATAGAGCGCATAGGAGACTATTGCGACAACATTCGGGAAATTTGCGAGGATTTGAGAGAGAGGAACTTGGGTTTTTCCGAGGAAGCCCTCCATGGTTTGGGCGTTTTGTTCACTGCTATAGATGACATTGTTGCCTTGACTTATGAGGCTTTTTCCGAAAACGACAAAAATTTGGCAATCAAAATCGAGCCTCTTGAGGAAGTGGTCGATGAAATACGGGAGCAGCTTGAAGATGCCCATATGGCCCGCCTCAAGGCACGGGAGTGCTCGGTGGAAGCGGGGGTTATGCTTTTGGAAATCACCGGCAATGCCGAGAGAATCTCCGATCAATGCTCCAACATAGGAATTGCCATACTCCAGGCCAACGGCGACAAATCCATAGACAGGCACGAATATCTCCGCCGCCTGCATCGGGAAATGCCCGAGGACTACCGCAGGGATTATGAAATATACAAACAAAAATATGCCATATAAAAACTTTCACCTTTTTTCGGCCATTGGCGGGTATTGATTACAATTCGGTTTGAGCCGAAGTCTGTATCTTTGACTAAAAAGAAAAAGCGGCAAATTGCCGCCTATATCCGTTCTTGATTGTCGATTTATTCGGCTTCGAAATATTCAAGGGCCGCCTCTTTGTCCCGCTCAAGCTGGGCTTTCAGGTCTTCCACACTGTCAAATTTGATAATGGGCCTCAGATATTTGCGGAATTCGATTTCTATCTCTTTGCCGTAGAGTTCCCCCTGGTGGTCGAAAATATAGGTTTCGATGCCGGGCTCCTCATTTCCCACCGTGGGTTTTCCGCCTATGTTGGTCACGGCCCGGTGCCACTTTCCGTCAACCTTGGCACAGGTGATGTAGACTCCGAATTTGGGCACAACATGAAAATCAGGCAGCCGAATATTCGCCGTCGGAAAACCGATGCGGTGTCCCAAGCCCACTCCGCGCTCCACCCGTCGGGTGACCGAAAAATACCTTCCCAAATAGGTTGCAACTTCTTCCATTTCTCCGGATGCAATCAATTGGCGAATCAGGGTGCTGGACACGGGGCAATCAAGGCTTTTGCATTCCGCTATATGAACTTTGATGCCGTGCTTTTCGCAGAGCTCCTTTAGGTTTTCGGTATTTCCTTTTCCTTTGTATCCATAGTGATAGTTAAACCCGGCGCACACAAATTTGGCGTCGAATTTTTCCACAAGATATTTCTCCACAAACTCGGTGTAGGGTATCTTCATATATTCTTTGGTAAACCGTTCCGCAATGGCGATATCCACACCTCTGTCATAGAGAATTCTGAGCCGCTTTTTGAACAGGTTCACATTTTTAATATCCGTATCGGTTATCACACCTTTCGGAATGTTGCGAAACATATAGACCGCCGATTTCAAATTGTGCTCTTTGGCATAACGAACCACGGTATCCACGATTTCCAAATGCCCCAAATGCATGGCATCAAACACCCCAAGAGCCACTGCGGTGTTTTTTAATTTTAAATTGTCCAAGTCATGGCGGTTGAACCATTCGTCCTGAGCATAATATTCCATTAAAAAGTTTCTCCGTTCAAATTCTGTCCGACGTGTTTTCGGTTGTCCTCCGCCCTCTGCTCAAAAAAGGTCTTTAAGATTGTGAGCCTTTGGCCTTCGGCTTTGGACAGGGTCAGAAAGTTTTGGCTGCTGTCATATATTCGATATATTTCGCCCTCTTTGGCATTTCGGGGGGCTCGGATACGGACTCCGTTTCTCACCATCTCCGCCTCTCTTTCATCTAAGACGAGAGGCTCGTATTCTTCGAAAATTTTGTCCGTGGGAGTCAAAAATGACATATCTCCCCGGCTTGCCATTCGGGCAATTTCCTCCGGGGTGTGGCTTTGCTCCGATGTAAATCTGCCGCTGCGGGTTCGCACAAGGCAGGACATATGTCCGTAGCAGCCGAGTTTTTCCCCAAGGTCGTTGCAAAGAGTTCTGATATAGGTGCCCTTTGAGCATTTAACGGCCATGGAAAATTCTTTAACTCCCCCCTCTTTGGGTTCGCAATCCGAGATTTCGATGCCGTAAATCCAAATGGGGCGGGGCTTTCTTTCGATTTCCACTCCCCGTCGGGCCAACTCATAGAGTTTTTTTCCTCCCACCTTCACGGCCGAATACATGGGCGGAATCTGTTCCGACTTGCCCACAAAAGCTTCCGCCGCCGCCTTTATGTCATCCTCGCTTAAAATAAATTTGCTCATATCGGCGGTTTTTATGACTTTGCCCGATGAGTCCTGGGTGTCGGTGGCACTGCCCAAAATGACCCTTGCCAAATATTCCTTTTGGGATGCCGTGAGCATATCCGCCGCCTTGGTGGCGCTGCCCACACATATGGGCAAAACTCCCTCCGCATCCGGGTCCAAGGTGCCCGTGTGGCCGATTTTTTTCATATCCAGGATTTTTCTGAGGATGTTCACAACATCGTGGGAGGTCATTCCCGCAGGCTTGTAGACATTTACAATTCCGCTCAGTCGGGCCATATTTTGTCAAGCTCCTTTGAGAGTTCCTCTATAATCTTATCCGCGCTTTTGTTGTACACGCTGTAGCCGCTGGCGCGGATATGACCGCCGCCTCCGAAGAGGGATGCCAATGCCGCCACATCCACATAATCGTTGGAGCGGAGGCTGATCTTGTATTCTCCGTCCTCCCGCCGTCTGATGTATACGCCCACCTCGACGCCCTCAATGCTGCCGGGGATGGTGACGATGGCGTTGGTCTCCGCCTCGGTTATTCCTGCCTTTTTCAGATCTTCATCGGTGATATAAACCACCGCGACCCGTCCGTCGCAGAGTATTTGTATTTTGTCGATAACCGTTCTCAAAAGGCTGTAGTAATTCACGGATTTGGTGGTGAACAGCACTCTTGCCATATGGGAAAAATCTATGCCCGTGTCGATAAGGTCTGCCACAACTCTGAGAGTATCACCGGTTACACTGGCATATTTGAAGTGCCCCGTATCGGTGGCAAGGCCTATGTAGAGGTTTGACGCGATATCCCTTGTGACTTCCTCGCTCATATCCCGCAGAAGCATGTATATCAGTTCGCAGGTTGAGGATATTTCCGTAAACACCGTGGCGCTTCGGGCAAAGGGTTTGTGGGTGACGTGGTGGTCAATGGCTATGGTGTTGGGATGGGCCAAAAAAGCTTTTCCGAAACTGCCCAATCGTTGGGAATCGGCGCAGTCCAATGCCACCAAAAGGTCACAGTCCGAGATTTCCAAACCGTCATCGTCGCAGGTCACAACCAGGGACCTTGCCTGCACGTCCGGCGAGGGAGGCAAAAACACACGGCTCCTTTTCCCCATATTGCTAAGGGCAAGGCTTAGGGCATATGCGCTGCCCATTGCATCGCCGTCGGGGTGAGTGTGGACAAACAGCCCGACCCGGGCTGAACTTCTTAAAATCCGTATAATTTGTTCAAACATTGGATTGTACCTCGCATCGGATTACAGATTTTTCAGCAGCTCGCTGATATGGGCACCATAGGCTATGCTGTTGTCTTCCACAAAAGTGAACTCGGGAGTTTGTCTGAGTTTCACCCGTCGGCTTATTTCCTTTCTGATAAAGCCGCCGGCACTTTTGAGAGCATCGAAAGCATCCTTTTTGACCTTTTCATCGCCCATAACACTGATTCCGGCCTTTGCGTATTTCAAATCTTTGGTTACCCGCACCGATACAACCGAAAGCATATCCGGGATTCGAGGGTCTTTAAGTTCCCGAATTATCGCCGAAAGCTCCCTCTTAATCTCCTCGGCTACCCTGTCGATTCTGCTGTAACTTGCCATAAGTATCTCCTCCGAGCCGGGCTGTCCGGCTTTTCTGATTGTTCGGCTCATGAGTTTATTCCGGTTCCACTTGGGCCATTATGTATGCCTCAATGGTGTCGCCGTCTTTGATATCGTTGTAATTGCTGATACTGAGGCCGCATTCATAGCCTGCATTCACTTCCCGAACATCGTCTTTGAATCTTCTGAGAGAAGCAAGCTCGCCTTCATGGATAACTATGCCGTCTCTGACAACTCGCACAAGGCTGTCCCTGCGGATTTTTCCGTCGGTAACATAGGCACCGCCGATAGTGCCCACACCGGATACCTTGAAGGTGGTTCTGATTTCCGCATGTCCGGTGATTTCCTCTCGGAAGGTGGGTTCCAGCAGGCCTTTCATGGCCTTTTCTATATCTTCTATTGCGTCATAGATTACTCGGTACATGCGCAGGTCCACATCGGCATCTTCCGCCGCCGCTCCCGCTCCCGCCGTGGGACGAACATTGAAGCCCACGATGATGGCATTGGATGCGCTGGCAAGCATAACGTCGGATTCGGTTATGGCACCTACCGCACCGTGAATAACCGAGACCTTGACTTCATCGTTGGAAATTCTTTCCAAAGACTGCTTAACCGCCTCAACGCTGCCTTGGACATCCGCTTTGACGATTATGTTGAGCTCCTTGGTCTTGCCCGCCTCAATCTGTTCAAACAGATTGTCGAGAGAAATGGTGCCGGGGGTCTTTTGACGCTCCTGTCTTTCCTTGAATTTTCTGTTTTCCACAACGGAGCGGGCCAATCTTTCGTCGTTTACCACATAGAATTCATCGCCGCCCTCCGGAACTTCCGAAAGCCCCAAAATCTCAACGGGTATGGAGGGTCCTGCTTTTTTGACCGATTTGCCCTTGTCGTTGTTCATGGCGCGGACTCTGCCCATTGCCGTTCCGGCCACAACCAAGTCTCCCACCCGAAGGGTTCCGTTTTGAACCAGCACCGTTGCCACCGGGCCTCTGCCCTTGTCCAATTGGGATTCGATAACGGTACCCTTGGCTTTTCTGTCCGGATTGGCTTTAAGCTCCTTCATTTCCGCAACCAAGAGAACCATCTCAAGGAGTTGCTTGATGTTTTGATGTTGCTTGGCGGATATTTCAACGCATATGGTATCCCCGCCCCACTCCTCGGGCACAAGATTGTGCTCCATGAGCTCCTGCTTAACCCGTTCGGGATTGGCTCCTTCTTTGTCGATTTTGTTTATGGCCACGATTATGGAGACGTTGGCGGCCTTGGCGTGGTTTATGGCTTCCACCGTCTGAGGCATAATTCCGTCGTCTGCCGCAACCACCAAAATCGCAATATCGGTTACCAAGGCGCCGCGGGCCCGCATGGCGGTGAAGGCCTCATGGCCCGGGGTGTCAAGGAAGGTTATCTTCTTGTCCCCCACCCGAACTCGGTACGCACCTATGTGCTGAGTGATTCCTCCGTATTCCCCTTCGGTCACATTTGTATGTCTGATGGCGTCAAGGAGAGAGGTCTTTCCGTGGTCAACATGACCCATAACAACCACAACGGGAGACCGAGGTTTGAGCTGCTCCGGGGTGTCTTCAAAATCGTCGAAAAGCTTTTCCTCTTCCGAGAGGATTATCTCTTTTTCATAGGTGCCTCCCATTTCCTCAACTATCAGGGATGCGGTATCAAAGTCGATAACCTCGTTCACCGTTGCCATAATTCCCAAAATCATAAGCCTTTTGACAATCTCGGCAGGGGATTTTTTCATTCTGCTTGCCAGTTCGCCCACGGTGATTTCTCCGGGAATGAGCACATGTATCGGCTCCTGTTTTTTCTTTTTCTTCTCGACCTTTTTGAAGGTATTTTCGGGCTTGCGCCTCTGCTTTGTGCTGTGCTGCTGACGCTGCTGCTGTTTCTTCTTTTGATTGATTTTCTGCTTCTTGTCCCCCTGCTTGACATTTTCGGGGATGAGCTCCTCAATCTTTTCGTCATCTATTCTGTCAAGGTCAACATTATTCACCCGAGTGTCAACCGTTCGGGTTTTTTTGCCCATGTCGATTTCGCTCTCTTCGGAAAAGTCCCGCTCAACCTCCTGAACCGTTCCTTTGTCCTGTTTTTTGCGAAGATGGGGCTCCTTTTTGGGCTTCTTTTCGATTATCGAGAAGTTTTTTGCACTGTTCTTTTGGGTGAGATACTCAAAAATCACATCGAGCTCATATTCGTTCAGGACGCTCATATGATTTTTGGTGGACACACCGTAATCGTGAAGAATTTTCACTATATCCTTGCTGGGGTATCCGAAAATCTTGGATAACTCATAAGCTCGTATTTTTTCCATTATTTACATCAGCCCTTTCTGCTAACTCTGTTATGCGCTTTGCAAATCCCCTATCGGTGACTGCGGCGGTGACCGCATATTCTTTTCCTATGGCGGCGCCCAATTCTTTCCGCCCCGTCAGGGTGACAATGGGAACTCCGCGGCTTTTGCACATATTCCCGTATTTTTTAACGGTGTTCTCGGAGGCGTCGTTGCTCATCAACACCAAATATGCCCGATTTCGTCTCACGGCTTCCTCGGTTTTGCCGTCTCCCGAGACCAGCTTTCCGGCTCTTTGACAAAGACCCACAAAGCCCATCAAATTTCTCGTCTCCGGCAGTGTTTCTCGGCTCATAGAATCTCTTGCCGCCTCCGTTTCCGTCTATTCCTCCGATTCCGCCCGTATTCTGTCATAGATTTCGGGTTCAATCCTGCGGCGGAAGTTTCGCTCCAATACCTTTTTCTTTCGGGCATCGGGCATACAGTCCTTGCAAATATACATCCCTCGGCATTGGGCCTTTTGCCCTTTGTCGATGCGGATTTCCCCTTCTTCGGTTTCAACCACCCGAAAAAGCTCCCTTTTTTCAAAGCGGCCCCGACATACCGTGCACATTCTAATCGGCATAACTAATCCGTCTTTTCCAAAATTTCCGCAACCTCGTTTTCCATATCCGCCTCGGAGGTTTCCTCGGGGCGTTTACTGCGGTTTTCGGAAGAGGCGCTCAAATCAATTTTCCAGCCGGTGAGGCGGGCCGCAAGCCGCACATTCTGGCCCTCTCGGCCAATGGCAAGGGAGAGCTGACTCTCCGGAACCACAACCTTGCACATTTTCTCGCCGGGGAAAACGTTTATGGACAAAACCTTTGCGGGGCTTAGGGCATTGGAAACAAACTCCGCCGGGTCATCGCTGTATCTGATAATGTCGATTTTCTCGCCCCGCAGTTCATTTATCACATTTTGGACTCTCGTTCCTCCGGGACCTATGCAGGTTCCCACCGGGTCCACATTTTTCTCCGTGGATGCCACCGCGATCTTTGACCTTGACCCGGCTTCTCGGGAAATTCCCTTGAACTCTATGATTCCCTGAGAGATTTCAGGAACCTCAAGCTCAAACAGACATCTCACCAAGCCCGGATGGGAACGGGAGACAACCAGTCTCGCACCTTTTATGCTGTCGGCAATCTCCACCACGAAAACCTTATAGTGTTCGCCCACTCTGTAGTTGTCGTGTTTCACCTGTTCGTTGGACATAAGCACCGACTCGTTGCCGTCTATTTCCAACATAACATTGCGGCGGTCTATCTTTCTCACAACCGCATCGACGATGTTGTTCTCTCGGCTGCTGTATTCGTCCACCATCTTTTCCCGCTCTGCTTCCCGTATTCTCTGGAAAACAACCTGCCGTGCCGTCTGAGCCGCAATTCGGCCGAAGGCTTTGGGCGTGAACTCAAATTTGAGAATGTCGTCTACTTGGCAGCCGGTTTTTTCCCAAATTTTCGGATCTCTCACATCTGTCTCGACACCGTCTCGAACTATCACAATGGGTCTGTCCTTTTCGGGCAGTTTGAGGGCATCTTCCAAGGATATTTCGGCTTCTCTGTCTTCCACTTCTTCAACGATTTTCTTTATGGCGCAAATCTTGATTTCGCCCTCTTCCGAGAATATCACATCAATATCGGATGCGGCCCCGAAGTTCTTTTTGTAGGCGGAAATAAGGGCGCCTTTGAGTGCGTCAAGGACCACATCTCTGCTTATGCCCTTTTCTTCCTCAATTTCATCCAATAAATTAAAAATCTCCGAACTCATTTTTCCTGATACATCCTCTCTTTATTTGTATTTAAAAATCAAAGTGAATATTCACTCTTGCCGCATCCGATTGGGGGATGATTATATTCTCCCCGCCCGCATCAAGGGTCATATTGTTTTCCTCGTCAACGGACAAGAGCACTCCGGTGAGCTCCTTGCTGCCTTTTACGGGTTTGTACAGATGCACATCCACCGTCTCTCCCACGGCTTTTTCAAAATGCTCCCTGTGCCGCAGCCGCCTCTCTATCCCCGGAGATGAAACCTCCAAACAGTAAGCTTGGGATATGGGGTCGTGCCTATCGAGAATGTCGCTTATGGTCCTCGAAAAGCTTTCGCATTCGTCGATGTTGATCCCGCCCGGCTTGTCAATGAAAATCCTGAGGAAGAAGGTTCCCCCCTCCTTGACAAATTCAATGTCATAGATTTCAAAGCCCTTTTCCTCTGCAGGTTTTAAGGCAAGATCATATACGATTTTTTCGGTCTTTCCCAACTTCATTTCATCAACCTCGTTTTTCGGCACCGCCGTCGCACATCAAATACTAAAGAGTGAGGTTTCCCTCACTCTTCTGCCGCTATTCTACTCATATCGTATTCATATTATCACAAATTGTCGGTTCTGTCAAGGGTTTTGAGTCGTTTTTTCCGAAAAATTGCTTCGAAAGCCCGATTTTCTCGGCACAACAGACCCGTTTCGACATACATTGAGCCTATGGCAAAAACATAGGGCGGCTGTCTCTGCCGCCCCCGGAGTTACATATTTTTCCTATTTCAGCGGCGCCTTCAATGCGGCGGTCAGCTGTTTTACTCCCTTTATTTTTTCTTCGTCGGTGTCGCCGGCGGCTATTGTTTTCACAAGAGCACTGCCCACAATCAAGCCGTCGCAGTATTTTTTCAGGTTTTCGATGTGCTCGGGCTTTGAAATTCCGAAACCAATGCATTTGGGAATATCGGAGTATTTGTTGAGCATGGCAAACATCTTGTCAAAATCGGTGGTGAAATCCTCTCGGGTACCGGTCACTCCCATGGAGGACACGCAGTAGAGAAATCCCTTGGCTCTTTGGCATATGGCTTTTGAGCGCTCCTCGGAGGAGGTGGGCGCTATCATCGAAATCTGCCATACCCCGTATTTTTGCGTCAAATCATAGACCTCGTCGCTCTCCTCAAAAGGCAGGTCGGGAATAATAACCCCGTCAATGCCATGGAGTTTGCAATTTTCGAAAAACCTCTCCGGTCCGTAGCTGAGTATGGAATTGAAATACATCAGGAAAACCAAGGGGATTTGTGTTTTTTTGCGCAAATCCGCCACACCCCCGAAAATAATGTCAAGGTTTATCTTGTGCTTCAAAGCTCTCACATTGGCCGCTTGAATAACGGGCCCCTCCGCCATCGGGTCGGAGAAGGGAACTCCCAATTCAATCAAATCCGCCCCCGCCTCTTCCATGGCAAGGACCAGTTCCTCGGAGGTTTCTAAATTCGGGTCGCCGAAAGTCAAAAACGTTACCAGCGCCTTTTGGCCTTTCTCTCTCAGGGTTTCAAACATGGAATCTATGCGATTTTGATTTGGATTATTTTTCATTGATTTCCACCCCCAAATATCTTGCGACGGAGTATACGTCTTTATCGCCCCTGCCCGAAAGATTAATGACCACGATTTTGTCCTTGTCTATTTCGGGCACGATTTTCATAGCCTGTGCCACGGCGTGGGCGCTTTCTATGGCGGGGATTATGCCCTCCGTCCTTGTCAGATAGCAAAAGGCATCCACCGCCTCTTTGTCGGTTATGGGGTAGTATTCCGCTCTGCCTCTGTCCCGCAGAGCCGCATGTTCCGGGCCCACTCCGGGATAGTCCAAACCTGCGGATATGGAATATACCGGCATTATTCCCCCGGATTTGTCCTGGAGGAATATGGATTTCATACCGTGGAGCACACCAACCGTGCCCTTTGTCATGGTGGCGGCATGCCGCTCGGTGTCCACTCCGTCTCCTGCCGCTTCCGCCCCGATAAGGCGAACATTCTCGTCCTCTATAAAGTCATAAAAAGCGCCCATGGCATTGCTGCCCCCGCCCACGCAGGCGATGACCGCATCGGGCAGGCGTCCCTCTTTTTCAAGAAGCTGAGCTTTTATCTCTTTTCCGATAACGCTTTGAAAGTCCCGAACTATTGTGGGATAGGGATGGGGGCCCATGGTGGAGCCCAAAAGATACAGGGTGTCGTTGGCCCTGGCCGCCCAGGCTCTGAGGGCTTCGTTGCAGGCGTCTTTAAGAGTTGCCGTGCCGGAGGTCACCGGAGTGACTTTCGCCCCCAATAAGTTCATGCGAAACACATTGAGCTCCTGGCGTCGGGTGTCCTCCTCACCCATAAAGACCTCGCATTCCATGCCGAACAGCGCTGCCGCCGTCGCCGCTGCCACGCCGTGCTGCCCCGCACCGGTTTCTGCGATTACCTTCTTTTTGCCCATCCGCTTTGCCAACAGCGCCTGCCCCAAGACGTTGTTGATTTTGTGGGCACCGGTGTGGTTTAGGTCCTCCCGCTTGATGTATACCTTGGCGCCTCCCAAATCTTTGGTCATATTCTCCGCATAATAGAGCAGAGAGGGGCGGCCCGCATATTCTCTCAAATAAAATCCGAGCTCCTTTTGAAATTCGGGGTCCGCCTTTGCATCGGTGTAGGCGGCCTCAAGCTCGTTTAAGGCTTGCATCAGAGTTTCGGGTGCATACTGTCCCCCATAGAGTCCGAATCTGCCTTTTCGTTTGTTTGCCATAATTTCATACCTCGTTTTGATTGGTTTTGTTAATCTGCCGACTGAGTAAATATATGTCTAAATTGATATGCTTCTCACTTTGTCCACGATTTCCGCTATTTTTTTCGCATCTTTCAGGCCCTCTGTTTCAACGCCGCTGCTGACATCCACTCCATAGGGTTTGAAAGTTTTGATTGCATCCTCAATGTTTTGAAGATTGAGCCCTCCCGCAAGGATGTTTCGGCTCATATCCAAATCCCTTATTTTTTCGTTTTCGATTCTTTTGCCTTTACCTCCGTAGCCGTCAACATAGGCATCCAAGAGCAGACGGTGGGCGTTTTTGAACTTGTCAATATATTTCGGCTCGAAATCGTCCCCCACTCTCACCGCCTTCCAAATTTCACTGTTCGGGAGCAGAGCCCTCAACTCCTCTATGAAGTCTTCGTCCTCGTCGCCGTGGAGCTGCAAAACATCGAGAGATACCTTCTTTGCCAGGGAGACTATGCCGTCTGTGGGCATATTCACAAACACTCCCACCGCCTTTATATTCGGTGAAAGCCTCTGCCTTATGGCGGCGGCCTCTTCGCCGGAAAGTCGGCGGCGGCTTTTTTCATAGAACACAAATCCGGCGTAGTCCGGCATTGCGGCGTTCACTCCGTCGGCGTCCGCCTCTCGCATAAGGCCGCAGATTTTTATTTTAACACTCATATCAACCAAGCCTTCCGCTTCTCAAATCCGAAACCGCAGCGGAGATGTTGTCCCGCCTCATAAAAAGCTCCCCGATAAGGGCCCCGTCGGCGCCGATTGACTCTATGTATCGGAGGTCTCGGCTGCTTCGGATTCCGCTTTCCGAAATCAAAACCTTTTTGTTCCTCTCTTCCAAAAGCCCCAAAAGCCGCTCCGAGACGGTCAAATCCTCTTCAAAGGTTTTCAGGTTTCGGTTGTTGACTCCCACGATCCTCGCGCCCAGGGCGTTTACCCGGCGGAGCTCCTCGGAATTGTGCACCTCCGCCAAACAGTCGAGATTGAGCCCATGGGCGATTTCCATATACCGGGCCATGGTTTTGTCGTCAAGAATCGCCGCGATGAGCAATATTGCCGAGGCACCGAGAAGACTTGCCTCATAGATTTGATAGTCGTCAATCACGAAATCCTTGCGCAAAAGAGGTTTATCCGAAATCTCCGCAATATCCGACAAAAACTCGGGCTTTCCCAAAAAGAAATCCGTCTCCGTCAGCACAGACATGGCCTGAACATCGGATTTCAGATATTCCCTTGCCACATCCATATGGTCAAGATCGGGCCGAATAAGACCTTTGGAAGGAGAGGCCTTTTTGACTTCGGCAATGATTGAAATCTTTTCGTAATTTTTCAGAGCATCGAAAAAACTCGGACGCTCCCTCTCTCCAAAAGCCGCCTCTGCCTGCTCCCGCAGGGTTTTGTAATCGGTTTTTTCCTTTTGGCTTTCCAAATATATTCTCTTTTTTGCTACGATTTTTTCAAGTATATCCATATTTTTCGATTTCCGATCTTCCCTTTCGGGGCCGCCTTTTCTCAAGACTGCCCTTCCCGCAGGGAAACAATGCCGATTTTAAAAAGAATTCGTCATTTCTTTCAATTGATTCAGTTTTTCCTTTGCGGCGCCGCTGTCTATGGCCTTTTCCGCCATGCGGACACCCTCCCGGATGGATTTTGCCAAACCGGTGGTATAAATGGCGGCTCCTGCATTGAGAACCACAATATCCCGACGGGGACCTTTTTCACCGTTGAGGACACCGAGAGTGATGGCAACGTTTTCGGTAACGTCGCCGCCCTTTATATCCTCTGCCTTTGCTCTTTTGAGGCCCATATCCTCCGGCTCGATAAAGTAGTCGATAACCTTGCCGTCTTTGATTTCGGAGATTTTGGTCTTGCCTATGGTTGACAATTCATCCATGCCGTCGTCAACTCCGCACACCGTCATTCCCGCCGTGATACCCAATTTCATCATGGCCTCCGCCAAGGGGTGGGTCAGATTTTCGTCAAAGACACCGATAACTTGGTGCTTCGCATTGGACGGGTTGGACAGGGGGCCCAAAATATTGAACAGGGTCCGAATTTTTATCTCGCTCCGAACGCCCGATACGGTTTTCATACAGGGATGCATGGTCCGAGCAAACATAAAACCGATGCCGATTTTTTCGACGCATTCCTTAACCTGCTCCGGGGTTATCATAATATTCACTCCCAAAGCCTCAAGAACATCGGCGCTGCCGCATTTGCTGGACACGGCCCGATTGCCGTGCTTGGCGGTTTTGGCTCCCGAACCTGCGATGGCGAATGCCGCCGTGGTTGAGATATTGAAAGTGTTTGTGCCGTCTCCGCCCGTTCCCACACAGTCAACATAGTCGGGAACATTGGGCGCAATGAGAGAGGCCTTGCTGTTCATCATGGCGGCGCTGCCGCTTATCTCATCGATGGTTTCCCCTTTCATGCGAAGGGCGGTCAGGTAAGCGCTGATTTGAACGGGAGTCGCTCCTCCGTCCAACACCGCATCCATGGCGGTTTTTGCCTCCTCAAAAGTCAAATCCTCTCCATCCGTAATCTTTCGTATGTACTTCGTAAGCATAATTTTCTCTCCTTATATTTTATTTTTTTATATTCAAAAAGTTACGCAGAATTTTTTTGCCCTCCGGCGTAAGCACCGATTCGGGGTGAAATTGAAGGCCGAACAGGGGATACTCCCGATGCTCCATGGCCATAACCGAGCCGTCGTCGGTTTTGGCGGTGACTTTTATGGATTGGGGCAGGCTGCCCTCATCTGTGACCAAAGAATGGTATCTCCCCACTCTGATTTCGTCTCCCTCTATGCCCTCAAATAAAACCGACTCCTTGCTTAGGATTTTTGCCGTATCGTCTTTCCCGTGCATAAGCCTTGGTGCATGGACCGTTTTTCCGCCCATGGCCTCCCCGATGGACTGGTGGCCCAAACACACACCCAAAATGGGGATTTTTTTGAAGAGCCTGCCTATCAGCTCAATGCAAATTCCCGCATCCTTGGGATATTTGGGACCGGGAGAGATGATAATATGTTCGGGATTCATTTCCTCGATTTCGTCGACGGTGATTTCATCGTTGCGCCAAACGGCCACGTCGGGGTCTATCTCGCCTATGTATTGATAAAGGTTATAGGTGAAGGAGTCATAGTTGTCGATAATGATATTCATCAAAGGTCACCTGCCCTTTCTATGGCCTGAATCATCGCCATGGCCTTGTTGACGGTTTCGCTGTATTCCGTCTCGGGCACGGAATCATACACGATTCCCGCTCCCGCTTGAACATAGGCCTTGTTGTCCTTAAAGAGGGCGGTTCTGATGGTTATGCAAGAGTCAAGACTGCCGCCGAAGCCGATATATCCGATGGCCCCGCCATAGAAGCCCCGCTTCCTCGTTTCCAACTCGTCGATAATTTCCATGGCCCGAATTTTGGGCGCCCCGGACAAGGTTCCCGCGGGAAGCACCGCCCGAAGGGCATCAAAGGGGGTTTTGTCCTTTCGGAGTTTTCCCCGAATATCCGAGGTCATATGCATAATGTGAGAAAACCGCTGTATATATTTGAGCCGAGTCACCTCCACGGTGCCGAACTCGCAAACTTTGCCCACATCGTTCCGTCCCAAGTCGACAAGCATAATATGCTCGGCATTTTCCTTGGGGTCCGCCAAAAGGTCAATCTCGTTTTGCTTGTCCTCCTCCGGGGTTTTGCCTCTCGGCCTGCTGCCCGCAATGGGGCTGTTGTACACAATGCCGTCCTCCACCCGCACCAAAAGTTCGGGAGAGGCTCCTGCGATTTGATAGTCGTCAAACTTCAGAAAATACATATAAGGGGAGGGGTTTATGACTCTTATGGCCCGATAGGCGCCCAGGGGGTCGCTGTAGTTTTCAATCTCAAACCGCTGTGACAGCACCACCTGGAATATGTCCCCGTTTTTGATATATTCCTTTGCCTTTTCCACATTTTCGCAAAACCGCTCTTTGGAGATGTTGCTCTTTGCTTTGGCGGAGCCCCGAAATCCGCTGCCCGGTTTTGAGGGGAGAATCAGGGGGGCGGAAAGCTCGTTTTTGATTTCAATCAGCCGCTCCACCGCTCGGTCATATCTGAACCGCAAATTTTCCCCGGGATGGATATTGACCATAATGACAATCTTCTTGGCTTTGTTGTCAAAAGCCACAATCTCATCGGTAAACATAAAATGCATATCGGGCTGGTCAAGGTCGTCCTCCGGAGGCTCCGGGAGCCTTTCGGTCAACCGCACCAAGTCATAGGCAAAACATCCCACCGCTCCGCCGCTGAAAGAGGGCAGGCCGTCGATGATGGGGGAACGAAACTTGTCCGCATATTCGTTCAATATGTCAATGGGGTTCCCTTCTCGGCGTTCGGTTACTCCGTTGAAATCGGTGATTTCCGCAATATCGCCCCGACTCTTGAATATGAGAAAAGGATTTCTGCCGATGAAGGAATATCGGTTGGTGAGCTCGTTGCCCTCCACCGATTCAAGCAAAAAGCAGTATTTGTCGGTTTCAAGTTTTCGAAAGGCCGATATGGGTGTGTCCATATCCGCAAAGACCGACAGAGTAACGGGAATCAGATTATACCCTTCTCGGGCATACTCCTCAACCTGTTCAAAAGTTGGATAAAACATTAAAAAAGCCTCCTCAAAGATATCAGAGTAGACCATGCCAAGTATTCGGTATCCGTCAAAAGGGGACACGGCAGTGCCGCCTCCCAAATTGTTCGGGCACTATTTCAGCCCACTCATCTCGTCTAATCTCAAATACCTAATCTCGTCTAATCCGGAACTGTTTTCTAATTATAACCCATCAAGCCCTCCTTGTCAAGGAATTTTTTGGGGCTGTTCCCCAAACCCGGCCGAAACCCGACAGGGAAGCCAGCCCGGCAAAAATACCCGCCGGGTCCTCCGAGGAAAGCCATAGCAACTTTTGGCTTGTTTTGTGATTTTTTTGTCTTTTATGATTTCGAAAAAGGTGATAAAATCAAAGTGAAAAAACGGAAAAGTACATTAATGCTTATATAAATTTATCAAGGAGGAAACAATACTATGAAAACAGGCAGAATTACGGCTCTTGTGCTTTCGTTTTTGATGGCCCTGACCTGCTTATCGATACCGACCTTTGCGGAAATCGACGATTCGGCCACTGCCGCGGCAGGGGATTTCGGCACCGTCACCGAAGACGGCACGGGCGGAATCACTCTCAAGTTCGGCAACGATTCCATCACCGTAAGCGGAGACGGCTCCGTTCTTTCAAACGATGCGGCTGTGGGCGGACCGAGAACCGAAAATTTAAAGACCGACGATAACGGCACGGCCCAACTCACTCTCCCCGAAGTTGACCTTGGAGGCAAGGGTTACACCAAAGTCGATTTAAGCGTTGCGGACAAAAACGATGCGGCGGTTGTCATCAAAGTGGGCGACACGGAAGTTGCAAGTTTTGACAATGTGAACAACAACTCCTGGGATTCGTATGCCACAAACACGGCGGATCTGAAATCCGCCGATGCCAAGGGTGCGGTGACCGTCAATATCACGGGCACAGCCAAAGCCTATTGCGGCAACTATGTCTACGTAAAATTCTATAATCCCGACGTCAAACCCGCCCTTCTTCCCTACCAAGACGAGAGCCTCTCTTTCGAGGAGAGAGCCGCGGATTTGGTGTCGAGAATGACTCTTGAAGAAAAGGTGAGCCAAATCGGATATCAAGCTCCGGCAATCGAGCGTTTGGGTGTTTCGGCCTATGACTATTGGAAGGAGGCCTTACACGGCGTGGCCCGCCAGGGAAAAGCAACGTCCTTCCCCACCGCTCTTTCCATGTCGAACACCTGGAACAGAGATTTGATTCTCAAAATGGCGGATGTCACCTCAACCGAGGCAAGGGCGAAAAACAGCAGATTGAACCTTTCCTATTGGAGCCCAACCATCAATATGGCCCGTGACCCTCGCTGGGGCAGAAATGAGGAGACCTACGGCGAGGACCCCTACCTCACAGCCCAATTGGGAGCCGCTTTTGTTCGGGGAATGCAGGGGGATGATGAAAAATATCTCAAAACCATTGCCACACTGAAGCATTTTGCGGCGAATAACAACGAAACGGCAAGGAGCAGCGGTTCCTCCGAAATGACCGAATTCAATTTCAGGAACTACTACACAAGGGTATTCCAAAACATCACGGAGATTGCAATGCCCGCCTCCGTAATGTCCTCTTACAATGCGACCACAATTCACAGAGGCGACGATCTGGTATATAACTTCATTCCCTCTTTGGGCAACAGCTACCTCTTGCAGGATTTGCTGAGGCGGAATTGGGGCTTTTCGGGATATGTTACCTCCGACTGCGGCGCAGGGGATTATCTTTTGGGCAGCTCTCAGTTCAAACAGGGAATGACGGGCCAAGCCGACCTTCCCGACGAGGCCTACATAGCCGAGATTTTCAAAAACGGACTCAATGTGGAGTGCAACCTAAGCGGCGGAAACAAGTCCCAAAATCTCGGAGTTGCGGCGGTGGAAAACGGCTATCTCTCCGAACAGGAGTTGGAGCGGGCCGTGTATGAGCTCTTCCTTCAAAGATTCAAAACGGGAGAATTCGATGCGGAAACACCCTATAGAAATTACACCGCAAACGATATAGAAACCGACGAAAATGTCAAGGCCGCCGAGGATGTGGCGGAGGAGTCCTGGGTTCTTCTGAAAAACGAGGGCAATATCCTGCCTCTCAAAAGCACCGTGTCCAAAATCGCCGTTGTGGGCAACTTGGCCGACAAGCTTGTTTTGGGCGACTACACCGGCGAGCCCACAAAAACCGTAACTCCCATCCAAGGTATAACCGAGGAAGTCAAAACCCTCAATCCCAATGCGGAGGTAAACCATTTGGGAGTTCTCACCGACAATACATTGCTCTATAACGTAAAAAGCGTCAACTTTGTCTATAAAGACGGCAAAAAGAAGGCCCTTGACCTGACAAAGGTGACTGAGGTGCAGGGCATGACTTTGACAAGCGACGGCCGTCTCTTGGATGTGACACCTGCGGCTCGGGCCGTTATCAAAGATGTGGATTTCAAAGGCGTGGTCAACGTGGAAGTCGAAATATCGACCGGCAGCCGTATCGGCGGATCCTTCAACATCGCCTACGGCAGCGTCGGCTCTTTCGCCACGGTAAACTCTTCACCCACCAACAGTCTTGACGATTATGCGGTTTGCAAACTCCCGGAGGATATAACCGACACGGGTGGATATGACGGCGTTTCGGACCTTATTATAACCGCCACGGGAACCGTCGCCGATTTCTCGGTGGACAACTACAAAACTCAGCTTGACGAGGCGGATGTTATCATAGCCTATGGAGCCACCGTTCCCAAAAACTCCACCGGGTTGGGCGAGGCGGATTCCTCGGAGTCCCATGACAGAACGAGCATAGACCTTCCCGCTTCTCAGTCCCACGTGCGGGCTCTCTGCGATGCCTATCCCGACAAGACCGTTGTGGTTATGTCAACCGTGGGCCAGATAAATACGGAGCCCTTCAAAGACAAATGCAAAGCCATCCTGTGGACATCCTACAACGGCCAAACCCAGGGCACGGCTTTGGGCAAAGTCCTGACCGGAGAAGTCAATCCCTCCGGCAGACTCACCACCACCTGGTATAAAAACGAGGATGTCAAAAAGATGGAACTGGCCGGCGGCACCAAAACGGTTGGCGGCATAAACGGCAGATATACAAACTATAACATCCAAGCCGATGACACAAACCCCGGCCACACATACCAATACTACAGCGGCGAGCCCGTATATCCCTTCGGATACGGTTTGAGCTATGCGAATTTTGAGTACTCGAATATGAAGGTATCGGGCGGCGCACCCATAGAAGACACAAGTCCCTACAAAATAACCGATGCCGCCTATGCAAACGGCAAACTGAATGTCAAATACACAAAGGCAGAGGGCGCTCCCGACGGCACAATCATCGCCGCAACCTACGGGGATGCCTCGGAGCAAACCCTCCTTGAGACCAAGAGCGTGAAAACCGATGGCAGCGGAAATCAAAATATCGACATCACCGAGCCTACGGGCGGAAAAACCAAGGTTTATATCTGGAAGGACGAAAATTCGGCGCAGCCTTTGAGTTATGCCAAGACAGTCGGCAATGAAGCAAGCGGTGCTCCCGCCTCCGAAATCGATGCTAACGGCACCCTCACATTCTCGGTGGATGTAAAGAATACCGGCACCGTTGCGGGCAAAGAGGTGGTCCAGCTCTATGTGGCTCACCCCGATGCGGGAAAGGGCACAACCCCCGCAAAGCAGCTCAAAGGTTTTGAAAAGGTGGAGTTGCAGCCCGGCGAGACAAAGACCGTTTCCGTAAATCTCAATATAAGGGATATGTATCTCTTTGACGAGGCGGCCCAAAAGGATATGGTTCCAAACGGCACATACACGGCCTATATGGCATCAAATGCGGAGGATACGGCAAATTCGGCGCAGTTCCGAGTTACCGGAACCCTTGATTCGAAATTAAAGACCGTCAAAGCGATTCCGAGCGGCATATCCGTAAACGGTCTTATCGCAGATGACGGAACCGGCCTTGAAACGGTGGAACCCGTAGAGGCAAACCTTTCGGCGGTTATGAGCGACGAAGCAATCCTTGATTTGAACAACGCACAGGTAAGCTATGAGAGTTCAAACAGCAATGTGGCTGCGGTGGATTCAAAGGGCAAGGTTTCATCGGGTGCCACCGAAGGTGTTGCGGTCATTACGGCAACGGTAAGTTACGACGGCGAGTCCCTGAGCACCACTTTCCCGGTCGTAAACAAGCTCATGCCGAAAGCGGGCGACAGCGACAAAGCGGCGGCGAAAGAGCAAATCAAGAGCGTATATGACGCTCTGCCCAAGTCCGCATACACGGAAGAGAGCCAAGGCACGCTTAAGAGCGTCTATGACGAAGGCCTGAAGAAAATAGACGGCGCAGTGACCAAGGCGGACCTTGAGGCTTTGATTGAGTCAATCACAAAGGAGCTCAAATCCGTGCCCATGGACGCCCTCAAAGAAAGTTACACCATCGATTCCGGAGACACCGAGTTCCTGCGGGACGGAGTTATAGATTATCGGGACGGAGGCATTCCCATGTACAGCGGAGCCACCGGCACGGTTACGGAATCCACACCCTATACGGGCAAACTGCGGGCGGTTGACGAGAGCGGAAATGCCGTCGATGCTTCAAAACTCACATGGCAGGTGACAAAGCTTGACTCCTCCGGCCGCAAAACAGCCGAGATAAATTCCGAAACGGGCGAGCTTACCGTATACGGCAACGGAGTTATAAGGGTCACCGCCGCGAACATCGAAGCAGGCACCTGCGCAAGACAGGTTATAAAAATCGATACCCAAATCGAGGCGGAAACCGGCGACGACGGCGGCAACGCCAATTTGAGAGACAATCAATCCGGCGCCAGCGGCGGCTATGATGCAGGCAGCACCGGCAATGCATGGATGCTCTACAAATCGGTGAATGTGGAATTCATAAATAAATTCACCGCCCGAGTTGCAGGCAGAAATGCGGGAATGATAAATGTAAGCCTGGCACCGGACGCCAAGGCGGAAAACCTGATTGCATCCAAACAGGCGGATCCCACCGGCGCTTGGAATGCCTGGACGGAAATTGAGCTGGATGTGAACGCAAACGTCCTTGAGGATGCAAGGACCTCCGGCAAACTTGATGACTATGGCTGTGTTGACATCTATGTTCAAACCAACGGTGTAAACTTGGACTACTTCAAAATCGACCACTATATCCCCAACGATGACCAACCCTACACAATAGACAAAGTCCTAAGCAGAGCGGGGGGAAATCTGAAAGTCGACGTTAGCTATCGGGGCAGCTCCGCTCCCGTCGAAGTTATCCTCGGAGCTGAAGTTGCAGGCAGATTTGTCACGGACAACAAAATCAAAGGCAGCGGCGAATACGATGTTGTCGGCCTCGGTGCGGCGGAGGGCGACACTGTAAAGCTCTGTGTCATAAACAATGACACAGAAAAGAAGGTTTTGTCCAACACGGTTGAATACACCTATTCGGAGCCGATACCCAGCGAAATCGAAGTCATCTCTCTTGACTCAAAATATACGAACGGCAATGACTATTCAAAGCTCCCGGTTACAATCGCCGATAATACCCCCTTCGGCACGGAAGTCAACGGTGTCTCCGGATACGGTTCCTGGGCAATCGCCGAATCAAAGACAAACTATACCTACAAAGATATAAACGAAAATGAGTATAACTATGAGTTCACAAAGGCCTGGAGAGCCGGTGCGGGAAGTACAACCAACAGGAACTTCTGCTTCACACCCAAAAAGGTTCCCTGCAAGGTTTCGGCGGTATTCACCGGCAGCGAGGAAAGCCGCAGTATGCACATATACCAAAGCGACTCCCGTCAAACCGAAACCCCCGGCGGAAGCGGAACAACGGCGGCAACCCTTGAAATCACCGAGCAGGCTCCCGTATATGTATACGGCGGAAGCAAAAACAAAGACCTGTTTGCAATCATAGTCGAGTATTACGGCACGGCGAAATCGGCGGATGTTTCCCAAGATGAGGGGGATGCCGATTTGGGCGGCGAACTTGAGGGTTACGACAGGCCGTTGCGCAGCATTGAGTGGAACGGCAGAGATGTTGTCCTCACCAAGAACGACTCCACCGGAGAGAGCAAAGTATGGATTGTGGGAACGGGCGGAGAAAAAACCCGCCTTTCCACCGACTACTTTTTCGCCTCGGATGTGCCCTACGGCTACGGCGACCGGTATAACATCAATGACCTTGCCGTATATAACGGCAGACTGTATGCCGCCTGCGACGGCGGATTGGTCATTATGTTCACCGACTGCGTCAAATGCTACCAACTGAAAAAGGCGGCGGATTTTGATATAAAATCCATAACCATAGACGGGGATACGATGATTGCAAGTAACGGAAAAACCGAGACGGAAATCCCCATGTCCGACCTTGGAGGAAATTCAATCGAGGCCGACGAGGCGAGCGTGCTTCTCTCTTCCGGAGCGGTGCTTATCGATGTGCGCACAGCGGAGGAGTATGCCGAGGATTTTGCCGAAGGCTCGGTGAATATCCCGCTTGATGAACTTGAGGAAGGCCTTTCCCGATACGCCGAAGAGGACACTTTGATTTTCTGCTGCGCAAGCGGCGGAAGAGCGGCAAAAGCGGTGGAAATCGCAAAAGCCATGGGCTATACCAATGTATATAACATAGGCTCCTATACAAAAATCAAGTAAAAAAATATCAAACAAAGATCAATAAACGGTTAATTCTTCCCAAAAATCCAAACAAGAACCCGCGTCAAACGCGGGTTCTTGTGGCTTTATAAATTTGAGTTCGGAGTGACGGGTTATTAAAACAGGTCACTGTGTGTTCCGGTGCGGGTTAATGTCAAAGTCAGAATATCCTCTTCAATTTTATAGATCAATAACCAATCCGGAGTAATATGGCATTCTCTAAATCCGTCAAAATCTCCCTTAAGCTGATGGTCACGGTATTCCTCCGGCAATTCCTTTTGAGCTCTTAAAATATCGCGAACTTTTTCAAAAAGAGAAATATCATAACCTCTTTTGACGACTGTCTTAAAGTCTTTTTTGAATTTTGATGTATATCTGACTCTAAGCATTCAGATCCCTCATCAATTCATCCATATCGTCATATGCTTTGCTCAGGTTTTTGTTATTGTTCACGTCATCAATCGCCTCAAGAGTTTCTTTGTTCGAAACATCCGCAGCTACCTCAAAGGGAATTTTCCCCAATCGCACCACCTGATGAATGAACATATTGACTGCGGTTGAGGTATTGAGCCCCATGTCGGCAAACATATCCTCCGCCCGCTTTTTAAGGTCGGAATCTATCCGAATACTCAATGTAGCAGTTGCCATAAAATCATCTCCCATTTGAATTGATATACCTATTGTATCACAAATAATGCACATTGTCAATACAAAAACCGGCAAAAACCGGATTTTTTATGTTCGGCCGGGAATTTAATCCCAAAAACCACATTCGTTCCGCCCAATCCGCAGACAACGGGCGGCTACATACTGCCCTCTATGAATTTTATCTTGGGTTTGTGGGTTTTGGCCTCTTCATAGTCCATCGAGGCATATGCGATGATTATCACTTTGTCGCCTACCGCAGCTTTGCGGGCGGCGGCACCGTTCATGCAAATCATTCCGCTGCCTCGCTCTCCGGGTATGGCATAGGTTATGAGCCGCTCGCCGTTTGTGATGTTCACCACATGGACCTGCTGGTTTGTGAGGATTCCCACCTCGTCCATCCAGTCCTCGTCAATCGTGACGGAGCCCACATAGTTCAAGTTTGCATCGGTGACGGTGGCCCTGTGAATTTTTGAGTTCATAACTTCAATGTTCATTTTGCACCTCCATGGAGTTTCGATTTGTTGTCTGCAATTTCGGGAACATACGGCTACTCTCGGGGAGTTACCGTGATATTGTCAATCAATCGGGTCTTTCCGAATCGAACGGCTGCGGCAATCAAGGTGTGTCCCTCAAGGATTTTCCCGCAGGGCTCAAGGCTCGGATAGGCATAGCTTTCCACATAGTCGATTTGGGCGATGGGGGATTGGGAAATTTCGGAGCGGATCTCCGATTTGATTTTTTCAATATTCCTCTCACCCTTTTCGATTTCCTTCTCCGCCTCTTTCAGGGCCCTGCTCAGACATAGGGCCTCCTTCCGCTCCTTCGGCGAAAGATAGGTGTTACGGCTGCTCATGGCCAATCCATCCGCCTCCCGAACAATGGGACAGGGGACGATTTCAATGTTCATATTGAGGTCCGAAACCATCCGCATAATAACCGCCAATTGCTGGGCGTCTTTCAGTCCGAAGTAAGCCCTGTCCGCCAAGGATATGTTAAAGAGTTTGGTCACAACGGTGGCAACGCCCCGAAAGTGGCCGGGCCTCGTCCTGCCGCAGAGGATTTTGGTGATGTCGCTGTCGACACTCACATAGGTGCCGTAGCCCTTGGGATACATATCCTCGGGCTCCGGGTGGAATACCGTATCGGCCCCCGCCGACTCCGCTTCCGCCATGTCGTGTTCAAGGTCTCGGGGATAGGTGTCAAGGTCCTCCCCGGGCCCGAACTGGGTGGGATTCACAAAAACGCTCACTATGGTCACGGAGTTCTGCTCCGCACTCTTTCGAATCAGGGATTTGTGTCCCTCATGAAGATATCCCATGGTGGGCACAAGCCCTATGGATTTTCCCTCCGCCTTGAGAGCCTTGGAATAGGCGGAAAGCTCCGCCGGTTTTGTTATGATTTGCATAATTCCGCTCCTTTATTTTTCCGGGAAGGTGCCGGTTTTAACTTCCTTTACATACTCCGAAACACCCTCCGTGACCGCCGCGCCTACTTCCGCAAATCTCTTCACAAAGGAGGGCACATAATCGTCAAACATTCCCAGCATATCGTGGAGCACCAAAACCTGCCCGTCGCAGTGGGGTCCTGCGCCTATGCCGATTGTGGGAATTGTCAACTCTTCCGTCACCGTCTTTGCCAAATCGTGGGGTATGCACTCAAGAACCAGGGCAAATGCCCCCGCTTCTTCCACCGCCTTGGCATCCCGAATCAGCTTTTTCGCCGTGGCGTCCGTCTTTGCCTGAACACCGAATCCGCCTATCTGGTTCACGCTTTGGGGAGTTAAGCCCAAATGCCCGCATACGGGAATCCCCGCATCGGTTATGGCCTTGATGACTTTTGCCACCTCTTTGCCCCCCTCGATTTTGACCGAGGCCGCATTGCCCTCGGAAATAAGGGCGCCTGCGTTTTTGACCGCCTCATATTTGCCCAAATGGCAGGACAAAAAGGGCATATCCGCCACAACCATGGCCCGCTTTGCTCCCCGAGCCACAGCCTTCGTGTGGTGTATCATATCCGCCATGGTGACATGAGTGGTGTTGTCGTACCCGAGCATAACATTGCCCAAAGAGTCTCCCACCAATATCATATCAACCCCCGCTCCGTCAACCAATTTCGCCATCGAGTAGTCATAAGAGGTCAGCATGGAAATTTTCTCTCTGCCTTTCATTCCCCGTATGGTTTTCGTGGTAATCTTCTTTTCGGCCATTTTTATTCTCCTTTACACATTTTTTCGTTTTGGCACGGGTTTCTACATTAAACTAATAACCAAAAACCTGAAACCACCATATCTTTGTTCACACAAAAACAGGATACCCAATATACGGTACCCTTCCAGAGAATGCCAAAACACGGATTTGTCTCAAAAGCCCGTGCTTTGAATTTTTTTGAAAATAATTCAGTCTCTGTTGGGAACCCAATCAAAGCTTTTGTCGTCTTATAGGATAAGCGGCGGGATTTGCCGCTCACCCGATTCCGACGGTTTGAGTATAACACACAATCAAGAAAAATGCAACCGTTTTTTTGCGGAGATTCGGCTTTCGGTATTGACGCATTAATACAAGCGCACCCAAAAGGCGGGCATATCGGAGTTTTGCAAAGCCCCAAAAGGGGAAAATATCTTCGAAATCCCCTTTGAAAATCCGCCAAAACCTCGGTTTTGGGCAAATTTGCGGACAAAAATGGCACAAAACTCTTGACATTCGGCGGATTAGGTATTAAAATACAAGAGTTGACACCGTGTGTCAATGAATTCGCAAAACAGGGGAAACCCGACGAAAAGGGGGGAGCATTGTGCCGGTTAAGTATATTTTCGTTACGGGCGGTGTTGTGTCCGGCATCGGCAAGGGCATAACGGCGGCGTCTCTCGGACGCTTGCTCAAGACTCGGGGGCTCAGGGTCACAATGCAGAAATTTGACCCCTACATAAACATAGACCCCGGCACCATGAGCCCGTATCAGCACGGAGAAGTGTTTGTCACCGATGACGGAGCGGAAACCGATTTGGATTTGGGCCACTACGAAAGATTCATCGACGAGAGCCTCACGAAAAACAGCAACATCACCACCGGAAAGGTATACAACGCCGTCATCACCAAAGAGCGGCAGGGAGCATACTTGGGCGGAACCGTTCAGGTAATACCCCATATAACCGACGAAATCAAGCAAAAGATTTACGATGTGGGCGATGAGGGCGAATCCGATGTGGTCATCACCGAAATCGGAGGAACCGTTGGTGACATCGAAAGCCAGCCCTTCCTTGAGGCCATCAGACAGGTGGCATACGACAAAGGCAGGCAGAATGTGATGTATATCCATGTGACCTTGGTGCCCTATCTCAAAACATCCGGGGAGCTCAAATCAAAGCCCACCCAGCACAGTGTCAAGGAGCTTTTGAGCATAGGCATTCAGCCGGACATATTGATATGCCGCAGCGAGGTGCCCCTTGAGGAATCCCAGCGAAACAAAATCGCCCTCTTTTGCAATGTGGAGCGGGATTGCGTTTTTCAGAATTTGAACTGCGACACTATCTACGATGTGCCCATTATGCTCGAAAAGCAAAACCTCTCCGGAAAAGTTTGCGAGAGATTGGGCCTCAAAACCGCAGAGCCGGACCTTCATGAGTGGAACGATATAATAAAGCGTATAAACAGCTTGGACAAAAAAGTCAAAATCGCCCTTGTGGGCAAATATGTGGCTCTCCATGATGCGTATCTCAGCGTTGCGGAGGCTCTCCACCACGGAGGATATGCCTGCGGAGCGGAGGTCGGAATCGAATGGATTGATGCGGAGACGGTGGACGACGACAATGTGAAGGACAAAATCGGGGACGCCGACGGAATTTTGGTTCCCGGCGGCTTCGGAGACAGAGGCATAGACGGCAAGATTTCCGCCATAAGATACGCCCGAAAAAACAAAATCCCCTTCCTCGGAATTTGCCTCGGAATGCAACTGGCGGTTGTGGAATTTGCCCGAAATGCGGCGGGCCTGAAAGGGGCCCACAGCTCCGAGCTTGACCCCAACACCCCCTATCCGGTCATTGACCTTATGCCGGAGCAGAAGAAAATCTCCGATAAGGGAGGAACCATGAGATTGGGAGCCTATCCCTGCAGAATTCGGGAGAACAGCAAGTTTGCCGCCGAGGCCTACGGAGGAAAGAGAAACATAAAGGAGAGACACCGCCACAGGTATGAAGTGAACAACGAATTTATCAAGAGCTTGGCGGATATGGGTTTGGTGGTGGCCGGCACATCCCCGGACAATCGACTGGTGGAAATCATCGAAGTGAAGGACCATCCCTGGTTTGTGGGAGTGCAATTCCACCCGGAATTCAAGTCCCGACCCAACAAACCTCACCCGTTATTTAAGCAATTTATATATAATTCGCTACTTTGTTCACAAAAAATTGTTAAATAATTTGGTTATTTTGTAAGAAATGTGTAAAAAGATAAAATAGATATTGACAATTTGCCTCAATCGGTGTTATAATTTGTGATAAGCTAAGTAAAAGTATGATAGGGTCAAAGTATCTTGTCGAAAATAGGACTTAGCTCAATAGTGATTTTGCAAAAAAAAAGTAAAATTTAAATATTTTAAGGAGGATTTGAGACATATGAAGAATCTCAAAAAGGTGATTGCTTTAGTTGCGGTGTTTGCTATGTTGGTAAGCACGGTTGCGTTTGCGGCCACATTTGACGATGTTGCCGAAACCGACTCTTATGCTACGGCAATCGAAACATTAAACAAGCTTGGCATCTTGACAGGCGACGACGAAAACAACGACGGCGTTATGAGTTTCCGTCCCAACGACACCATTACCCGTGCCGAAATCACAGTTATTTTGGCGAGAATGCAGGGTCGTACGGGTGCGGTTGCTCAGACGAATACAGTCTTCAAGGATGTTGATGCAAGCCACTGGGCTTCCGGATATATCCAGGCAGCTTCGAGCACCCAGATCATCAACGGTTACGGCGACGGAAATTTCGGCCCCGATGACAACGTTCTCTATCAGGATGTTATAAAGATGGTCATGGAGACTTTGGGCTACAAGAACTTCGCAGCGGTAAACGGCGGATATCCCGTAGGTTATGAAATCGCAGCTACCCGTCAGGGCGTCCTTGACGGTGTTGTAGGCGGTGCAGACGGTATGGAAGCTACCCGCGGTATGGTTGCTCAGATAGTTGACAATGCCATCGAAGCTCCTTTGATGGACAGAATGGCTTACGGCGGAAACGGCCAGTTCACCATCTATGACGGTGATTGGCAGCCCATGAGAAGTTGCCTCAGCGAGTATTTGGGAGTTACAAAGCTCAGAGGTAATGTAGTGGCCAACGAAGTTACGAACTTGGACGGCAGCCTCAGCTATGGCGCTTCCAACAGAGACGAGACTGTTACAATCGCTCTGACGGATCTCTACAAAGTTGTATCCAACGACTACGAGACCCCGGATCCCAACAACGGATTCAAACCCGCATATGATTTCTATGTTGGCGACACAAATGCAGCCGAGTACTTCGGATATGATGTAACGGCTTATGCCCGCAAGACCGGCGATTTGGCCACATTGATTTCAATCGTTCCTTCGGAAGGACAGAATGCATCGGTTACCTTTAACCTTGACCAGTTCAGTTATTTCGAGAGAGACGCTATCGGCCGTGAAGCTCTCTATTACATGAGAGGCGAGAACGACAGAAATGCCACCAGATTGTCCCTTGATTCCGAAGAGACACCCAAGGTAGTTTACAACGGTATCTGCGGATATATTCTTGACGATGTATTTGCCACTCAGGATGATGCTAATCCGGAAGGCAAGAAAGTTTACTCTGACAGCCCCTACAGCGGCCAGGTTACTTTGATTGACAATAACCAGTCCGCAGGTTATGACTTCATATTTGTTGAAGTTGCGGCAGGCGGCGTTGTGGAAGAGCTCTCGAACAGAGGCGTGCTCTCCTTCAAGAACGAAGTCGGCGATGCAACTCATGACAACAGAGTCAGCAGGGTTGAGTTTGACTCCGCTACGAATGATTCCTATATCAAGATCACCCAGAATGGCCAGCCTTATGACTATACCCAGCTCAAAGAGTGGGATGTTCTCTCAATCGTAGCAAATTCGGAAGCCAACTACTATGACATAGAAGTCCTCAACGGTGAGAGCACAGCTATCGTCGGCACTGTAGAGCGTCAGGAAATCTCCGAGACATCGGCTGACGGACAGGCCTACAGAATCAACGGCGTAGCCTATGATGTGGCTCAAGGATTCTATTCCAATTCGACAATCAGACCCGGTTCGGCAGGAACCTTCTATGTTGACAAGTATGGCAAGATTGTTGCCTACAACAGAGACATGAACGCAACAGGCGGCACCAGTGACAACTATGCATACATTTTGGATGCGACCCTCGCTTCTGCCACATTCGGCGGAGATGCTCCCGTTATCCAGTTCATCTATAAGGACGGACAGCTTAACACAGCGTCATTTGCCAATAACGTAACGGTTTACAATCCCACACCCGAATTCTTGCAGGGTGCCAATGCGGCAAACAACGACTATATCACATACAAGTATGACGATGATGCGGACCAGAGAACTACAATCGAGTCTATTGTAGGTAAAGTTGTTACATTGAGCGCTTCCAACGGAACGGTAAGATCGATAACTCTTCCCGACGAGGGACAAGACAGTGTTGTGGATCCCGACCAGACTTTGGCTACTCTCGGAACAGCCGGCAAGTTTGATTATGATCAGGAGACTCAGGAACTGAGAATCGACAACAAGAGAATCGACGTAACTCAGGACACATTGGTATTCTTCATCGGCAGACCCGGTGACGGCTTCAAGTATCATGAGGCAGCGAACGGCCAGCCCACAGAGAACTGCTCCGTTACAACCGGTGCAAACCTGGTTACCATGACCGGTGATTGGGCTGTTGCATACTCTAACGGCAACGATGCGGGATATGCCGATGTAGTTGTTCTTTACAACACAGATATCGCTACCAGCCCCGAATCCGGAGTTGCTATGGTTACATCTGTCGGCGAAGCTTCCAACGGTGTTCTGTCCGTAAGCTACTATCAGAACGGTGAGCTTATCGACGCTACCACATCCGAAGACTTCAACGACGCTACTTTGACCGTAGACACCAAGCCGGGCTCACTGTTCAAGTTTGGTAAGACCGGTGACTACATCACATCTGCCACACCTTACCTCACCTTCGCCGGTGACGAAATCAGAGGCGATGTATTGAGCGGCGGCGACAATGCCGGTGTTCCTCAGATTGATGTATTGTTCGGCGGAACAACCGACGAGGAAGTATACTTCGGTGCTGTAGTAGGCAGAAACGGTAACAGAGTAAGGATTGCTCCGATGGGTCAGGGCGATGTTCTCCCCGACTTCAACAACATCGAATCCGTATCTCTGAACAACCTCCAGGCTAACTACTATGTATACGACGCATCTCGCAGCACGAGATCACGTATCGGCCTTGGCGGCATAGGCGACATCTATGTTGACCGTGCTTTGGCCGGTGATGAAGGTGTATCGACCGGTACGGTTTCTATCGGCAGCAGTTTCTCCGAGGCTAACCCGGTAGCAGGAATGCTCGATTATGTTTACATCAGAACATACGAGAGAACCGGCGATGTGGTTGTATATCAGCAGCGTCAGTATGACTACGACTTTAACTGATACACGAATCGGTTGAATATTCAAAGGGGTCCCCAAAGGGACCCCTTTTTTCATCCACGAAAGAAGACAGAAAAAACGCCTCCCAACATCGGGCAAATTTTTTTCAAAAATTTCAAAAAAGTCATTGACATACCCCCGGAAATGTGGTACTATAGATATTGCCTCTCTCGAGGCTTTATTTGTGTTAGGAATTTGAGGTGAGATTATGCAAACGAAGATTACATTGGCTTGCACCGAGTGCAAACAGAGAAATTACGATACGACGAAGAACAAGCAGAACTGTCCCGACAGGATAGAGAGAATGAAATATTGCAGATTCTGCAGAAAACATACTCTTCACAGAGAAACAAGATAATTACAGAGGTGTAGAAAATGGAAAAAACAAAACCGCGCTTTTTTCAAAGAATAGTCAGATATGTCAAAGAAGTAAAAGCTGAAATGAAAAAGGTGGTCTGGCCCACATTCAAGAAGGTTCGTCAGAACACTCTTGTCGTTATGCTCTATGTTCTTATTGTCGGCGTAGTTATTTGGCTTTTGGACGCTCTGTTCACATGGGGAATGTCTCTTTTAATTAACAGATAAAAACAAGGTGGTTTTTTTATGGCAGACAATAAAGCTAAATGGTATGTTGCCCACACTTATTCCGGTTATGAGAACAAGGTAAAAGCCGATATTGAAAAAACCCGCGACAATCAAGGCTTGGAAGGCGTTATTTTGGATGTGGTTGTCCCTATGGAAGAGGTCGTGGAGACCAAGGACAACAGGAAAAAAGTTACCAAGCGTAAAATCTTTCCCAGCTATGTGATGGTCAAAATGATAATGAATGACAAGAGCTGGTATGTTGTGCGAAATTGCCGCGGCGTTACCGGATTTGTAGGGCCCGGTTCCAAGCCCGTTGCACTTACCGATGCGGAAGTGGAAAAGATGGGGCTTGAGCGCAAAGTCGTCAAATTCGATTTCGAGGTCGGCGACAATATCAGGGTTAAGTACGGACCTCTTGAAGGATTCCCGGGGGTTATTAACGAGATTAACCTTGAAAAAGAAAAGGTCAAAGTCAAGGTTTCTATGTTCGAAAGAGAGACGGATGTGGAACTCAACTTTAACCAAATAGAATCCATTGTTTAATCAGTTACCCACACGGATTTTTCCGTTTATATATGCCCGTTTCGAATCGGGCCCGTGGGAGGGCGTATGCCCGATAATACCACAACGAGCAATTTCTCGGATGTATAGTTAAGGGAATTGCTTATGTGAAAGAGGAGGTGTATTCATATGGCACAGAAAATCACAGGTTATATTAAGCTGCAAATCCCGGCGGGACAGGCCACCCCGGCTCCTCCCGTAGGTCCGGCTCTCGGTCAGCACGGCGTCAACATTATGGAATTCACAAAGCAGTTTAATGAAAAGACAAAGGCCGATATGGGAACGATTATACCGGTTGTGATAACCGTATATCAAGACAGGTCGTTCTCATTCATTACCAAAACGCCGCCGGCTCCCGTGCTGATAAAGAAGGCTTGCGGCATCGAAAAAGGCTCCGGAGTTCCCAACAAGACGAAGGTTGCCCAAATATCAAAGGCCTCTCTGCAGGAAATCGCAGAGAAAAAGATGCCCGACCTGAATGCGGCATCCCTTGAGGCAGCAATGTCTATGATAGCCGGAACGGCCCGTTCCATGGGCATTACCGTAGAGGAATGACGAAAGGAGTATTTTTATGAAGAAGAGCAAAAAGTATCAAGAATCGGCGAAGCTCATCGAAAAGGGCAAGCTGTATGATCCGGATGATGCTTTGAAGTTGGTGTGCGAGACGGCCTCCGCAAAATTCGACGAAACCATTGAGCTCCATGCAAAGTTGGGCGTGGACTCAAGGCACGCCGACCAGCAGGTCAGAGGCGCCGTGGTGCTCCCCAACGGAACGGGCAAGAATGTCAAGGTTCTTGTTTTCGCTCGGGACGATAAAGCAGAAGCCGCCAAGGCGGCAGGCGCGGATTATGTGGGCGCAGAGGATATGGCCCAAAAGATTCAGACCGAGAACTGGTTTGATTTCGACGTTGCCATTGCCAGCCCGGATATGATGAGCGTCGTGGGAAGAATAGGCCGAATCCTGGGTCCCAAGGGCCTCATGCCCAACCCGAAGGCAGGCACCGTTACACCGGATGTGGCCAAAGCGGTGGAGGACGCCAAAGCCGGTAAGATCGAATACAGATTGGACAAGGCCAACATCATACACTGCCCCATCGGCAAAGCTTCCTTTGGACCCGAAAAGCTCAAAGAGAATTTCAGCGTTTTGATGAGCGCCATTATAAAGGCAAAGCCCGCTGCGGCAAAAGGAGTTTACTTGAAATCCGTAACCGTCGCATCCACGATGGGCCCCGGTGTGAAAATCGCCGGCAGCAAAATCGAGGCTTAACATTGACAAACATTCGGTTTTGTGATAAAATAAGCATTTGTTAAGATATTTTCCGCAGACAGCAGGTGACGGAAGTCGTAAGTCCTGCCGAGGATGATACATATTATCGTTTTATTGTATAATATTATCCCTCGTATGCCTGCGAGGGATTTTTTACGGAAGGAGGAAATAAGTTCATGCCAAGTGCTAAGATATTGGAAAGCAAAAAGGCGATGGTTGATAAGCTGGCAGAGAGGCTGAACAACGCCCAAGCAGGTGTGCTGGCCGACTACAGAGGACTCACTGTTGACCAGGATACGGAGCTCAGGCGCAAGCTTCGGGAAGCGAATGTGGAATATACCGTTATCAAAAACAGTATCATCCATTACGCAATCAAAGAAGCGGGCCTTGACGACCTTGACAGCGTCCTTGAAGGACCTACCGCCCTTGCCACAAGCACCGAGGATGTGGTGTCCCCGGCGAAGGTTTTGTGCGAATTCGCCAAGACCAATGACAAGCTGGAAGTCAAAGGCGGCTTTGTCGAGGGTGCGGTAATATCCGTTGAGGAAGTCAAGAAATACGCTTCGATTCCGTCGAAGGATGTTTTGATTTCCAAGATGATGGGCTCCCTGCTCTCGCCTATCGGAGCTCTCGCTCGGGCTCTCCAGGCCATTGCCGACAAGGTGTCGGAGTCCGGCTCGGAGAAGGCGTCGGATGTTTTGGCGGCCGCTCCCGAAACGGAAGAGGCGGCGCAGGCGGAGGCCGAAGCGACTCCCGCTGAAGCCGAAGTTGCACCCGCAGAGGCGGCTCCCGCAGAATCCGAAGCTGCACCCGCAGAAGCGGCACCTGCTGAAGCCGAAGCTGCACCCGCAGAGACCGAAGCGACATCCGCAGAGGCCGAAGCCGCACCCGCAGAGACCGAAGCGACATCCGCAGAGGCCGAAGCCGCACCCGCAGCGGAAGAGACAACCGAGGCGGAATAGAGCTCGGAGATTTCCGATTAAAATCGGAAAACGGCTTATAATATTTGAAAAGAATTATCTATCGAAAAGAAAACCTAATATTTTATTGAATGGAGGATAAAAAAATGGCAGATATAGCGAAAATACTTGACGAGATCAAGGAATTGACATTGGTAGAGGTTAACGATTTGGTTAAGGCTCTTGAGGATGAGTTCGGCGTAAGTGCGGCGGCTCCCGTTATGATGGCAGGCGGCGGCGGAGAGGCCGGACCTGCTGCGGAAGAGCAGACAGAGTTTGACGTAATCCTTGCGGGCATAGGCGCTCAGAAGATCAAGGTTATCAAAGTCGTTCGCGAGATAACGAGTCTCGGTTTGGCGGATGCCAAGAAGTTGGTTGACGGCGCTCCCAATCCCGTTAAGGAAGGCGTATCCAAAGAGGAAGCCGAAGAGATCAAGACCAAACTCGAAGAGGTCGGCGCAACGGTTGAACTCAAATAATAAAGCCCAATCAAAGGCTGTGTCGCTTATGATGCAGCCTTTTATTTTTTACAAATCCCCCGGGTGGGCACCTTCCGAATAAGGCCCCGGGGATGTTATATCGGAGGCAAATATGAAAATCGTGATTCAGAGAGTGTTAAGCTCCTCGGTTAAGGTTGGGGGAGAAACGGTGGGAGAAATAGGCAGGGGGCTTTTGGTTCTCTTGGGAATTTCGAATTCCGATACCAAAGAAAAGGCGGAAAAAGCAGTCGCCAAAATTTCCCGTTTGAGAATATTTCCCGACGAAAACGGAAAGACCAACCTTTCAATCGGGGACATCGGCGGAGAGCTGCTGGTTGTTTCCCAATTCACCCTCTTTGCCGACTGCCGCAGAGGCAATAGGCCCGGCTTCACCGAGGCGGGAGCACCGCAATTCGCCAATGAGCTGTATGAGTATTTTATAGAGTATTCCAAAAAGTTCTTCCCCAAAACGGAGCACGGGATTTTTGGGGCGGATATGGAAGTGAGCCTCATAAACGACGGCCCCTTCACGGTAATCTTGGAGGACGGAAACGGCCTGTAAAAAACAAGGACATCTGCCCCTCGGCAGGTGCCCTTTTCGGATTCTTTTCGCCTTCTAATTCGTTTTCTTGTTTGCTATGGATTTTCTCACCAATTCGATTATATTGACATTTCCCATGGTGCCGCTCACCGTGATTCGGGTCATATTCATAACCCCGTCTCCGGGAACATTCACTTCATAGTCTATATTTCTCGCATCGTCGCCCACAAGGCATTGGGCGACAAATCCCGCCTCTTTTGAGGCTTTTATGGCTGCGTCGGAATAGGAACCGTAGGGATATGCAATCATATCGCAAGTCTTTCCCAAATGCTTCTCTATCAGATACTTTGACTTTCGCAACTCGTAATTCACCGTGTCCGTATCCAACTCTCCCAGGCGCACATGATCGTTTGTGTGAGACTCTATGTCAATCAGGCCGCTGTCCTGCATCTCCTTGGCCTGCTCCCAGGTGAAATGGGTATAATTGACCTTGCCGTCCCCGCTCTTTTCCCCCACCGTGTCGGTCACGATGAATATGGTGGCGGGGATATTGAGCTTTTTCAAAATGGGGTAGGCAACCTCGTAATTGGACAGGTATCCGTCGTCAAAGGTTACGATGATAGGGTCTGTGGGCAGCATTTTGGAGCCGTCCTTGCAATTCACAAAGTCAACATACTCCCTCAAACTTATGGGGGTATATTGGGCCTTTATGGCCGTCATATGCAGGTTGAAATCCCGAGGCGATATTATGGAAATCGCATTCGTGGCATCGAACTCGGTGGATATGTGATGATAAAGCAAAATCGGCACCTTGACGTTTTTCGCTTCCTCCGTGCCGGCTTTCACAAAACCGGGAACGGGGGTCTCGGCGGGAGCACCGGAAGGCTCGCTTTGAGAGTCGGGCTCCGAAGAGGAGTCGGGACCCTCCGAATTGCTTTGGGCACTCTCCGTGGGCTTCGGCGTCGCCCCCGAAATCACACCGCTCAGCCAGGCGGGAGGACCCGATGTTCGGGAGGAATTTTCGGGAGACGGAGTTTTTTCCGTCTTGGGCGCAAATCCCGCCACCAAGGCTATTGTCAAGGTGAGAGCTAAGATTAACGAAAACTTTTTCATATGCATTCTCCTGTGGTGATATTTCGGATTTTGATTGCCGCTTCCTAAAACATCTTCTCTATGACCGCAATCAATTCATCGTTGTTTTTGGAGCCGATGACATACCGCAGCAGGCTTTCCATATCCTCGGCGGCATTTTGGCCCATCAGCGCACGGCGCACTTTATACACCGCTTCCCTCTCCCGCCGATTGAGCAGCAGCTCTTCCTTTCGGGTTCCGGACTTGGCTATGTCGATTGCGGGGAAAATGCGGCGCTCCTGAAGCTTCCTGTCCAAGTGGACTTCCATATTGCCGGTTCCTTTAAACTCCTCGAATATAACATCGTCCATACGGCTGCCCGTTTCAATCAGAGCGGTTGCCAAAATCGTCAGGCTTCCGCCTTCCTCGATGTTTCGAGCGGCTCCGAAAAACCTTTTGGGCTTATAGAGGGAGCCCGGGTCCAGGCCTCCCGACAGGGTTCTGCCGGTGGGAGCGATGGTCAGGTTATAGGCTCTCGCCAGGCGGGTGATACTGTCCAGCAAAATCACCACATCCTTTTTGTGCTCAACCAGCCTCTTTGCCCGCTCCAAGACGATTTCGGCGACTTTTGTGTGGTTTTCGGGCTCCTCGTCAAAGGTGGAGTATATAACATCCCCCTTTATGCTCCTCTGCATATCCGTCACTTCCTCGGGACGCTCGTCTATCAAAAGAACTATCAGCTGCGTTTCCGGATTGTTTTTGGCTATGCTGTTGGCAATGTTTTTCAGGATTGTGGTTTTTCCCGCTTTGGGGGGCGCCACGATGATTCCCCTCTGGCCCTTGCCTATGGGAGCGATAAGGTCTATTATCCGCATGGAATAATCGGTTCTCTCCGTTTCCAAGCGGAATCTTTCGGTGGGATATATGGGAGTCAAATCCTCAAAGGACTTCCTGCGCAGGGAAACGTCAACCCTGTCCCCGTTTACATATTGCACATAGAGGAGGGCCTGGAATTTTTCCCCCTCATGCTGCATTCGGGTGTTTCCGATGATATAATCCCCGGTTTTCAGCTTGAAACGCCGTATTTGAGTTTGGGGCACATAGACATCGTTGGGCCCGCTCTGGTAGTTGTTGGAGCGCAAAAATCCGTATCCGTCCTCCATAACCTCCAAAACCCCTTCCATCAGGTTGGTTCTGTGGACCGGGTCGCTGTATTCCGTGTTTTGAGGCTGTTGGCCCCCGCCCTGCCCCTTGTTTTGGGAGGATTGTTGATAGTTCGGCTTTTCGCCTTTTCCGGGTCCCCCGTATTTTTTGCCCTTTTGCTCGCCTTGAGTTTCCCGCTTTTCGGGGGCCGCTTCCTCGGAAGCGGTCTCCTTTTTTTCGGCCTCTTTCGAATCGGGAGCGTCCTCTTCTTTTTCGGCGGCTTTTGCCTCCGAGACCTTTTCGTAACTCTTCCTATACTCCTCCGCTCTATTCCTGGGCGCATAGTCAATCAGATTCGGCTCCGAGTTGTTTTCCGAGGGAGCGGAAGTTTTTTGGGGCTCCCCTTTTTTCTCGGTCTCCGTCTTTTTCTCGGGCTCCGCCTTTTTCTTCGAGCTTCCCCTTTTTTTCGGAGTCGCCTTCGCCTTGCCGCGGGATTTTTCGGATTTCTCCTTTTCCGTCAATAACCGAGTGATAACGTCCGTCAGCTCTTGCTTTTTATATTTATAAGAGCCCTTTATGCCCAGCTCCTTGGCGTAATCCCTAAGTTCCGCAAGCTTCATGCCTTGCACTTTTTCCAAATCGTTATTCATAATTCCCTCCTTGAATAAGGCTTTCATAATCCGTGGGTGATATCAAATCGATAACGGGATTGTTTTCATACATGGTTTTGGTCAGAGGTGAGGCGTTTATATATTCGACGGTGACGGGATTTTCCCGCAGAGGCGTCACGGCATAAACAAAAGCAAGGACCAAATATATGAGCATTATTCCCTCTGCGATACCCAAGACAACCCCCAAGCCTCGGTTGAAGAAATTTATAACGGGAAGCCTTGATGTGATATGTATCACCCTGCCCAAGAGGGCAATCAGCAACCTCACCGCCAAAAACACAAACAGAAAAGCCAAAACATTGATTACCAAAGTCGTCAAAAACCCGCTTACCGCATCGCTCAAGGACACCTGCCCGTTTGCCACCATGCTTTTCATATAGCCCGGCAGGATATTCTCGTTCAGCACCTGCATATGGGAATCGCTCAGGGAGCGAATGCCCGAATTGACTTTGTCCATAAGTCCCGAGTTTATGAATAGATTCTTAACCGGCCGATAGAGCACATATGCCAAAACTATTCCGAGAACAAAGGCCGACACCCGATACACGGATTTCATAAAGCCGTTTTTGTAGCCCACAATTATAAACAGGATAATCACGACTGCGATTATGATGTCAATCAATTTTTCATCCTCATTTCTATCTCATTCTCATAATATCCGCCCGGTTTCCTCCGAGCACCAATACATTTCTCCGATTTCCGAACACGCCTATACTCAATATGTCATGATCCACTTCCCGAGTCTTTTTCGGTTTTCCTCTTTGACTGATTCTCATAACGGTTCGGGAGGTGGCCGCGACGATGGTGTTGTCATGGCAGGACATGTTTTTTATCTCCTCCGCCGCACCAAAGCTCCCCGTGAGTTTCCCGGACTTGTTATATATCTCAAGGACGGAGCCGCCTCGGTTGTCACGGCACAAAAACAGCATCCGATCCCCGTCGGTTATGTCATACTTTTGGGGGGATTTTCCCGCAAGGTCAATCACAAATCGCTCCTCGCATTTCTTATTCAGGCCATAGACCTTGTTCTGGGCAACTGCCACGATTCTGTTCCCCTCGTCGAAAGCAACCTTGGCCACAAGGGATTTGTCGCAGACTCGGCTGCCTATTTCCTTTCCGTTTTTGACGCTTATAACATGGATTTTCGAATAGGATTCCTCTCCGTCGCTCATCACACGGGCCACGACTATGGCATTTCCGTCTCGGGATATATCCACATCCGTAATATAGCCCTCCCCGCTGTTCCACTTGAATATTTCCTCTCCCTTGCGGTTATAGACCGCAACGGCGCCTTTGTATCCCTCTTCGCTTACGGCCACAGCCGCCTTTCCGTGTCTGTTGACTTTGGCGGACATCAGCTTTGTGTCTATGGGATAAGACACCAAATTTTCGCCTTTGAGATTATAAAGGCTCAAACTGCAGTTGCCGTCCAAATCCGACAGGAGCACATATTTTCCGTCTATGTCAATCTCGGGATTGGTCAACGTGAGAGGCACTTCCCACTCATACTCTCCCTTGTTGTTCATAAGTTTAATGCCTCGGTGGTTGAGGAGCAGAACATCGTCGCCGCAGGTGAATTGCTCATAGTCCCCTCCCGTGTCGAACTCGATATCGGAATATTGCCGATAGGCGGCCCGGGGAACTATCACCAAATTGATAATCAGGGCGAGACACAAAGCCAAAACCGCCGCCGCCAGCCCCAGCCGCAGAGCGTTGATACGAATTTGCCTGTGGTTCACGGTGACTGTTTTGATGCTGCCGCTGTCCAGTTTTTTTATGAATGCTTTGAGAGCCTTTGCCTTGGCCTTGAAAAAATCAAAAACCTGAGACAAATTGAACTCCCTGTTAATGTCAAATTTCATGGCTTTCTTCCTTATCGTCTTCCCGTAAGTACACCTTCTCAAGGAACAGTCCCTGAGGCGGAGCCGTCACTCCGCATTCCCTTCTGTCTCCCTTTCGGATTATTTCGGGGATTTCGTCTTTCTTGATTTTTCCGCAGCCCACATACACAAGAGTGCCCGTTATAATCCTCACCATATTGTACAAAAAGGCATCGGCGGCCACGGTGATTTTGATGAGATTCTTCGGGTCCGCTTTCACGCTGCACTCAAAGACCGTGCGCACCGTCGTTTTCTGCTGCCCTCCGCAGGCCATAAACCCCTTGAAATCATGAGTCCCCACAAAACACTCCGCCGCCTCTTTCATATCCTCCAAATTCAATTTATAGGGCAAAAACCAGCTGTACCGACTCAGGAACGGACTCGGGAACCTGTCGTTTAAAATCAAATATATATACCTTTTCCCCTTTGCGGAGAATCGGGCATTAAACTCCGTCGGAACCTCCCGGGCCTCCGTGACGGTTATGTCGTCCCCCAGCCGCCCGTTCAGGGCATAGGGAAACCGACTCGTCGGTATCTTGCAGTTCGTTTTGAAGTTCATCACATAGTCAAGGGCGTGAACTCCCGCATCGGTTCTGCTGCATCCCGTCACTCGGATTTTTTCGCCGCAAATTTCCCCAAGGGCCCTTTCGATTGTCTCCTGAAGGGTGACTCCGTTGGTCTGGTATTGCCATCCGTGATATCCGCTGCCGTCAAACTTGAGGCGCATTGCTATGTTTCTCATAATCAAAATTTTCCAAATGTTATATTGAGCCCGATAACAACCGAAAGGAGCATCAGGGTGTAAAGTCCCCCCAAAACATCGGTTCCGCTGTATTTCAATTCCCTCAGCCGTGTCCTGCCCGTGCCTCCCTTATAGCAGCGGCATTCCATGGCCGTGGCCAGCTCGTCCGCCCGCCGAAAGGCGCTGACAAAAAGGGGTATCAAAATCGGGACCATGGCCTTTGCCCGGGCAAATATATTCCCGCTGTCAATGGATGCGCCCCGGGCCGATTGGGCCTTCATTATTTTGTCGGTCTCATCCAAAAGGGTGGGGATAAATCTCAAAGCGATTGTCATCATCATGGCTATCTCATGGGCGGGCAGATGTATTTTCGCAAAAGGCGAAAGGAGCCGCTCCAGGCCGTCCGTCAAGGCTATGGGAGAGGTGGTCAGGGTCAGCAGGGATGTGCCGAGGATTAAAAACACCAGCCGCAGCACCATAAAGGCCGCAAATCTCACGCCCTCCCGAGTGATTTTCAGGAACCCAAAGCTCCATATCACTTCCCCGTCCGTCAGGAACAGATTGAACAAACCCGTAAGTATGATGAACACCAAAATCGACTTAAGTCCCCGAATCAGATATTTGGGCGGGATTTTCGAAACGGCGGTGCAGATTGCCAAAAACAGAGCCAACGCTCCGTAGCCCGCAAAGTTTTGCACCAAAAAAACCACCACAACGTATGCGATTATGATAAGGATTTTCGTGCGGGGATCAAGACGGTGAATAAAAGTATTCCCCGGAAAGTATTGACCCAAGGTTATATCTTTAAGCATATGTGTACCTTTCGATTAATCGGATTTGCCCCGGTCTAATCCCGAAGAAGAGGCAGCAGCGCCTCATAGGCGTCCTCAACCGTGTATATCCCGGGAGGCATATCAATGCCCTCCTCTCGGAGTCTGTCCGCCACACGGGTGATTTGGGGCACATTCAGCCCTATCTCCCGAAGGCGGGAACTGTTGGCAAAAACTTCCCGAGGGGGACCGAACATCTCAACCTTTCCCTCATTCAGGACCAAAATCCTGTCCGAGAGCTTTGCCACATCTTCCATACTGTGGGAGACCAGCAAAACCGTCAAATCAAGGCGCCTGTGCATGTCTCGGATTTTGCAAAGAATTTCGTCTCTGCCTGCCGGATCAAGACCTGCGGTAGGCTCGTCCAGTATCAGGACCTTCGGCTCCATTGCCAAAATCCCGGCAATGGCTGCTCTCCGCTTCTGGCCTCCGGACAAATCAAAGGGTGACTTGTCCAAAAGCTCTTCGGGAAGGCCCACCATACGGGCGGCAAACCGAGCCCTTTTCTCGGCCTCCTCTTTCGAGAGACCCATATTTACGGGTCCGAAGCAGATGTCTTTGAGAACCGTCTCCTCAAAGAGTTGATATTCCGGATATTGCATACAGAGGCCCACTTTGAAGCGGATGCTCCGAATGTCGGTTTTTTTGTCGGACAAATCCTCGCCGTCTATTATAACTTTCCCCGAATCGGGTTTCAGGAGCCCGTTCAGCAACTGTATCATGGTGGTTTTCCCCGAGCCGGTGTGGCCTATGATGCCCACAAATTCACCCGATGCGATATGGAGGCTCACGTTGTCCAAAGCCTTCTTTTCGAAAGGTCCGTCTTTCATATAGGTGTAGCTCACATTTTCCAAGTCAATCATCGGACCTTCTCCTTTTCGCCCGAATGGCCCGCAGCAGCTCCGCCGCACATTCCTCGTCGTTCAGGACGGTCTCGTCAAGGTCGGGGACCTCTTGCTTCAGCATATGTATGAGATAGGTTGATTGAGGCGCCTCAAGGCCCAAGGCCCGCAATTTTTCCCCTTGGGAAAAGATTTCCCTCGGTTTTCCTTCCAAGGCGATTTTCCCCTTGTCCAAAACAACCACCCTGTCCGCCTCCGAGGCCTCGTCCATATAGTGGGTTATGAGCACCACGGTCATTCCCTCGTCTCGGACGAGCTTTTTTGCCGTTTCGATAACCTCTTTTCTGCCGATGGGGTCCAACATCGCCGTAGGTTCATCCATTACCAAAAGCATGGGCTTCATGGCAAGGGCCCCGGCAATTGCCACCCTCTGTTTTTGACCTCCGCTCAACATATGGGGCGCATGCTCCTTAAAATCGCTCATACCCACGATTTCAAGGGCATCATCCACCCGCTTTCGGATTTCCTTTGAAGGCACTCCCAAGTTTTCCGGAGCGAAGGCCACATCTTCCTCCACTATGGTGGCAACCATCTCGTTGTCGGGATTTTGGAAGACCATCCCAACCCTGCGCCTCACCTCAAACAGGCGGCTCTCGTCGGAGGTGTCTGTTCCGTCAACCTCCACCTTCCCCTCCGTGGGAATGAGTATACCGTTCATATGTTTGGCCAGGGTGGATTTCCCGGACCCGTTGCGGCCGAGAACAGCCAAAAATTCCCCCCGCCTTATTCGGAGATTCACCCCGTTTAATACCCGGGTTTTGTCCTTCTTGTTGTCATCCGTATATTCAAATACCAAATCGGTTATATTTACTATGTTATCATTATCCATAATCGTCAAAACGCTTGAAAGGAGGGATTTTGCTCACTACCCTTCCCATCGGGCGGAGTATCCGCAGGGAAGAGCCAGCCCTCCGTTGGTGATGGGAAGTCCGATTTCGTCCACTTGGGCTATGCCTCCAAATCTCTTTTTCACGGTCAATCGAAAGACATTTTCCATAATGCTCCCCGAAAGCCCGGTCGTATATGTATTCACCAAGAAAAACAGAGGCTCGTCACTCAAAAGCTCCACACAGAGCTCAACCAAACCGAAAAGCTCCTCTTCAATCTTCCAGACCTCTCCTCCGGGACCTCTCCCATAGGAAGGAGGGTCCATGATAATTCCGTCGTATTTATGCCCCCGTCGGATTTCCCGGGCCACGAATTTCTTAACATCGTCCACAATATATCGAATGGGCCTGTCGGCCAATCCGGATAAGGCACTGTTCTCCTTGGCCCGCATAACCATTCCCTTCGCCGCATCCACGTGGCACACCCGGGCTCCCGCCTTGGCTGCGGCCACCGTTGCGCCGCCCGTATAGGCAAAAAGATTGAGAACGGATATGCCTCCCGAAGACCTGCCGCAGGTTCGGATAATTTCCGAAAACCAATCCCAGTTGGCGGCCTGTTCAGGGAACAGACCCGTATGCTTAAATCCCATGGGAGTTATTTTGAATTTCAAATCTTTATAAGCAACCGTCCATTGGTCGGGAATAGGTTTGTGAACCTCCCACCGTCCGCCGCCCTTGCTGCTTCGAAAATATACGGCATCGGCCTTGTCCCAAAGCTCGGATTTGTCCGCCGCCGGCAGAGTCCACACGATTTGCGGGTCCGGGCGTCTCAATATAACATCGCCCCAGCGCTCAAGTTTTTCTCCCCCCGAACCGTCAATGAGCTCATAGTCCTTCCAGTCACGGGACAGAAACATAAAAAACCTCCGAACATAAACTTCACATTCTGCGGAATCTCACCGCAGCAAATCATACACAAAACCATTTTACCACATATCCTCCCAAAAGTCAACATTTCGTTTTTATAAACATCCGCCGCAAAATATACGATGGGACAAATTTAAAAATTTTTCCCAAAAAGCCTTGACAAGATTTGAGTAATGTGGTATTATACCTTAGTCATTGGCCCCGTAGCGATGACAAAGACATTCGGAGGGATTCCCGAGCGGCCAAAGGGGGCAGACTGTAAATCTGTTGTCGACGACTTCGATGGTTCGAATCCATCTCCCTCCACCAAACGAGCCTCAACCCGCGTATTCGCGCGGGTTGTTTTTTGTATCCACACTTTTTTTGCATTTTTGGGGTTCGGGGCTATGGAATTTAATATTTTTACCGCCCTCTCTTCCTCCCTCGGGTACAGATGGGAATAGGTGTTCCACGTCACTTCGATGTTTGAGTGCCCCAACCGTCTTGCTATTTCTTGGATGTTAATTCCCTCATTGGCGAGCAGAGAGGCGTGGCTGTGGCGGAAGTCGTGTATCCTAATTCTTTTTAAACCCGCACCCTTGGCATATGCCCGGTTTTTCTTATCAATTGTGGTATCCCTCAAACACTTGGGCCCTCCGCAGACTCGGAAGTCCTCGGAAAATTCGGGGTGCCTCCTCTGCCTCTCTTTATGTTCGGCAAGGACCTTGAGCAGAGGCCACGGGAGTTGCAAGGTTCGAATTGAGCTTTTGTTTTTGGGTGCCGTCTCCCTATCGGGCCCATTCAGTTTTTGGTTGATGCTCCTTTTGACGGACAAATACTCTCCCTTTATATCGGACCATTTGAGAGCGTTTATTTCGCCCTTTCTGAGGCCCGTGTAAAAGGCTATGTTAAAGAATACATAAAAGTCCCATTCGCTTGTATCGGAGGCATTTACAGCCCTTTCCCGGGCATATGTGATGTATCTTATAAACTCCTCGGGCGTGTAATATTGCATCTCCTCTTCTATTATGCTTGTATCCCTGAAATTGGTTATATCACCTAAAGGGTTTTGGGGGATATAGTCCATTGCGACCGCGGTATTGAGCTTATCGGCGCCGAGGCCCTCGAAAAGGACAAGCGGCTTACTTTGGCGGACATCATAAAGGCGGACAAGTTGTTTGAGCAGCATCCGTGGCTGAGGAATATCCCGGTTGAGATACAGACATCGACGGCAGCCAACGGGACCACCGCATCTTATGTGAAACACGAAAACGGCGAAGAAGCCATAAGAATAAACGAGGACTTTTTGGACAGCGCCAAAAAAGCGAGCCTTACGGATAACCCCGCAGACGAGCGGAATATCCTCGATGTTTTGACCCACGAGATACAACACGCAGTCCAAGAACGGGAAGACTTTTCACCCGGCGCAGGTGTTGACTATTGGGAGAAAAAAGCGGAAGGCCGGTTGCTTGACAGAAGGAACGGCATTATAAGCACGTGGGACCGTGAGACCTATGACAAATACGAACGTTATAGGAGACTTGCCAATAAGGAAGCCAAAGTGGGACTTAACGGCAAGGAAAGTACGAGAATAAACGACTTGTATGACGAGTTGTATAAACTCCCCCGGTGGCTTGAGCTTGCGGATATTGACAATAAGTTAGACAACAAAGACTATGGCACTTTAGGCGTTGACTCGCCCATTGACTTATACACCAACACCGCGGGGGAAACAGAGGCACGGGACACGGCGAGCCGCAGAAACCTTACCGCACGGCAGCGGAGGGAGCAATTCCCGCAGAGCATGGAACCCAGCGACCGTGTTGTGTTTGCGGACGGAAGCGGCACGGCGTATATGGCGGATGAGGACAATACCCAACAGGAATATGTGCCCGATGTCAAACCGAAACGGGGCAAAAGCTATGTGCAGTATTATGAAAGGAAACGCAATTATGCGGTATTACACGGCGAGGACGCATATGAAGTGTTTAACGGCCTAAGAGAACTCTTGGGTTATATTGACGATACCAACGGCATCTTTTACGCAAAGGCAACGAGCAGAATAGGCGAGGTGAAGTCAAAAGCGGTTTGGCGAATGTATGACCTTAAAACAGGCATCAACATGGGCCCCATCGAAGGTTTTAGCAAAATGGCGGATGCTGTTGACTATGCGGCTCAAAATTGGGAAAGACTTGTAAATTTCCGCAACAGTGAAAGGTACCAAAAAGAAATAGGTTTCTTGGAAAACGCTTTAAAGAATGACGAAGTTAAACACCTTTCCAAAGAGGACGCAAAACAACTGGAAAAAGTCCCGGGGGAACCGGGAACCGCACTAATTCGGAACCGTGAAAACCCCAATAAACTCACAGAAGTGCGAGGCTTTGTTGACAAGGATAGGGGAGTTTTTTACAGGAAAGAAGTTGGGGGAAATTACTTCGGCAAGGCGAAAACCGGATGGGTTGCCTATGACTTGTCGGACGGCTATCGGTGGACAAGCTCGTGGGACTACTTCCGCACAAGACGCGAAGCCGCCGAAGACTACGATAAAAATATCGTGAAAGAACCAACCGACGAGCAAAAGCAACAGCAAGCAGAACTTAGAGCAAAGTTTGTGGAAGACTATGCGAGCGGGCAAGTAACACGCATCGAAAACGGGAAAATGCAGCCTGCCAATATTCCAAATGATGAAGAGCTGCAAGAGGGTTTGCCAAAAAACGATGTAACACCTGCGGAAACTCCAAAAACAGCAACGGAAACGGCTGAGGAAACTCCAAAAACAACAACGGAAACGCAAGAGCAGGCGGACAAAGAAAATGCCGCAAAGAAAGCCATAATTGACAAATTGGAAAAAGGCAGTATTTTACACTATAACGGCAACTTGCTCGACGGATACGCCGACAAGGAAAACGGTATATTCTATAATGTTTGGGGCAACGGCAGAGTTGAGGCATATGACTTGGAAAACGGGGCGCGCATAGCCAACTTCCCATACCACGATAATTCGGACAATTACCGTGATAATTTGGATGATGCGGTACTTACATTCATAAGAAACAAAGATGAAATACTCCGGTCCCGTGACGAAAGTTGGGAGCGTCGGCACTCGGACGGACTTATGAAAACGGCCTTGGCAATATATTCCCTGAGCGGCGCAAAAGACAGTGAATTTGATGAAGAAATTTTCAATTTGCCGAGCGATGAAGAAATACAGGCGGCTTTGGATGAAGTTTTTAAGGAAACTCCCTCCGAACAGATGACCGAAATACGCAATGCAGCCAAAAAACTGGCGGAAGATATGGGCATTGAATACGTCGATAAAGAGACGGAAGGAATGCCGGAGTATGTGCCGGACGTCAAATTAAAACGGGGGACCGTGTTGGAGCTATTTAGGGCTAGAGGCGGAGGATACAAGCTGCGTGAAGCAAAGGCTTGGATAGATGATGTAAACGGGATGTATTACAAATTCCAAAAAGGGCAGTGGTACGCCGGCGACTTAAAAACCGGGGTAATTGCAAAGGGTTTTCAAAGCAAAAAAAGAGACGAAGTTATGGCCAAAGTCAAAGACGGTTGGCAGATGGTTCAAGGGTACAGAGCACACGAAAACGGTGCCCAAAAAACGTTAGAAGCCTTTACAGAAGCATATGCTTCAGGCAATATCGAATGGCTTGAAAACAGTGAAAGAAACCCGGTTAACATACCAAGCGGGGAAAAAGTGCAAGAGGCCCTGCAAAAGCAAAAAGAGCGAGAAGAAAAGATAGAAGCCCAAAAGAAGGCTTTGGTTGACAAATTGGAAGAAGGATACATCATAGATGGCGGTCATCTGGAAAAAGGATATGCCGACAAAAAGAACGGCATATTTTATTATAAACATTATGGCGACTGGGAGACCGTTGACTTGGAAACAGGCAGTAGCATAGGGGGCTTCCGCCGGAGGGATACCTTGGGCGATACCGTGTTGGCAATTGACAACGACAAAGACGAAGTGACTCAGGAGCGCGAACGCATAAGGAACGCCAATTCTACGAAAAACAACCGAGAACAGACAGCTGCGATATATGCCTTAAGCGGGATAAAAGACAGCAGGCTTGCAAAGAACATTTTCAATTTGCCGAGTGATGAAGAAGCGCAAGCGGCTTTGAAAAAGCTGCAATCGGAAGACCCCCCGGGCCACCTCTTGTACTTAGGCAACTTCAGAGACTCCGCCACCAAATTGGCGGAACAAGCGGAAGCCTTCGACAGGGAAGCCTCCATAACGCAAGAGCGGACAAACGCCAAACAGGCGGACAAGGTAGTAACCGAAAAGAAAGCTCAACAAGAATATGTGGCCGATGCGAAGTTAAAACAGGGAACGGCGTTGATGCTGCTCGAAAACGGGCTGGAGGAATACAAAGGCCGAGCCGATGAAGAAAACGATATTTTTTATGGAGCTTTGGAAGACCCATGGGGGGAGGAAATGTGGCGTATTTTCGACTTAAAAACGGGGGGCATATATAATATTTCAAACACCTTGGGCAGTGCAAAAGACATTGCCCAAAAGACATGGTCGGAAATACAACGCTGGCGGGGTTCACAAGGTTACGAGATAGAACAGAATAAGTTTAATAGACTTTATGCCCAAGGCAAAGTTGAATGGCTTGAAGATAGTGAAAAGAACCCCATGAACGCCCCAAAGGCAGAGGCGGAAACGCAAGAGCAGACAGCCGAAAACATTGACAATTTCAGCGATACGGAGTATAATAATACCGAGGAGGTGAGAGCTAATGGCAGAGACCAACAACCCGGAGAACGAGGAAATAACCTTGGAGGATATAGAGGAGTATCGGAGAACGGGCAAA
>CAZTYF010000006.1:0-96827 GCA_964617455.1 uncultured Oscillospiraceae bacterium | reverse complement strand
CACTTTCGAGGTCGTTTTTCTTCTTTTTTTGTAACATATCTATTGTATCATAACATATTTTTGGACCCTCTCCCTATTTCGGTGTAGGTTTACAATAGATGTGTTACATCCCGACAGATTCGGTCGGGAGGTAAACTCCCAGCTAAACCTATCGGCTAAAAAATATACGGAAACTTCGTTTTGTGTTATAATGTGTGTGCAAAAAAAATAAAACAAAGGAGAATTCCTCCGCCTCGCTATGGTGGGGCACTTGTCTCCCACCGCAAGATCCACGCCTATCTGCCGCTTTATGTCGTATATAATGTTTCTGTGGTGTTTTTCGAGCCTACCGGGCAGTATCAAGCCGCTGACTGGTTTCATAATGCCTGTTTCAATAACTCGGGCCTAACCGCCCGAACCGCCTCAAATCGTTTCTCGGTGCCTCGCTTGTGGCCGCCTTGTTTACCGCATCGGTCGTATCGGTTCAAAGATAGGTTCGATTTTTTTATATCATACCGTTCCTTTTTCCTTGATTTGTTCGGGCTTCTCTCGGCAAGACAAAGATGCGGAATATTTTGCGCCACAAGTATGATATGGTTTCCCAAATAAAACTAATATTTGGCGGGGGTGTATGTGGTATTATCAATAGCACGGTTACACCGGCAGTGAAACTTATGCTATGGAAGATACAATGTAAAGCTGCGGCAAGGCAGCAATGTTACATTGCCGGGTAGCCTATCGCCTTCGGTAACTGAGTCCAACTTACCGATGTAGTCTCCGGTATTTTTTATTTTGGAAATTAGAAGCCGAGTCCCTTCGTCTCTCCGGAACAAATTAGTAAATTAATACTCCAACCACGTTGAAAACAATTTGCAAAAGTACACTTGTCTGTGTCGAAACTTTGGACAGGTTTGCAATTAATTATCATAAAAAATTTTGATTTTTCTGGGAAAATCCCTTGTACTGTTTAGAAAAATTTCTCTTAAAAGCTATAGATAAAAAATATCCGACAAAACATCTTGAAATGCTTTGTCGGATATAATTTCGCAAAACTTTATAGTTTTGCGAAAAGAATCTCGTGCAACCTTTATCATAGTAACATAATATTCTGTAAAATGCAAGGAAAATTTGTATTTTATAACTGTTAAAATTACATAAAAAATTTTTCTTTTTTTATGCACAATGTAGAAAATGCCGATTTTATTGCTATAATTATTTTATTAATCGTCAAAAATATGGTCATTTTTAGGAGGTAATCTCATGAGTCGAAAAGGTGAAAATATATACAGGCGAAAAGATAGGCGTTGGGAGGGAAGGTATATCGCTTCATACACTCCGGACGGGAAAGCGGTTTACAGATCCGTATACGGGAAGAGTTATACCGAGGTAAAAATGAAAGTAAAAAATGCACCTGCTTTGGGAGTAAATAAGGGGGCAAATATCACTCTTGCGGGTTGGATGGATGAATATCTTATATCACGTCGTGATGAAATAAAACCAACCACATTTATGATATATGAGCGATATCTGAATGAATATATAAAGCCTTATTTCGGGAACATCATTCTGCGTAAAATAAGTGAAGATAAGTTGCAATCATTTGTGAATTCGCTGTCAAACTGTTCCCCTTCCACCGTAAAGGGGATTTTTTCTTTCTTGCGAAAGGCTTTAAAAACGGCACACAAAAACGAATATATTTCACCTGTATGGCGCGAGGTGGAACTGCCGAAGATGCGTAAAAACGAGGTTCGGGTATTTACTCGAGAAGAACAAAGAAAAATCGAAGAAGTCCTTGATATTGAAGAAAATCCAAATGACATCGGCATATTATTGTGCCTTTATATGGGACTAAGAGTCGGCGAGGTTTGCGGTCTCAAATGGGAAGATATTGATTTCGCGGAAGGGATTATGCATATAAATCGCACGGTGCAGCGAATGACCGTCGACGGAAAATCTATTTTGCGGGAACTCCCGCCAAAAAGCAAATCATCAAAGCGAAAAATACCTATCCCGTCGGTTATTATGGACAATCTTGTTTCCCTAAAGAAAGATGCATCATCAAATTATGTTCTCAATACCAATCGTCATGCGACAGACCCTCGGGTGTTTCAATACGCCTATAAAAAAATACTCCGTCGGGCAGGTGTCCCCTATGCCAATGTTCATACAATGCGACACACATTCAGCGTCAGGGCTTTGGAATTGGGTTTTGACATAAAGACCCTAAGCGAGATACTCGGCCACTCCGATGCCACAATAACATTGAAAACATACGCCCATTCCCTTGACGAACACAAACGAAAAAGCATGGAGAAATTTTCGAAAATAAAAAAATGATTTGCCGTCAAAATTCTGGTCAACCTCGGCGGAAACCTCCGAAAATACGCAGATTTTAAGACATTTTTCGCAAAACTATAAAGTTTTGCGAAAGAAATCGAGAAATTTTTCTGGTTTTTCTTGGCTATTTGGCTAATATTTTTTGGAGGGAAAATGAGCTACATAATTTCGGTATACACAAAAAAAGCTTTTAGGGATTTTAATCTTCCGGTTCTGGACAATTCCGATTACAGGATTGTCCTTGCCGGAAGGGAATTTTCGTTGCCGGAAAATATAGCGGTGGATCTTGAGGTTTTGGACGGCAATTGGAAATTTGTAAAGAGCGAGTCTTACAGCATAATCAAAGATGGCAGAAGTTACTTTAATGTTTCTATAAAAAACGGCGATTTGCTCAGAATAATAACCAATTCGGGCATTCGTCTTTCTGTCGTGATAACCGAAACCAATGAGAACTTTCCCGTATTTACCAAATACAAAGTGAATAACGATACCTTGACCATAGGAAGTGGAAGATTGAATTCAATTCGCTATGATAATCTTGGACTTGTATCCAAGCTTCATGCAAATTTATTTTTTTCAAACGGTAAATGCTATGTTGAGGGTATGGGAATTAACGGCGTTTTTGTGGGATATAACCGCATTTATGAAAGAACAGAACTTAAATACGGTGAGTGCATCAATATATTTGGTTTAAAAATATTGTATTTGAATAATGTTCTTGCGGTTGTTTCCTATGACAATGATTTTTCTGTTAATGCGCAAGATTTACGAAAGGTTTCCCCGAGTATTAGCCGGATAACGAAACATCCGGAACATATTGAAATTTCACAAAGCGGTTACGAAACCCTTTTTCATAGATCGCCGAGAAGTGTTCTCAAATTGAATGATGAAGAAATAGAAATAGAGTCTCCGCCGGCAATGCAACAAAAAGAAAAAAGACCTTTGCTACTCACAATTGGTCCGTCATTGACAATGGCGTTGCCCATGGTGTTTGGCTGCATGCTGGCTATAAGTGCAATGAATGCCCAACAGGGCGCAGTAAGTCCCTTTATGTATACCGGTATCGTTACTGCTGTGTCATCTGCCTTAATCGGTGTTATATGGGCTCTTGTTAATATAAGATATGCGAATAAAGCGTCTCGCGATGCGGAAATGTACAGAGTGGATGCCTATGGAGCGTATCTGCGTAAAATTGGGGATGAACTCGCTTCCCTGTATGATGAAAATTACAAAATAATGCATAAAATGTATCCCGCCACCGATGCCTGTTGTGCTTTTAATGTGAACACGTCCGAGTTGTGGAACCGAAATATTACGCATAAGGATTTCTTAAGTGTTAGAGTTGGTCTCGGGGATGTTCCTTTTCAGGTAAAGATAAAGGTGCCGAAGCAAAAGTTTTCTCTTGTAAACGATAAGCTAGTTTCCGAGCCGCAGAAAATTGCCGAATCCTTTGCTAAGCTTAAAGGTGTACCGATATGTGTTGATCTTGTCAAAAGAAAGCTAGTGGGTGTTGTTGGGAAAAATGGCCGATGCATAAGAATCGCCCGAAATATTGTTTGCCAAATTGCCGCAAATAATTGTTACACCGATGTAAAGATTGTATTTTTACACAATGGGAAAAAGGATGCTGAACCGTGGAACTTCATAAAATGGTTCCCTCATACCTGGTCAAATGACAGAAAAATGCGTTATGTTGCAATCGACGAAAATGAAAAAGGCGATATTATGTATGAACTGAGTGCCAAGCTCAGAAGTCGTATAGAAAATAAAAAAGATATTAATTCAAGCAAAATTGAGATACCATATTATGTTATAGTTGCTGATTCTCCGGAACTCCTTGAAGCTGATATGGTGTCAAAGTATATCCTGAACGAAGAAGTTGACTGCGGTGTATCAGCGGTTATTTTGGCAGATACCTGTGATGATTTGCCTAATCAGTGTAATTATATCATACAGAATGATGAGGAATTTTGCGGTTTATATGATCTGCAGTCCGATGTCAATGAGCGAATTAAGGTAAAATTTGACAAGATCAATCCGCTTGCCGCCGATGAGTTTGCAAGGCGTATATCAGATATAAGAGTCAGTCAAGTGGAGAGTGGAGGCGGACTCCCGAATGGGTTGGATTTTTTCGAAATGTACAATGTGTCTTCCATTGAAGAATTTAAAGTATATGAAAGATGGAGGAAAAGTAAGACTTATGATTCAATGAAGGCGTTGGTGGGTGTAAAGGCCGGTGGTGCCAAATGTTATTTGGATATACACGAAAAATATCATGGACCTCATGGCTTAGTTGCCGGGACCACGGGCTCGGGTAAAAGCGAAACACTCCAAACATATATTTTGTCTCTTGCAATTGAGTACAGTCCAATCGATGTTGCTTTTTTGATTATAGATTTCAAGGGCGGAGGTATGGCAAATCTTTTTTCCGATTTACCCCATTTGGCAGGCAAAATAACCAACTTGTCGGGCAACCAGATATACAGAGCCATGGTATCCATTAAAAGTGAATGCAAACGGAGGCAGAGGCTTTTTGGTCAATTTGGTGTCAATAACATTAACGCCTACACAAGATTGTTGAAAAATAATGATGCAGAGACACCCGTCCCCCACTTGATTATAATAATCGACGAGTTTGCGGAACTCAAACGCGAGGAACCGGATTTTATGCGAGAACTTATCAGCGTTGCCCAAATAGGCAGGAGTCTCGGTGTTCATTTGATTTTGGCAACTCAGAAGCCCAGCGGAACCGTCGACGATAATATTTGGAGTAACTCAAAGTTCAAGCTCTGTTTGAGGGTCCAAGACCGTCAAGACAGTAATGACATGCTACACAGACCCGATGCCGCATATATAACGCAAGCGGGTAGGTGTTATCTTCAGGTTGGCAATGACGAAATTTTTGAGCTGTTCCAGTCGGGATACAGTGGCGGTGAATATGATGAGAGTGAAATCGGCAAAGAAAATTCCATTGCCACCATGATTGATACGACTGGAAGGGCAGCCCTGGTAGGTAATCGTACAAAAATTCGGAATAAGGCGGCAAGAAAAATTGAATGGCTGATTGAATTGTCAAAAATTATCGGAGAAACCGTAAAAAAGGGGGGACGAGCGACTGTTGATGCGATCAAAAACCCTTCTGCCTCCTTGGACTCGTTGATTAATGATGTTTTTGAAAATATAGAAACCCATCGATTTGACTATCCAAGGTCTGTTTATAACGGCAGCAGATTGGAAAGTTATATCAGGTTTTGGTACTTAGAAACGGGTGATGTTGAATTCGTCGACCCCGAGCTTGTGAAACGTGTATATAACAGGGCTTCCGCAACAGGCAAAAAATTACCCGAAGTTAAGGAAAAAAGCGAGCTTGATGCAATAGTAGAGTATCTGAAAAAAGTTGCCAAGGAGAACGGATTCGAGAACAATGTTGAGCTTTGGCTCCCTGCTTTAAGCAATAATATTACATTGACCGAAATTGAAGGGTACGGTAATGAAAAAGGTGAAGAACCGGGCATCGGAAATTGGAGCATTGAAACTATTGTAGGTCTTTGTGACGATCCGGTTAATCAGGCACAGTATCCACTGAATATCAATATATCAAGGGATGGTCATCATGTTATTTGCGGAACGGTTGTCAGTGGGAAAAGTACATTTATGCAGACACTGATATTTTCTCTTATAAGCAAATATACTGCAGAATATATAAATATTTACGCATTGGATTTCAGCAACAAAATGTTATCTGTATTTGAACCTCTGCCTCATGTGGGTGGAATTATGTATGAAAATGACAAAGAAAAAATCGGCAAGTTTTTCACAATGCTCAATAAAGATATAGACGAGCGAAAGAAAATATTGAAGAGCGGAAGTTATGCCCAATATGTTATGGCCAATGGGGTGAAGATACCGGCGATATTGATATTTATTGACAATTATGCGGCATTTCGTGAAAAAACTGGAGATGCATACGATAGAGAGATAATGACCCTTGCTCGAGACGGAGCGGCTTACGGAATTTTTTTGATTATTTCGGCAGGAGGTTTTGGTTCATCGGAACTGCCCAATAGAATTGCTGATTACATAAAGAAGGTTGTTTGTCTTGAAATGGGCGATAAGTACAGATATGGCGAAGTTTTGCATTCTTTGAAATTCGATGTTTTGCCTGAAGCAGGCGTCAAAGGACGCGGTATAACCGAGGTGGAGGGTACTTTCCTTGAATTTCAGACCGCTCTCATTGAGAGAACAACCGACGATTATGAGAGAAACAGGCATATTACCGAAATTTGCGAGGAAATCAGCAAGAACTGGACGGGGCACAGAGCAAGGTCAATTCCGGTAATACCCGAGAAGCCCGTGTGGTCCGGTATGCAAAAAAATGAGGAATTTATGCAAAGCTTGAGAGAAGAATGTCGTCTTCCCTTTGGATACGATATGCAAGATGCGTCCGTTGGTTATGTAGATCTCAGTCGTACGTTCTCCTATTTGCTTACAGGAAGAAGTCGCACAGGCAAGAGTAATACATTTAAGGTTATGCTTGCTTCTGCCCTGCTTAAAAAAGTCGACATTACTGTAATTGATATGCAAAATAAACTTACGGGTCAATTCGAAGGCAGTATGCGTCGTATAACAGAATATAAGGATCTTTATGATTTTTGGAAGGATATGGTTCCGGAATTTGCCGAAAGAAATAAATTTAAAAGGCAATTGGTATCGAAGGGCTATACCGAAGACGAAATATACGTGAAAATGGAGAAGTATCCGCAAAAATTTATATTTATAACCGATTTAGCAGAGTATGTGAAATCCTTATATAACCTTGAAAATGTCAAAGAGGGCGATATGCGGGGCTTTATGGAAAACATCACCGAAAAAGGGCGCGGCCACAAAATTGTATTTATTTCGGAACTCGATCTTGATTCGGTAAATCAAATGGTGGCGAATAAGACATTCTCGAACCTTCTTAATGATGCCGGCGGTGTCCTTCACGGAGGGAATCCGGTTGGGCAGAGAGTATTTGACTTTTCTGTACTGCCTTTTGCAGAGCAAAGCAAAGTTATGAGACCGGGAGTTGTGTACGTTGCTCCTGAGGTTGGGGATACAATGGTAAAGAAATATGCAATTCCGATGTTTGGGAGGTAGGCCCTATGATAACCGTTGACATTTTTTTGCCGGCACTTGAGAAAACATATGATTTTAATCTTGATGAAAATACAGCCACATCATTGATCATTGATGAAGTTGCCGTTATGATATGCCAAAAAGAACATTATCCGGATCTGAAAGACAGCGGACAATTGCTTCTTTGCTGTATCGACAGTGAAAAAAATGTACGTCCCGACTTAACATTGAAGGAGAATGGAATCACATCAGGCAGCCGTTTGATGCTGCTTTAAAATTCAAAACGATTGGAGTTGATATTATGGCTGACAAAATTCGAGTTTCAACAACGCAGATAGGGAATGCAGCATCGAATATAGGACAGATCGTGTCATCCATGAAGTCGGATATCGATTCGATGTTCGATGGAATAAACGGTCTTAACAGTATGTGGGACGGAGATGCTCACGATGCTTTTGTAAGTTCGGCGCAAACCGACAGAGAGCGTCTCCTTGAGGTTATTGATGAAATTAACACAATAATGCAAAAATTAGAAGAGGCTCAAAGAGAGTATGAGTCCTGCGAGCGCACCGTAGCAAGCGAAATCCAGTCCATTCAGGTTTGAGTTTTTGGGAGGTGAAATAAATGCCTGACAGAATAAAAGTGAGCACAGAGGCGTTAAATGCTCAGGCTCAATCAATTGAATCTATGATTAACGGTTTAAAAAACCAATTTGACCGGGTGGAAACCACACTTAATGGGTCAAAATCCTATTGGATCGGCGATGCAGGGGACAAACACAGACAATTGTATTCATCAATTGAAACGGATGTCAGCGGAATTATCGAACGTTGGGAAAAACATATCGACAGTTTGCGTAAAATCGCTGGTGTGTATGAGCAAACTGAGAGCTCAGTAACATCGGAAGCAAGTGAGCTTCCGTCTGATGTTTTTTCCTAAGTCGAAATACAAGCAAAAATATTTTTTATTAACAATATGGCAGAAAGGGGATGACTAAGCTATGGATATTGATTTTACTTATACGAGGGCAATGAGGAGCGCCGATAAGCTTGATAGATTGGCGAAAAAATTGGATCGAGTGGCCTCGAACAGTCTTGAGAATTGTGAAAGCAGTTTGATGTCAAGCTGGGAAAGCGAAAATATGCAAATGTTTTGCAGAAAATCCCAAAGACTTAGGGATAAGATAAGTCGCGAAGCCTCAGATGTTCTAAAAGTGGCCGAAACAATCCGTCGCGTAGCAACGGAAATGAAAATTGCCGAAGAACGTGCGCGCAGTATTGCGGGAGTGAATGGTTAAAAAAAAATAAAAAAAAATATTAAATCTATTTACAGGAGGAAATTTATTATGGCAGATTTTCGAGTAACATCATCACAACTTAAAAGTCAAGCGGAAGAGATCAGAAATCTCGGCACTCAGTTCCAGACAAGTTTGGATACCCTCAGCGAGACGGAACAGTCTCTTTCAACAATGTGGGAAGGTGATGCAAAGGACACATTCAGAAATGCATTTCAGATGAGTCACGCCAAGATGGAAACATACAAAGGTGTTATTGATCAATATGCAGCTGCCCTTGATGCAATCGCTCAGCAGTATGAACAGGCAGAGTCGACCAATGTTTCGACTGCAAGTGTCGGATAATTCAGAAGTAGTATAATTCATTTTACAGGAGGATTTTAAAATGGCAGATATTATTAAAGTTTCGACGGAACAACTCAGATCGGGTGCAAGTTCATTTGAGTCGGAAGCGAGCAATCTCAATAACATTATAGGCAGAATAACAGACATTGCGGGCAGTATTTCAAATGCCTGGGAAGGTGAGGCAAGTTCATCTTATACAAATAAGTTCAGTAGTCTCCAAGAAGATGGACAGATTTTGTATAATCGGGTTAAAGAGCATTGCGAAGATCTCAATCAGATAGCTGCGCAGTACGATCAGGCGGAAAGCTCAGCAAGTGAGCAGGCCGGCGGACTCCCCACCGGAGTAATCGAGTAAGTATTGTGGTTATCCTCACACTATTTTTCCGCATTGCCGGAAAATAGTGTGAGGCCTGCAAAAGGAGGTGGTACATATATGGCCGATATAATGGTCAATCCTTCGGGACTGCAGAGAATTTCCGAGGAATACCGCAGTATAGTGGGTACCTTGAGTAATATACGCAGTGAAATTGGAAGCGTCAAATCCGGGCTTGGATTTCAACTTCCGTCAAGAGCTCAAATCGAAAGATCTCTTGATGGCATAGGTGAATCGATTGAAAGATTTTCTCGTTCGGCTAACAGTATGTCATCGGCGCTTACATCGATTCAAAGAGCTTATACAAATACCGAGGAGAGATTGAGCGGTGTAAGTGTGTCGGGGCAAGGCATAGATTCGGGTAACTTTAATTTTGAAGATTTTTTTAAGCATTTTCCAAATTTACCCGGAGGGATTTTACCGGGTGGATTTGGATGGGTGATTGGTGTTTTAAATAATTTTGACATCAACGGTGAAGCATCATTTTGGGATAAAGTAAAAGAAGCATACGGAAATGTTGTGCAAGCCGGAAGAGACTGCGTGTCTTGGGTCAAAGAAAAATTTGATGAAGCCATTGAGAGTTATAAAAATAAGGGAACAGTTTATAAGTGGGTTCAATACGGAAAAGCTGCTTTGAAGGTTGGCTCAGGTATTGTGAAAATGGCAGGCGCACTCGCCACTATTTTCGGAACTGCAGGGGGGTCAATACCATTGGCATGGACAACACTGCTCAGTGGTGGGAACGATATTATTAATGGATTGGCAGATATGACGTATGTTCATTATGAAATGTATGATGATATCGGGACGACTAATGCATTGAAGCAGGCTCTGCAGAGCGGAGGTGGATATGTTGGAGAATTTTTGGGGAACCGTGAGGCCGGAGAGTTGCTTGGTAATACTTTGTATACCGGTTTTGAGGCCGTTACTTTTTTGAACGGTGTTGATAAAATGATAAAATCCTTCGGCAGAGCTGAGGCGTACATTACCAATGCACCGGTTCATTCAAAAATTTTAGGGGATATTACCATCGGTGATATGTTTGATAGCAGTGGAAACAGATATTCATTCGGAGATATTATATATGATTTGGGTAAGGGAGTATACAGTTCATTGAAAAGCGCCTTTAAGTTTGGCGGTGAAATCGGCGAACTTGCCCGGTAGGATAAAGGAGGAGCAGTATGGCGGTAAGTTATTTGCCCATTGGAACGGTTGTGTCTCTTGAAGAGGCGACCAAAAAATTAATGATAATAGGTCAATCGGTTCAACTTGAGGGAAATGAACAGGTATTTGATTATATTGGTGTTCCATATCCCGAAGGTTATATTGACAGTGAGACGATGTTTTTGTTTATGCATAAAGATATAAAAGAAGCGCATTACATTGGTTATGTTAATGCAGAAGCACAAATATTCAGAACAGCATATAACGAAGCATTAAAAACGCAAGGAACCGGCGAGGCTTAAATTCTCGTGCTATCCCGAAAAAAAGAAGGTGATTAATATGGATTTACTGCCGATAGGCAGTGTTGTCAGGCTTAAAGATGCGACAAATTCACTTATGATAATCGGTATTTTGGTAAAAAAAGCCGATGGAAAAATGTATGATTACATCGCATGTCCTTATCCTCTCGGATATATAGGAGAGAACGGAATGTTTCTCTTCAACGGAAGTGATATAGAAACAACGGAATATATCGGACTTGATGATTCCGAGCGTCAGGATTTTATTAAAAGGCTTGAAAAAGATTTCAGAGAAACCAATAACAAGACTGAAGAGTAATTAGGAGATTATTATGGCGAAGTTAAGATTTGAGGTTGGCGCAATAAGCGACATAGGTATGAAGCGTGCCAATAACGAGGATAATCTTTTTGTCCCCGGCCAAAAAATAAAAGAAAAATATGTGAATATTTATAATCTTAACAAATTAAACAACAGTAAACCGCTTGTTGTTGACGGAGAAGAGAACGCATTTTTTGCGGTTTGCGATGGTATGGGAGGTCATAACGGTGGTGAGGAAGCATCTTTTATCGCCGTGCATTCCGTATCGAATATGTATTCGGAAATTATCAAACCCACGGATTACAAAAGCGCCATTGAATCATTTGAAAAAGTAATAGAAGAAATAAACAGCAACATTGATTATGCTGCTGAAGGTAACCCGCTACTTCGAGGTATGGGCTCGACCATCTGTGGTATTTATGCATTTGATGACAAAATCATGCCTGTCAATGTAGGCGACAGCAGAGTTTATATGATGCATAAAGGGAAAATCACAAAGATATCCATGGATCATACTGATACCGTTGACGGTAAAGGTGCTCTTACCAGGTATCTTGGTGTCCCTGCCGAATTGGGTACAGTGACGCCCTATTGTGGTATTGAACCTTTCAGGATCCTAGACAAAACCCGTTTTCTGCTGTGCAGTGATGGTTTGACCGATATGCTTGATGACGAAAAAATTGAGGCAATATTGAATAATAATCAAAATCCCGTATCTGCCGCCGATGAATTGATAAACACCGCAAAAAAATTGGGAGGGGATGACAATGTTACGGTTGAGGTAATCGATGTAATTCCCACTTCAAATGCCTTGGGTCGCAGACTGAAGAAGCCATCCACATATATTATTTCCGCTGTTGCAGTAGTGATAGTAGCTGCTGGTGTAATTTTATATAACAGTTTTGCGCCTTTGGTTGCTCCAGAGTATTCGGGTATCTCTCTTGACATTTCGGGGCCGGATAAGGAACTTGTCCTGAAGTTGAGCCCTGATGGTGTAACCGAGGAAAAAATAAACGAGCTTGATCCGGCCGATCCTGGTTATATCAACCCGGAGGATAATTTTGAACTTCAGATTAAACGTCTTGAGAAAAAGCTTGATTTCGATTATCCGATTGAGGCTGTTCCTGATGGCAGTGACGCGCAGCCTCAAAAGGACGCATGGGCGCAGGCGAATTCCGAGTATGAGGAAGCCAAAAATAATGCCCGAAGAGAGCTAGAACCCCTTGAAACATTGCGCGAGGAAGCATATAACATTTCTTTAAAGCCCGTCAATGGCGAAGAAGGAGGCGAGGATTTTGCTAAGGACCGCAGCGAGGAACGAAAATCAAAAGCCGAAGAATTGCAAAGCAAAATTAATGAATATAATCAAAAATATTTTGGTGGAAACACCAATGAACCGCTTTTGATAGCAAAAACAAATGCCGAATCAGCCAAAGCCGCATATGACACCGAAATTCAAACCATAGAAGCGGCTCGGGCAGCGGAGGCGGAAAGACAACGTCGGCAGGCCGAATCGAAAACCAACAGCAGCAACTCAAACAGCAAAAGCGAAAGCGGTGGTTCAAAGAATGGCTCTGGAAGCAGAGGCAATTCCGGCGGCAATTCGCAAAGCGGAGGCAACTCGGGCAGTGGAGTCAGAAGAAATTCCGGTGGCGATTCGGGCGCCGGAAGCGACGGTGGTGCTAGCAATTCGAATAGCGACGTGAAGAACGGAAGCGATAGATTTAATGATTAGTTATTTTATGGAGGCAATTATGAAAAGGATTTCAGCTGTATTTTTAGTTTGTGTATTACTTATTTGTTTAGTTGGCCCCCCTGCATATGCAGAAAATTCGGAAGAGATATACAATGTAACGGAGAATACAAAAATTGTTATTAATGAGCGTGCGCAATTAAAGACAAACGATGGGTGCCCTCCAATTTCTGAAGATGGCGTAATTTTGGTGCCGGCAAGGAAATTGATGAATGCCATCGGGGGAAGTGTATATTATAATTCGGAAAATGGAGCGATTGCAATTGTCTATTATGACTCTTATATAGGACTTTCCACAAATAACAATGCTACAACCATTGAAAGGATTATTGACGGCGAACAGAGCAAAAGTATCAACCTAGAAAATTCCTATATTGCAAATTCCAAAAAAATAGGAGACGAGATATATGTTCCGCTCTATGCTTTGGGATATGCGCTGGGATTGAAAGAAGGTATTGATTTTGGCTATAATAGCATTGAGGATGAAATATATTTTTTCAATGCGTCATATGATCATTCGATTATTCCTGTTGTGGAAATAAGCGATTTAATAAATAAACAGCCCGATGAAAATGGCAAATATATTTTTGAATCAAGTAATAACGATCAAACTTCAAAAGGAGCCATGTTTAAGGTTTTTGGTAAGATTAGCAATAACGGTGAAGGATTTTTATTAAGTGATGACAGCGGAGAACAATTGATAGGGCTTACAGATATACCCGAAGTTGAGAACTATTGGAAAGATCAACTTGGAACGGATTCACCCGTAGGCACGGATGTCGTCATAACAAGTGTTCTTACGAAAGATGCACAAGGGAATAATGCTATATCATTAAAGCGCGCACATGCCAGCATTTTGCCGACTAAGGCCAGAAACAAAGTACTTGAAGACCGATATAAAATAATTGTTAACGGACAACAACTTATGATAGATGATCCGGACCAGTTTGCAATTATGTTTGAAAATAATATTTATACGGATGATTACGGTGCAGTTGTTTCTGTGATACCATACAGGCTTTATCTTCCTTTCAGAGTATTGCTGGAAAATGGTTTTAAGGCTTCGGTCGGATGGCATGAATCGGAACAAATAGCAACAGCTAGCAAAGACGGGAAACTTTATTCATTTAAAATAGATTCAAATGAATATGAGTGCAGAGATGTCAGCGTTGAAAATCAGGCACCGATACCGGGAATATTATCAGACAATGCTACCCCGATCCTTGTAAATGGAAGAACATATCTGCCTCTTAGGGCCATCTCAAGTGTGTTTGGATATCAAACCGATTGGAACGAAGATAGTAAAACCGTAACAATTACAACGGATGCTACGTTAATACCGACAATTGCTCCTATCCCTGGTCCGGCTGTTGAGCCGCCGACATCGGAGGTACCGGCAGAGTAATAACAACGTCTGATATTTTCAAGGAGGGAAACAAATGAGCACAAAATCCGGCGGAATACGTTCGGCATTTGAGAAAGAATATTCATCTATCAGCAATATGGATTATTTGACCGACGATACAACTTCCGGAAGTTGGAGCTTTCATATTTACGGAGCAAGTGTGGCCGGAACCGGGAAAAATACCCTAGGCGATAATTTGTACATGGATGGAATATATATGAAAGAGTACAAGTTTTCGAGTTATTCTAAGGAAATTCGCATCAATTCCGACAGAGGTTTATTTATGCTAAGTGCTCTTGACAATGAAAATTATACCGCAAGTAAAAATCTGATTGGTGCAATCGATCAAAATCGTGCCGATTATGTGACAGGAAAACCCAAGGAATGCCAAAAAAATCTCGCCTCTTTTTTGTCCGGTCTTTCTCTCCCCGGAGGAACCGATAATCCGGTGGGAGGAGGAAGTATAGGACTTGGGGCGGTTATTGTAAATGAAAAAGGTATTGCGGGTTTTTCCATGGGCGGAGTTGGTGTGTATATGCTCACTGACGATGGAAGAAATTTGATTGATATAGGATGTAGCGAAAAGAATCGCACGGTTGATGTAGGGCACTCAAATATCAAAATTTCCCTTGACAAACCCATAACCGAGATCCCTGGCAGCAGCACCTTTCTGCTTTGTTCCCCATTCATCGCTGAAAAATTTAGCACAAGTTCCTTAGCCGCCGAAGTCAATGGTTTCGAACCTAAGGATGCTGTAAAAAGGTTGACAGCGAGGGCTGCTATGTTTGCGGACAATCATAATGTAAGCTGTATGATTATCAAAATTGTGCGAAGAGATAGAAAATCCGGTGAACGAGAAAGGGAAAGATTTTCAAAACGGAAAAAGGTGATTATATTAATCGCTGCCGCAGCTGTGGTTCTGCTGGCAGCGGCAGGCGTTGCGTTGGCCATTCACCAATCGAATGTTCCCGAAGATATCTCCGGTTGGAGCACGGTTGACCAAAGCCGGCTGAATGAAGACGAAAAGAAAATAGCCGCTTTGGCGGCAGAACTCAAACCCTATGATGACGCTTTCACCTCGCAAATATACGATGTTTTAGTGGGATCAAAATATGAAAGTGCCTATTCGGCATATTCTACAGAACTATACTATGCCGATGAAATGATTAAGGAGTATACCGCAAGAATCGAAGTTTTGAAGAACTCTTCTTACGACGAAGGGAAAATCCCTGCCTTAGAAACATTGGAAAACGACATAAATAATATGTATCCGGGGCAATTTGCCAAGGTTCAACAGCAAAAAGGCAACATAGATGCTTGTTTACAAGCACTTCAAAAAGACCGGGAAGATGAGGCCGCTGCGGAGCGCCAAAAACAGGTCGAACAGCGATCCGCCGCTTCTTCATCGGGATCAACGGGTTCGTCATCCGGCTCATCCTCAAAAGGCGGCACATCGTCTAATTCATCCCGAACGTCAAGTGGAAGTGGTAGCACTAATAAAAGTAGTGTCAACGGTTCCGGAAGCAGAGGGGGCTCCAGTGGTAGTTCGCAAAGTGGAGGAGGATCCAACGCCGGCTCGGGCAGTGCCAGCGGAGGGAACTCAAACGGTGCTGCGGCACCGCCTTTGAAGGAAAAAAGTTGGTAGTACTGAATAGTTTGTGAATTAGGGATGTGCCGAGGTACAAAATGTGATTAAATATAAAGTGATAGGTGTTGCCTCCGGCGGTAACAAGAATGACTTGAGGGGCGAGAGAATTTATTTGGGTAATGGGCTGTACAATTCCGGAAAATCAGCTCGGTCAACAATTGAAGACAGCGGTACCGGAAACCATATTCTAATCGGACAGTGCAGCAGTGGCCATGAGCGCAATGCGGTGAGAGTTGTTAATATATATGATAAAGCTTGTTGTGAAGATATGAGCGGAAAAAGAGTTGTCACTCGCATTTCCGATGAGCTTCCGAGGAGCGATCCTTTTCCGTATGCCGTGATTGATGTGGACGGCAGCGGTGTGTGTGCTCTGGCAAGCGGTGGTTCGTTAATATATGAGTTTTATGGTGAAAAGCTAAAGCTTTTATCGTTTGGCGGCAGGCTTTCTCGCACGAAATCCGATAATTTTTTGGCATTCCCCAAAATTTTTATCGGGTTTAGCCGCAGTATTGTCGATGTTGAAAGTTCTTCGGTAATAGAAATGTATTTAACATCGGGTGAGGATTTTAAAACATCCCTCCAAAGAGTTGTTAGCCGTGCTGATATTTTGAATCCCAATGCGAGGAAGTCTGCGGTTGCCATTATTGCAATCGAGGATCTAAGCCCGATTTATGAAGATGAAAGCAATACGCCGCAAATCAAAGCTAAAAAAGATTATAATCGCAAGTCCCGGAGTGTCGGCAGTCCTTTATTAAAAATAACAATTTGGTCTGTTATCGTTATTGTTGCGGTTGTTCTTATTTGTTTGGGAATCGGTATTAAATACGGCGGTACATAATAAAACGTGCCATGCGGCACAGCGGAAAGGAATGGTCATAAAATGGAGTCTACATATGATAGGTATTTGGGTAAAAAGGTGTTGGATTATACGATTGACGATTTTGTCGGACGTGGTCGATACGGTATGGTTTTCAAAGCCCATGGCTCCCACGGGCAGCCTGTGGCCATTAAAGTTATAGAATTGCCGACGCCTGAACTTATCAAAGAATTCGAAAATGCCTACGGCGGAAGTACAGACGAACTTGAAGATTTTGTTTCGGATATTGCCCAAAAATTTGTGGCGGAAACCCAGTCTATGATGCGTCTCAGCGCCAATGACAATTGCACAAACATAATAAAATATATTGACCACAATGCTAAAAAGGTGGATATCAACTGGCAAATATATATCGTTATGGAATTTGCCACTCCTCTTAAGCAATATATGGCAGAAAAGCATCTCACGGTAGGCGATGCCATTGATTTGGGAATTGATATTGCCTCTGGCCTCAAAACCTGTCACAATCACAAGATTATTCACAGAGATATAAAAGAGGACAATATTTTCTACGGCACCAACGGACATTTCAAAATCGGTGATTTCGGTGTTGCCAATATGAATACCGCTACCAGAGGAATTACCCAAGGCGTAGGCAGTGAGTATTATATGGCTCCGGAGGTTAAAAAAGGAGAAAGGTATACCGGAAGTGTTGATATATACTCTCTCGGAATAGTTTTATACAAATTGTTTAATTTCAACAGGTATCCTTTTACGCCCAGGTCGAACCAGGGAAGGGTCACCGTGGAAGACAACAATAAGGCTTTTAATATAAGAATGTCGGGAGAGAGAGTCCCTGCCCCCGAATTTGTCCCGGCAGTACTTGCTCCCGTAATTCAAAAGGCATGCGCATATGATAAGAACGAACGATATCAGGTTGCAGATGACCTTATTTATGATTTAAATGAGGTCAAAAAGAGGTTATCCGCAAACGAATTGAATTCCGATATTCCGCTTCCGGTTATCAAAAAAGTGTCTGAGCGGCGTTCATCCATTGTGAACCGTGAAGAGGCCGTTCCTCCAAATGTGGACACCTATGATGAATATGGGGCACCTCCCACGGGTGGTGTCTGGGATGATCAAGAAGAGGCAGAAAAGAGGACTGTAAGTATTTTTGATGATTACAAAGATAAGCCGATGCCGTCTGACCCTTGGAAAGATAAACCCGGAAGTCGTGACAACGAGATATATGATGATGTAGGTTCCGATGTAATAGCGGGGGAAAGTACCATCGGAATACTTCAATCATTGGGAACAAACAGTGCGGCAGGCAGAAAGTTGCGTCAAAAGATTGAGCAGCTTGAGGACGAAAAAGTCCGTGTGATGGAAAAACAGAAAAAAATAAAGAAGCGAAATATATGGATTTCCATAGTGGCAGCGGGGTTGGTTTTGCTTGCTGTTGCCATAGTGTTTATCTGGCCTCAAACGATAGAGTACAGAGCCGAAAAAGCAGATGCTTATGCCATACACAAATATCAGTTTGGAATAGACAGAGGACGAATTCAAGAGAATGATGATGAAGTTATCGGAGCTTATTATCTCGATTCAAATGATAAAGATTGGCTCTATTTCAGTCAGAAGGAAGATGAACTTGTTCCTACGGGAACAATCCAATCGTCGCCTCTTTATAAGATAAAAAGAGACGGCAGCCAACTCACAATGATTTCCGACAAGCACTGCGAATATGACGTATATTACGACGGTTGGATTTATTTTGTGAGTTATTATGAGGATAGGGCGCTTTGCCGCGTAACCTCCGATGGCGAGTATGATGAGGGGACCAACGGAATTATCCTTTCGGGACAACCTATTTCGCGACTAAAAATGAATGAAAAAGGTATTATAGAACTGACTTTCGATGATGGTACAGTGCAAAAATATGATGTCAGAAACGCTGCTGAAGATTACACAAAAATCATCGAAGTGACTGAATAATGGAATCGTCATATTAAAAGAACCGGAGGATAATTATGTTTTCATATGTTTTAAGCAACTCAATAAATGCGTTCAGACATTCGCCTGTTCGAATATACGGCTTTACGCTGCTCAAAAATTTTATGGTCATACTCGCATATGTTATGGGAATACTTCCGATTATTTCGGTTCCGGTGGTTTTGATTATAGATGCGGGAATGTCTGCAGTGTTTCTTGATGTATATAACGGAAAGCAGCCCGAATCAAAAAAATTGCTATCTGGTTTCAAGTCAGTGAAACAAGTGGGCGGAGGAATGTTGTGGCGATGGTTATGGATAAATATATGGACGATTTCGGGTGTAATTTTATCGTTTATCATTCCCATTATTGGTGTAATAGTTTCTGTAATTTTTGTGGTAATCAGCAAGTACAAATCCTATTGCTATGCTTTTACGCCATATATACTTATACAGAATAAAGAAATCGATGCAACAGACGCACTAAATAAATCCAAATCAATGACGACGGGCTATAAGGGCTCCATGTTTTTGACTGATTTGGTTTTCCTTGCAATACCTGTGTTATACTATCTCTTGGTGGTACTTATTGTGGCGTTGATAGGTACAGCAAGCGATTATAGCATCAGCGGTCTTATCTTAAACCGGGGCATGGGCATGGCTTCGTCTTTGGGAGTGTTGCTCATCATTCTTTTGATGATCGGGACTTTTATCGGTATCGCATCGAGCGTGCTCAGAGGAATTGCGGCGGCAGGTTACTACAATGAGGCATTGCGTAGTCCTGTTGAAAGCTCCCACGAATTAACCAATAATCAATACGTATATAATAATTATGACAGAAGCGATGGATATTCGTCGCAAAGGACCGCTGGTTTAGGAAGCGTAAGTGAAATATCTCACAGACCTTATGACTTGGAAAATTCCGGTACTGCAAGGCGGGATACTTCTCATTCCTTTGGTAACGATAGGAATAATGGTTGGTTAGATTGGGTAGACAATAATTCTCGGGAACCGGATGACAATTATCAAAATACATCCACACCCGGTGATAGAAGATATAGTAATAACGGCGAAGGAAATATACAGCCAAACATCGGTGAAAACAGATCAAGGAGTGCCGAAAAAGGCAGGGCGCCAAAAACAGGTGCAAATAGATCTGATAGAACAAATGGTGCACGTAGGGTTGAAAATCATCCCAATGAAGAGGGCGCTTTTAACAGTAGAAGTGAATCCGAAGAAACGAATAAAAAAAGTGGCCATCGGGGTACCATATATTAATTTTTATAGAGGTGACAGCCTTGAAAAGAAAATTTAAAATAAATAACAAAGCCTTTTGTGTGGCAGTGACTTTGGCTATTGTATTATTTTTGCTTAATATAGATGTTTTTGCTCAATATTACGAAGATGCCGCCACAGGCGTTTCCCTCGTTATGTCTGACGATTGGTCATATAGCGGCAAAGAAAAGTATGGAGACAGCAATATCAATTACAGATACAAATATGGAAAGAATGAAATTGTCGGAATTGATTTTTATGATATAAGCAATTCAATCGATAAAAGGAATATGGCGAATTATAATACCGAAAATTTATCAGATGATTTTCTGTTTTCATTATGTGAGGAAGATATAAGCGATGAGGCCATTGCAAGGCGGCTAAACAGTAAGGCAATATATGTTACGAGCGAGTCAATGATAACAAGGCGTGAAACTATCGGGGCAGTTGTATATTACAGAGTTGAAAAAGCATTTACTCTTACGGAACCGGGATACTATCCCTTTTTTGGATATATTACGGAATATGTGACCATCTGCGATGGAAGCCAAGTAATGGTGAAGTACGTGCGCTCCAATGATAATAATCATTTTTCTGATGTTTATGCTATGCTGCAAACGATTAATGTTCCTTCTGCAGCCCCGCCACCGATAAGTATAGTTATGAATGGCAACTATATCTATCCCGACGCTCCCCCCGTAATGGAGAACGATAGGGTTCTTGTCCCCATCAGGGCTATTGCCGAAAAAATGGGATATGGTGTCGATTGGAATGAAATCGGTCCCGATGTGCAAATAGTGACAATAAAAAGCAGTAACGGTAGTAACATTGTCAATATGTATATAGGTGACAACTCATATACCCACAACGGGAATTTGCAATATATGGATGTGGCGCCTGCCGTAATAGGTGATTACACATATATTCCTCTCCGAGCGGCAGCCGAAGCTCTTGGGGCAACTGTCAACTGGGATGACGCAGCACAAACTGTGTATATTTCGTATTAATATAGCTATGATGGAATTTTTTGCAGGCAAGCAAACTTGATTGTAAAAGAGTTAAAAGGAGAAAAAGGTCTTGAGAAAAAAATTTTATGGAAAGATAAAAAAGATAGTTGGGATGGTGCTGGTTATTGGGGTAATATTATCGTTTAGTACCGGTGTTTTTGCACAGTATTACCAGGATGTGACTACGGGTATATCCTTTGTTATGTCTGATGATTGGGCATACAGCGAAAGTACTGAAATTAACGAAAACGATATCACCGGAAGTATAGTTAATTACAGTTATAGGTTTGATCAAAATGAATTGGTCTCGGTGGAAATGGAAGATTTAAGTGTCTTAATGGGTTACGGTGATTTGTCGCATAACAATACCGAAAATTTGAGCGATGAATTTCTCTTTTCACTATGTGAAACCGAAATAAGTGATGAGGCTGTTTCAAATCGTCTCTCGAACAAGGCCGGCGTTAAAAGTGAATCTATGATAACAAGCCGCGAAAATATAGCAGGCATTGAATATTTTAGGGCAGAAAAGGCATTTACTGCAACAAAATTCGGATATAATCCGTTTTACGGATATATAACTGTTTATGTAGCGGTCCAAGACGGAAAACTTGTGACTGTAAATTATGTACGATCCACCGAAGCAAACCACTTTACCGATGTTTATTCAATGATGCAAACCATAACAATCCCGTCTTCAACTGCGATAGTGGCACAGATATCGGGCACAATCGGCATAGTTATGAACGGAGAATATATCTATCCCGACAGCCCTCCGATTATGCAAAACGACAGAGTCCTTGTCCCCATAAGAGCGGTTGCAGAAAAAATGGGCTACAATGTGGGATGGGAAGAGTATGGAAGCATGCAGTGTGTATCATTGAAAAACAGTACGAGCACAAATGTCGTAAAAATGTATATAGGCGATAATACATATATGCAAAACGGAAGTGTTCGGTATATGGATGTGGCACCTGCCGTGATAGGTGATTACACATATATTCCTCTCCGAGCGGCAGCCGAAGCTCTCGGAGCAACTGTCAACTGGGATGACGCAGCACAAACCGTGTATATTTCGTATTGATATTTTGGTTGTTTATATTATGTTGCAATATCTTGACGGAAGCCGGGGGAAAATAGCAACGGTTTTGAATTCGTTAACACGTTACTGATATGGTCATTATGAACAAGTATTGTAAAGAAGCAAACAAAAGTGGAAGAAAATGTTTCCGAATACTTTGGTGTTTAATGATTTTGAATGAAAGAAAATTTGAAACAACTAAATTGAGAAAAAACAACGGAGCTTTCGAAAGGAAGAAGTTAAATGAAAAGAATAACAATTTTTTTAGCGATAATTTTATTGGTGGTTATGACACTATCTGTTCCGGTGGCTGCCGAAGGGGATTTAGGTGATGCACAATATTATAGTATCGGCACGAGTATGTCCGGTGATATCACAGAAATAAATTCAGCGGATGAATATTTTTTTGATTTGTATACATCGGGAAGGATTGCTCTTGAATATACCGGAAATGGTATGGAATGTTCATCATTGAGCATTTACGATGAATCGGGCAAGGAGCTTTGGAACAGTGAGCCTTATTGGGAGTCTGCGACAGAACAGATATCTTTTTCGGAAGAAATTGAATTAACAGGCGGAGAATATTATTTTTCCGTGTCGGAATATTACGGATATGGCAGTTATGACTTTACAATTGACTTCACGTCCGCAAGCGAAACATTCGAGGAAGTACAGGGAGGCAGCAATAATACTATCAATGATGCAAGTCTCATTGAACTTAACGGCGAATATACGGGGCATATTGCCCTGAATGATGAAGTGGATGTGTATTCTTTTGATTTGAGTTCATCCGGAGAAGTTGTCCTCAGCTACACGGGATACGGAATGGAGGAATCAACATTAAAAATCTTTGATGAATCCGGCAAGGAAATTTGGTCAAGCAACCCTTATTGGGAGTCAATGACAGAACAAATATCTTTTTCGGAGAAAGTTGAACTATCAGGTGGAGGATATTATCTTTCCGTATCGGAATATAACGGATATGGCAGCTATGATTTTACGATTGACTTCACATCAGCAAACGAAACATTTGATGAAGAGCAAGGCGGCAGTAATAATACTATCAATGATGCAAGTCTCATTGAACTTAACGGCGAATATACGGGGCATATTGCCCTGAATGATGAAGTGGATGTGTATTCTTTTGATTTGAGTTCATCCGGAGAAGTTGTCCTCAGCTACACGGGATACGGAATAGAGGAATCAACATTAAAAATCTTTGATGAATCCGGCGAGGAAATTTGGTCAAGCAATCCATATTGGGAGTCAACGACAGAGCAGATCTCATTCTCGGAAGATATAGAGTTGAGCAGTGGAGGATATTATTTTTCGGTTTCTAAGGATTCCGGATATGGCGCATATTTTTTTGAATTTTCATTTGAACCAATAAAGGTTGACCCCACACCTGTGCCGACACGGCGACCTGTTTCGACTCCTACACCATCACCGGTATACGAGCCGGAACCGACATATCCACAGACTTTTTCGGTATATCCCAATTATGAAGACCCGGGGATGACCTCCTTTGGCTCCAATGTTTCGGATTGGGCAAAAGCGGAAGTGGAGGAGGCATATGAAAATAATCTGATTCCTGAGACGATAATGGGCGATGATCTGACAGAATATGTTAACCGCTCGGAGTTTGCCGCTATTTCAGTGCAACTCTATGAAGAGCTTTCCGGACAAACGGTTTCGGTCACCACCTGTCCTTTTGATGACATTTCCGAAGACGAAAATTTCTATGAAATCGCAAAAGCATTTTCATTGGGAATCACAAACGGAACGAGTCCCACAACTTTTGAACCCTATTTGGACATTGCCAGGGAAGATCTTGCTACCATGCTTTGCAGGGCAATCAAAAAGTATGGTTTCCCCGATTGGTCACTTGAAAGGGATGGGGACTATCATTTGGACACATCCGGCGTGAGCAAGTTTGCCGATGACGCATATATATCGGATTATGCAAAGACCTCGGTATATTATATGACGAAATTCGGAGTAATAAAAGGAGTAGACGACACCCATTTTGCTCCGAGAAATTTGACCGCAGAGCAGGAGGCCGAAGGATATGCAACCGCAACTCGAGAGCAAGCCATTTTAATGTCCCTCAGAATATTAAAAAATTCCGATGTATGGTAGTAATCAGTATAAAGAAACATGAAATTTTTTCAATGTAAAATGGTTTGCCCCGTTGCAGATAGCTTAATAAAATTCCATGTTTTGTGCAAAAAATAAAACAAGGACAAGACAAGGAAGAGATAATATCGTTTGCGAAAAAGAATGAACGAGCTAAAAAAAACAATGGACCCAATTCCCATATAAGGTTATAGACAAACTTGCGAGGACAAAGGGAAACACGAATATGCTGTCGGTTGTAAACATTGACGAGCTATTGCAAACTGCATTAAAAGCCGATACCAACAGTGAAAACGCGCACCAATGGCTTGACCAAAACGGTTGGGAAAACGGTAACAACGATGCAGGGAACGGCAACAACGGCGGGACTCCGCCCAACGAGCCGCCCGAAACGGCCAACGAAACACCCGAGGAGCCGCCCGAGGAGCCCCTTGACAGGCTCAGAATTGAGCTTGCAAGGGCAAAAGCGGAAGCGGAGAATCGAAAAATCGGCTATGGTTGCTTTTTTCGCCTTTTGATAAATTCGGCTGCTCCGTAGGTTAGGGCCGAAATCAGGGCCGCCAGGAGGATTCCGCCTATTATGTCGGTGGGGAAGTGAACGAAGAGATAAAGTCGGGAAAAGGCCACGAGGCACGCCAAAAGTAGGGCGGCCCAATCGAGGTATTTCACCCGATACATCAAAAGCAGGAAGGCTGCGGTGAATGAAGAGAGAGCGTGTCCGGAGGGGAAAGAATATCCCGAGGGGGGCGGAATGAGCAGGACGGCGGTTGTATCTTGCTCAAAGGGCCTCGGGCGGCATATGACGTTCTTAAGGCCCAAAGTGCCGACAAGCAGCCCCAGGAGCAGGCCGATGATTAAGGCAATGCCGCAGGGGCGGTATTTTTTCGCAAAACACAGGCAAAGAGCCAAGACGACCCATACCATGCCTCCGTTTCCCAAAAAGGTGAAAAATTTCATCAGGGAATCGAGAAGGGGGAAGTGCATATGGGCCTGTATGAAATTCAGAATCGCAAAATCCACGTTTGTCACAGCCGCTGTCATGGTGTACCTCCGGTATTCGGCCCTTTCGCCGGGCAGAAGTTTCGTTCCGAATGTGTTTATAACGAGTTCAAGCCCCGCACCGGGAGGGTGCGGGGCCGGGGTTTTATTTCAGGTTGTTGTCGAGAATTTCCAACTGATGCTTGATTTCCTCGGGAAGTCTGTCACCGAATTGAGCAAAGTACTCTTTTATGTTTTCCACATCTTCTCTCCAGGCCTCCTTGTCCACACTGAGGAGAGCTTCGATGTCTTCCGTTGTCATATCAAGACCGGTGATGTCTATATCCGAAGCCTTTGGCAGCAGGCCTATCTCGCTGTCCCGAGCCTCCGCCTTGCCGGAAACCCTGTCGACTATCCACAGGAGGACTCTCATATTGTCCCCGAATCCGGGCCACATAAAGTTGCCCTTTTCGTCTTTTTTGAACCAGTTTACATGGAAGATTTGAGGCGCGTTGTCTCCCAGTTTTTCTCCCATTTCCAGCCAGTGCTCAAAGTAATCCGCCATATTGTAGCCCACAAAGGGTTTCATGGCCATGGGGTCCCGCCTTACCACACCTACGGCTCCCGCCGCGGCAGCGGTGGTCTCCGAGGCCATTGTCGCTCCCACAAACACTCCGTGTTTCCAATCCCGAGCTTGATATACCAAGGGAGCGGTCTTTGCCCGCCGTCCGCCGAATATGATGGCGGAGATGGGAACACCTTGAGGGTTCTCAAATTCGGGCGAAATGCAGGGACAGTTCTTGGCAGGAGCGGTGAATCGGGAGTTGGGGTGGGCCAAGTTGCCCTCATAGGTGGTGCCGTCAACCTTTTCGCCCAACCAGTTTGTGCAGTTCTTGGGGGGATTTTTGTCAAGGCCTTCCCACCAAACCGTCATATCGTCGTTGTTTATGGCCACATTGGTGAAAATGGTGTCCCGCTTGGTGGATTCAAGAGCGTTGAAGTTGGTCTTCTCGCTGGTGCCCGGTGCCACACCGAAAAATCCCGCTTCCGGATTGATGGCATAGAGTTTGCCGTCCTTGGGGTTTATTCTCAGCCAGGCAATATCGTCCCCCACGGTCCACACTTTGTAGCCTTTTTCCTTCAGATATTTGGGGGGAATCAGCATGGCAAGGTTGGTTTTTCCGCAGGCGCTGGGGAATGCTGCAGCCACATATTTCACCTCGCCTTGGGGATTCTCAAGACCCAAAATAAGCATATGCTCTGCCATCCAGCCTTCTTTTTTACCCAAATAGGATGCGATTCTCAGGGCAAAGCACTTTTTACCCAGCAGCACATTTCCGCCATAGGCCGAATTGACCGACATAATGGTGTCGTCCTGGGGAAAATGCACTATGTATCTCTCTTCCGGATTGACGTCTTTCTTGGAGTGGAGGCATTTCACGAAGCTGCCGTCCGTGCCCAAGGCTTCCATAACCTTGTCGCCTATGCGGGTCATAATATCCATATTGAGCACCACATAGATGCTGTCCGTGAGTTCGATTCCTATCTTCGAAAAAGGAGAGCCTACGGGGCCCATCGAATAGGGAATAACGTACATGGTTCTGCCTTCCATGGAGCTGTCGTAGAGCTTGTGAAGCTTGGCATACATCTCGTCGGGGGCCATCCAGTTGTTTATTGGGGCCGCTTCCTCTTGGGTGGGAGTGCAAATGTAGGTTCTGTCCTCAACACGGGCCACATCGTTTTCCGCCGTTCTGTGATAATAACAGCCCGGGAGTTTTTCTTGGTTGAGTTCTATCATTTCTCCGGTGGAGACAGCCTCGTCCCGAAGGGCATCCAGCTGCTCCCGACTTCCGTCAATCCAAACCACGGAGTCGGGGCGGCACAGTTCCACTTGCTCTTTGAGCCATATATTTACTTTCTCGTTTTTGCTTTCTTTGAAGCCTGTCATAATTAACCTCCTTGTGAATTATACACATCTACTCCGATATATTTTAGCTCAAATAAATTTCCCTGTCAAACAAAAATGCCCAACTTTGCCTTAGTTTTTGCAATATCTACACCCGCAATAGATTTGCACAAAAAAGGGCTGTAATTTTTGTGCAAAATTACAGCCGAATTTATAAGCGCTTTTTGCTTTTTCAGCACACGCCCGCTATAATCAGCAGCGTATTTGTTTCGCTTTGAACAACCACTGCCGCACCGAAGGCCTCCGCAAGGGCTCTGACCGGAGCGCATAGGGTATCACCTATCATTTCCGCAGGTACGGAGAGTTTTATCTCCTCCGTCGCCACGCTGCCGTCCAGGGGATTGGTGACGGTTTTTATCATCACATCGCTGCCGGGAGTCACCTCAAGGGTGGTGGTCTCATCCGAAATCAAGGCGCAATTTCTCCCCTCATCCCAAAGGACGGTTTTTTCCAAAGTTTCCATAAGTTCCCGCAGGGGAGCCGTGACCGTGTCGCCTCTAAGGACGGGAGCGGTGCTGCCGAAGTCCATAACATAGTTCCCGTCGATGTTGATGACGATTTCCTTGCTTCCGTCAATGGAATCCGCCGGGGCGGAAGGATTTTGGGAATTTCCGGTTTTCACGCCCAACTTGGCAAAGCCGTAGTCAAACATGAGAATCGAGTCGGTGAACCTTGCCTCGTTGGAGTTCGAGGGCAGGGTTACGGTTATAACGCGCTTTCCGTTCCGTTCCGCGGTGCCGCACATACAGTATCCCGAAGCGTCGGTCATACCGTTTTTGAAGCCGTCCGCTCCTTCATACCGGTAATCCGTAAACAGTTTGTTCAGGTTATAATAGGTCTGCCCGTGAAAATCCACGGAAGCTCTCTTGGTGCGCTCCAAGATTTCCGGATAGTCCTCAATCATACGGCGGGCCATTACGGCAATCTCCTTGGCAGACATAAGGTTTTCTTTTCCGTCGGTATCGGGATTTAGGCAAACTCCGGTGCCGTTGTGAAACTCGGAAGAGATGCCGATTTCCCGAGCCTTTTGGTTCATACGCTCTGCGAAGGCCGCCTCATTCCCGCACAGAAGTTCCGCACAGGCGGTGACGCAGGCGGCAGCGGAGTCGATGACAATCATATCCAGCATCTCGTCAAGGGTGTAGACCTCGTCATAGTTCAGATTTGCCATCATTTTGTAATTCTCGTTGCGGGACAGGTTGTAAACGTTTTCGCTTATGGGAACTTGGGTGTTAAGGCTCAATTCTCCGGCTTTGATTGCATCAAGAAGCACATAGACGGACATCATTTTGGCAATGGAGGCCACGGGTTTTTGAACATTCGCCTCAAGGGCATAGAGTTCCGCCCCCGTCTCATAGTCCATTATATAGGCACTTTCGGAAGTCAATCCCTCAAGGGAAGGCTCCTGCGGTTGGGAGGGCTCCCTGTTCGAGGGAGTGATATAAGCGGCCTTTTCGTCCCCGTTCCAGGTGTAGGAATATATGGCGCCCAGTTCGTCAACCGAGACGCAGACATAGCCTCCGATGTTATAGACATCGGTGAGTTTGTGCTCCGCGGCGCCGTCGTCGATTACGAAATTCACTTTTCCGTCCGAGACGGAAAAGGCCTTTTCTCCATCCTTGTTTTTGTAGCTTTCAAGGTCTATGGGCTCCGGGGTCATGTTTTCGTTGAACTTTGCCCTCACGGTTTTGGTGCTCTCTTCATAGGACACATCAAAGCCGCAGGAGACAAGGTCCTCGCCGATTATCAACGCCTTGGGGGTGCTGCCTCTGTATAAAAAGGTCGGCAGCTCCGTGCCCCCCACAAAGGTCCGGATATCGGTATGGTATATGCTTCCGTATTTGTCGTTTGCCGCCATAAATCCATAGTCCAGAAGACGGGCCGTGTCGATAAAACGCTGCCCCGCCGAGGAGGAGCTCATGGTGACAGAAATCATCCGTCTGCCGTTTCTGACGGCGGTGCCGCAGAAGCAGTAGCCCGCCGCGGGAGTCGTTCCCGTTTTGAGACCGTCGGCTCCGTCATAGAAATAGGTGTCAAGCAGATGGTTTGTGGTGGGATAGGTGTTGCCGTGAAAGTTAACCGACGTTTTGGATGTGCGGGTGAGTATATCCGGATAGTCCCTTATAATATTGGCCGCCAGTTTGGCCATACTTATGGGGGAGATTTTGTTCTCCGCTATGCCGCAGCTGTCATAATAGACGGCGTCAAGGCCCATTTCGGCGGCAGTGTCGTTCATTCGGGCCACGAAGGCATCCTCGCTTCCGCCGCCTACCAGCTCCGCCAAAGCAACGGCAGCCCCGCTGGCGGAATATACCGCGGCGATGTCGAGCATTTGGTCAACCGTATATACCTCTCCGTAGTTCAGGGGCAGGACGCTCTGATAGACGGGATTTCGGGATTTTTCATAGACGGCTTTGCTTACGGGAACCGGGATATCGAGGCCTATTTCCCCCTTGGAAAGGGCCTCGTACACACAGTAGAGATTCATAATCTTCGTCATACTTGCGGGAACACGGGGAGTGTAACCGTTGTATTCGTAATAGATTTCCCCCGTTTCATAATCCAAAACACAGGCACCTGCAGACGAGATGTAGGTGCCTCCGATTGGCGCCGCATCCGATTCGGTGAACAGGGGAATTTGAAAAATCAGCGCCAAGCTCAATATTATCGAAATTTTTGCCAAAAGCTTTTTGTGAGTCTTTTTCATATTATGCCTTCCTTACACTGCGAAATAATACCCTACGCCTCTTTTGGTCATTATGTGTTTGGGCTGGGAGGGGTCTTCTTCTATCTTTTCCCTCACCCGCCGCACGGTGACGTCCACCGTGCGAACATCTCCGTAATACTCATAGTCCCACACATATTCCAAGAGACTTTTTCGGGAGTAGATTTTGTTGGGCTGGGCCGACAAAAACTTAATCAATTCGAATTCTCTCACGGTCAAATCGATAAGTTTGCCGTTTTTGTATAATTCATATCGGTTGCAGTCCAAGGTGAAGTCTCCGATTTGGATGATGTCCGACTCCTCCTCTTCCTGCTGGGGAACAATGTCGCTGCGGCGCATATTGGCCTTTACCCTTGCAAGCAGTTCCCTGACACTGAAGGGTTTGGTTATATAGTCATCGGCTCCGAGCTCAAGGCCCAAAACCTTGTCAACTTCCTCCTCGCGAGCGGTAATCATGAGGATGGGCACATCGGATTTTTCCCGTATTTTTTTGCACACCGAAAAACCGTCCAAATTGGGCAGCATAACGTCCAACAAAATCAAATCGGGCTTCTCAATCTCAGCCTTTTTGACCGCTTCTTCCCCGTCATATGACGCACAAACCGTATATCCCTCATTTCTGAGATTGAGGGTTAAAATCTCGACAATACTCTTCTCATCGTCAACTATCATTACCTTTTTGCCCATATCGGTATTGCACCCCCTCGGATTATTTTCAATAAATCGTAAAATCAAAGCATAAAATGCCAACCGCAAATCGGCCGCACCTTCTCAATTTATTTATCATTGTATACTACTTACTTTGAAAAATCAAGGTTTTTGTTAAATAAATTTAAAAGAATTTTTACAAAACGAATAAAAATGAGGGGCGGCTTTGGCCGTCCCTCAAAAAGCTTAATCGGGAGGAACCCGAAATCGTCAGCAGTTTTCGCCGTCTTCGGTCATGGCGTCATAGCCCGACTCTCCCGTGCGAACCTTAACCACATCGTCCACTCCGTAGATGAATATCTTTCCGTCTCCGATGTGACCGGTATACAGAGCCTTGCTTGCGGCCCTGACCACATCGTTTACCGGAACTCTGCAAACCACAATCTCCACTTTTATCTTAGGCAGCAAGGTGGCCTCCACGGCAACTCCACGATAGAACTCGCTCTTGCCTTTCTGCATACCGCAGCCCAAAACGTGGGATACCGTCATACCGGTGACGCCGATGTTGTTCATTTCCCGTTTCAGGGACTCGAATTTGGACTCCTTGCAGACAACCGTCACCTTGGTGATTGGGTGTCCGTCCTTGTCTTTTTCCGTTGCTCCCGAGCTTGAGGGAACATTCACAATGGGAACCGCAATAGGCGTGGGAGCCGCAGCCGCCTCGGTCTCTTCGACGGCGCCTTCCGCAACCGCCAATCTTGAGGGCATAAAGTCCGCATAGGCGGAGGACATACCGTGCTCATGAACATCCAGGCCTTCGATTTCCTCTTCCGCGGTAACCCTCAGGCCCACCGTCTTGTTGATTATCCAAAAGGCTATAGTCATGGTAACCGCAGTCCAGGCGCAGATTGTGATTATACCCAAAAGCTGCAGTCCGAGCTGTGAAAATCCGCCGCCGTGGAACAGGCCGTTGATTTCGCAGCCGGGAACCTTTGAGGAAGCAAACAGGCCTACCGCTATGGTGCCCCAGATACCGTTCATGAAGTGAACCGCCACGGCTCCGACCGGGTCATCCACATGGAGAACATTGTCAAGGAACCATACGCCGAATACCACCAACAGACCTGCCACAATACCTACGACGATTGAGCCCCAGCCGTCTATCATATCGCAGCCCGCCGTGATGGCAACCAAGCCTGCCAGGGATGCGTTGAGACACATGGAGACATCGGGCTTGCCGTATTTGAGCCAAGTGAATATCATACAGGTGACGGTGGCAACCGAAGGGGCAATGGTCGTTGCCATGAAGATCGTAGCCAACTGGTCGCCCGATTTGGCGGCCGCACCGTTGAAGCCGTACCATCCGAACCACAGGATGAAACAGCCAAGAGCGCCGATAACAATATTATGACCGGGAAAAGCGTGAACTTTTGTCTTGCCGTCCTTGTCCTTGGTAAACTTGCCTATACGGGCGCCCAGCATGGCCGCACCGATGAGGGCCGTAAGTCCGCCCACCATATGTATCGCCGCCGAGCCCGCAAAGTCGTGGAAGCCCAATTGAGCCAGCCAGCCGCCGCCCCATACCCAGTGGGCCTCGATGGGGTATACGACCAGAGAAATAACCGCGGAATATACGCAGTAGGCCGAGAACTTTGTCCTCTCCGCCATGGCACCCGAGACGATTGTGGCCGCCGTGGCACAGAATACCAAGTTGAATACGAAGTTGGACCAGTCGAAGTTTGCATAATCGGTGAAGATTCCCAAAGTGGGAAGACCCATAAAGCCGCCCAAAACATCTTCGCCCATCATAAGACCGAAACCGAGGATGATGAACATAACCGTGCCTATACAGAAGTCCATCAGGTTTTTCATAATAATGTTACCGGAGTTCTTTGCTCTTGTGAAACCGGCTTCGACCATTGCAAAGCCCGCCTGCATAAAGAACACCAGCGCCGCACCTATCAAGAACCAAATGCCGAACATTTCATTGGTTACCATTTCCATGATATTATCCATAACTTATTCCTCCTTGAAAGTTTGTGATAAATTTAAAAAAATAAGAGGTCCGAAAAAATTCAGACCCCTTTGTCTTTTTCATATGATTGATTCTGTTGATTGATTCTGTCAAATTGTGATTGGTAATATCTGTTTGGTATTATCAATAATGTGTCTGCGGATTTTTTACTCCTGAATGGAGAAAAGCAAATCGCCGTAGGTGGGGAAGGGCCAATATTTCTCGGCCGTGTTCTCTTCCATCTTGTCCGCAACGGCTCTCACATCCGCCATCTTGGGCAGAATGACATCCGCAAAGAATTCCGCCTGCTCCTGACCTCCGGACAGCTTGTTCGCATTTTGGATTTCCGCCTCAAGAGCATCGATGGCCTTGCTGAGTTTGAGTTCGAGATCCGACAGCAGGTTAATCAGGTTTTCTTCGAATTCGCTGCTTATGCCGCCGATTTGCTTTTTGGCAACCACCGTATCCGTAAGTTCTTTCACATAGGTGGCAACTGCGGGAGCAATGTCTCGTTTCGCCATTTCAACCGTCGTCTTGGCCTCGATGTTGATGGCCTTGCTGTAGTTCTCAAGGTTGATTTCATAGCGGGCATACATCTCGTCCCTGGTCAAAATACCGTGTCTCTCAAACAATTCGATGTTCTTCTCGGCAACGAAGGATTTCAGAGCCTCGGGCGTGTTTTTCAGGTTGCAGAGGCCTCGCCTCTCCGCCTCGCCAATCCAGCTTTCGTCATAGTTGTTACCGTTGAAGATTATGCGTTTGTGATTCTTCATGGTGTCCCGAACGATGTTATAGATTTCCGCCTCCTTATCCTCGGCAGGTTCCAATCTCTCGGCATATCCGTCAAGGACATCGGCAACTGCGGTGTTCAGGATGAAGTTGGGGCCCGCAATGGAGAGAGCGGAGCCGGGCATTCTGAACTCAAACTTGTTACCCGTGAAAGCAAAGGGAGAGGTTCTGTTTCTGTCGGTGGTGTCTTTGGCGAAATCGGGAATTGCGTCTATGCCCGAATCCATAACTTCCTTCTTCTTGTTTTTGAACTTGCTGTCGTCTTCGATTGAATCGAGAACCGCCTTAAGGTCGTCTCCCAAGAACATGGAAATGATGGCGGGGGGAGCCTCGTTTGCGCCAAGTCTGTGGTCGTTGCCGGCCGTGGCAACCGAGCTTCTCAGCAAATCCTGATATTTGTCGACCGCTTCGATAACGGCGCTTAAGAACAGCAGGAATTTGGGATTGTCATGGGGATTCTTGCCGGGTTTCAGCAGATTTTCACCCGTGTCGGTGGAAATCGACCAGTTGTTGTGCTTGCCGCTGCCGTTGATACCCTCGAAGGGCTTCTCATGGAGCAGGCACTTCATACCGTGTTTTTCGGCAACCTTCTTCATGATTTCCATGGTCAGCTGGTTATGGTCCGTGGCGATGTTGGACTGGCTGAATATGGGAGCAAGCTCATGCTGGGAGGGGGCAACTTCGTTGTGCTTCGTCTTTGCCAAAATGCCCAACTTCCACAACTCTTCGTCCAAATCCTTCATATATTCGGAAACTCTTCTCTTTACCACGCCGAAATAGTGGTCATCCAATTCCTGACCCTTGGGGGCCGGGGCGCCGAACAGCGTTCTGCCCGTGTAGGTGATATCCTTTCTCTTGAGGGCAACCTTCCTGTCAATCAGGAAGTACTCCTGCTCCGGGCCCACCGTGGTGATAACCCTTTTGACATCCGTGTCGCCGATGATGTGAAGCACATTCACCGCCGACTGGCTCAGGGCCTCCATGGAGCGCATCAGAGGAGTCTTCTTGTCGAGAGCCTCGCCGGTGTAGGAGCCGAATACCGTGGGTATGCACAAGATTCCGTCTTTGATGAAAGCGTTCGATGTGGGGTCCCAGGCGGTGTATCCTCTTGCTTCGAAAGTGGAGCGGAGGCCGCCGGAGGGGAAGCTTGAAGCATCGGGTTCACCCTTAATCAGCTCTTTGCCGCTGAATTCCATAATAACTCGGTCGATTCCGTCGGGTTGAATAAAGCTGTCATGCTTTTCCGCTGTAACCCCCGTCATCGGCTGGAACCAGTGGGTAAAATGGGTAACCCCGTTTTCAACCGCCCAATCCTTCATGGCATTGGCCACAACATCCGCAACTTCTCTTGTCAGAGGCGTGCCCTCTTCCTTGGTTTTGCGAAGCTGCTTGTAGATGTTATCCGGCAGCCGCACCTTTTGAACCGAATCTTCAAAGACCATGCTGCCGAACAAATCGTTCATTTTGTCCATTTACAAAACATCCTTTCTGAGTTTAATGACTAAACTTGAATATGTAAAATATATTACTTTTCCGTATTAAAACAGGCGCTGCGAGAAATTCTCACAGCGCCTTTGCTGACCTTGCTGTGAATTATACCCCATTATTTTCCCGTTGTCAACAGATTTCGGGCAATGCCGTCTAATTTTATGGGACTTGCCCAATCCGATTATATTTTAACCCTTTATTTTGTTAAAATTAGCAAAGGAATTTTGGGGGAGGATTTTGCCCTGCCGGGCATCGGGTCTCTACTTTTTGACCACCGTTTCATACATACCCGCTGCTTCCTCTTTTCGGGGATTTTCCTTCACGGAGAGGACTTTTACGGTCAGGGGCTTTTCGCCGAACATTATCGTAATCTCGTCTCCCGGCTTCACATCATAGGAGGCTTTCACCACTCTGCCATCCACGGATACCCGTCCGCCGTCGCAGGCCTCGTTTGCCACGGTGCGCCGCTTGATTATGCGGGACACCTTTAAAAATTTATCCAATCTCATATTTACTCTTCCTTACGGATTGTTGTCCGCTGTCTTGCCGCTTTCGTATTTTTCAAAATCGTCTATGAATTTATTCGTATATTCTCTGAGCAAAAGCTCCGGGTCCTCGCCGGCTTTTCGGGCCCTGCTCACAAGGCCGAACAGCTCCGCTCCGAAATCCTCTTCCCCGGATTCTTTGAGCGCCGGGGAAAAGCCCGCTTTTTCGGCCTTTTTTTGAATTTTTTCCGCTCTCATCAGGGCGGGCAGGTATTCGGATACGCCCCTCATCTCCTCCGAGACGGTTGTCTGGCTTCGGTCCCCTCTTTTGATGGCGTCCCAATTTCTGAGGACCTCGCCGCTGCCCGAAACATTCACATCTCCGAACACATGGGGATGACGGTGAATGAGTTTGCGGCATACGGCGTCCGTCACATCATCTATGTCATATTCTCCTGCCTCTTTTCCCATCACCGCATGGAACACCACCTGGAGCATCAAATCGCCGCTCTCGTCCGCCATTTTTCGGGGATTCCCGCCGTCTATGGCCTCAATGAGCTCATAGCCTTCTTCGATAAGGTTCCGCTTGATGCTTTCGTGAGTCTGTTCCCTGTCCCAGGGGCAGCCTCCGGGAGCTCTGAGAAGTTCCACTATTTTGACCAAGTCGTTAAAATCGTATTTTTCCTCTTCGCTTTTAAAATCAAAATCCATTTTATCTCCTTATGGGCACCGAGGCCTCAGCTGTATATTATTTTATCAGTTTAAACCGAGCAAGCAAGTCGGCAATCTTTTCGCCTTTGGGCAAATTCAAAAGGTCTTCCCGCTTAACGGCCCGAACGACGAATATCATAATCAAATAGATTCCGGCGCAAGCCGCCAGCTCAATCAAGGTCATTAACCGAGAGGAAGGAAGAATCCTTCCCAGGAGCAGACCTATGACGCCCATAACCAACGCCGCCGCTATGGGCTTTATTACCATATCAACGGCTTTGAATTTCATACCCGAGAGGCGGACTATCTGTATCGTGTTTATGACGGCGATAATCAAATAGCACAAAAACGTTCCCATGGGGGCGCCTTCGATGCCCAAGACGGGTATCATAAAGAAGTTGAATATGACCTTTGCCGCCCCGCCGATGAGCATATTTATAACCGGATAGTATACCTTGCCGTAGGCCTGGAGCATGGCATTGGTCACTTGAACCACCGATACGGGTATAATCGCAATCGACAAAATCGAAAGCACCGTTGCCGCATTGTCGTTACTGAACAAGAGTTTGAGAACTCCTCCCGACAGAACCGACATCCCGATGGCACAGGGGGCGCCGAACAGCAGAGCAAGACGAATGGCGCTCTCGCTTATATTGCTTGCTTTGAGCCGATCTCCTCCCGCCAAGGAGCCGGAGATGGCGGGAACCACACTGGTTCCCAAGGCAACCACCAAAGTCAGGGGCAGGTTGAACATTGTCAAAGCCTTGCCCGTGTACATTCCATAGAGAGAGGTGGCCTTTTGGACGTTGATTTCGGCAGCGTTCCAGCCCTCCTGCAGGACCTTTTGCATAAAGTCCGCATCTCCTTCGAACATATAGGAATACCTTTCAAACACGGAGGGATTGACCACCAACCGCCGGCTTATGGTCGACATATCGATAAGGGTGGTGAGGCTGGAAACCGAAGCGCCGATGGTTATGGGTATGGCAATAAGCACCAGTTCTTTGAGTATTGTTTTGCGGGGCCTCAACTTCTGCGCCGCCGTCACCGAGGGGGCAAGTTTCTCCCCCCGTCTCTTGGCGGCAACCGCCATGAAGATATACACACAGATAAGGAACAGCGCCGACAGAAATGTGCCTGCCGTCACACCGAGGATTGCCCCGGCCGAGGAATAGATTGTGCGGAGATGGGCCGAACGGACAACCCGATTTACAATATCCAAGGAATTCGGCAGGTCTTGGTTTATTGCCATATTCATAAAGAATGCGGCTGCGGCAAGACCGATTACCAATTTTCCCATGGATTCGATTACTTCCGAAAAAGCCGTCGGGTACATATTTTGCCTGCCCTGGAAATAGCCCCTAAGGGCGGATGCCATGGATACGAAGAATATGGCGGGGGCAATCGCCTTTATGCCAAGCTCGGCATCGGGCATACCCACAATTCGGGCAAAGGGCCCCGCCAAGGTGAAAAGAAGAACGCTGCCCACGATTCCGATGACAAAAAGCAGAGAAAAGGCCGTTTGAGACACCCGCTTGGCATCAAGCTCGTCTCCTCGGGCCAAACTTTCGGAGACCATTTTCGAAATCGCCACCGGAAAACCGGCGGTCGCGATTATAAACATAAAGGTGTATATCTGATAGCCGCCGTTAAAGAGCCCCATGCCGTCGTCCCCGATGAGATTCGTCATGGGAATCTTGAAGCAGGCGCCTATGATTTTCACTATGAGGCTGGCTATACCCAAAATGAGGGCACCCTTAACAAAGCCGCCCCCCGATTTCTTTTTTTCGCTCAAATGATTCAGCTCCTTATAACTTGCATTGTCTTAATTATACTTTATTGCCAAAGAAAATGCAATAGCTTTTTGAAGGATGATTTTCGGGCCCTCCCCATATCCGTCGGCGGCGCCCGGGCTTTTGAAGAATTTGAAATAAAATATCAAAAAAATACTTGAATATTTTTCCCCGATAGGGTAAAATAATAGCGGAGGGGGATTTTTTGTTCCCAAAAGCGATTTACTCTGTCGAAAATGAAAAATTTATATAATATCTAAGATTAAATAGGAGGTACTTCTATTATGGTAAAAGTTGCTATTAACGGTTTCGGACGTATCGGCCGCCTGGCTTTCAGACAGATGTTTGAGGCCGACGGATATGAGGTTGTTGCCATCAACGACCTGACCGCTCCGTCGATGCTCGCCAATCTTTTAAAGTATGATACGGCCCAGAAGGGATTCTGCGGCGCAATAGGCGAGGGATTGCACACGGTTGAGAGCGATGATGAGGCGAGAACCCTCGCGGTTGACGGCAAATCTCTCAAAATTTATGAGGAGGCCGACGCATCAAAGCTGCCCTGGGGCGAAATCGGTGTGGATGTTGTTTTGGAGTGCACCGGTTTTTACACCTCAAAGGCCAAGGCTCAGGCTCATATCGACGCAGGCGCCAAGAAGGTTGTTATATCTGCTCCGGCAGGTAACGACTTGCCCACTATTGTATACTCGGTAAACGAAGATGTGCTGACACCGGATGACAAGATTATCTCCGCCGCATCTTGCACAACCAACTGCTTGGCTCCCATGGCAAAGGCTCTCAATGACTATGCCCCCGTTCAGAGCGGCATTATGTCAACCATCCATGCCTACACGGGTGACCAAATGATTTTGGACGGTCCCCACAGAAAGGGCGATATGAGAAGAGCAAGAGCAGGCGCCGCCAACATCGTTCCCAACTCAACCGGTGCCGCCAAGGCCATCGGTTTGGTTATTCCCGAACTCAACGGCAAGCTCATCGGCTCGGCTCAACGTGTTCCGGTAACCACCGGCTCCACCACCATCCTGACGGCTGTTGTCAAAGGCGACGACATAACCGTTGACGGAATCAACGCCGCCATGAAGGCCGCCTCGAGCGAGTCCTTCGGCTATAACACCGACCCCATTGTATCCTCCGATGTTATAGGAATGAAATACGGCTCCCTGTTTGATTCCACTCAGACAATGGTTGCCAAGATTGCCGACGGTCTCTATGAGGTTCAGGTTGTTTCCTGGTATGACAACGAGAATTCCTACACCAGCCAGATGGTGAGAACCATAAAATACTTCGCCGAACTCGGCTGATGAGGTTCAGATTAAAGAGATTTTTCAAGTTCCCGATGCTTTTGACAGGCGTCGGGAACTTTTTGCGCGCCGCTTTTCGCCGAAACGGGGAGAGGGGCATTTTTCAAAATAAAAAAGCCTACCCCGAGTCCCAAAGATTGGAAGAATTTTGCACTTGCTATGGATAGGGTATTGTGGTATAATCGGTTATGAGAGAATATACGAGAAAGGCGGTGCCGAATATGAAAGTCGGGTTGATTCAGAAGATAATCGGCTCTCTGTTGGCGCTGCTTTTGGTTTTGGGCATTGTGCCCGTGGGACTTTTCTATTTTGCGACTCCGGTTGTGGCGGAGGACAGCGTGGTGCGCCTCTCCCCCGTTGACGAAACTTTCGTATACAGCGGCGCCAAAAACAAGAGCCGCAAAAGGCTTGACACCGAGAACCTGATTGTGGGCAACTATTGGAACACCTATCTCAAATTCGACCTGACCTCTTTGGGAAATCTGAAGCGGGCGGATATGCGCAGCGCAAAGCTCCGTCTGGCGGTGGTTGACACGGGAACCAACCCCTCGGGCATCGATGATAACACCTTCAATGTGAGCTATATAGACAACGACAATTGGAACGACGGGATGACCTGGAGCGAGAGGCCCATGGGAGAGGAGCAGTATCTCTGCACTGCGGGTGGCGTGGGCAGAGATGGGATTTTGGAGATTGATTTGTCGGAATTTTTGGGTGAAACCGCAGGGTTTGAGGACAAAATCATCACCTTGAAATTGAGCCCCAGCCTCAGCAACACCGTGCCCGTCAGATTGGGCTCCGGAGCGAGCCCCGATTCCTCATACAGGCCCTATCTCAAGGTAATCGTAGGGGACGGGGAGGACAGAGACCCCTCGGATTTGAAAAAAAGCTATCTGGCAGACAACGGATATATTTCCAAAGCGGAGCCCGGAAGGCGAGCCGACAAATTGACCGAGGAAAACGGAGGTATGCTCTCGGTTGACAACGGGTCGGCGGCATATCTGAAGTTTGTCCTGAATCTTGAAAACATCCGAGGTGCGGTGACCGGAGCGGAAATCCTCCTGCGTCCCGAAAAGGGAAGCGGCGGCGTGAATATCAAAACGGAGGTCTACCGTCTCCTAAACGACGATTGGAAGAGTGAGACCCTTACCTATGATTCCCGGCCTCGGGAGGGTATGATACCCGTCTGCTCTTTGAACGGCGTCTCGGAGGAAGAGGGCATCAGAATCGATGTCACCGACCAAATATATGAAGCGGTAGGCGCAGGCAAATCCTCCGTCAGCTTTGTGGTGGATGGAACAGGGACGACTCCCGAGTCTACCGACAGTCTGCGTTTGCGTTCCTCTTATTCCGAATCGGGCGCGCCGGAGCTCAGAATCACCTGTACGGACGAGCCCGCAAAGGTGGCTCTCGGCGAGGCAATCGGAAACCTTAAGGGGGAAAACGAATCTTTTGACAATGTGACTCGGGATTTGCCCTCATCCTATGTGGCCTCCAACGGCCAGAAAGTCGAAATCAAATGGAATATAAACAAAGACTTCTCTCTGAGCAGCCTGCTGTCCCTGCCCGGGCAGATTATAACCGGATCGGGAAAAATAAACCCGCCAAGCGAAGAGGAGGGGCCTCGGGAGATTCAGGTTCGGGTTGAACTGAACTGCGGCGGAGAGACCATGACCAAGTTTGTCCTGTTGACGATACCACCCTCTTCGGAGCCGCCAAAGTGAGAAAATCCTTTGGCGGAGACGGAAAAGCGGGGAAGGGTGAAATCCTTGGGAATAAATAAACGTAAGGAGACGGAAAGATGAAGGCTGCGATTATAGATTTGGGCTCAAACTCAATCAGGATGGATATAGTCGATATCGACGAAAAGACGGGAAAATACGAATATATAAAACGGAGCCGAATTATGGCCCGCCTCAGCGAGGGAATGAATGTAAACGGCTGTTTGCAGCCCGAGGCGGTGCAGCGGACCGTCGACGCCCTGAATGAATTCAAAAAAATCATAGACGAAAACGGAGTTGAGGATGTTATGGCCGTTGCCACCGCGGCGGTGCGGGAGGCGGGGAATCGGGACGAATTCCTGCGTCGGGTGGCCGACGAGACGGGGATAAACATCCGCGTGATAAGAGGCGAGCAGGAGGCGGAGTATGACTTTTTGGGCGCAATTTCCACTCTTGACATCGAGGACTGCGTGATTGTGGATACGGGAGGCGGAAGCACCGAAATCGTATTGGTGAGCGAGGGAGAGCCTTTGGCCCGCACAAGCATCCCGGTGGGGGCGGTGAATATGACCGACCGTTTTTTGTTCCGAGGCGAAACCCCGGAAGCTCTCAGAGCTCTATCCGACTATGTGAGCAGCTGCCTTGACAAAGTTCACTGGATAGACGATGCGGAATTTATGCCCATTGTCACCATGGGGGGCAGTATGTTCAATTTGGCCGTTGTGGAGCGGGGCGAGCCCAACATCAATCGGGAGCGGCTCCACGGATATGAGATGAGCGGAGAGGCGGTCAAGGAGACCTATGAGCGCATTCTCGAAATGTCGGAGCTTGAGAGAGAAGACGAAGGTATAGAGCAGGGCAGGGCCGACACAATCCCCGCGGGAGTTGCCCCGGTTATTGAGTTGATTGACAGAATCGGCGCCGAGCAGGTCATCGTTTCGTCGGCAGGGCTCAAAGAGGGCATTTTGGCGGAGTTTATCGAAAAAATAAAAGACTGATGAATAAGTATGAAGTATTAAAGCACTGTTTCGGACAAACCCGATTCGGGCCCGGCAGGGAGTGGGCGCCGTAAAATCCGAGCGATACGACGAGCCCTTTTTGGATATGCCGGCTCAACACAAGAGCCGTCGGGAATACAAATAACGCAAATTGGGATGTGAACAAAATTACCGTTAAATTTATTACATTGGGATGCAAAACCAATCTGTACGAGAGCGAGGCCATGGCGGAGCTCTTTCGGGAGCGGGGCCACAGCATCGTTCGGGGGGACGAGGTCGCCGATGTGTGCGTGATAAACACCTGCACCGTCACCGGAACGGGGGCGGGGAAATCCCGACAGGCCATAAGGCGCACAAAGCGGAAGAACCCGAACGCCGTCATTGCGGTCACCGGCTGTTTTGCCCAGACGGAGCCGGAGGCCGTTCGGGAAATAGGTGCGGATATCATAATAGGCAGCCGAGGCAAAAATCGAATTGCGGAGCTGGCAGAGGAGGCGGTGCTGAGAAAAAACCTCGGCAAAAGCCTCACTGAAGATACCGTAGGCGACATAATGAAGGATCGGGAATACGAAGAACTGCCCATAACCCGGGGGCAGAGCCGAATCAGGGCAAATATCAAAATCGAGGATGGCTGTGACAACTTCTGCGCCTATTGTATCATACCCTATGCCCGAGGCCCGGTACGCTCCCGGCCCATGGCGGCCATTGAAGCCGAGGCTCGGGCCCTGGCGGATAACGGATACAGAGAAATCGTCCTCACGGGCATCCATATAGGCTCCTACGGCAGAGACACGGGGCGTGGCTCCCTGATTGATGTGGCGGAAGCTCTCGACAAAATCGACGGTATAGAAAGAATCCGACTGGGCTCCATAGAGCCTCCCGTCGTTACCGATGAATTTGCGGAGCGGGCGGCGAAACTTCGGCATCTATGCCCCCAGTTTCACCTGTCCCTCCAGAGCGGAGCCTCGGAGACCCTCAAACGGATGAGGCGCAGATATACTCCCCGGGAGTATGAACTCTCGGTTAAAAAACTCAGAGAAAATATCCCCGACACGGCCATAACCACGGATTTGATGGTGGGATTCCCCGGAGAGACGGAGGATGAGTTCAGAGAGTCCTATGAATTTTGCCGAAGCATCGGGTTTATGCGAATGCACATATTCAAATATTCCGTCCGCAAAGGCACGGCGGCGGAAACTTTGCCGGGCCGTGTAAGCGAACGTGTCAAAGAGGAGCGGGCCGCAAAAACAGCCCGCCTTGCGGAGGAAATGAAAAGGGATTTCTGTGAAAAATACGGGGGCAAAGAGGTTTCGGTTCTTTTGGAACAGCAAAAAGAGGATGGGATATACCACGGAACCACTCCCAACTATATGGACGTTCGCCTGAGGGCCCCATCGGGAGCGGAAGGGCAAATCGTCAAGGCCCTGTTTAATCCCGAAGGGGAGAGCCGCCTTGCGGAAGATTGGGCGAAGTAAAACGGCAATATCATACATATCGATGACAAGATAAGGAGAAAAGACCATGAGGGACGGATTTGTTAAAGTTGCGGCTGCCACGCCCCGAGTCAAAGTCGGGGACACGGAGCACAACGGGAAAGAGATAATAAAGCTCACAAAGAGGGCGGCCGAGGCCGGGGCAAAGGTCATAGTCTTCCCCGAACTTTGCATCACCGCCTACACCTGCGGAGATTTGTTTTTGCAGGATAGGCTCATAAAAAGCGCCTGCGAAACGGTGTTTGAAATTGCGGAGGCGACAAAGGATTCGGATATACTGATTGCCGCAGGGGTGCCCATAGGTCTTGGGGGCTGTCTCTATAACTGCGCCTCGGTGATAAAGGGCGGGGAGGTTTTGGGCTTTGTCACCAAATCCCACATTCCCAACTATTCCGAGTTCTACGAAGCCCGTCACTTTGTGCCTCTTGGGGAAAACACCGAGATTGTCCTCAAGGGGAAAAAATATCCCATGGGCCCCAAACTGCTGTTCGAGGCCGAAAATATGCCCGACTTTGTTGTAGGTGCGGAAATCTGCGAGGATTTGTGGGTCCCGAACCCGCCCTCGGGGGCTCACGCCGAAAACGGAGCCACTGTCATATTGAACCTTTCCGCAGGGGATGAGGTCATCGGCAAGGCGGAATATCGCCGCTGCCTTGTGGCCTCCCAGTCCGGGCGCAGTGTGTGCGCCTATGTGTATGCGGACGCAGGCTATGGGGAGTCCTCGACGGATATGGTCTTTTCGGGGCACAATATCATCTGCGAAAACGGAACTTTCCTAAGCCAAAGCCGCCTTTTCGAAAACGGAATCATTTTCGGGGATGTGGATGTGAACCGCTTGGTTTTGGAGCGGAGAAAAATCAGCACATTCAAAAATGAGTTTGATAAGGATTATAAAAAAATATCCTTCCCCACAAAAATCGAAGAGACAAAATTGGAGAGAACCTTCGACCCTCACCCCTTTGTTCCCAAAGAAGAGGACAAACTCAGAGAGCGGTGCGAGCTTATATTTACCATGCAGGCGGAGGGCCTCGAAAAAAGGCTTGAGCATATCGGAGCAACATCCGTGACCGTAGGCGTGTCCGGAGGTCTTGACAGCACCTTGGCCCTCTTGGTATCCGTCCGTGCCTTTGAAAAAGCGGGCCTGGACAAAAAGGGAATCAATGCCCTCACAATGCCCTGCTTCGGAACCACGGGCCGCACCAACGGAAATGCCAAAAGCCTTGCGAAAGCCGTAGGTGCCAACTTGGTGGAAATTCCCATAAGCGAGGATGTCACCGTCCACTTAAGGAGCATCGGCGCCGACATTAACAACCACAACACCACTTATGAAAATTCCCAGGCTCGGGAGCGGACACGGGTGCTCATGGATTATGCGGGAGAGACGGGAGGCATTGTTGTGGGCACCGGAGACTTAAGCGAAATGGCCTTGGGCTGGACCACCTACAACGGGGACCATATGTCCATGTATAACGTCAACTGTTCCATTCCCAAAACCCTTGTCAGATATCTTGTGGCTTATGTGGCGGAAATAAGCGGCGGCGCTCTCCGAGACATCCTTTTGGATATTCTGGACACGCCGGTGAGCCCGGAACTGCTCCCGCCCAAGGACGGGGTTATCTCCCAGGTGACCGAGGATTTGGTGGGTCCCTATGAGCTTCATGACTTTTTCCTGTACTATTTTCTGCGTTTCGGCTTCGAAAAGGCCAAAATATATCGGATGGCTAAAATCGCTTTCGGGGACAAATACGACAGCCGAACCATTGCAAAATGGCTGGATGTGTTCTATGACAGATTTCGCAAAAACCAATTCAAACGCTCCTGTATGCCCGACGGTCCCAAGGTGGGCTCCGTAACCCTATCTCCCAGAGGCGATTGGCGGATGCCGAGCGATGCGGAAAAAATATAGAAAGCCCCCAAAAACACCCGGTCGGGGTTTATAAAAATTCGGAGGATTGATTTCATGAAGAGAATTATATCAAAAACGGCGGTATGTATAACGACGCTCCTAATCCTATTCTCCATCGCATCGGCGGAGGAGAAAATATCCGTATATATCGACGGCAGCCTGCAGGATTTTCCGAAGGCCCCCTATACGGAGGAAGACAGAACCTTGGTTCCCATGCGGGCGATATTTGAGACCTTGGGCTGCTCGGTTTTGTGGGACGGAGACACGGAGACCGTCACGGCCCAAAAGGGCGGCAAAGTCATATCCATGAAAATAGACTCCCCGCTTATGTACGTTGACGGGGCGGAGGTCATTCTCGATGTTCCTCCGAGACTTTCGGAGGATACCACATTCGTGCCCCTGCGGGCCCTGTCCGAGGCATTGGACTGCCGGGTGACTTGGAGCGGGGACACAAACAGCGTATATGTGATAACCGAGTATATACCCACCTATCCCGAATACGATTCGGTGCCCGATTTCGGGCAAATCGCAGGCATTACCCCCAATCCTGTTTTGAGCGAGGGCCGGGTCCGGTGCTACTCAAATGCCACGGCGGAGGATGCGGAAAAATATCGGTCCGTTATGGAAAGTCAGGGCTTTTTCGCCGTTGACGGAGGGGAGTATATGATATACACCAAAGGCGACCTGTCCGTGCTGGCGGGATTTCGGGACGGCGTGTTTCGGATTGTGATTACGGATTATTGAAGCTTTTGTGAATATTGCCCCAAAATTCCAATCTGTTTCTTGACATACCGCTCGGATATGGTATAATAAAAACCGAGATAAACACAAAAAGGAAAACAAAACTCCTATGACAAAGAGATTCAAAATCATTGCGATTATTGTCGCCGTAATAACCATGGGACTCTCCACCTACGGCGGAGTCCTTGCGGCTCACAAATTGGACAGCCTGCCCTTGGGAGAGGTGCGGAAGCTGGCGTCCCTTGACGCCCCCGATGAAAATGTGGGAATGGTCAATGTGTTGCTGATAGGTGTCGATGAGGACGGCTACAGGAGCGACACCATTATGCTGGTGTCCTTGGACGATTATTCCGACAGGGTGAGCGTTTTGTCAATCCCCAGAGACACTCGGGTGAAAATCGGAGGCACCACCCAAAAAATCAATGCCACCATGGGTTTCGGACTTGCCGATTCCAAAAAGGAGAACTCGGAAGAGGAAACTTCGGAAAATCAAATCCCCGAAAGCAAATACGACGATATCCATCCCTCGGAGCTTGCATTGGGCGAGGGCCATGAGGATTTGCTCATAAACAAAGTCAAGGAAATCACGGGCCTCCCCGTTCACTACTATGTGACGGTGGATTTTGACGGATTTGTGGAGCTCATCAATGCGGTTGACGGCGTTGACTTCAACGTGCCCTATGATATGGACTACGACGACCCGGTCCAGAGCCTCCACATCCATCTCAAGGCGGGGGAGCAGCATCTCGACGGCAAGCTTGCCCACGATTTTGTCAGGTTCCGCCACAACAACAACGGAACAGCCCCCGGAGAGTACATTATGGGCGACGAGGGCAGGGTGTATTGGCAGCAGCGGTTTATCAAAGAAGTGGTCAGACAAAAACTCAATCCCTATTATATCTCAAAACTCGACAGGATTTTCGAAGTTTTCCGCAACAATGTGAGAACCAACCTCACCATGAGCGATGTGGTGAGAAATTTGAATGCCCTGATGAGCATAAGCCTGGACGACATAAGCACATATCAACTGCCCGGGGAGGCGGCATATATCGGAGACACTTCCTATTATATCCAAGATGTGGCCACCACCCGCCGCCTGGTTGAGGATGTGTTCCTGCCCCAAACTCGGGAGGAGTGGGACGCATATCTGGAGGCAAACGGAAAGCCTCGGAGTTCCTCGGATACCGCAGAGGCATCGGAAAATCCGAAGGGAGAATGAAATGGGTAAAGCTGTTTTGAGAGGACTCCTGTGCGGCATTTGCACAGTGATTTATATATTCGCGATATTGATTTCGGTATATTTCAATCTGATTCCCGAACGGTATACGGAGATTACGGAGTTGGTTATGCCCATAGGATGCGTAATCATTTTGCCCGTCTTTTTGGAAAAATCCCGAATTTCAAGGTTTTTGATGTCCGCCCTGTTTTTCGCCGCCGCTTTGAGCGCCGGGGTTTGGCTGGGCCTTAAGTATAACATACCGGGCCTCCTGTTTCGGGTGTTCTATGGCTTTATGCCCCAAGGCCCTGCGGGAGACGGAATGTTCGCGGTCTTCTTCGGCGCCGCCGGAGCGATTGTCCTGGGCCTTGCTCTGTCCTTTGTAATATCCGCGGTTTGCTCCGCAAGAGCAAAAACCAAATAGCATATTTTCAATATATCACCCTAAAGGGCTTTGTTTGGATTCGGAGAGGGTCTCCCTCCCATATGACTATATCCCCGTCTTTCCCCGGCTCTACGGAGCCCACACGATGGGCTATGCCGCAGGCCCGTGCCGGGTTGATTGTGAGGGCCTCCAAGGCCTTTTTTTCGTCCATGCCGTATTTCACGGCAATCCCCCCGCACAGAGGCAGGAATTTCTCCGGGGTTTCCGGATGGTCCGTCACAATGGACACCTCAATGCCCATTCGGCTCAAAATCCCCGGCGCCGCCTCGGTCTGGTTTTTCAGTTCGGGCTTGCTCCTGTCGGTGAGTATGGGCCCCGACAAAACAGGATACCCTTCTTTCAGAAGTTCCTCCCCGATTAAATGCCCCTCCGTGCAGTGGACCAAAACTCCGTCCAGGTCAAACTCTTTGATAATCCTTATGGCCGAGAAAATGTCATCCGCCCTGTGGGCATGGATAAACACGGGTATCTCCCGCCTCAGCACGGGCAGCAGCGCCTCTGATTTTATATCATAGTCGGGCCTGCTCTTTTGCTCCGTATCCTTTTGCCGGGCCTCGATTTTGGCTTTGTAGTCCAACGCCTTGTAAAGCGCCTCCCGTATCAGGGCCACCGTGGCCGTTCGGGTGGCAGGCATCCGATTTTTTCTGTTATAGACAGTCTTGGGATTTTCCCCCAAAGCCATTTTCATTCCCGCGGGAGCTTTTACGGTCATATCCTCAATCCGCCTGCCATAGGTCTTTATCGCCGCAAGCTGGCCGCCTATGGGATTTGCGCTGCCCGGCCCGGTCACCACCGTGGTAACCCCCGCCTCAAGAGCCTCCGAAAAGGCCCTGTCCATGGGGTTTATCCCGTCAATGGCCCGAAGCTGGGGAGTTATCGGCTCGGTGTCCTCATTCCCGTCATCCCCCTCAAAAGCAAGGCCGTCCTCCCACATCCCGAGATGAGAGTGGGCGTCCACCAAACCGGGGGTTGTGAGCCGTCCCTCTGCGTCAATGACATCATCGCTCCGTTGGGACAAAGACGCCATCTCCCCCACCGCCGAAATCTTCCCGTCGGTGATTTTTATATATCCGTTATCAATGGTCCCGAGAGGACCCATAGTCATGATCTTTGCGTTTATTATAAGCATATCTTTCTCTGTTTTTTATGAATTTTTCAAAGTTTCGTTGCAAAACTCGCGAAGCCTCGGTATGTCGTTTGTGACGGCTTCCCAAACGATGCTTTCGTCCAATTCGGCGTAGGCGTGAGCCATCCAATTATCACAATATGCCCGTATGTGCCACAGGCATTGACTGTTTTTCTTATTCATAAATCTTAATCCTTTCGGAGACTATATTTTCGGCGAAACGAGGTGTTCTGAGAGCGGTGCTTTTTTGCTCAAGTGTATGGGATGTCACAAGATCCACTTCTTTTCCGAGGCAATCCCGAAGGTCGTTATACAGACCTCCCATATCAAACATACCGTGTATTGTTGAACCGGTTCTGTCAATAAGGATATCCACATCGGAGGCGTCGGTGGCCTCATTTCGGGCATAGGAACCGAAAACATACACTGCATTCAGGTTGTACTTTTTCGCCACGGGTACAACACGGGTTTTTAATTCTTCAAGGGTTAATACCATACCGATTCATACCTCCTTGCATTATTGAAATATCAGTTTCGCATCGTATTTTTCCGCCAAAGATTGGGCCTCGTTTTGGGGAAGAACCATACAGGCCGTTGAGAGACAGTCCGCCACAAGGCCGGATGTGCAAATCACCGTGGCGCTCTCATGTCCGTTTGAGGCGGGCATCCCCGTTTTCGGATCCAAAATATGGTGATAATTTATCCCGTCCTTCACAAAATGCCGCTGATACGTGCCGCTGGTCACGGCGCTCATCCCGGAAGATATAACCTCCGTGAGGGAATAGGAGCCCTCCTCCCCCTTTGGGTCTTGAATTCCCACGGTGAAGTTCCCCTCCTTATTGGCGGGATTTTTGCCGTAAACTCCCACATTGCCCCCAAAGTCCAGTATGGCCCAAGAGTCTGGATAGTTTTCCGCAATATAGTCAAGGGCCGCCTGGCAGCAGTACCCTTTTCCGCAGCCGCCCAAGTCGATTTTGACTCCCTCCTCGGTTTTGGCCAAGGTTCGGTTTTCCTCGTCGAAAACCAGTTTCTCGAATCCGATGTGTTTGACCGCCTCCGAAAGAGCCCCCTCCTCCGGCGGGGACGGGTTTTCCGATTTGAAATCCCACAAATCCTTTGCGGGGGCCACGGTGATGTCAAAGGCGCCCCCCGAGGCTCGGGAAATTTCAAGGGCCCGGGCGACTATCTCTCCTCCATACTCCCCCAACGACACGGGAACCCCCGGGGGAGCATTGTTGAACTCCGACACAACCGAATCGGGATTGTAACAGTCAATCTCATCCGCAATTCGGGAGACCAAATCAAAGACCTCCCCGACGATTTTTTCGCCGTGTTCCCCGCCCCCGGTCACGGTGCAAACCGTGTCCAAAAGGAATCGGGTGTCCGATGTGCGGCTCCCTTCGGGGGTGCAGCCCGAAAAGTTCACCGCCGCGGCTGTTAATATCATAATAATACAAAGGCATCTCTTCATAACTATATTATAACGGGCCCGCCAAAAAAGTCAATAGAGCCGCAAAACTTTTAAAAAATTTGAAAAACCGCGGCGAAAATGTGAAAAGATAGGTGAAAATTTTAAGAAATTTGAAAAAAACACTTGAATTTTATTTTTTACGGGTGTATAATATTACCGTGTCATAATAGAAAAATCAAAAAGTGGCTCCGTAGCGAGGATTTGGGCTCGCCGGTGCTGCGACAATCTTTGAGGAAAGGAGGATAACCTCGAATTTTGAGATGGTAAGTAAAATTGCGGATTTAATTGGGAAGAAATCGACGATTTTATAAAACGGCAAAATTAGGAGGATAGTTACATGAAAAAGAAAATTTTTAAGTTTGGCGCGGCTCTCACCGCTGCGTTGATGATTTGTTCGGCCACCGCCGGAATAGCGTTTGCCGACGAGGTTGACGAGACCGACCCGAACACGGCACCCGCTGTTGAGGAGACCGTGGATGAAGCGGCGCCCGAAGAAACTGTTGACGAAGGCGATGTGGACGACGGCGACGTGGACAACGTTGACGACGGCGATGTCAATGATGTTGACGACGGCGAAGTTACCGACGAAGTTGTTGTCCCCTTGGAGACCGAGCCCATCGAAGCCGAGGACATAGAGGCAGCGGAGGCAGAAGTGGAAGCAGCTGCCAAGGTTGATGATGTACCGACCGGTTCGGTTATAACGATCGGTAGTATTGAGGTGACGGCAGATGATACCTACTATACGGTAAAAGTTCCGTTTACTGTTCAAGATGCTCCCGACCAGATTACACTGTTTGTTTATGATATTACGGCTATCACCGGTAACCAGAACAACGAGGTTGGTTTCACCGCCGACACACCGGTTGGTTATATAAACCAGTATGCCGCTACGGAAGGTACCGCATATGAATTTAAGCTCGATAAGACAAAATATAGCGCGGGCGATATTCTTATTGCGAAAATAGGCGGCACGGGTGTTGATGTCCCGGATGCTAAGTCATTTACTTTGGAAGCAAGCGGTGAAACACCTGAAGTTAAATATGGCGATGTAAATGGCGATAGCAATTATGATACCAAGGATACACTGCTTGTAATGCAGTATGGTGCAAACAAGGTTACGCTGACCCCCGAGCAAATTAAAGCAGCGGATGTTAATCTTGACGGGCTATATGATACGAAAGATACATTGCTAATCATGCAATATGGTGCACACAAAGTTGATTCTTTGCCCGTGCCAGCAAAGTAAATGCTTTTTAAATTCATTTACACGAAAGGAGTAAATACTTATAATGAGAAATTTTAGGAAGATAACCGCCGTTATTATAGCGGTCGCTATGGTACTTTCTCTTACAGCAGTTTATGTGTTTGCTGACGGCGAAGAGACACTTGTTGATTTAGCTCTTGTCGCAGATAAGACCGAAATCAAAGCAGGTGATTCGTTTGATGTATCAGTAAACTTGACACCTAAATCGGGAGCTCCGTTTGTTCAGGGACCGTTTTCTTTTAGGTTGAAGTATGATAAATCATTGTTTACTGCCGCCGTCAAATCAATTGATTCAAACTGGGAAGGTCTTTCGGATACTAATTTTATAGGTGATGAGCCTCAGTTTGGTGTTGGTACAACGATGATAATGGATGGCAAAACAATGACTGTAGCGGTTATTACGTTTACAGCGAACAATGAAATAAAGGATGGTACATACACTATAGAGGCAGTAGGTGCATATGGTAACCTTATTGACTATTCCAATGGTTTCCTTGCTGATGTAACGAACGCCAACATCACGGTTGGTGCCGGTGGAACAGAGACCACTCCCGCTCCGGCAACACCCACACCCGGTGAAGAGGCTACTCCCGTTCCGGCAACACCCACGCCCGGCGGAGAGGCTACTCCCGTTCCGGCAACACCCACGCCCGGCGGAGAGACCACTCCCGCTCCGGCAACACCCACGCCCGGTGGAGAAGCTACTCCCGCTCCGGCAACGGAAGCACCTACGGAAGCTCCCACGGAAGTTCCCGCAACTCAGCCGCCTGTAGACGAAAACAAGGTCACCATCACAATCGATGGCTCCAACATCCCCGAGGAAGTTACTACTTTGGTAGTAAGCAACGGCGATGAGACTGTTGAAATCACAAGAGATGAGAACGGTAACTTTACATATACCTTTGATTTCTCTTCCAAATCCACGTATAGCGTTGTAGGTATCAAGGGTAAGGATGGCGATTTGACTCTCGATGTTGCGAACAGTAAGCTTCCCAGCATCACCAAAGATAGTGCCGCAGATGGAATTATCAAGGATATGGTAATTAAGCAATCGGAGGGCGAAGCTGCTTACTCGGCTGCTCTTAAGGGAGAAGTACCTGCTGTCGTGGCCAAGGCCGATGAGGGTGCCGAGGCTGTTTTGGCCAAAGTCCCCGCTTTCACTATTACGGTAACAAAAGGAACCGAAAGTGCAGATGTGGTATACGGCGAAGATACAAAGAGCAAGTTCGAATTCCGCTTGGTTGACGACCATGACATTATGGTAATCTATGATGACGATGCAGAGGGCGAAGGTTTGGCGGTAGTTGTTGAAGGAACTATCACCGTTCAGAGACAGATCGAGACATTCGGAGCAACCATCGAGAGCCCGAGACCCGGTCAACCTCTGCCCAAGGCCGTTAAGGCTTATCCCGGTCACTATGATGTAGCAACCGCTTGGTATTTGGTAAGTGATGATGGCAGCGAATCAGAAATTACGGGTGAACCCGAAGCTGAGTACAGAACAAAATACAGGGTTAAGATCACAATCGTTCTTGAGCATGAAGGCAAGGATGTTATCGCTGCGGAAGGAGCTGACTACTATCTCAACGGCAAAGCCGTTACAGACGAAGTTGCAGCCGATGGCGGAATTATAGTATTTGACTACACCACCTCCGCTAAGTCCACATTGGGTAACTCCGGATTCGGAACCGGCGGCCCCGGCGCAGCTTCAACGGCTGCTCCCGAAGCATCCGGCGAGCCGGGTGTTGTTGAACCCACATCCGCACCCGCAGGCGCTCAGGTATTCACCGATGTACCCTCCACTTATTGGGCATACAACTACATTATGGACCTCTATAATGCAGGCCTCATAAACGGATATCCGGATGGAACATTCCTGCCCGAGAACAATATCACCCGTGCGGAATTCACCAAGATTGCGGTCAGCGTATTCGGTCTCTCGGCCACATCCGCTACATCTCAATTCACCGATGTTCCCGCAACCGAGTGGTATGCACCTTATGTAATAGCCGCCACGGAAGCCGGCATAGTGAACGGTATCTCCGCAACGGAATTCGGACCGGATGAAAACATCACCCGTGAGCAGATGGCCACAATCATCGGCCGTCAGTTGAACATGGCGTCTCAGGCCGCTATGGCATACTCCGATGTGGCATCTATTTCGGAATATGCAGTGCAGTATGTTGCAGGTCTCACCGAGAACGGATTGCTCCAGGGCGACGATACGGGAAGATTCAATCCCGCAAACCTCGCAACCCGTGCGGAAGCCTCCACCTTGCTTGACAGAGTTTATGTTCTGAACAGCCAGGCACAGCCCGAACCGGAAGTATCCGCAGAGCCGGAAGAGGAAGTAACTCCCGCACCGGAGGCTACCGATAACGGCGGATTCTCAACCGGCACCGAGGCGGAAGCCACACCCGAGCCCAGCGAGGCCCCCGAAGAGGCATAACCGACTCGTCACAAAGAGAATAAAAGGAACCCCCTGGGGTTCCTTTTTTTCGTCCTTCTTCTACCCGTCGAAAGAATCGTTTGACTAAATCTTAGCCGTATGATATAATACAGACAATACATTCGGGGAGGTGCGAATATGATTGACGTGGGTCGGCTTAGGGACATATTGGTTGATTACAAGCGGGACTTTGCGGAAAATCGATGGGAAAGCGAAAAATATAAGTGGGAGGCCGTCAAGGAGTTTTTGGATAATTGGGATGTGGGTGCGGAGGACTTTTCGGATATGCTGAACCGTTCTCTGGAAAAGACGTCCAATCTGCTTGCGTCCGTGAACAATTTTCCGCGGCGAATGATTGAGAGATTTGCCGAAAGGGCTCCCGAGGAAGTTCGGGCAATGTTCATAGACTTATACGACGAGAGCAAAGATTTGTATGAGCGTATCAGGGCTTTCAAGAATCAAGCCGCCGTTATGCTTGAAAAATACGGAAACGGCGCAACTCAAGATTATCAGCATGAAAACGCAATAAGCGTATATCTGTGGCTGCGTTATCCCGACAAATACTATATCTACAAATACAATGAAGTTAAGACCGTGGCCAAGGAATTGGGCAGCGGGTATTCTTTCAAGAGAGGCGCATATGCGGAGAATATCGGAAATTCCCGAAAACTCTATGACGAGATTTGTCGGGAGCTTAAGAATGACAGGGAGCTTGAGGACCTTCTCCGCAGCCGTTTGACGGACACCTGCTATCCGGATCCGGAACTTAGGACCCTGACCGTTGATGTGGGTTTTTATATAAGCCGCATATACTCCCAAGGAACCGGAGGTGATATTCCCGCCGTCTCCGATGAATGGTTCCCTCGGGATTATGAACCCGGCCTGACTGCGGATGACTGGGCCGCCCTTTTGAGGGACAGGGATGTTTTCACGAAAAGCGCCCTTGAGATTGTGTGCCGAATGAAGGATTGCGGCGGACAAGCCACCTGCACCGAACTGGCCGAGAGATACGGCGGAACCAAAAACTTCTACAGAAGCGGCTCCGTGGCCTTGGCAAGGAGAGTGGCAAACAAGACCGGATGCCCCCTGGCGGAGCGCACCAACGGGAACACTCGCTGGTGGTCGGTTTTGTATGTGGGCAAAAAAGCAGGCCGGGACGAGGAAGGCAGTTATATTTGGAAATTGAGGGACGAGCTGTCGGAAGCCCTTGAAGGAATCGATTCGTCGCAAGTTCGCATCCATACCCAATCGACGGAGCCAATCGAGACGTACACAAAGGACGACTTCCTCGATGAGGTCTATATGTCCGAGGAGCGGTATGAGCGGCTTGTTGCCCTTCTCAAAAACAAGCAAAATATAATCCTTCAAGGCGCCCCCGGCGTGGGCAAAACTTTTGCCGCAAAACGCCTTGCATATTCCATGATGGGCGAAAAAGACGAGAGCCGCATTGAGTTTGTGCAATTTCATCAGAGCTATTCCTATGAGGATTTCGTCATGGGCTACAAACCCGTTGAGGACGGATTTGAGCTGAAGAGGGGCATTTTCCATGTCTTTTGCCAAAAAGCCGCGGCTCGGCCCAACGAGGAGTTCTTCTTCATCATCGACGAAATCAATCGGGGCAACTTGAGCAAAATCTTCGGGGAGCTTCTCATGCTCATCGAGAAAGACTACAGAGGCACGGAGACCACCCTGGCATATGACGGGCAGCCCTTTTCCGTTCCGAAGAACCTTTATATAATAGGAATGATGAACACGGCGGACCGCAGTCTTGCCATGATCGACTATGCTCTCAGGCGCAGATTCGGTTTCTTTGAGATGGAGCCCGGATTCGATTCCGAGGGCTTCATTCGATACCAAAATAGCTTAAGTGACGAGACCTTTGACGAGCTTATCGAAAAAGTCAAGGATTTGAACCGAGAGATTGCCTCCGACAAATCCCTCGGCAAGGGCTTTTGCATAGGGCATAGCTATTTCTGCGGCCGGGACGTCTCCACGGAAGATTGGCTGCGCTCCGTTGTTGACTTTGATATTCTCCCGATGCTGAGCGAATACTGGTTCGATGACGAGGCGAAGCTGAGGCGCTGGGACAATATCCTGCACGGAGTATTTCAATGACAAAGGACAAGAGTATATTCATCAAAAACATCTACTATATGCTCTCCTATGCCTTCGTGGGCCTCAGTCAATCCTATGACGATGCAATCGCCCCGGAGGAATTCGAAAACATACACAACCTGTTTGCGGCCATTCTTTCAAAGGGGATCGGTTGGCAGCTGAAACAGGGCCTCTTTCGGGAATATAAAACCCAAAGGGAGACCCTGTCGGTGGTACGGGGAAAAATCCATATGCCTGACACCATCAAAAACTTGCCGGAGAGAAAACGGCTGGTGACCTGTGAGTTTGACGAGCTGTCGGAGAATAATCTCCCGAACCAAATCCTGAAAACCGCGGCCATGATTCTGCTGCGAAGAGGCGATGTGGACGGGACCTACAAGAGCGAATTGAAAAAAGAGATGCTCTTCTTTTCCCGGGTGGACGAAATCGACCCCATGGGAATCAAATGGTCCTCGATTCCTCTTGGGCGGAACAATCAAAGCTACCGCACACTCCTGGGCATTTGCCGATTGCTCTTTGAGGGAATGCTTTTGACAACGGAGAGGGGAGAATACAAATTGGCATCTTTCATAGACGCCCGAAATATGTACCGCCTCTATGAGAAATTTATACTTGAATACTACAGAAAAGAGCACCCGGAAATCAGGGCAAACGCCTCACAAATTCCCTGGGCCCTGGATGAGGGCTCGGGGACATATCTCCCCGTTATGCAGAGCGACATTATGCTGGAAAATCGGGCGAGGGACAGGGTGCTTATCATCGACGCCAAATACTATACCCGCACCATGCAAACCCAATACGATGCCTCCTCTGTTCGGTCCGCCCATCTGTATCAGATTTTCACCTATGTCAAAAACAAGGACGCGGAATTCGGCCCTGCGCCTCACACCGTGTCCGGAATGCTCCTCTATGCCAAAACCGACGAGGCACTCCTGCCCGACGAGGAGTACCGCATGAGCGGCAACCGAATCGCCGTTCGCACACTGGACCTGAACACCGATTTTTCCCTCATTGCAAAGCAATTGGATGATATTGCGGACGAATATTTCGCTTTATAAAATTTTTGAAAATCTCCCAAAATACAAAAAATCCCCCTTGACAAAATGAGGGATAGGTAGTATAATCCAAACGTAGAACGGTTTGCTGCTTTAGTGCAGAAAAATAACAATCGCCAAAGAGCTGAAACTTTAAAGGCGGTTGTTATTTTTTAATACACTTTTATCATATACAGCACAATTAGTGCAAAAATAAAGAGCGATATTAAGAACCTGAAATACTTTAATTTCATGAGCATCGTCGCAGTTCGCCTCTTGGCTCGTTTTGCCCTGTCGGGCAAAAGCGTCGCCTTGCCGGCGGTTCCTCCTCTTTCCCACAAAGCGCATTTCATTGGCGCTTTGCGGGAGCCCTGCGCACTCCGTGCGCTTTGAGTTCGCCTCTTTCCCACAAAGCGCACTTCGTTGGCGCGGCGTCGGAACACGCCTTTTAGCTCGTTTTCTCGCAAGCGAGAAAACATTCGCCTTGCCGGCGGTTCCTCCTCTTTCCCGCAAAGCGCACTTCATTGGCGCTTTGCGGGAGCCCTATACGTGTGCGCCTCTTGGCTCGTTTTGCCCGTCGGGGCAAAACAAGCAAATGTAGGGATCGTCGACGAGAATGCCGAAAATTTGACAAATTTTTTGAAATTTCTTTCAAAAAACCCTTGCATTTTTGGGAATTATAGGATATAACACTTCTGTGCCCTTGGGAGGAGTTATACCACGGGCGGAACAAAATTGTGTTAATTGCTTTATAGCAATTAAAGTTTTTCATATAATCCATTCACCTAAAGAAAACGGAGGCGTTCGTTGCCTCCGTTTTCGTATGGTGCATTTGTCTTATCAATTTAATCGACAAGGCAGAGACCCTTTTGAGAGCCTCTGCCCGGTTTTATTTTTCGATGTCTTTCACTTCGATTATCTGGCCTTCCGTGTTTGAGAATTTGCTCAGAGCGTTCAGGGTTTGGCCTGCGCCTATATATCTGTTGGCGTCCGTATAGTGGCCCAGGCTGTTGTGCTTGCCGTCAACCTCAACGGTAACATAGGCATCATACCGCTCGGGCACCGTAACCACCACAAACCGTCCGTCAATCATGCTGGTCTCCATTTTGGCATCCTCCGAGGTGACTCCCACCACATCGCCTATATATTCTTTGGTCTCCCTGTCATAGACCGGGCCGCCCTTTTTGAGAGCTTCCAAGGTGTATTCCCGAACACCCTCCACTTTGTAGACATATTGGAATGTGGAATGCTCCGAGGCGGCGTTGGCGTCGCTGTCCGAGGTATATCGGGTGTATATGCCAAAGGCGAGGGCAATAATGCACACAACCACCAAGATATCTATAATGCTCACCACTCCGAAAAGTTTGCCCGTCTTTTTGAAGCTTCCCTTTTGGGATTTTGAATTTTGATTCTTAGCCATCTTAATATCTCCTTTCCCTATTCGCTCAGCTCAAGACGGGTTACATATCCGTACCCCGCCCAGTTTCCGGTGCGGACGGCAGTGGCGTCTCCCACCCGTATGGGGCTGTCGTTTATGGTCACTGCATCCTTTCCGTCAACCGCATCGGCTTCCATTTCCACATATACGTCATATTGTTCCGGGATTTCCTCAATGGAGGCGGCGCCGTCAACCAAATCATAGGCCACCTCTTTGGCGTTTTCATATCTGACACCCGTTACAACGGCGGGCATTTTTTCCTTTTCGCCGATGGTCACATTGTCGCCCACCTTGGGGAGCTCGGTTAAAAACTTGCCCTCCTTGGCAAACTCCACCTCCACCGTGGCGGTAACACTGTTGCCTCCGGCCTTGGATACATCCGTGTCCGCCGCCGTCGAGGAAATAAAGAAATACCCTGCGGCTGCGGCAACCAAAACCACCGCCAAAATAATCAAAAAGTCCATAACGTTAAATTTAGCTTTCATCTTGCAATGCCCTCCTAATTCATTTTTCCCCGTTGATTAACGAGCAATATACATCTTCCGTGTTTTTCGTATTTATTTCCGCCGTGAATGCGGAGTTATATATTTCAAAGCATTTTTCGCTCATTTTTCGATATAATTCCTCATCTGTCAAAAGTTTTTCAATCCTGTCCGCCATGGCCGCAGGGTCTTTCGGAGGAACCAAAAATCCGTTAATTCCGTCACGTATCACTCCGGGGTTTCCGCCAAAGTCCGTAACCACCGCAGGCTTCCCGAGGCTCATGCCCTGGAGCAGGGACAGGCTTGTGGCCTCCGTTCCAAAGGAGCAGTTCACCTGAATGTCCATGGCGTTCATCAGAGGCTCCACATCATCCACAAATCCCAAAAGCTTCACCGAATCCGAAAGGCCCTCCGAGATTATTTGCTCCCTTATTTTATCCTCCTTGTCACCGGTGCCCGCAATCAGGAATTCGGCCGCAACTCCCCTGTCCTTGAGGATTTTGGCACAGTCCAAAAAGTACTTGTGGCCCTTTACCTCCGTCAGCCGCGCAACTATGGCCACGGCCTTTTCCCGGGGGCCAATGCCCAAATTCTCCTTTGCGGATTTTTCCTCTTCCGGGGAATATTTCCGCAGAGGTTCCGTGCCGTTCAGGATGACCGTTATTTTATCCTCGGATATTCCGGTTGCCACCAAGTTGTCCTTCGCCGCCTCCGCAACCGCTATAATCCTGTCGGCCGCCCAATTGTTCACCGCTCCGTTTATAGCTTTTCCGATGCCTTGGGAGATTTTTTTCGAAGGTTCAAACACACTGTGGCGGGTGTATACCACCCTTATACCCAAGAGTTTTGCGGCAATCCTCGCCGACATACATCCGTGGGTGTGGACAATGTCGGGCTTAAGCTCCTTGAAGAGTTTTTTGAGTAGTCTCACCGCACCCAGGTTCAGGGACGATTCCGCAAGCTTGTCAAGCTCATAAACCTCCGTTCCCAGGGCCCGAATTTCCGGCAGCAGCTTAGAGCCCACGGGAACCACGGCCTCCACCCGAAATTTGCTTCGGTCGTAATATTTGAGGAAGGTGACAATACACTTTCCCGCACCCCCGATGTTTGAATCGGAGGACACCTCCAAAACCTTTATCAAGCCCCTGTCACCGCCTTTTTCTCATCCTTGGCCACATTCACCGCCGCCATTCCCAAGGCCAGCACATACCAGAAAATAAGGAAGACCCTGTAGTTATAGAAGCAGTTGTCGAACATACCTTGAACGCAGAAGCCCAAAACCCCCGCAGCAATTGCCACAATCATCGCCCCGAGCTTGCTGCCCTTTTTCGATGTGGCTTGATAACCCGACGCCATTTTCTTGAAGAACATAAACAGCAAAATCAGGAAAATCGAAATGCCCACTATGCCCGATTCCACAAATACCTGAAGGAACATATTGTGGGAATGGGGGGCCACAACTCCGCTGTAGGAATAGAAGGGATAGACCGATTGGAAAGCCTTGGTGCCGGGACCTATGCCCGAGGCCCAAAAGTCTTTCAGCATTCCGAAGGTGCCGAACCAAATAAACACTCTGTAGGAGGTGGATGAATCGGTCATATCACCCACACTGACAAATCGGTTGATAATGCTTTCGGGAATCAGCATGGGCACAAAGGGCAGGGCAATCAGCGCCAAGCCCCACATTTTGCCGCAGACAAAGGTGATGAAGATGCCTGCCGTGATTATAAAGCCAATCCAGCAGCCTCGGGAAAAGGTCAATATTAAAGTCAAAAACATAAGTCCCGCCACCGCCGCATACAGCGCCTTTGAAAGTTTTTTCCTCCGCTCCCACATAAGGCCCACACAAACCGGAATCACCAGCAGTATGTATTCCCCCAAAACATTGGGATTTTCCAGGGTGGAATATACCCGCATTTTTATATCCGTAAACATCTCCTCATCCATCCACGCCGAGGCGGTGTCCCATCCGAACACATATTGAGCCACACCGTAGAGGCAGACCAAAGCTCCGGACAGTACAAAGAGCGTCAGAGCGTCAAACAGCTGTTTGCGGGTTTTGAGGGTGTTGATAACGACGAAATAGAAGAGCATAAAAGCCATATAGACCAAAAATATACTCAAACTGTTGGCGGGAGCGAAAGAGAAAATCGAGGCTATCAGGTATATAACCAACATACCCATAACCAAAAATCCCATGCCGTTAAACCGCCACTTGAATTTCTTGTCGCATATTCCTTTTATAATCAACGAAAACAGACTCAAAAGGGACAGCCCTACCATTACCATGGTAGGCGCCAGGGGAGCCAAAAAAATCGTAAAATAAACTCCGGAAAGAGGAGCCCGAAGAATGGTGAACAGAACGAAGAGTCCGCCTATTATCAGCAGAGGCAGCAGGGGCGAAATGTAGGCCGAGAGGCCTGCAACCAGGCCCAAAATTCCCGCAAGCCAAAGACGGGAGACAGGTTTGGTGTATCTGGGATTGAAGACTTTTCCAAAGTCCATATCTATGCCCGTGAGATGAGAAAAGGCCTTTGCGAACCACGAACCCTTGAGATAGGCGGTGAGATTCACATCCGTCACCATCAGCACCGCACCGATAACCGCCGCAGCGCAGAGGATTATGCCGATTCCTCCGCCGGATAGGAGCCCCGCAGCCGAGGCGCCTATTGCCGTAAACAGAACAAGAGCACCCATAAAACGGGTGTTGAGACCCAACAGATTGTGCAAATAGATGTTGGCAAGGCGAACCAAGCGGCTTGTCTCTGTTTTTTCGGACAGGGCTGTTCCAATCTTCCTTTGCAGCCATGTCAGGAAAGTGAAGGGGCAGCCCAAAATCCTTCCCGCCACGCTGTTTTTCAGTGCCTCTTCGGAAAAATGCTCCTTTCTGAAAAAGCCGGTAATTCGGGAGCGCTGCCACGCCCCGGAAATGCCGCCGTATATTTTGGTCAGCAGCTTATATATAAAACTCTGCTTTATGAGTCCCCAAATATACATCCAGGCAGCTTGAAAATATCCCATTTCCTTCATAATGCAATCCTTTCTCCTACGGACGGTCGAAATTCCCCATACCTCTTCTCAAAGGGAGAGGTCCTATTTTTTCTTTATCAAAGCAAGGGCGGTTTTGAATTCTTTGATTTTCAGCACGCCCGACAAAAGGGCATATACCCCGCAGGCGGGAACTGCCGCTATGCACAGTTTTATCAAAGTCATCACCAAACCGGACCCGGGCAGCATATCCGCCGGTATATACATCAGTTTTGCCACAGCAAAGGCAGCGGCGCCGCAGATTAGTGTCTTTAGCATATTGACAATGAATTCTCGGTTTATGACACCGGGCCTTCTGCGGTTTATCATAATCATAAGGGCCAAAGCGATTGCCGTTGAGCTTATCGCACTTGCCAAGGCCAGGCCGTTTATTCCCAGCCCCAAAGCAAGGACGAACAGAGCGGCGCATCCGATATTCACAACAACCCCGAAAATGGAAGTAAACATGGGGGTTTTGCCGTCTTGTATGGCATAGAAGCTCTTGTTGAGAACCTCGCAAACGGAATATCCCACCATGCCAAAGGAATAGAAAAACAGTGCCGAGGCAGTGATTCGGGTATTTTCGGCGGTGAAGGCGCCCCTCTCAAAGACGACCTTTATAATAGGGTCGCTGAGGGCCAAAAAAAGAGCCGATACAATCGTTATGATGAACACAATCCAGCCCACCGATGTTCGAGTGGTTTCCGCAAACTCCTCGGTGTTGCCCCCCGCACCCAAGCGGGACAGCCGGGGAAATATGAAGTTGGTTATGGCATAGGCAAAAACCCCGACCATGATTATATATATCTTGTTCGCCCAATTGAGAGCCGATACTGCACCGTCTCCCAGCCCCGATCCAAAGGACATATTGATGACATTGCACAGGGGCTGAACCCAGGAGCTTACCAACACCGGGAGAGCCAACAGGGCAACCTCCTTCATATTGCCGTCTCTGAAATTCCACCGGGGCCTGTATCGGTATCCGGTCTTTAGGAGCCAGGGAATCTGAAAAAACAGCTGCAATGCCCAAGCGACGAGCATGGATACGGCCACGCCCGTAAGGCCCATTTTATCCCCGAATATTATGAGGTAGGCAATCATTACGCCGTTTGAAACAACGCTGATGAGAGAGGGGACTGTGAACTGACCGTGGGACTGAAGAATTCCCACCACCACATAGGCCACCGCAGTGAATGCAATCGACGGGAACAAAATTCTCAGCAAGCGGGCGGTCTCTTCAACCTTGCCGGGGGTGTCGGCATAACCATGCACCATCAGCCTCACTATGGGTTCCGCAAACACGGCGCCCAAAATCGCGGCCAGCACTGCCACGGAGCCCACGATGGTAATGAAATTGTTGGCAAAGGCGTCGGCGGCCTCCCTGCCTTTTTGCTCCAAGTTTTTGTTGTATATGGGCACAAAAGTCGATAAAATCGCCACGCCCAAAACCATATCAAAAAACAGCAGCGGAATCTGACTTGCGCTGTTTATAACATCGCTGGCATAGCCTTGGCCGTATATTCCGGCAATCAGCATTTCCCGCAATAGGCCCATAAGCTTGGCAAGCATAATAAGCACTGCCATAATTCCGATTGACCGCGCGGCTTTTCCGCCCTTGTTCTCCGACATATGTATTCTCCCGTTTGTCTTTCTGTGAAATTACTCTTAGGGTATTATATAACAAAACCCAAACAAAGTCAACACGATAAAAGAGCCCCTGAGAGAAAATTCTCTCGGGGGCCCAAATATCCTTTTCGCATCCTTCGGGAATGCATAAAGCTCAATATTTATCCCACTTCGAGGGTTTCCACTTTGCTTGTGTCCATACCGGCTCGGCGCATGGCGGCTATGAGCTGTTGCCTGCCTTCTTCTCTGCCCTTTTCGATGCCTTCCTCTCTGCCTTCTTCTATGCCTTCCTCTCTGCCCTTTTCGATGCCTTCTTCTATACCCTCTTCTCTGGCCTCGTTCAGGAGGTCTTCCAGTAATTTATTCATACGACTTTCTCCTTTCTCCGACTCCTTAAAGTTTTTAACGCGGTTCGCTATTTCTTTATAGTGAATTTTCGATACCTCGGTCTGAACAAAATCCGACATCAGTCTTCCCGGCGCTCTAGCGTCAACCTTTTTCTATTCGATGTAGTCAAACTCACAGTCGTAAATTTCGACAGTATCGCCGTCTTTTATTCCCGCCTCTTTCAGTTTGTCTATTATTCCGCTTTTTATCAGGGCCTGCTGGAAGTACTGCAAGGATTCATAGTCGTCCAAATTCGCAGAGCCCACAATCAAAAACGCCCTGCGGCCCTCCACTCGGAACACTCCGTCCTCGTCCCGAGTGACGGTTATGGTCTCGTCATCCAACTTTTGAAGTTCCGGGTCGAACATCTCATACTCTTCCTCATACTCCTCGGGAGGGATTTTGGATAAGGTTTCATAGGTGTATTTCAAAACCTCGTCAATGCCCTCCTTGGTGGCAGCCGAGACTTTGAACACCGAAAGCCCCCTGCTTTCCATTTCGTCTTTGAATATCTCAAAATTGTCATCAAAACCGGGGATGTCGCATTTGTTGGCAATGACAATCTGCCGTTTTTTGGCGAGTTTTTCGCTGTGGAGTCTGAGTTCCCGATTGATTGTGTCAAAGTCCTCAATCGGGTCCCGTCCCTCCGTGCCCGAAACGTCCACCACATGGAGGAGCAGTTTGGTCCGCTCCACATGGCGCAGAAACTCGTGCCCGAGCCCTACGCCCTCATGGGCGCCCTCGATTATTCCCGGAATGTCCGCCACAACGAAAGAGCCGTCGCCCATATTGACGACTCCCAAATTCGGCTCCAAAGTGGTGAAATGGTAGTTTGCGATTTTCGGGCGGGCGTCGGTGATGATGGAAAGGATGGTGGATTTGCCCACATTGGGAAAGCCCAAAAGGCCCACATCGGCTATCAATTTAAGCTCAAGAGTCACATACCGCTCCTCCCCCGGAACCCCCGGTTTGGAGAACCGAGGCACCTGCCGGGTGGCGGTGGCAAATCGTTTGTTGCCCCAGCCGCCTCTGCCGCCCTTTGCGATGACGTATTCCTCCTTATCTTCTTTGAGGTCGCAGATAACCAAACCGCTCTCCTCGTCTCGGACAACAGTGCCTACGGGAACGGGAACCCGAAGATCCTCCCCGTTTTTACCGCAGCGATTTCCGTCTTTGCCCGCCTCGCCGTTTTGGGCGGTAAACTTTCGTTTATAGCGAAAGTCGATCAAGGTCCCCACATTTCTGTCGGCAACGAAAATGACACTGCCGCCCTTTCCGCCGTCGCCTCCGTCGGGTCCCCCGGCAGCCACGTATTTTTCCCGATGAAAGGTCACGGCACCGTCGCCGCCGCTGCCTCCCTTCACAAAGACCCTCGCTCTGTCAGAAAACATAAAATTCTCCTTTCGATTTTAAAAACCAAATACAAAAGGAGCGGACATCGTCCGCCCCTTGGAAGCTCAAAATACTATTGGGCAATCTCGTAAACAGAAACCTGCTTTTTGTTCTTGCCCTTCCGCTCGAACTTAACTTTTCCGTCAACAAGAGCAAACAGCGTATCGTCGCCGCCCCTTTTGACATTAAGTCCGGGATGGATTTTGGTGCCTCTCTGTCTCACAATGATATTGCCTGCAAGACAGGGCTGGCCGTCGCCGAGTTTTACGCCGAGACGTTTCGATTCGGAGTCTCTGCCGTTCTTGGTGCTTCCCATTCCTTTCTTATGTGCCATTTATATCACTCCTTGTTTTCCTGAATTTTCGGGCCAAACCTATGCGTTTATTGCCGTAATCTTAACTTTTGTATAGGGCTGTCTGTGGCCTTGCTTTTTGTGATAGTGTTTCTTGGGCTTATACTTATAGACGATAATCTTCTTGCCCTTGCCGTTCTTTTCAACCGTGGCCGTAACGGTGGCATCTTCCACATAGGGAGTGCCGATTTTCGTCTCACCGCCGCCTATTGCCAAAACTTTGTCAAAAGTAACGGTTTCGCCGGCTTCCGCATTCAATTTTTCGATAAACAAAACATCGTCCTGTTCAACTTTGTACTGCTTGCCGCCCGTTTCTATAACTGCATACATTAAAAGCGTTTTCCTCCTATTACCCAAGACTCGCCATGGGGGTGTGCCATGCATCTTAAAAACCCTCTCTGAGCGGTTACCGACACAGTATACCAAAAATTCCCGCTTTTGTCAAGGACAAAAATCGGGAAAATTCGGATTTTTTGAAAAATACTTAATCGAAACTTTGATTTGCCGAAATATCTTACTTGGAAATCAAGTCAATCAAGTTGAATTTCACTATCAAGCCCGCAAATACGATGGATACCATCGAGAGCAGCTTTATAAGAATATTAACCGAGGGGCCGGAGGTATCCTTAAAGGGGTCGCCTACCGTGTCGCCCACAACGGCTGCCTTGTGGTTTTCGCTGCCTTTGCCGCCGTAGTTGCCCGCTTCGATGTATTTCTTGGCATTGTCCCAGGCGCCGCCCGAGTTCGCCATCATGATGGCAATCGCAAAGCCGGATACAAGGGCGCCTCCCAGCATTCCCACAACGCCGTTTACGCCCAAAACCAAGCCTACGACTATGGGAGCCAAGATACCGAGACAGGCAGGAACAATCATCTCTTTGAGGGATGATCGGGTGCAAATGTCAACGCAGGTTTCATAGTCCGCATCCGCTTTGCCTTCCATCAGACCCTTGATTTCTCTGAATTGCCGCCTTACTTCGACCACTATCTTCTGAGCCGCTCTTCCCACCGCCTGCATGGTGAATGCACTGAACAGGAAGGGAAGCATCGCTCCCACAAACAGTCCGATGAGAACCGGCGGGTTCGTCAAGGAAAGCTGCAAATTTCCGCCGAGAGCTTCGATTTTGTCGGTGTAGGAAACAATCAACGCCAATGCGGTCAACGCCGCACTGCCTATGGCGAAGCCTTTGCCGGTGGCCGCCGTGGTGTTGCCCAAGGAGTCAAGAGCGTCTGTCCGGTCTCTGACCTCTTCGCCGAGGCCCGCCATTTCCGCAATGCCCCCTGCGTTATCCGCAACGGGTCCGTATGCATCCGTGGCAAGGGTAATGCCGAGGGTTGCCAACATTCCCACCGCGGAAATACCTACGCCATAGAGGCCCATGGCAAAACTGCTCATATCGCCGTTTGCGATAAATCCGCCGCCCCCTGCGGCCAAGAAGCTTATCAGAATGGAAATACCCACAATCACAACGGGGATTGCCGTTGAGTTCATGCCCAAGGCGATACCGTTTATGATAATGGTGGCGCTGCCCGTTTCGGAGGAGCTTGCAAGCTTTCGAGTGGGCTTATAGGAATCGGAGGTGTAGTACTCGGTGAAAAATCCGATAAGCACTCCCGCCACCAAACCGGATATAACCGCCCAGAACACGCCGGTGTTTTCTGGAAGCTGGGTGAATATCAGCACCGCCGCCGCCACTGCGGAGATTATCGCCGCAATGTACGTGCCCCGTCTCAAAGAGCCCAGCAGGTTCTTTTGGGTGGCGCCTTCCTTTGTGGATACGAAGAATGTGCCTATGATTGAAGCGATGATACCGATGGCGGCAATGAGCATGGGCACGATTATGCCCGCATATCCCAAGCCTGCCGCCGTGGCAAGAGCTCCCGTGGAGATAATGGAGCCCACATAGGATTCATAGAGGTCGGCACCCATTCCTGCCACATCGCCTACATTGTCCCCGACATTGTCGGCAATAACCGCCGGGTTGCGGGGGTCATCTTCCGGAATGCCCGCTTCGACTTTTCCCACCAAATCGGCGCCCACATCTGCGGCCTTTGTGAATATACCGCCGCCTACACGGGCAAACAGTGCCATTGAGCTGGCGCCCATACCGAAGGTGAGCATTGCCGCCATAATTTCGTTGGGGTCACTCAAAATCGCTCTCAAAATCAGGAACCATACGCTGATATCCAAAAGGCCCAGGCCCACAACCGTCAGGCCCATAACCGTGCCGCTGGAAAAGGCGATTTTCAGGCCTTTGTTGAGGCTCTCTTGGGCACCGTTGGCTGTTCTCGAATTGGCGTATGTGGCGATTTTCATGCCGATAAATCCCGAAAGGCCGGAGAAAAATCCGCCTGATAAGAATGCGAAGGGCACAAACCATGTGAGCATATCAAAGGCCGCCATAACGCAGATGATAATAAGCATCACAATGAAGAATATACCCACCGTTTTGTACTGCCTCTTGAGATATGCCATGGCACCCTTCCTTATTTTAGAGGCAATGTTCGCCATTTCCTTTGTTCCCTCGGGCTGTTTCTTAACCCAAAAGAACTTGTACATTGCAAATGCGAGACCGCAAACCGCCGCTATCAATGCGATTATCGGTGCAATTTTTACAAATGTGCTCGTTTCGTACATTATAAGACCTCCCCTTTTGCTTTATTATATAAATAATGTAATGTGTGATAATATTTTCGCCTTTGTTTCGACGTTACTCCCCGGCGGAAGCATCCTCCCCGGATGTGCCGGCGTTCTCGGTCTCCGATTCGGTATCACTTTCGCTGCCCGACTCGCTGTCCGATTGTGATGCCTCTTGGGCCGCTTCTTCTTCCTCTTGGAGCTGAGTGCCCGACTGATATACGCCATCCATAATGCCTTTTACGGAAATCTTGTCAAGAACGGATTTCTTTTCGCTTATCTTTGCCTGAGATTTCCAGTAGTTCTGAAGCTCATAGAAGCCCGCGATTCTCTTGATTACATGATAGCCGTAGTCCGTCTTAACGGGACCCGAGATTTCATCAATGCCCAAAGCAAAAGCGGCATCCTCGAATTCCTTAACCATTTCGCCGGTGCCGAAAGTATATCCCGCAGATGTCTCGCCGGTGTCCTGATTGTATTGAGTCATGAGGGAATCAAAATCCTCGCCTGCCTTGGCTTGATCCGATATGGTCTGAGCCAGTTGAGCCGCCGTGGCGTCGTCATAGGCTTCCGGGTCGGGTGTGGCGCCAGGGTCAAGGGTGCTTGTGTCGCTGACCGTGAGAAGAATATGTTTCACGGAGCCTTTGTCGTCCTGAACATAGTCGCCCAAGTTTACTCCTTCGGGTACGAAGCTGTCAAAGTCTTCCTCGATTTCGGAGCGAACTTCCTGAGACTTCATAACCATCGTATAGATTCGGGCATATTCGTTCACGGAGCTTACGCCCATGCTTTTGGCTCTCAGGTTAAAGCCGTCCTCGCCAAATTGCTGAACATATCCGTCAACCGTCGTCTGAATCTGCTGATCGTCCTGCTCGTCCCAAACGGTGTCTCCCGTCAAAACTTCCGAGGCTTTTTGAGATGTGATAAGGTCACCCACAGCCGTGTTATAGGCATTCTCTTTGATGATATCCGAAAGTTTGCGGCCGTTCACGTCTTTGTCCCAATCGTAGTTTTCCAATTCGCCGTCGGCATTGTCTCCTTCAACGGTGTAATACTGATTGGTGGCTTCGGTGTATATATAATATCCCAAATCCGCATCCGTCAATTTTTCGCCGTTGACCGTGGCAACCGTCTTACCTTCCGCTTTGCCGTACTTGGGTTGGTCTTGAATATGGTTCATAACCAAAAATACCACCAAAGCGGCAACCGCCAAGGAGCCCACAACGATGGCTATGAGCGCTCCCAAGGAAATGCTCACGTTCTTCTTGGGCTTTTTGGGTTTGGGCTGAGGCTCGGAGACCGGCTCGGCCGTAACTTCCTCGGCGGCTTCTTCCGATTCTTCCGCTTCCTCGGGGATGTCCTCCTTGACCTCTTCCGCCTCTTCGGGGACGGCATCGTCCGTTTGGGCCGCCGCTTCCTTTGCGGCAGCATCGGCTTCCGCGATTTCCTCTTTGATTTCGGAGGCCGCATCGGCGATTTTGGCCTCGACATCGTCTTTGGCCTGCTGAACTTTTTCGTTCAACGCATCGTTTTTCTCGTTGTCCATGTTCTTCTCTCCTTTATGTTTAATATATCATTTTCGGTTTGATTGAATCCATATATAACAAATTATACATTATGAGAAGGGCATTTTCCATAGCTGTATTGAAAACTTATTGAAATGGTAACAAAAATTTAAAACTTTTCAATATATGTCATTATGCTCTCCAGTTCCATCAGGTATTTTTCACCGTAGGTGTCCGTCCTATCCGGAGTCAGTTCCATCACCAGTCGGGGGGATTCGGGATTAAGCAGCCGTGCGGGATAGGGGACTTGGTCCATCATTTGAATAAAGGGACCCATGTCCGGAGAGGATGCCGCATCGAATCTCAGGGTGAGGTTTTCCCGATTCCCTATCATTTCGGATATGCCGAAACTCTCCGCTTTGGATTTTATGAGGGATATGCGCAGAAGGTTGTTGGTCTCGACGGGGACGGTGCCGTATCTATCCTCGATTTCGTCATAGGCATCAAGCATATCCGCCTCGGTTTCTATGGCGGCAATTCTCTTATAGGCCGCCAGCCTTTGGCTGTGGTCATTGATGTAATTTTCGGGAATATATGCGGTGACGGGCAGGTCCACTTGGGCGTCGGTTTCGGGTTTCACCTCTCCCCCCGTCAACTCAATGCGGGCCTCTTCCAAGAGTCGGCAGTACATTTCATAGCCCACTGCCTCCATGTGTCCGTGCTGTTCCGCGCCGATGAGATTGCCCGTTCCCCTGATTTCCAAGTCCCGCATGGCAATTTTGAATCCGCTGCCGAACTCGGTGAATTCCTTTATGGCCAGGAGCCGCTTTTCCGCCTCCGGAGTCAGCATCTTGTGCTTGTTATAGGTCAAATAGGCATAGGCCGCCCTGTTTGAACGTCCCACCCTGCCCCGCAGCTGATAGAGCTGGGCCAGGCCCAATCGGTCGGCATCCTCCACAATCAGGGTGTTCACATTGGGAATATCAAGGCCCGTTTCGATTATGGTGGTGCAGACCAAAACGTCAATGTCTCCCTCTTGCACATCCATCATAATCTGTTCAAGCTCCCGCTCGTTCATCCTGCCGTGAGCCACGCCGATTTTGGCGTTGGGGAGTCTCTCTGCCAAGGCGTTTGCCGTTTTGAAAATCCCGTCTATCTTGTTGAACAGATAATATACCTGGCCGCCTCGGCCCAATTCCTTGTTTATGGCCTCCTCCACAACATCCGAATCGTATTCCATCACATAGGTTGAAACGGGGAATCTTTCGGCGGGAGGCTCGTTTATGACGCTCATATCCCGAATTCCTGTCAGGGACATATGAAGTGTTCGGGGGATGGGTGTGGCGGACAGAGTCAATACATCCACTTCTTTCCGCATCTCCTTGATTTTTTCCTTGTGGGCAACTCCGAACCGCTGCTCCTCATCGATTATAAGCATACCCAATTTTTTGAACTTGACCTGCTTCCCCAGCAGTTTGTGGGTGCCGATAACCACATCGATTTCCCCGGTGGACAGGCCTTTCACCACCCGGCGGGATTCCGCCGCCGAGCAAAACCTCGACAGCATGGCAACGGTTATGGGATAGTCTTTCATACGCTGGCGGAAAGTGCCGAAGTGCTGGTTGGCCAATATGGTCGTGGGCACCAAGTATGCCACCTGATATCCGGCATTCACCGCCTTGAAGGCCCCTCTCAGGGCCACCTCGGTTTTGCCGTAGCCCACATCCCCGCAAAGGAGCCTGTCCATGGGATGGGGTTTTTCCATATCCTCTTTCATCTCTTCTATGCTGCGAAGCTGGTCCTCGGTCTCTTCATAGGGGAACCGGGCCTCAAAGTCCGCCTGCCAGTCATCGTCGGGAGGGAAGGCGATTCCCGAAATTTTGGAGCGTTCCGCATAGAGGGCAATCAAATCCTTCGCCATATCCGCAGCGGCCGCCTTGACCCTCTGCTTGGTTTTGACCCACTCGGTGCCTCCCAATTTGTTCAGCTTTATTCGGGCTTCGTCCCTTGCGATGTGTTTATACACCAAATCCATCTGGTTGGTGGGCACATACAGATAGTCTCCGCCCCGATATTCGATTTTCAAATAGTCCTTTCGGACTCCGTCAACGGTGAGCTCCTCTATGCCTATATATTTGCCGATTCCATAGGACCTGTGGACGATATAGTCCCCGATATTCAAATCGGTAAAGTTATCGATTTTTTTGCCTTCCGCCTTGGGATACCGCTTTTTCCGCTTCCGCTCGGTGCCGAAAATTTCCTTGTCGGATATGACCACAGCCCGAATAAGGGGCAGCTCAAAGCCTCGGTTTATGCTGCCGGGGCAGACCGTGACGGTTTTTCCCGGAGGCAGCTCTTCCAAGGTTTCACCGTAGCCGCAGGATATGCCCTCGTTTGCCAGCTGTTTCACCAAATTTTTGGCCCGACCTTCGGAGCCTCCCAACAAAATCGAGCGGTAGGATACGGAGTTGTAGTATTTCAGATTGTCAATCAGCAGCTCCGCTTTGCCTCCGAACCCCGCAAGGGATTTGGAGTTGACGGCAAAAGTCCGATTCGGTTTGTACTCTTGAGAGCGGGCGGGAAGGGCGCTGACTCCCGCAAATCTCCTCTCGCACAGCCTGCGCACAGCCTTTTTGAGAGGGAGGGAATACTCCGCCTTTGCCTCGGGTATGATTCCCCTGTCCGCCAAATCGGTCAAATCCGTCGCCTTGCGAAGAGCCTCCTTTTCGGCGGAGTCGCTGATTCTCCCCGGGTCGCACCAAAAAATCAGGGCGTTTTCGGGGATATAGTCGAGAAGAGTGGGGATTTCTTTGTATAAATAAGGTATGTATTTTTCCGAGGAGGGAAAGGAAATCCCCTGTTTCAGCCGCTCTATGTCCCGCTTCAAAACCGAGGCGGCTTTCTCATCCGCTCCGTTTTTCAAAAAGCCCGACAGTTTTTTCACAAGCTCTTCCCGCTCTTTTTCCCCAAGGACCGATTCCGAGGCCGGGGTTATTCGGGCTCGTTCAACCATTTCGAGAGTCCGCTGGCTGTCCTTGTCAAAAATCCGCACGGAGTCCACTTCCGTATCGAAGAACTCTATTCTGACGGGATTTTCCCGAACGGGAGGGAAAAAGTCCAATATGCCGCCTCTGGCGCTGAACTGGCCCGCACCTTCCACCATATCTTCCCGCTTGTATCCCAAAGCCAAAAGCTCGTCGCACAAATCCGAAGGCTCAATTTCGTCCCCGGGACGGAGCTCTATGGTGTGCTCCTTATATTTTCCAAAGGGAAAGGTGTGGCTTGTCAGGGCTTCATAATCTGTCACCAAGTAGGTTATTTTGTTTGGGTTTCGGCACAGGTCATACATCCTGTCCAGCACTTTGAGCCGCTTTTTTTGAATATCTCGGCTGCGGGCATCCACGTCATAGAACAGCGTATCCTCCGGGCAAAAGTGAAGGACCTCGTCCTCGGTGAAAAATCTCAAATCCTCGGTGATTTTCTCGGCGGCCCCGTCGTTTTCGGTGACCAATACGACCGGGGCCGAAAATTTTTCCGCCACACAAAAAGCAAGGTGTGCCACCAAGGAATCCGACACACCGCTGATGTTGATGGGACTTATGTTTTGCTTTGATTCGAGAGCGGCGGTTATTTCCTCAAACTCCGCCAGTTCCTCCATCATTTGATAAAATCCGTTTTTCATATAAAACTACCCGTTGTATTTTTGTATTGCTTCCCTCACTCCGGACTTGATTATCTCCTCTGCCGCCAACACCGCCCGTGCGGCGGTTTCGGTCAGCACCTCAATCTCCTCTTTCGAGAACTTCCCCAACACGAAATCGCAAATCTCCCGATGGGTTTCCGCCTCCGGGGAGCCTATGCCGAGTTTAATCCTGGGGAAATTGTCCGAGTTTAGGCAAAAGATTATGCTCTTCAGACCGTTGTGGCCCCCCGCACTGCCGGAGGCCCTCGTCCTCAGCTTGCCCAATTCCATGGTCTTGTCATCGGATATCACGATTATGCGCTCCGGGGGAATGTCATAGTAGTCCGCAATGGGCGCCACGGCCTCTCCGCTTCGGTTCATATAGGTCGTGGGCTTCACGGCGATGATTTTTTCGTCGCCGATACGGCCCGTGCCCGTCAAAGCCTCAAAACGGCTCGATTTGAATTTTATGTCGTTTTTGGCGCAAAAAGCATCAACCACATCATATCCGATGTTGTGCCTTGTGTTTACGTATTTTCTGCCCGGATTGCCCAAGCCCGCTACCATATACATATAAGATACTCTCTTTTTGTCTGTGTCGTTTCGAAAAATCCCCAAAGGAATTTTCGGCTCTGTGCGCCGCTTATTTGTTTTTCCGTTTCTTCTCTTTCTTTCGGTTAACCGTCCATTGCTCTTTCACCACTTGTTTCGAGCGGGCGATTGCCAAGGACTCGGCGGGGACCTCTTCGGTAATGGTGGAGCCTGCGGCGGTGTATGCTCCGTGGCGCACAATCACCGGCGATACCAAATTGGTGTTGCAGCCGATGAAGCAGTCGTCCTCGATGACGGTTCTGTGCTTGTGCTCCCCGTCATAGTTCACCACAACGGTTCCGCAGCCGAAGTTCACCCGCTTGCCCACATCCGCATCGCCGATGTAGGTCAGATGAGCCACTTTTGTGCCGTCGTCTATGGTGGAGTTCTTGACCTCCACAAAATCCCCGATTTTCACATCCGAGCCGATTTTTGTGCCGGGCCTCAGATAGGCAAAGGGACCCACATTGGTTTGGGAGCCTATTTCGCTGTCGATGGCCACACTTTTGAGCACCGTGGTTCCGTCGCCCACAATGCAGTTTCTCAAGGTCGTGTCGGAGCCTATGACGCAGTCCTCTCCTATCACCGTGTTCCCCTCAAGGACCGTTCCGGGATAGAGAACCGTGTCTCTGCCCACCTGCACATTGGCGGTTATCTGAACCTTGTCCGGGTCGATTATGGTGACTCCGTTCAGCATGAGCTCCACCGCTTTGCGGCGGTTCAGTATCTTGCCCACCTTGGCCAGTTGCAGTTTGTCGTTCACTCCCAGTATCTGTTCAAGGTCGGTCACATAGGCTCCCACCTTGTCTCCGTCTCCCAGCATTATCTCCACCACATCGGTGATGTAGTATTCCCCTTGGGCGTTGTTGTTGGTGATTTTTTTGAGAGCGCCCCTCAGTTTCTGTATGTCAAAGAAATACATACCCGAATTTATTTCCTTAACTTCCCGCTCATCCTCGGTCGCGTCCTTTTCCTCGACGATTTTGATAATCTCCCCGTTTTCCCGAATAATCCTGCCGTAGCCGTAGGGGTCGTCCATATAGGCGGTTATAACCGTGGCCGCCCGTTTTTTCTTTATGTGGTCGTTCCGCACCCGCTTTAAGGTGTCCGCCTCAATGAGGGGAGTGTCCCCATAGAGGACCATAACGGTGCCCTCCGTGTCTTTGAGGAGCTCAATGCCCTGCATAACCGCATGGCCCGTGCCCAACTGTTCCTCCTGATAGGCATATTTGACGCTGTCTCCCAAATAGGCCTTCATATCCTCCGCCTTGTGGCCCACCACCACGATGTTCTCGTCGCAGCCCGCCTCTTTGGCCGTGTCCGCAACCCATTCCACCAAAGCCTTTCCCGCCGCCTGCTGCAGGGGTTTGGCCACCTTGGATTTCATTCTCTTTCCCTCGCCTGCCGCAAGGATTATACTGTATAAGCTCATATCGTATCCTCCGGGTTTATTAATATCGGTCATCCGCCCGGGATGCCTTGTGTTTTTCTTTTTCTCTCGCACCCTTTGTGCAAAGAACAGTTTAGCATTCTTTTCAAGGATTGTCAATACATATCCCGCCCCGATTTGTGCCTCCGAAGGTCCTTTTGCCCGTTTTTGATTTATGGGCTTTTTTCACAATAGGCGAGGCGGTTTTGGGAAATCTCTTGTGCAAATTCACAAATTTGATTTTTTTGAAAATTTTTCAAAATTCCCTATTGACAAACAAAGTTAGCCGTGGTAAACTTATGATAGTTAGTTAAGTCTAACTTTTTCTTTACCGATTATCCAAAGTTGTTTTTCGGCAGTGCAAAGGAGTGGTTTTATGCCGTTATCTATGATGAATGTAGGCGAGAGCAGTGTTGTTACAAGGGTGACCGGCAGGGATGACACCCGTCAGTTTTTGGAAAAACTCGGATTTGTTCGGGGCAGCGAAGTCACGGTTGTGTCCGAAATATCCGGCAATATGATTATCAATGTGAAGGACACTCGGGTGGCAATCGACAAGACCATGGCCAATCGGGTTATGGTGTAGAGCCCGTTGGGGCCCGGCATATATAGCACATACAACGGAACGAACAAGTTGATTTAATTTTCATTTGAACATCGAAAGGACAGATTTGCATGAGAACTCTCAGAGATGCCAAAATCGGGGAGACCGTTAAGGTTGCGCGCCTAAACGGTGCCGGGGCGGTGAAGCGCAGGATTATGGATATGGGAATCACGAAAGGCACGGATGTGTTTGTGCGCAAAGTTGCGCCCTTGGGAGACCCTATCGAGCTCACGGTTCGGGGCTATGAGTTATCCATCCGCAAAGCCGATGCGGAAATGGTGGAAATAGCCTGAGTCTCTTTTTGCGGCGAATATATACGGAAAAAATCCGATTCTTGCGCCGAAGTTAGCTTTGGCAGACCGCGGCGCATTTTTTATAAGTATGAGTTAGCCGCGGCTAATTTTATAGCCGAGGCATACATAAAACAAACAAACCGAAAGAGATGAGCACGAAAGATGTCGATTAAGATTGCTTTGGCTGGAAACCCCAATTCCGGAAAGACAACCCTTTTCAACGCCCTCACCGGGGCCAACCAATTTGTGGGCAACTGGCCGGGCGTTACGGTTGAGAAGAAAGAGGGAAAACTGAAGGGCCGAAAAGATGTGACCATAATGGACTTGCCGGGCATATATTCCCTGTCCCCCTACACTTTGGAAGAAGTTGTGGCCCGAAACTATTTGATAAACGAGAGTCCGGATGTTATCATCAATATAATAGACGGCTCCAATCTGGAAAGGAACCTCTATCTCACCACACAGCTTACGGAATTGGGAATTCCGGTTCTTATGGCCGTCAATATGATTGATGTGGTCAAAAAGAAAGGTGACAAAATCAATACTGAAAAACTCTCAAAAGCCTTGGGGTGCAAGGCGGTAGCCATTTCCGCCCTGAAAGGCACGGGAATCAAAACGGCAGCCGATGAGGCGGTGAAACTTGCCGAGAGCAAGGCCGCCGCCCCCCGGCACACATTCGACAAAAAAGTCGAGGAGCCCCTGGCAAAAATCGAGGATATGCTGGGCGATTCCGTTCCGGAGGCCCGAAAGAGGTTCTATGCCATAAAGCTCTTTGAGAGGGACGAAAAAATCGGGGATATGCTCAAATCCCCGCCCGATGTTTCCGAGATAATCCAAAAGGCGGAGGAGGAGTTCGACGACGACTCCGAGAGCATCATCACCAACGAGAGATATAACTACATTGCCTCCGTGATTGGGGGCTGCTACAAAAAGGGCGGCAAGGAGGCCATGACCACCTCCGATAAAATAGACAGAATCGTCACCAACCGATGGCTGGCCCTGCCCATATTTGCGGTCGTTATGGTGATTGTGTATTACATATCCGTCACCACCGTGGGAACCTGGGCCACCGACTGGGCCAATGACGGCGTTTTCGGAGACGGATTCCACCTCTTTGCAATCGGCTCCTCCGCCTATGAGGAAGCCACCGCCGAGTATGAAAAAGAGGCGGCTGCGGCAGATGCGTTCATCGCTGCCGCAGAGGAAGAGGGCATTGACACGGAAGCTCTCACGGAGACGTTGGATTCCGAGGAGCCCGACGAGGACATCATTGCGGCCTTTGTATCCGAAGCCGCAGACGTAAACGGAGTTGCGGAAATAGAAGACGAGGAGGGCACGGTCACGGAAACCGTTTCGGTGGATGCGGAGGCGTTCCAAGATGCCATTGCGGCCGAGGAACCCGACCCGGCGGATTACGGGGTTTGGATTCCGGGCATACCGGTGCTCTTGGGCAACTTGCTTGATGCCATAGGATGCGCCGATTGGCTCTCAAGCCTCATTTTGGACGGCATTGTGGCCGGCGTAGGCGCTGTTTTGGGCTTTGTGCCTCAGATGCTGGTGCTGTTCCTGTTCTTGGCCATTTTGGAAGATTGCGGATATATGGCGAGAATCGCCTTCATTATGGACAGGATTTTCAGACGGTTCGGCCTTTCGGGCAAATCCTTCATCCCCATGCTCATCGGCACGGGCTGCGGCGTTCCCGGCATAATGGCCTCCCGAACGATAGAAAACGAACGGGACCGCAGAATGACCATAATGACCACGACCTTCATTCCCTGCGGTGCCAAATTGCCCATCATCGCCCTGATTTCGGGCGCCCTCTTGGGCGGCGCCTGGTGGGTTGCGCCCAGTGCCTACTTCATCGGCGTTGCGGCCATAATCATCTCGGGCATCATCCTCAAAAAGACCAAGATGTTCGCGGGAGACCCGGCTCCCTTTGTTATGGAGCTCCCCGCCTATCATATGCCCACGGTGGGTAATGTGCTCCGCAGTATGTGGGAGCGGGCCTGGTCCTTCATCAAAAAGGCGGGCACCATCATCCTCCTGTCAACCATCGCCATTTGGTTCCTCCAAAGCTTCGGCTTCGAGAACGGCGGCTTCGGTATGGTGGAAGAGCTCAACAATTCGATTTTGGCAAAAATCGGCGGCGTTATTGCACCCGTATTCGCTCCCCTCGGCTGGGGCAATTGGCAGGCTGCGGTGGCGGCGGTCACGGGCCTTGTCGCCAAAGAGAATGTGGTGGGCACCTTTGGAATCCTCTACGGCTTTGCCGAAGTTGCGGAAGACGGCGCGGAAATCTGGGGCAGCTTGGCATCAAGTTTCACAGCCGTTTCGGCCTATTCCTTCTTGGTGTTCAACCTTTTGTGCGCTCCCTGTTTCGCTGCCATGGGCGCCATAAAGCGGGAGATGAACAGCACAAAGTGGTTCTGGTTCGCCATAGGATATCAAACGATTTTCGCCTATTTGGTATCGCTCATCATCTACCAAATCGGCTCCCTGTTCACCGGCGGAGGCATCGGGCTGGGCACTGTTGCGGCATTCCTGGCCATTGCCTTGGGACTTTACCTGCTCTTCAGACGTCAAAAGAATTTCGGCGATTCCTCTCCAAAGGCCGTAAAGGCGTGAGGACGAATGACAGGATTGGAGTGATTGTATGATAGGAACGGTAGCGGTATCGATTATCCTCTTGGCAATTGTGGGGTTTATTGTGAGGAGTTTGATAAAAAACAAAAAGCGGGGCAAAAGCAGCTGCGGCTGCGGCTGTGAGAATTGCGCCCTGAAGGACAGCTGTGAAAAGTAATCGAAAATGACCTCCGATGAATATTTAAACAGAAACCAAAAATAAACGGCGGTCCGAAGCAGGCGGCAAAAAAGCAGCCGCCCCGAAAAAATCAAGGGCTCTCGGGACACATTTTCCCCGGGCCCTTTTTTGTTGCAATTTTTTGTCCAAAAATATTGACTTTTAAGTAGAATTGGGGTATAATTTATAGTAATTGGCGGATTGTACCGTCATAATAACAACATATCGGTATAAAATGTTAATTTATTATTAATTTTTTTAAGGAGGGTTTTTATGAGAACCTTAAGAAAAACCATGGCGTTGGTTCTTGCCATAGCTATGGTGCTCACAACCTTTGGCGCTGTGACCGTTTCGGCGGCGACCTATGCCGACACGGAAGGCCATTGGGCGGAAGGCGTAATCGACACTTGGTCGGGTTACGAAGTTATTCAAGGCGACGGCGGCTATTTCAGACCGGATGACCCCATCACCCGTGCCGAAGTTGCTCAGATAACTCAAAACGTTATCGGCTATGTAACCACGGCCCCCAATGCATTCATCGATGTTGCGGACAATGCTTGGTACAGAGACGCAGTTCTCAAGTTGGTTGCGGCGGATGTCCTCACCGGCAACGGAGACGGCACCATGACCCCGGATGCCAATATGACCCGTGAAGAGGCCATGACAATGCTCAGCAGAGCCTATGGCTTGGAACCCGTCAACAATATGGCGTCCATCACCAACTATGCGGACTATTCGTCCATATCCGACTATGCCACGGGCTTTATCGGAGCCATGACCGCGGCGGGATATGTAAACGGTTATCCCGACGGCACAATCCGTCCCCAGGATAACATCGCAAGAGGCGAATTTGTCAAGATTTTGGACAACATGATAAAGCTCTACATAACCGGACCCGGAACCTACGGCCCCGGCTATTACGGCGGAATCATCATGGTAAAATCGGGCGGCGTTGTTCTTGACGGCGTTATAGCCGACAAGGCGGTTATCTCTCCCTTGGTATCGGGAGATGTGGAGACAAACAACGCTCAGCTCACAAACGGCGTGCTCAATCTTTCCGATTCTGCCACGGTAAACAACGAAAACGGCAACGGCTCCTCGGTGGGCGGAATGTTCAACGGCTACTACGGCGGCAGTTACGGCGGCGGCTCAGGCAGCTCCGGCACCCGCTCATACACCGTTCGGTTCCATGTTGACGGAGCCCTTTATGCCACCAAGACAGCCAAATACAACACAGCCCTCAGCACAATCCTGCCGGTTGACCCCACATTGGCGGGCAAGGTATTCATCGGCTGGTATGAGTCTCAGGCAGAGGCCGACGATCCCGACTCCTCCTATGCGGTTGAGCCCGAAGATTTTCGGATTACGGATAACGTAGACTTCTATGCGGGCTTTGCGGATTCCGGCAACGGCCCCGCACCCACCGCGGCACCTGCCACACCCACACCCGTTCCCGGCGGAACCGCCGACAAGAACAGCGAAACCTATAACCCCGAAAGCGGAGCAGGCGTCCAAGTCGGAATTGAATTTGCCCAAGAGGGCGGCCGGATTTCCGGCGTTGTTGACAACAAGACCGGCGCCACACTCAAGGTAGACGAAGATTACACCGTAAAATATAACGAAGACGGCAGTGCGGTTTTGGAATTCTCTCCGGACTATCTGAAGAGTTTGCCCCCCGGCACCTATGAATTTGATATCTACACCGATACGGAAGGCGCAGGCCCGATTCACTTCTCCATAACCGTTCCCGGCGAGACAACCCCGGCTCCGGAAGGACCCACGGTTGCACCGGAAGGACCTACGGCTGCACCGGAGCAGCCCACGGCAGCTCCTCAGCAGCCCACTCAGACACCTCAGACTCTCTATAACGCAGTGCTGAAAGTGAACGGCGGCGACGGCGAACTCAAAGCGGGTCAGGCCCCGGCAGAGCCCACCAAGGCTCCGGCGGAAGCAACCCAAGCCCCCTCGGAAGCAACCCAGGCTCCGAACGACAATCCCCCGTCGGGAGACGCCATAGTTTGGGATTTCTCCTCCGAAGCATGGGCGGAGTATGCCGGTGAAGGCAAAGAAGTTGCAACCGAAACCACCGTTGACGGATTGGTAATTTGCGGCTCGGCCGGCAAGAATATATCAACCGCCACAAACGAAAAAGTTAACGGCGGCAAAACCACATATCTGAATCTCGGCGGCAGCGGCAAGTGGTACTTCAAGTACACACCGGCAACGGATGGCAAGATAGCATTCACGATTCATTCATCCGGTGCGGCAACCGTAAAGAGCGATGGTACAAACGACAATCCAAGGTCGTTGCTCATCAAAGTGGGATCCGCAGACGCAAAGGCCGAAACATATACGGTAGTTGAGCCCGAATCCTTGAGCAAAGACTTTACCTATGACCTCAAAGCAGGCGAGACAATACAGGTAGGCGGCGACGGCAGCACAAACGGATTCTGGGTAACAGCCCTCAGCTTCACCCCCGCAGGCGGCTCCGTTGAACCCGGCACACCCACCGCGGCTCCCGCAGAGCCCACCAAGGCTCCCGAGACACCCACCGCGGCTCCGAATTCCACACAGGGTCCGGGAGGATTCCTTGAACCTGAAGAAGGTTCGGCGGGACTCAGCGAGCACATCAAGGTAGCACTCAGCGGCGAAAGTCAGGATATTCAGACCTACTACTTCGAACCCGTACCGGGCGAAGCCTCTGTTCCCGACACATTCGGAACCGACTTTATGAAGGTTTATCATAAGGAAGGCAGTGCGCCGAAGCTGGGCGAAGCGGCCAAGAGCAACGGCGAAGCGGGCAGATTTATTATGAGAGCCGGCACAATGGCGGATTTTGAAATCGATTTGAATAATGTCCTTGCGGTCAAAGTGCCCTATGACAGTGACCTTCAAATCGGAGCGGGACAAAATGCCGGCTCGGATGGAGCGCAGCTTTCCATCAATGTTCAAACCGGATTGGGAGTGAACAATCCCACCAAGACTTCTCTTGAATATGTGGCAGACAAAAACAATGACACGATAGTGGGACAAACATATTCCGCAAAAGCCGGAGATATCGTTTACCTCTGGTTTGACGGCTCAAACGGAACCTTCGTATCCGTTACATTCCTGCCTCCGGCCGCAACGGCCGCAGAGGAAGGATTCCTTGAACCGGAAACAGGATCGGCAGGACTCAACGAACACATCAAGGTAGCGCTCAGTGGCGAAAATCAGGATGTTCAGACCTACTACTTCGAACCCGTACCGGGCGAAGCCGGTGTTCCGGACACATTCGGAACCGACTTTATGAAGTTATATCACAAAGAAGGCAGTGCGCCGAAGCTGGGCGAAGGGGCCAAGAGCAACGGCGAAATGGGCAGAGCTATTATGAGAGCCGGCACAATGGCGGATTTTGAAATCGATTTGAACAATGTTCTTGCGGTCAAAGTGCCCTATGACAGCGACCTCCATATCGCGGCCGGCTTAAACGGCGGAAAAGCAGGAGAGTTGACATCTCTTTCCATCAATGTTCAAACCGGATTGGGAGTTAGCAATCCCACCAAGACTTCTCTTGAGTATGTTGTGGAAGGCAGCAACAATGAAACGGAAATAGAGCAGACCTATCCCGCAAATAAGGGTGATATAGTATATCTGTGGTTTGATGCTTCAAACGGAACTTTCAGGTCCGTAACATTCCTGCCGAGAACCGGCGGAGAAGTTCCTCAACCCACTCAAGCACCTTCGGACGCAACACAAGCTCCTTCGGAAGCAACCCAGGCTCCGGCCAATCCTCCGGCACAGGCGGAAGCGCTTGTTTGGGATTTCGCAGCGGCGCCCTTCGTTGTAGACGGCAAAGTTAACACGGATCTGTTCCCCGAAGGGGACCACACGAACAGTGCGGGAGAGGTGGACAGATTTAACATTGAACCCACATCGGTACAGGATATAAACGGACTTTCATATGTCGTAAAAGAAACAGGCAAAAACAACTTCCAGAGTTCCAAGAGATCATATCCCGCAGAAGCGGGACAGGAAGCATACGAGGCAAGCTGGAGCATCAAGACCGGCGGAGCATCTGCGGATGATAACAGATACTTCACCTTCACACCTCCGGCAGACGGAACCTTCTACATCTGGGCACGCTCCGGAAGCGGCAGCAATCCCACAACGGTAACAGCCACGCAAAACGGTGCAACCGTTGGAACGAAGGAATATGCAGCCAACAGCGATACCGAGACTTTCAGCATCATGACCTTTGAAGTAAAGGCAGGAGCAGAGCTCAGGATTTCGGGATCTAACAATACCCAGTATTATAAATTGGCTTACACCCCCGCAGGCGGCGGCTCCGTTGAGCCCGGCACACCCACCACAGCTCCCGCAGAGCCCACAACCGCACCTGCAGAGCCCACCAAGGCTCCGGCAGAACCAACGGCGGAACCGGGAACCAAGAGCTATCAGTTTGCGGCAGGCACCGTAGTTACCTACAGCGGCACTCCCGCCGAGGGATACACCATGAAGGTAACCGCAGCCGACGGCACGGATGTTCAGGTCAAGGACGGCTCCTTCACAATGCCCGCTCAAGATGTAAGAGTTGAGGTGACCTATGAATCGGCCGAAACCTACACCGTATCCGTAGCGGACGGAATTACCGGCGGAACCGTTGTGCTCATTCCCGAGCAGCCCACCGCGGCTCCCGCAGAGCCCACCGCGGCACCTGCAGAGCCCACCACGGCCCCGGCAGAGCCTACCACGGCTCCCGAACAGCCCACAACCGCACCGGAGCAGAGCACAACCGCACCGGAGCAGAGCACTCCCGGAACGGACCCCGCAGGCACAATCATTTGGGATTTCGGTAAGGAACCTTTCGTAAATGCGGACGGCACGGTGAACACGGATATGTTCCCCGAAGGTGACCATACAGACGCCGAAGGAAAGATAGACAGGTACAATGTGGGTCCCGAATCAATCGTCGATGTAAATGGATTGACTTATTTTACACAGTCAGGCATAGATACAAAACCGGCAATTAATGCAAATCAGCCGAGTAACAAGACTTTTGCAGATGGTGAATCCTTCACCCGAATGATTAAATCTCAGGGTCAGGGTAGCATAACCGAAGACGCAGAAACCGGCGAAGTAAAAAAGGACAAAGTCTTTGAATTTAAAGCTCCTTCAACCGGAACGGTTTCGGTATACGCTCGAAGCGGTGCAAGCGGAACAGATGCTACAGTATACATTGCTTCGAACGGTACAATTATCGGACAAGCTACGGTGATTAAGACAGACGCCGAAAAAGAGATAGAAGGCTTCCAGCCACCTGTTATCTCACACACTGGTGATTTCTTTAAGGATGATCTTATTCAGATTTATAGTGACAATAACACAAGCTACTATGCAATCAAATTTACTCCCAGTGGAGCAGCATCGGCGGCGGCAGTTCCTCCGGAAGGCGTAAAATCCATAAGCAACCTCAAGGGCGGCGAGACAATCAAGGTATATGCCGAGGCAGACAATGCAGGCGACACCATAACCCTCTCAACCGACCCCAATGCTGAAGTCAAGGATTTAGGCGGCGGATATTATGAATTCACGATGCCCGCAGCCAACACCACGGTAAATGCCACATTTACCTCCTCCGGCGGCGAAGAGCCCGGTGCTTCTGCGGGTCCGGAAGCTTCCAACGGTCCCGATAACGGCCTTCCCCCGGATGTAATCTGGAGAGCGGATGACCCCGAGGTTATCAAGGCTTGGGATGCAGTAGAAAAGGACGGCAGCGGCAATGCTGCGGCAGCTTTTGAGGGCGCAGGCGCCACAATAGCGGCAGGCGGAAAGATTGCATCGAAGAATGCGAAGTATACACACAGCAACGGTCAAGAGTATTCATTCTCTCGCTCTTATCAGGGCGGCAGCGGCAGTGAGCAAAAGACCAGCATTGCCATTGTTCCCGCAGCGGAGGCTTGCACCGTTACCGTAGTATTCGACGGCAACGGCAGCGCCGGCAGAGCTCAGACCATCCACTTTGGAGGTGAAGAAATTGCAAGTGTACCCTCCGAAAACGGTATAACCACCGTTACCGCCGATCTTACGAAAGAGGATATCGCAGCTCATCCGGGCGAGCCCATATACACCTGGGGCGGCGGTTCCAATAAGAACGTATACGCCATGTTCATAGAGTATTATGTTCAAACCCCCGACAAGAAGATCTCCGGTTCCGTTACCAACAAGACCGGCAGAGACTTAACCGGCAAGAACATAGTATTCACCAATGTGAACGACCCGACAGATGTGTACACAGCGCCTTTCGGAGAAGATTATGTAATCCCCTCAATCAAGAAGGGCGAAACCTATACCGTATCCATCGAGGGCGAGCCTGACATCTGCACCACCACGGATACCAAGACCATAGAGATAACCAAGAACAAATACGATATGACGGATGTGAACCTGACCTTTGTACTCATTCAGGATTTGGATGTTAAAGGAACGGTATACACCATCACATCCCACGATTTGAGAACTCCGGTATATCCGTATGACAGCGCAATCGGCGCCAAACTGAGCTTCACCAAAAAGGGCGAAGAGAAACCCTATGCGGAGGCGGAAGTTGCCGCAGACGGCACATACACCGCAAAACTCATGTCCAATGAGGAATATGATGTGGTTCTCACAACAGCGGAAGGTCAGGCATACACCCTCTCCGATAAGTCCAAGACCTACCTCCTGGAGGGCGGCGACGAGAATCCCTTCAAGAACATATTGCTCATGAAGGACGGCCCCGAGACCGTTGAGTATAAAGACACCTTGACGGTAGGCCCCGACAAGGAGTATAAGTCCATCAGCGAAGCCATAGCGGCCGTAAGACTGATGACCCGTGAGGCAGGCCAGATTGTTAATATCTTAATCGACCCGGGCACCTATCAGGAGCAGGTATATGTGGATGTTGACGACATAGCTCTCAAAGCGGCGGATCCCGCAGCGGCGGAAAAAGGCAGTGACAAGAGACCTCTCGTAACCTGGTATTACGGCATAGGCTATGTATACTATTCGGTAGAAAACGGCTGGTTCAACGCCGACAACTTCGTTCAGAAGACGGCTCAGAGCACGGCTTCCAACTGGGGTGCAGCCATAAGAACCCTGAATAGAGGCTTCTACATGGAAAACATCGACGCCCAGAGCAGCTTCAACCTGTCCGTAACTCAACAGGAGATTGACGACGGTGTAACACCCGGCGGCGGAGATGCCAAAGTGGGTGTTCTCAGAGACGAGGTCGGCAAGCTCACCAATAACAGGACCTATAACGAGAGAGCCGCAGCCATATTCGCAGGGGGCAGCGAGATAGAGATTTACAACTGCACCTTCGTATCCAGCCAGGATACTTTCGGAACCGGAGCCAAGTCCATGTATGTGAAAGACTGCATGATTTCCGGTAACACCGACTATATCTGCGGAGGCGACAACTGCTACTTCGAGAACTGCGAACTCAGATGGCAGGGTATGAGCGACGTAGATAACGGCGGCTATATCACAGCCACCAAGAACTCCGCAGCCACCGATTTGGGATACTACTTCAAGAACTGCACCATCACCAAGAATCCCGACCCGACCATGAAAGCGGGCGCCGGCGGCAACTGGGGCAGACCTTGGGGCGGAAAGCAGACCGTCACCATCTATGATAACACCACCATAGGCGACGGTGTAAGCAAGCCCAAAGGCTGGACATCCATGAGCGGCTCAACTCCCGCAGACGCCACCTACTATGTGGTAAACGGCGTATTCAAGGACGGCAAAGACATCACCGACAAGAATGATAACCCCAACGGCACCTATGATGCCAACGGTTACACCCTCCCCACTCCCGAACAGTACTTCGGAGGATGGACGCCCGTGAACTACGCACCGGCTCAGTAATATATAACAGCCACTTAGAGGGGCACCGCTTCGGCGGTGCCTCTTTTTGTACCTTTGAGGGTTTCCTTTCAATAAATCTGTTGATTTTATTTTCGGTTTGTGGTATACTTAGATTCGGAAACCAAAAATCAAAGGCGGATGCCGCCGGGAAGGGAGTTTTCCCCATGCATCGGATTTTCAGGAAAAGCCAAATATTCACCATACCCAACCTGCTCTCTTTTGTCAGGCTGGCGCTCATTCCCCTCATAGTGTGGCTCTATGTGGGAAAGAGTGAATATTATCTTGCCGTGGGCGTTATCCTCCTGTCCGGAGCCACGGACATCGCCGATGGGTATATTGCGCGGCATTTCAATATGGTCTCCGATTTCGGGAAAATCCTGGACCCCATCGCAGACAAACTGACCCAGGCGGCTCTTATCATCTGCCTCACGGTCAAGTATGATTTGATGTATGGCATAATCATCCTGTTCGTAATAAAAGAAATCATCATGGGCACCATGGGCCTCATTGCCATCAGGAAGCGGGATTTGGTCGACAGCTCCAAATGGCACGGCAAGTTCAACACGGTGGTGCTCTATTTTGTTATGCTTCTTTTGATTTTGTTCCCCAATATCCCCACCCCGCTGGCGAATTCCATGATTCTCCTCTGCTGCGTCACCATGATTTTGTCCCTGGTGCTGTATGTGAAATTCTTTATGGACAGGATAAGAGGCAAATAGAGGGAATTTTCGCCCTTTAATCGGGAATTTTGGCAAAAATTTCTTGCATATTTACGGATTTTGTGGTTAAATATAGAATATGAAGCGTAGAATAGAATTAATAAAGAAAAAATAAAATAAACATATACACAAATTTCCAAAAAGGAGGGTTTATATGAGAACCTTAAAAAGAACTTTAGCCTTGGTTTTGGCTCTTGCCATGGCAGTCACCGCCTTTGGCGCCGTGACCGTGTCGGCGGCAACTTATCCCGACACGGCAGGCCATTGGGCGGAAGAAGTCATTGACAAGTGGACCGGCTATGGCGTGATTCAAGGGGACGGCGGCTATTTCAGACCGGACGACTCCATCACCCGTGCCGAGGTGGCCCAGGTGACTCAGAATGTCATCAGCTATGCAACCACAGGCGTCAATTCCTACAGTGATGTGGATGCATCGGCTTGGTATGCGGATGCTGTGCTCAAGCTTTCATCCGCAGGTGTCCTCACCGGCAACGGAGACGGCACCATGACCCCGGATGCCAATATGACCCGTGAAGAGGCCATGACAATGCTCAGCAGAGCCTATGGCTTGGAACCCGTCAACAATATGGCGTCCATCACCAACTATGCGGACTATTCGTCCATATCCGACTATGCCACGGGCTTTATCGGAGCCATGACCGCGGCGGGATATGTAAACGGTTATCCCGACGGCACAATCCGTCCCCAGGATAACATCGCAAGAGGCGAATTTGTCAAGATTTTGGACAACATGATAAAGCTCTACATAACCGGACCCGGAACCTACGGCCCCGGCTATTACGGCGGAATCATCATGGTAAAATCGGGCGGAGTCACCATTGACGGCGTTATTGCCGACGGAATCGTTATCTCCCCGGTAGTCAGCGGTGAGGTTAATCTCACAGGCGGCACCCAGGTGGGAGGCCATGTGGTCAACCTGTCCGGCAATGCGGTTATCAATGATTTGGGCAGCGACGCAAACGTAAACGATGACGATGTTTCCGTGGTAAGCCCCTATTATTACAACGGCGGAGCGGGAAGCGGTTCAACCCGCCGCACCTACACCGTCAAATTCATCGTTGACGGCGAACTCTATGACACCGTCACCGTTCGGGCGAATAACTACGTTGAATTGCCTGCAGACCCGGAAAAAGCCGGCGCAGACTTTGTGGGCTGGTACAGCACCCAGGCCCTGGCCGACAGAGCGGGACAGTCCGGACTTATCGATTTCGGCGCAAGACGCATCACAAGCAATTTGACCGTCTATGCGGGATTTGCTCCCTACGGAACCTCCGAAACCCCCGAACCCTCGGGCGAACCGGAAGTAACCCAAGAGCCCACCGCACCCACACCCGTTCCCGGCGGAACCGCCGACAAGGAAAGCGAAACCTATAACCCCGAAAGCGGCTCGGGCGTTCAGCTGACCATCACCTTTACCCAAGAGGGCGGTCAAATTTCGGGCGTTGTTGACAGCAAGAGCGGCACCTCCCTCACCGAAGGCAGGGATTACTCCGTAAAATATAACGAAGACGGCAGTGCGGTTTTGGAGTTCACTCCGGACTATCTGAAGAATTTGCCCCCCGGCACCTATGAATTCGATATCTACACCGACACGGAAGGCGCAGGCCCGATTCACTTCTCCATAACCGTTCCCGGCGAGACAACCCCGGCTCCGGAAGAGCCCACGGCGGCTCCATCCACCGAGACTCCCGGCGGTAATACCCCGACTCCCGAGGAGCCCACAACTGCTCCCGCCACCGAAACTCCCGCAGGCACCGAAGGTCCTACGGGCACCGAAACTCCCGCGGTAACGGAATCCCCCGCCGCCACCGAATCCCCGGCGGTAAGTGAGGCACCCTCCACGGAGCAGCCCGTGGAATCTCAAGAACCCACGGAATCTCAGAAACCCGGCGTGGATTATTACAAAGCAATTCTGAAAGTCACGGGCGGCAAAGCAACCCTGAGCGGCCCCGGCGTTAAAGAAACAGCCCAAACCGCTGCGGAAGAAGCGGTAGGTCTTGAATGGTTCCAAGGCCAGGTCTCCCAAGATTACACCGACGGTGTTCATAACATTGTTGAAAAAGAAGGCAAGACCGGCGTTCATGAAGTTGGCAGAAATATTTACGGCGTTCTTTCCGAAGCCATAAGCACGGGCGTTGTCACCTTTGACGGAGACGTATATTTGGGACCCGATGAACCCGGAATCAGAGTTCAAGTTGAAAATTCATCGGCAGTTGCATATCAGAACGAAAATCCGGGCATCATAGCTCAGAATATAATTGCCACGGGAAGCGGAACTTCCGTTACATCCGTTGAAAATGCAGGTTGGTATCATATAGCGGTTGTTGTCGATTATTCCGCCGAGACACCCGTAATCACCGGCACGCTTACGGCGCCGGATGGTACAAATCTCATAGATAATGTGCCGGCGGCCTTAGAGGGCACGGCAACCGACACGGCGGTAAAACAGATTCGCCTTGTCAGCAGAGGCAATATCGACTCGGGTGAATATTCCTATTTCGCAAACCTCAGCGTAAAACATGACGGCGAAGAAATTGCAACTCCCACGGTTCCTCCTCAGGCATCCGAAGCTCCCTCGGAGCCCGATGGAGTCGTATATGAAATCTTGGAAAACAGTGAAGTTACGGTAAACACCACCCCCGACACCGAAGGCCAAGTTCCCTCAATAACGGTAAAAACAGCCGACGGATATGACGTTCCCGTAACGGATTCCAAATTCACCATGCCCTCCAAAGACGTGGACGTTGATGTGAAATTTGGAGATGAAGAGCCCGGTTCGTCGACCGAGCCCGGCACTTCCGCGGAACCCGAATCCTCGGGTGAGCCCACAACTGCTCCCTCCACCGAGGCACCCGCGGGCACCGAAGGTCCTACGGGCACCGAAACTCCCGCGGTAACGGAATCCCCCGCCGCCACCGAATCCCCGGCGGTAAGTGAGGCACCCTCCACGGAGCAGCCCGTGGAATCTCAAGAACCCACGGAATCTCAGAAACCCGGCGTGGATTATTACAAAGCAATTCTGAAAGTCACGGGCGGCAAAGCAACCCTGAGCGGCCCCGGCGTTAAAGAAACAGCCCAAACCGCTGCGGAAGAAGCGGTAGGTCTTGAATGGTTCCAAGGCCAGGTCTCCCAAGATTACACCGACGGTGTTCATAACATTGTTGAAAAAGAAGGCAAGACCGGCGTTCATGAAGTTGGCAGAAATATTTACGGCGTTCTTTCCGAAGCCATAAGCACGGGCGTTGTCACCTTTGACGGAGACGTATATTTGGGACCCAATGAAACCGGATTCAGAGTCCAAGTTGAAAATTCATCGGCAGGTGCATATCAGAACGGAAATCTCGGCATCATAGCTCAGAATATAATTGCCACGGGAAGCGGCACTTCCGTTACATCCGTTGAGAACGCAGGCTGGTATCATATAGCGGTTGTTGTCGATTATTCCGCCGAAACACCCGTTATCACCGGCACGCTTACAGCGCCGGATGGCACAAATCTCATCGATAATGTGCCGGCGGCCTTAGAGGACGCGGTAACCGACACGGCGGTAAAACAGATTCGCCTTGTCAGCAGAGGCAATGTCGACTCGGGTGAATATTCCTATTTCGCAAACCTCAGCGTTAAACATGACGGCGAAGAAATTGCAACTCCCACGATTCCGCCTCAGGCATCCGAAGCTCCCTCGGAGTCAAGTGCTCCCGAAACATCCGAAGCTCCCTCGGAGCCCGAAGAAGTTGTATATGAAATCTTGGAAAACAGCGAAGTTACGGTAAACACCACCCCCGACACCGAGGGCCAAGTTCCCTCAATCACGGTAAAAACAGCCGACGGCTATGACATCCCCGTAACGGATTCCAAATTCACCATGCCCTCCAAAGACGTAAACGTTGATGTGAAATTTGTAGATATACCTGTTGAACCTTCCGAAAACCCGCAAGCCTCCGAAAATCCTGATTTGGTGATTTACAGGGCAGATGATCCTGCTTTTGATGAGTATGCCAAGTCACAAGAGGACAGAGATGGTGAAACAATCAATGGCTTGACAATAGGTAATAAATATCATATGGGGAAAAATAGTGTAAAATATGAGCACACAGATGGAACCGTATATAACTTCGAACGTGCATGGGTTGGTGGAACCGGAGCGGTAGGTGGAGATCGTTCCTTATCGTTCGATGTAAAAGGTGATTGCATCGTTACCGTTGTATTTGATGGCAACAATAACGCAGGAAGAACTCAAAATATCGCATTTAATGGCAAAACGGTTGCCACAGGTTCTTCGGTTGCCTCAGGCGTTGTAGCTTTAACGGCGGATATTGTAGGAGCCGGAACTGTGTGCACTTGGGGTGGCAGCAGCAATAAGAGAGTATATGCGATCCTCGTTGAATATATTGAGCCCGAATCCCAAGAAGATTATGCCAAAGTTTGGGATTTCCAGCAGGTTAATTACGGTAAAGAGGAAGCCGAGGCAGACGGCCTTGTATATTCGGGCGGTGTCGGTGATCAAAAAAATGATGGGTCAAACGGCAAAGGCTTCCTGACGATGGGCGACGGGGGCGTTGTAAAAATCCCTGCAGATCTTGATATTTTGACCGAAAACAGATTGGGAATATTTAAGATCACTTATAACTGGGATACTGATTTTGACATCGAAGGAATTAGGTCTTATTCACAAGTTCAAGGCGGTGACGGATATGCGGAATATGTTTACTATTCTGCGGAAGATGTTGATGCGGATGGTTATGTTGACTTGAACGGGCACGGAACGACATATATCAAGAAAATTGAGCGTACCTCATCGATAAAAAGAGCTGTTAGTGGAACCGTTTCAACAACATCCCAGAAAGACTTTTCTAATGCTGTAATAACATTTACAAACACCAAGACAGGCAATGTTGTTAGGATACCATATGGCAAGGAGTATACAGTTGATACTTTGCTTCGCGGATATGAATATGAGATAGCTATCGAAGGTGTAGAAAATGTTTGCGCAACTATTGATACAATGAATTTGACCGTTTACAAGGATAACCCGCCTCATGACATAGTGTTTGTTGATCTTGCAGAGACCAAAACAGTAGGGGATGTTGTTGTCCACAAGGTTTACAATGATAGCCCCGACCTTGATTTGAGCAAAGTTTCTTTCACTTTTACCGCAACAGATGATCCAACCGTTGTCTACACGGTAGCTGCCGGCGAAATCGCAGATGGTAAGTACGAAAAAGTTATGATGCCTAATCACGAGTATGATATAACCGCAACGGGTATTGATGGTTACGAGTTGTCATCGATGTCTAAGACCTTCATGATGAAAGCTGGAGATACAGCGCCATTTAAGAATATTCTTATTAAAGAAGTAATTAAGGCAGAAGAATTTCCTACCGATGGTGTAATAACAGTTGGTCCAAACGGAAAATTCTCTAAGATTAATGACGCTATTGATGCAATTCAACTAATGACAAACAGGGCAAACGGAGAAGACGGCAGAGCTTACATTACGCTTGAGTCGGGACAAGTATACACCGAGCAAGTGATTATTGATACGGATTATGTAACAATTAAAGCTGAAGACAATGCTGCAGAAATGCCCGAAATTCATTGGTACTATGGTATAGGGTATATTTATTACAGTGCCGGCAATGATCAATATTACAGCGAAGACGCAGCTGTTGCCAAGACGGAAAAGAAACCCGTTACCAGATGGGGATGTGCAATCCGTGTACTTGGAAATCGAGTTCTGATGGAAGGTGTTAAGGCGGTTAACACATTTAACTGTGAAGTTACTCCCGAAGAATTGGCAGATGGCGTAGAAGCTGCCGGCGAAGGGGTTTATGGAGATGTTGCGGGTAAGCCCGACAGAACCGTGGAAGGCTATGATGCGATGTCAAAGCCCGCTACCGAAAGAGCTGCCGCTATCGCAATCGATGCCAATAACTTTGAGGCCTACAAGTGTGAATTTATTTCATCGCAGGATACATTCTATACCAATACCTCCTATTCCTATATTAAGGATTGCTACATCGAAGGCGGAACAGATTATATCTATGGCGGAAGACGCATAGTATTCGACAACTGCACATTGGCTTGGCACGGATACAGCGACGTCAGCACCGGCGGGTACCTGACGGCATGCTCCGACGGCGGAGACGAATACGGTTATCTGTTTAAAGATTGTACGGTTACCAACTCCAAATACTTCCCAACCAACAAGTTTAACAAGGGTAGCTGGGGACGTAACTGGGGCGGAGCATCCTGCCACGTTGTATATGACAATATGAAATTGGACGGTGTGGATGTTCCCGGTGCATGGGTTAAGATGAGCGGAGATCTCAGTGCATCTACCCTCTATATACTCAGTGTAACCGACAAGAACGGCAAAGCGGTTGACGTATCGGGCAAAGACTTTAACCCCAACGGCACCGCAGAAGCCAACGGATATACGGTACATGAAATGTATGATTACTTCGGAACCTGGACCCCGCCTCATTATGACGGACCGGCAAAACCTACACCCACACCGCGTCCCGAAGGCGTAATAGATGTCAATATTGACTTCACAAATACGGATATCTACACTGGTACGGCAAAGAATTCACCTTTGTCCGAAGCAACAATAGCCGAGCTTGCCGAACAGGGTGTGACCCTTGATCCGGGAACGATATATTGGAACAATCATGGCTGTTCCGGTTTGGGTTACGTTACAATAGATGCGAAGGGGCCTTACAAGATAACTATCGGCGCCTGTGAATTTGGACCGGATGAGGCACAGCTTTTAAAAGGCGAGGAGGTTCTGGCTAAGGTTAATCTTAAATCGCAAGGTGGAGATACTGGGAAATATGATATGTATTACGGCGGAACCGAAAAAACGCCCATTACACTTAAATTCAGTGCTGCATCATATGTACATTCAATATCTATCGTTACGGTGGATCCGTCTGAGGTTCCCGATGTTTCGAATCAAGCAACAATAACATACAGTCTTGGAAGCGAGGAAGGTGTAGCGGGGACCGTTCCCGATGAGGTTACGGCCAATAAGGGAGAAAACATTACCATTCCCGTTAATCAGACACTTTACAAAGAGGGAAGTACCCTGACAGGATGGACGGATGGAAGCAAGAGCTATGCTCCGGGTTCTGAATATACCGTAAGTGATAATGCCACATTGACACCGGTATTTACAGCGATCACGGATAGCACGCCGGTTGGTTCGGTCTCATTCAAAATTGCAAAAGCCGATTCCAAAATAGCTATCTCGGTAGGAGAAGGAAGTAAAGGTATACTGGTTACACAGGCGAAAAATGCCGCAGGAGAGTCCATTGATGTTAAATTGGATATTGATTGCACAAACAACGGCAAGCTCAACAACGGTAATAACGGTAATGACTGGGCCCAGATTAACTTAAATACCATTCTTACCTTCCCTGTTGCAAATAATGCAACCATAGCCACTAAAATGTACAGCGGCACTTCCTATACGATTGATGGTGTTGCAGATGTTGCTGCTGGCACAGGTAAAGAGCAAGTATATACGTATACCGGTGAAGGCCCCACAACCAAGCTTATGATAACCGGTGAAAATGGATATATTTCCTATATCACGGTAACCTACCCGGCCAACTAACTAATCCGCAAATCAAAGTCACCCCTTGGGATTTCCCAAGGGGTGATTTTTTTGCGCTATGCGCAAAAGCGAAAAAGCGTAGGGACTTAGGCGCACAAGGTGCGCAGGGCTCCCGCAAAGCTTGGGCGCAGTGCACTTTGCGGGAAAGAGGAGCAGTCGCCGGAAAAGCGAAGCTTTTGCCCGATAGGGCAAAACGAGCAAAGAGGCGTACTGCGACAACATGGCACTCCGTGGCACATTTTTCTTGTTATAATATAATCAAGAAGATGATTATATCAAAAAAGGAGTGTCACATATGGCAAGAATCAGAAAGACCGGGGCGGAATATTTTCCCATGGATGTCCATTCCGACGAGAGAATTCGGCTTATCGAGGCAGAATTTGGCCTCTGCGGATTTGCCGTTATTGTCAAACTTTGGCAAAAAATCTATTCCGAAAAAGGTTACTATGCGGAATTTGGTGACGATTCAAGACTGCTCTTTGCAAAAGAATTGGGTATTTCAAAGACCGAGCTGGAAGAAATCACCGAGGCGGCAATAAATCGGGGCATATTCGACAAGCAGATGATGAAAAGATTCGGAATCCTGACCTCGGCGGAGATCCAGCTTCAATACTTGGAAATTGTTTCAAGAAGAGAAAGAGTCGATTTGGAAAAGAAGTTTTTGCTCGTCTCAATACCGGAAAAATTCCAAAATGTATACATTGGCGGAATTAATGTTAACATTAATGCGGAAAATGTTGACGGCGGTACACAAAGAAAAGAAAAGAAAAGAATAGAAAAGCATAGTATAGAAAATAAAAGCGCATCGCGCAATGAGCGCGACGCTTGCGAGGGCGCTCCGCGCCTTGAGAGTGTGAAAAACAAAAGGCCGATTGGTGAGAAATACAAACCCAAATCGGTGAAATCACGAAGCAGCGGCTTTTGCAACTTCACCGACGAGAGCAACACGGACTATGATGCGATTGAGGAGAAGCTTTTGGAGATGATGTTGGAAGAATGACAAAGTTGTCACACCACATACGACAAATCCGGCACAGCAGGTATGACAAAGTTGTCACAGCAGATACGACAAATCCGGCACAGCAGGTATGACAAAG
>CAZTYF010000005.1:0-103738 GCA_964617455.1 uncultured Oscillospiraceae bacterium | reverse complement strand
GGAAGAGAAGGTAAGAGAAATAAGAGAAGAGAAGTGAAGAGAAGAAAGAGAGAGTTCGGTGATTCACTCGCTTTTGAACTTATAAAGAAACATATGAGGCTTATGGAAAGCCTCCCCTGAAAGGGGCGCGGATTGCCGGTGGCAATCAAATAGCGCTGACCGAGGCGGGAGCCGAGACGAGGAGCAGTCGCCGGGAGGGCGAAGGTTTTCTCGCTTGCGAGGAAACGAGCCAAGAGGCGAACTCAAAGCGCACGAAGTGCGCAGGGCTCCCGCAAAGCGCCGATGTAATGCGTTTTTTGGAAAAGAGGCGAACCCTTCAGGGCTCCCAAAAAGGCTTGCCTTTTTGGGAAAGAGGAGGAAACCCGAAGCAGGCGCCGCTTTTGCCCGTCAGGGCAAAACAAGCAAGCGTAGGGATTTCCGACGACGCCGGAAAAGCGATGATTTTGCCCGACAGGGCAAAACGAGCCAAGAGGCGAACTGCGACGAGGGGTAAGGTAAGTTTTAGGTTAGGGGTTCGATTTTTTTGAATGCGGCGATCCATTCTCGGGCTATCAGTTCGTGACCTGCGGCGGTGGGATGAACACCGTCAAGGAGCCACACATCGGAGGGCGCCCTCTTTTCGGCTTCGTCAAATTTTTGCATCAGCGGCACAAAGGGCAGGTCATATTTTTCCGCAATCCGTCTCGATGCAGCTGCTCTCTTTTCCGTCTCGCTTCTGAATGTATCCCATTCTTCCTCCGTTCGCAAGCCTTTCAGCAAAAACGGTTCGAGAATAATAAGCTTAATCTTCGGCAGCGATTTCAGTATTTGACTTACCATTAAATCATAGTACAGCTCATATGTTTCGCTGTCTACGCCGTTCTTTAGGCCCAAATCATGCCATACATCATTGACACCGACCAAAATACTCATAATGTCCGGTTTAAGATTGATTCCGTCGATCTTTATCCTTGCAAGCAAATCAATGCTTCGATTACCGCCTATGCCCCGATTGATAAACTCATATTGACCGGGTTTTTCAAAACCCAATTCCGCCGCAACGAGATTCGGATAGCCGTTACCCAAGTTATAACCGTTTTCTCTGTCACGTCCCGCATCGGTAATCGAATCACCTTGAAACAGTACTCTTTTCATAAATCTCCTCCAAAAATTCAGTGCTTTTTAAATACTCCGCCGTTCCGTTTCACCGTTTAATTTCCATATTTCGGCTTTTGAACGCATCCCGCTTATTGCATCGCTTTCAGTCAAATTACAGGCTGCCGCACAGGAAGCAAATTCCAAAATTTTCCTTACGGGATATTTGTTTAAAATTCCGTAAAGGCATCCGGCGCAAAAAGCATCTCCCGCTCCGTTGCTTCCCTTTATGAAACCTTCTTTAAGTTTGAGCGACGGCACTATGGTAAACTCGCCGTCGGCAGTCATGGCAAATCCGGCTTCGGGGCAATGAATGACCGCCATATCTTTAACCCCGCATTTCATAATTAATGAAAGTATTTTTCGTATATTTTCGACATTTATACTACCGTCGGCACATCTCGCTTCGACACCGACAGCACCGCTTCCCTCGATCTCATTGATAATCGCATAATTACAGTATTTAAGAGCCGGGATAACTTTACTGCGAAATGCTCCCGAATTGTCACTCACCGCATCGATTGAAGTCTTTATACCCTTTTGCTGTACGGTTTTTAAAAACCGAGCCATAACCGTCCCGTATGTTTCGTCTTCCCGGTCAAATTCATCCAACAGCAAAATATAACCGATATGCAAAATATCGCAGTCAAGAGTATCCAAATCAATATCCGCCGGTGAGAATTTCCTGTTTGCTCCCCGATTATGAAAAAATGTGCGGATGCCCGTTTTGCTGTCGCTCATAACATCGGTATAGCTTGTTTCGTAACGATTATCGATTTTTACGCCTCTCGTATCAATTCCGTAGGAGCGCATTTCCTCGATTACAAACCTTCCGTATTCATCGTCACCTACAAGTCCGTATGCTGTGACGGGTATTTCTCTGTCTATTTTGGCGGTGTTGATTGCGGTATTGGGAACGCAACCGCCTACGGATGTCCCCGTGCCGACAATATTCGTAAGCATACCTTCTTTCGGGTAATCCGTGATGATTTTTATATTATCCGCCAAGATATTCCCTGCAAAAGCTATACCTTTTATATTTTCACTCATAGTAAATCACGCCCTCATTGTTATACTCGACCGGCGCTTCCGAAAACCCGCAGCTTATCTCGCACAACCTCTCTCATATTCCTTCTTGCCTCTTCGAATACATATACCGGCCAGGCGGAGAGATTGGTTATGGAATTCAGTTTGTGCTTCAATCCCCTGTTCAATGCAGCCACAAGATCGGAATATATGTTTATTTTGGTGATTCCGTGGGCGACGGCTTCCCGCATCTGTTCGTCCGGCGTTCCGCTTCCGCCGTGGAGAACCAACGGACGGTCACACACTGCGGTAATGTCATCAAGGCGGTCTATCCGAAGCTTCGGAGTCTTTTTGTAGACACCGTGGGATGTCCCTATCGCCACAGCCAAGGCGTCGGTATCGGTTATCTCTATAAACTTTTTCACTTCCGCCGGGTCTGTCAAAGTGCTTTCCGGGTCCTCAATATGGGCCTCTTCGATTACGGCATTCTCCTCGCTGCCCGCTATGGAATTTCCCACGTGGCCGAGTTCCGCCTCAACGGTAACGCCCTTTGCGTGGGCAAGTCTGACCACCTCTGCGGTATTTTTGGCATTCTCTTCAAAGGGCAGTTTTGATCCGTCATACATAACCGAGCGAAATCCCGCACCTATCGCTGCGGAAATCAGGTTTATATCCTCCGCATGGTCAAGATGGAGGCATATGGGAATTGTATAAAAATTCGATGCCCCCAAAATCATGGACGAAATCAAATTCATGCCCTTGCCTTCAAAATCAAACCCAACTCCCATAAGCAACGCAGGGGAACCTTCCTCTTGGCACACATCAAGCACCGCACGCATCATTTCGTAATTGCTTATATCAAATGCGGGCACGGCATAATGGTGCCGTTTGGCATCACTTAGCATTTCCTTCATGGTAACAAGCATTCTATCACCTCGTTTTTATATTTCATATTTTTATCCTTAACTCCATCAAACCGCTTCCCAAGCCGCATTCAGCCTCCTAAAAGTCTCTTTCACGGTGTATTCCGCGGATTTTCCCGGGAAGGGCTGCATTTCCATAATAAGGGGTTTTCTGTCGTTCTCATCAAGAAATCCCACTTCATAAAGCTTTCTTAAAATTCTTTTAAGCTCGGGCGTGTCAATTTCTCCGCCCTCAATGCCAATGGGCGGATGCTTATCTCCATAGAACGGATTTGATTTGTCTTTTAAAACACAATTCCCCAGGTGCACCCTTTTCAGATACGGTGCGCAGCGCTCAATCGAACTTTCAAAATCCTCATACATCAGAGGAAGATGGGCCATATCAAGCTCAATGCCGATGTTGGCGACACCCTCTTTCCGGAGCTCCTCCATAAGCTTAACACAATCGTCAATGGGACCGTATAGAAATTTTTTATCAACTGTCCTGTCAAAGGGCTCCAAAAGGGCCGTAATCCCGTATTTGTCCAGTTCACGGCAAAACCAGCGGCAAAATTCCTTAAACGCTTGCTGTGCATCGGAACGATTATCCGGGAGGTCGGCGCCCGAAACAAATACGAAACCCGTCGCACCGATTGCCGCAGCCATATCGATCTGGTCACGTATGACAATCTTCGCCATTTCCCTTTCTTGAATGTCAAGGGTGCAAAGAGAAATCTTCTTAGCGGGGAAAAGATGCAGCGCATACCCTATATCTTTGCCGCAATTTTTCACTTTTTCGATGATCCCACTGTTTCTGTACTCCTCTCCATAGGGAATGCAGCAATCCAAAGCCTCTATATCATCCCTTTCCACAAATTCGGAAAGGGTTTTGACATGATATTCTCTGTCTTCGGTGCATTTCGGGTACAAAAGATGATGCACGAGCCCCAATTTTGCATATTGCTTAATGTCTCTCACTTTATCCCTCCATTATTTTTTGACAGGCAATTTTCCTGTTCCAATATTCCGCATAGGCGGCAAGCACATTTTCCGCCTCTATTACGGAAATGTTGTTTTCCATCGGATATAACTCACGATATATTTTGGCATATTTGCCGGGTTTGAGAGTAAATTTTACTCTTGCTTCTCCTATGAGGTAAGGATTCGTATCCGGAACGTTTTCGGCAACGGACTTTGCTGCTTCGTAAATTTTCTTTCTCGTCACATCCAAGGGATAGCAAAGGGCCGCAAATTCCGATATGGATTCCTTGACCGAAACACCCAACACACCCGGAACAAGTCGCTCCGCCTCACGGACACCGATGTTGTCGGCGGTAATCATCACGAGGGGAACATCATAGACTCCCGCAATAGCAGTCTCCATGCCGATTTCACCCACGGATAAGCCGTTGATTTCAATATCGACAATGTCGGGCTCGTAGGTATGATTGAGCAAAGCGTTAGGCGTTTTACTTTTTGAGTGAAGTCCCAAAAGAATTAAACCGTCAAAGCTCTCGTCAAGGCCTCCCGCCCAGTTTTTTAAGTAAGGAGGCTTGCCGGTGATGCAGAAAACATTTTCGGGAAAAAGGTCGTAATCTATGTTTCTACCGTAAAAATGCTCATCATAAACCCATATCTCGTCTGCGCCGCCCGCATTCAATCCTCCGATAAGAGCCGTCAAATCCGACATTAACATCCTTCTGCCGAAGTCATATTCGCTTTTCCCCGGTTCTGACTGTTCATAACTGACAACGCCCGACACGCCTTCCATATCACATCGTATCATAAACTTTTTCATTTCAAACTACCTCGTTTATATTTTTTAAAGTATCACACCGTTATTTTTCAGCGTATTTCTCAGTTTTTCGATATCAATATCTTTCGCTTTGGAAACCGCGCACTTGCATAGGATTGAGGCAGCCGTCCCCGCCGATTCGCCGGTTATCATACAGGGCACCGTGGGCCGTATGCTTCCGAATGCCTCATGGGTGGCGGATATGCATCTTCCCGCCAACAGAACATTGTCAACTCCTTTTGCCACAAGGCAGCGGTATGGAATATTAAAATGTGTCCTGTCGGGGAGCTCCCGGACTTCCGGATCCCGGGGAGGCGGATAGATATCAATGGGATGACAACTTTTCCCCACGGTATCCTCAAAATCCCGCATTGTGTACACATCCGTCCGATTCAATTTATATTCGCCCTCAATGTGTCGAGTTTCACGCACTCCGACCCGGGGAGTATCCAACACAAAGGCATCTTCAAAACCGGGGACCATATCCCGTAATTCCCGCACCAATTCCCTTGCTTTTACCATATTGACATACTCTGTTTCGGTCAAATCATTGATTTTCAACCCACTCCTTCCGTCCGGCGGCACCGGGCCGGCCAATCCGACCATAATCCCGGGATGAGGGTAATTATATACCTGAAACGTTCGTCCCGTGGGCATTACTCCCCTGAAAATGACCATTTCTCCCGCCTCGTAGGCTTTTAAAAATTCGTCAAAGGACATAAGCCCGAAACTTTGAACCATATACATCTCCGGATTTTGTCTTAGGTATTCGACATATTCGTCAAAATTCACTCCGCCGATTCGGAACATAACCCCCATATCGACCATCATGCCCAAGTCGCTGATGCCCTGTTTATACACCTCATCATCGGGACCTACGCCGACCACATAGGGCACTCCCGCAAGGGCCGCCACATCTCCGTCTCCGGTGGCATCGACAATATAACGTCCCATATAGGCAAGTCTCCCGGATTTTGTCTGTGTGACAACTCCCAAAACGCAATTTTCTTCTTTAATTACATCGCAAATAGGAGAATGCAGAAAAATATCCGCACCCGCCTCTTTGAGCATCTCAAACAGCAGAATTTTAAATTCCTGCCGATCCGTGTAAACATAGGAACCTGCTGTGCCCGACGTTCCCAACGCCGCACCTCGCTCTATAAGCCTTGTGACAATTTCCATGGGTATCCCACCCGTGAATTGCACACTTTTGGGATTATCCCTCAGTTCCTTCGTGATTTTCGTCTGCTCATCCGGATCTTTGCCGTGAATCACAAACTTGGTGAGCCCCGCATTTCCCTCGGTCATCATGCCTCCCAAAAACGGGGACCCTTCAATTAAAGCGGTTTTCGCACCGTTCCGTGCGGCGGCTATCGCTGCGGCGACACCCGCCGTCCCGCCGCCGCACACCAAAACATCATAACATTCCGCTACCTTAGCGGTAACCTCGCTTTTAAAAATATCTCCCTTTTTCATACAGTTTCTCCCTAATGCTTATTCGCAAACTCTTCTGTCTCTTGTTTGGGCTTGACCGCCCTTCGATTTACAGCTTAACGCCTTGTTTCTTCAGCTGTTGCCTGAGTTTTTTGATGTCTATGTCTTTTGCTTTTTTTGACTTTCCGTCGCACAGGAGAGCGGCGGCGGTGCCTGCAGCCTCTCCGCCTATCATACAGGGAACGGTGGGTCTTATGCACCCCGATGCTTCCCTTGTGGCCGAAATATGCCGTCCCGCCAGCAGCAGATTATCCACACCTTTGGCCACCAAAGAACGGTAGGGTATATAGAACCAAGACCGTTTGGGAGGGACGAAATTAACATAGCAGCTCGGCCTTGGATGAATATCCACCGGATGGGATGACATACCGATTGAGTCCTCAAACTCAATGGCTGCCATAATATCACGGATATTGAGTATATATTCGCCGTCAATATGCCGTGTTTCCCGTATTCCCGCCATCGGCACATCCATGATATACGCCTCTTCAAAGCCCGGATATTCCGCTTTTATCGCCTCAAGCTGTTCGGTGGCGACCGTAAGGACCTCATACTCCGCCCGGGTCAGTTCATCCGCTACAAGTCCGTTAAGACCGTCCTTGACGGAAACACAGCCAACCATAACAGCCTTGCGGGGGTTGTTATACACTTGGAAGAACCTGCCATAAAATTTACCGTTCTTATCATTGAACAATTTACAAAATGTTTCAATCGCCTCGCCCTTTTTATAACATTCCAAAAACTCCTCCATACCCATAACACCAAAGGTATGGGGAATGAATCTGTCGGGGTTCTCCGTCAAAAAATCAACTAATTTCTCAAAATTTACGCCTCCGATACGGAACATTGCGCCCGGTTCATGGAGCACACCCGGAGGGATCAATCCCTCCTTGACCGCCTCATCGATGTCCGATGAGCCGACACGAAAGGGAACTCCCGAAAACGCCGCAACATCACCGTCGCCGGTAGCATCGATAAAATATTTTCCCTTAACTGCCAAGGCTCCCTCTTTGGTGTGGAACATCACTCCCCGGAGCCTGTTTCCCTCTTTCAGCACATCAAAAATGCGGCACCTGAGCATAATTTTTACCCCTGCCGCCTTTAAGGTGTCAAAAAGATACAGCTTAAAGGCATGGCTGTCCGCATAGACATAACTCGCCCCTGTTCCGTAATTTCCGAGAGCATCTCCCGATTTTATGAGAGCGTTTATCATTTCAAGGGGTATTCCGCCCACTACCTGCACATTTTCGGGATGTTCGGCAAGTTCGCTGTTGATTTTTCGCTGTTCTTCCGGGTTGATACCGTGCATAACCGATTTGGTTATGCCGGCGTTTCCCCAAGTGAGCATTCCGCCCAAAATGCCGCTGTCCTCTATCAACACCGTTTTTGCGCCGTTTCTTGCAGCAGCTAAGGCGGCGACCACCCCTGCTGTGCCGCCGCCGCATACAACCACATCATATTCTCCCGCAATTTTCACGTCTACCGTTGTTTGTATTATGTCACCTTTTTGGAGCATTGTATTTCCCTTTCCTGTTTTGCCGAAATTTTCAGATATACCATTCGGGCATATTTTATGTGTATATTTTACGGGCTCGCCTTCCGTTATTCTCCGCTCTCCGGTGCATTCTCTTCGGGGCTTTCGGCTTCACCGTTCGCATCGGATTCGGGTTCGCCGTCATCGGGAGCATTTTCTTCGGGGATTTCGATATCTTCGATAATGTCCGTCTCGGCTCCGCTGTCCTCGGGCATAATGGCTTCTGACTCTTCGGGTTTTGCGGTTGCTTTGGGAATATCCATCTCGTTTTCATCGGCTGCGGGTGTTTGACCTACGTCTGTTTGGGGATTATCATACAAGTTACAAAATCTCATAAACAGGGCAGCAACCTGAGCGCGCTCCGCATTCTCGGCGGGCGTAAGCTTGTTTTCATTTCCGTTTATAATCCCGACCTTGACCGCCCATTTAATCGCATCCGTCGCATATTCGGAGACGGACTCCGCATCCTCAAAAGCCGTGATATCCCCATCATCGGCACTAACATCATAGCCTTTGCTTCGGGCGTAGCGATAAAGAACTGCCGCCATTTGCTCACGGCTCACTTCATCCTCGGGGCCGAATCTTCCGTCCCCGTAGCCCGTGACAATTTCTTGCTCGTTTGCCCAGGCTGCCGCCTTGCCGTAGTAATCCTCCGCAGTTACATCGGAAAATTCAGCTTCATCGGGAACATCCGGCTCGCCCTCAAGCCTGTAGAGCATGGTGACCACCATACCTCTCGTGGCGGTGCCGTGAGGGTCAAACTCGCTGTCCGATATACCATTCATAATCCCCCGTTCCCGAACATAATCCACCGCATCGTAAAACCAATCATCTTTTTCCACATCGGAAAAACCGCCTTCTTCCTCGGGCGGAGCCGCAGATTCGACGGGTTCTTCCGAGGGTCCCGGCCCTTCGCTCCACTTGGCGTAAATCGTTGTGTCGCCCGTTAAAACAACTTCCGTGATTATATTTTCAAGATCGGCGTCCTTGCACCAACCCAAAAATTCACAGTTTTCTTTTGTGGTGGCATATTTTCCGAGATTAATCGTCAGATTCTTTTTGCCCTTCACGGACTTGATCTCCGTTCCGCCGTTTGTGTTGAATTTCAACTCATATTCCGTTTCGGTGTCCGAGCCCACGCCCGTACCGAAACCGCCGCCGGAACCTCCTCCGCCGCTTCCGGATACTCCGCCCGAACCGTGGAACTTACTTTTCCAATGGGCATAAATCGTCGCATCCTCATAGAAAATACTCTCGTTTGTTACCGGTGCTCCGCCGCCGGGAGCGGTGAACCAGCCCTGAAATTCCCAGCCGTTGCGGACCGGAGTCACAAGGTTGGCCGTTAATTTTCCGTCATCGCCCGTTGCTGCCGTTGCATCTTCCGGCACGGTGCCTCCGTTTGCATCGTATGTAATCGATACTGCCGCAGCTTCTCTTTTGCCCAAGCATCCGGGTCTGTCGCAACTGTCGTCCAAGGCGTTATGATAGAGATGCTCGCTGTATTCGCCCGGGAGCGTATAGCCGCAAACTTCGCACGTTCCCCCGGTAGTGCAGTCGCCATCGTCGGTTATAAAGGTATGAGGCGCCAAATCAGTCACTTCATCGCAGCCCTCATATTCGCATTTCCTATAGTGATTATTCTCGTCATAAGACCAGGTGTTCGAGAAAAAATGGTTCGTATGGGACAGAACTATAACCGAACGGGTGGTTTCCCCGTCGCTGCCGCCAAACAAAAAAACTATAAAATCCTTCCTCTGCTCCGGAACCGTGATTGTATAGCTTTCCTCAATTTTGTCGTCCTCCGCCAAAATCACAATATCATCCGACGTCTCGGGCAGGACCGCATCAGGGTCGGCGGTGAAAAAAGCAAAAACCGTCTTGACGGCCTGGTCGCTGTAATTCACGTCAACATCGTGAGTCAGTTCGGAGCCCGAAAGTCCCGCCCCAAAGACGGTGGTTTGGGCCGCCGCAAGGCAAAGGGCGACGATAAGGCATAGCCGCTTGAATCCTATAAATTTCATTTTACTCTTTACTCCATTTCCGCTTTATAAAAGCACATATTCATCGGAGACCGCCGCAGAGTCTGTGCGACGGTCTCCCCGTAAAAACTTTTTTAAGGCAACTCTACTTTTCCGTATTTGCCGATGTCTTTACCGCCATCGATGCCGTCGGACCAGGTCAAAAGTCCCCGTCTTGTCTCGCCGTCGTTGTCGTTGGTCAAAAGGGATATACGCAGTTCGCTGAGCTCTTCAAAAGAATAGGGATAAAGTTCCCCGGCAGGCATAAACATCTGATACAGAATTTTATTTCCGTTTGTTGTGATTCGGGTCGAGTCATTCTGCACAACCGCTCCCGCCGTCGTCCATCCGTTGGGCACCGCTCCGTTTACATTGGCGGCCTTTTGTTTATAGACCGTGGGCACTCCGTCAACCAAGCTTATCTGGAACTCCGAATACATATCGGAATATCCTTCGCAGGTTACGTCTATGGCAAACTGGATGCTGTCAAAATTATATAGGGTAGTCGGGTCTGTTCCGTTGAAGTTTATATTATCGTCCGTGACCTCAACCATGAGATATACGCCATCGTTGTCAGCACTTATCGCATATTTTGCATCATAGCCGTCGAGCTGACTTCCGGTTTTGTCTTTCCATTCCCAGTTGTCCTCGTTCCAAACAACCCCGCTTGATACCTCAAAGGAATTCTTATTAAACAGAGGCGACTTGCTTGCTTTTCCGACGACATCCGACACATATTCCTTGGTGACACGAACATCGGAAATAACCTCCCCTTCCGCCGGGGCAAGCTTTCCGAGCTTTTCAGCATCAATACCGTCTATGATATACACAACGTTGCTGCGCAGAGTGCTGTTTTTATCCACGCTTTTGCCTTCCCAGTCGACCATATCGGTCTGTTCGTTAAAACAGGCTGCAAGCTCCGGGCAAATGGTGAAATCGTCCTCATCGCTCCAAACATACAGCATCGGCTTTCCGTCGCTCATAAAGCTTATGCCGCAGATTTTGCCGTCCTCCCAGGAATATTCCTTGTCATATTTAAAATCCGTTCCCATCGAATCGAAAAACGTATTTGCAACCTTGGCAACCAATCTCGGCTCGGGGAACGGGTGCCGAGTCCATAGTCCGTAAGAGAGACCTCTGCCGCCTCTCGCCTTAACTTCGGGCAGTATCTCCATATTGTAATTGGTGGTTGTTTGGAACAGAGCAATCAATTCGCAGCCGTTTCTCAATTCATTAAAATAACCCTTCATAAGGCGCATCGCATCCTGCTCCTCGGTGTAATATATCTCGGTGCTGTATGTGTTTGTGATTATAAAATGCGCCTCGCTGTTCCACCAGGGCTTGGGCTCAAGGCCTCTATCCTCATAGCCCTTCAAATAACTCTCATAGTTTGTTTTCGGACCGTGAATCACAAAGGCATCGGTATAGTCATAGAGCCCCGCATCCAACAGTTTTTCCCAATAACTCTGGGAATTTGCCACCAAACCGCCCATCACCACCGGCTCTCCGGGCTGGACCTCATTGAGCACCTTTCGGGAGTCCCTGATAAGGCCCACATAATCCTCCGGTGTTCCAAGCTCCCACCAACGGGAGCCGGGAGTCATCTCGTTCCAGATTTCCCAGGCGTCTATGCTGTCCCCGTAGCGCTCCGCCAAAACTTTTAGGTATTCGGTATAATACTCATTCCTTGTGGGCGGGGTTACAGACCAGCTGTGTATGCCTCCGCCGCTGACGGCACCGACCACATCCTCCGTCATATCGGCATATGGGGATGCCCAGCGGGGTGTATATTGAACCGTTGCAATGCAGTCAAGCCCGTATTTGTCAATCTGCTCAAAAACCTTGTCATATTCGGAAAAATCATATAAACCTCTTGCGGGATTCGGCGCCGTTTGAGCGTTGTCTCCAATTATGTCCCCGTTAGAGTCCCAATAAAAAGAGTGCAAACGAACCCCGCGGAATCCTATCTCGTTGAACATTCTGTAATTGTCATCCATGGGATAGCTCGACCTTAACAGCTCATTATCATAATGAGAGGTATAGAGTATCGGGCATCGCTCCTCCACCGGCTTTGGGGGCTTGGCCACCACAAAGGAGCGTTCGGGCAAAACATACTGATTTGAATATATTCTGTATCTTGATGCTATCCGCATATCGCCGCGGTTTGTGTGGGCGACAAAGCCCGCCGTGTAAAACCCGACCTCGCTTGGGGTATAACTCCACCCCTCCGCAAACTTCGTGGCGTCAACCGTATCCTCACGTATTACATTTTTTTGAGAATCGTAGACGGTGGCGGTCACGGTGTTTGTATCCTCCGGTAGGGTGCCGTTTGGCTTGAATGTGACCGTTTCGCCTATGTAATACCATCCGATTGAGTCATCGCATCTGACATCCATATAGAGCTCCCCGGGTTCATCCCGGCGGACCACGGAAAGGTCATCATAGTAAATCCGCCCTGCCGCTTCGCTGCCGCTGAGCTGCACAAAAACGGTAAACAAGCGGATGCGAATATTGTCAAACTCAAGGTTCGGATATACGGACCGGTCTATCGAAAAGGTATTTTCAATCCATTCCGACGCAGAGGTGTTAAACACCATCTCCCGAGATTCCACAAGCTTGTAACCGCTGTAAAATTCAACGGCGGCTTTGGCGCGGTTATTCTTGTAATCGCTTGAGCTTTTTACATAGACCTTCACATCGCAGGCGGAAGTCTGATAGTCCATATATATTCGGGGCGACTTGAAGCCGACCGAGTTTATATCCACTGCCTCCAAGGTTAGGGATGCGTCTCCGGATTTTACTTCTCCCCTGTCGATACCGGAATCAAGGGGTCCCCCGCCGGGGTTTCTCAAGTCGGAAAACTCCCATTCTGCGGGAACCATCCGACCCGTAACGGCGGCGGTTGCCGAGTTTACGCCTTCCTCAAAGCTTTCGCCGAACAAAACCTCACCGGTCTGCGCCTCTTCCTCCTCCGAAAACACGCTCACGGTTCCGAAGGCTCCGGCGCAGATACAGAGCAAGACCGATGAAATTGTCAAAATTTTAAATAATTTACGCATTTTCATAATCGTTTTGTTTTATTGTCCAAGTTCCGTAACCGGTTTGGTAACCAAATCCGTATAAGGTATCATTTCGTCCAAATCATACCAGAGGAATGCCTTGGTAGTGTCTGCATCTGCCACGGGCACGGTGCATTCGGCGGTGAAGCTGACGGGCTGGTTATAAAGTTCATCGTAATTTCTTAAGTAATCTTTTCCGTAATCCGTTCTTTTATCGATTCCCGCCTTAAGGAGCCGCACCTTATCCGATTCCGATTTATAAGCTCCCAAAAGGAGCACCGGAGGCGTTTTCGCTGCGGACTCGTTTGTTATATTGACCGAAGCTTTCGCATTTCCCGTCTCATCCTTGGTTACTTGAATATCACCAACCGTGAAGGCCTGCCTTGTGGTCTGCACATTGTCGAAATAGATATCCGCAACGTTAGTGTTCGCAGTCATTCGCACGCCCTCTACAGCCTCTATTTGTGCACTTGCCGCAGATACTTTGTCTTCGTAAAAGCTTTGCTCGATGCAGGTCAACCTTGCACCGCTTTGCTTGTCATGAACTTCGATTTTATACTTTTTTTGAGCTACATTGAAGGACAGGGTCACATGATACCATGTATTGCTAACCAAGTTATATGGCGCTTTGTGACTTTGATTATCATATTCAACCCCATCTGCATCAATACCGTTATTTTTCTCTTTAGCATCTGAGCCTTTCGTCAATTCTATACGATAATTGGCATTCGCTTCCTTACTTCCCAAAGTGAGAAGAATCGTTCCTATATCATGTACGTCGTTTTTGTCCTTGTCATAGTTCATAATTTTAAGCTGCGCCGAATATGCACTATCCGTGGAAGCTTTACTCGTGTCAGCCAACATATCAAACTCCAGCTTTCCTACGCCATACAATATGCAATCTTTATGCACATAGGTTGCCGCATGCTGCGCATCATCCGTGAGACCCAAGCCGTAGCCGTTACCCGACGGAGTGTTTCCGATAAACAAGCATTTGCTGCCTTCTTTTTCGTTAATCGCGGGCTTTACGGCAACGTTACTTTGAGAACCCGACACGGCAAGATGACGGGTAACATCTGCCACATCATTCTCAAAATCCGCCAAAGTTGACGATACCGGATCCTTCATTTGGTAAATATCCTCATATTCCGCCGCCGAGACAAGGCAGATATTGCCGCACAACAGAACACCGATAACCGCTGTTGCAACCAACTTCATTAAACTCTTTTTCATAACTTAAAGCACGTCCTTTCTTAATATATTTATATGTTTCATTGATTTATATTACTTATATTTATTACTCGGAGTATTCGACACTTGCGGCGGGGACAAAGGGCAAACCTTCCTCCATGCTGTTGAGGACCATAGCCTTTGCGGCATATCCCTTCCGCAGCTTTATACCTCCGACCTCCGTCTTAAGAGTTTCCTTTTTATTGCCCGAGCCGGTCATACATGTCGCCGAAACACCCACCAAGATATTATCCTTGTCATACACGCACAGCAAAAGTGTGGGGCTTTTTGCGGTCAGATTATTGAAGTAGGCGTCAACGGATGCGATAGCTTTTCCGTTCTCAAATGCAACGGAGGGGGTGTCAGCCACATAGGAACTGTCATATTTTATCGTTACGTTTGAGACTTTTATACTGCTTGACCATGTCTCTTTTTTGGTGTCCACAAAGCCGTTTGCCCATTGGAACTGAAACGTGGTAAGGTTTTGATTTGTCAAATCGGCATCGGACAACCTGTCTATAACCGCACTGCCTACCGTGGTGCCCTCGGCATCACGTATGCTCAGATACTGTTTCCGTGCCACAAGGTCAACTCCTATGGATATGCGGTATACGACCCCGCAATTTAGCTCCGAGGCGACAACGACATTTGAGTCAACCCCGCTGCATGTCCAGCTCCACTTGTTTCCCTTGGCTTCCATTGCGGAATTGTGGGTACCGGAGTTTGTTTTTGAGCCGCTGTGGGTAAATATCAGCGTCCCCCTCGGCGCATTCGGAGCCACATTTATGTCGAACTCCAAAACATAACCCGAGCCCACGGAAACATCTTGAATCTTCATTCTTTCTCCGGCATAGTCAAACGAGGATATTTGATGAATCTCTTCGCTCAAAAATCTCGGTTCTTCCGCCCCTGCCGTTGTGGAAAGCAGTAGGCTCAAAATCACAATCGGCAATAATATACGGGCAAGTTTTTTCATAATAACAGACCTCCTTTCGGTTTGAAACGACCGATTCAATCAATGATAATAAGTCCGCGAGGCGTTGTGTTCACCGATAGGGCCAACACCTTTGACATGGTTGCGCCACCGTCGGAACGGGATAAAATATCGGTAGTGGGCACAGGCTCAATCACATGGTTTTCTCTGTTATAATAGCAGCATCCTCCGTTATTGATTAAATCAAGTCTGAAATAATCCACATTTTCTTCCGTCCATTCTCCGTCCGCATCGGCGGTCACTCCGGTAAGCATACCGTCCTCCACCGAGAGGACATCAAGATAAGCTAAGGACCAGGGCAATGAAAACTGCGGTGTATTCGCATCGGTTGTGGAACTGTCTGCTATGTCCCGCCCGTTCTGACGGACTACGAATGTGTTTGCGGAAGAGCTGAACTTCCTCGGCGTTCCCGGAGTCATCGTGTTTAGGTCGAACACCATTTCGGCGTCGATAATTCGGTTATTTAGGACAAAGAACCTGACCACATATCCTTCTCTGAACTGGTCGTTCAAATCGCTCCAGCGGACGTTATAGTTTCTGTCTGCTCCCGACAGAAGGTGAAGATCCACATTGCAAACGGGCTCCCCGTCTTCCCCTACGCTTTCATATACCTTTTTGACTATTGCCGTTTCCATTGCGGAAGGATAGAGGGACGGTACTCTCACGAAATTTTTGTCATTAACATTGCTTTCATCGTATTTTGCCGTATATTTAACGACCATCGCCTCCGCTATCCTACCCTCGGGATTTGAAGTGTAGCATTCAACATCGTAATACCTTTGATTGATAAAGTAGCTGCTTGTGAGCATCACATAATCCTCATCCTCGTGGGGGCCTGTGGGGATACCGAAAACCAGCGTATCGGCGTCGATGTAGAGTTGCCCGTCAAAGGTCCTCGACCCGCTCCAATAGAATCTCAATCCGTTGAACACACCCGTGTTTGTTCTCTCCATCGTTTTCGGAGCCTCAAGCAATCTGGTGCTTGTTTCTGATTCAACTCCCTCGTTGTAGACTCGGGAGTCTATGCTTTGAAGGGTGCCGTCAAGGTCCAACTCATACTGTATAATCTGGGGCTGAAGCTCTGTTCCGGAATAAAAACGTTCCGCAATCTTGTCATAGTCTTTCGGTCTGATGGTCTCTCCGTCCAAAATCACATTATCTCCGGAGCTCAGCACCAACACCTTGCCCGACGGGTCAAAAATCTTGATGGCGATTTGGGATGTGAAAACACTGTCGTCCACTTCCACATCTATCAAATAGGCAAATCGTTTTTCGTATTTTTCGTATGAGCGGAAGTTTGCCACATTGCCGTGAACATCAAGATCCAACCATGCGAAAATGTTGGGCTTAACCTCGTCCGTATTCGCACCGTAGGCAAACCTGTAATTGATTCCGTTTGACAGGAGTCGGGGAGGCTCGTCCGATACGAATGTCGCATCGACCCATGCCTTGCGGCTGTCGGTGCTCACCTTTATGTTTATCAGTTCTCCGTCCAAGCTTTTGGCAACGCTCAGGACATTATTCTTTGTAATATCGGCCAAATTCACATCGCTTCCCGACGCATCGGTGACCCGGCAGGTCTTTCCCAGGTAATTTTCGTCAACATCCACATTCTTTTCCGGTGTGTCCGTATCCACAAAAGTATAAATCAAACCGTTATGTATACTCTTTTCCACAACACAGTTATACTGGGAGGTGACAATCACAACATCATAGCCGTTGTTGCCGGATCTGATAAGGTCTACACTGCCTATTTTCGGCATCAGCCGCTCGGGAGTGAACTCCCCTTGGTTTAATGCCTTTCCGTTGTATATGATATCCGCCGTGGGCAAAAATCTCATCGTGCGGTCCGTCCCGTTTTCGGCATAGAACGTGATGCTTCCCATTTCGGCGGATATAATGTCGTCCGCTTCTATATGCAGAACATTGCCGTTTTGCTGAGTTATATCCCGAACGCACAGAATTGCGTCATCCTCGTCATAATAGGCTTCGACCATGTGTCCCAAAAGGTCGATAAAACTTTGTCCGTTCTGCATATAAACTCGGTCCCCGATTTGAACACGGGTTTCGCCGACAGCGCTCTCGCCTCTGAGCGCTGTCAGTCCGTTGTCACTTACTATACCCCGGTCCATGTAAATGTGTTTGTAATAATTCAGGGCCGTAGTCTCGTTTTTGTTGAGCATATATGAACTGCCGTTTGAGCCGACGCTTATACCTTCTATAATGATCATGCTCGAATTCATGGTGTTATATATGATACCCGCAGCCGAGTCCCAAGTTATTTTGTCGTTCTCGTTTGCGGAGATTCCGTTAAATATGCCCTCTCTGCGCGCCCTGACCATATCCATGGCAACATAGGGTGAAAAGTTGTTATAACCCAATACGGCCAATGCTACGGAAGCCGCCTCTTCCGCTGTTATAGTATCATCCGGGCGGAAATTTCCGTTGTCACCGGTAATGAGCTGTCTCTCCACCGCAAAAGCAATTTGTCCAATGTAGGAATAATCCTCTGCCACATCGACGAAATACCTCTTTGCTGTTGCCTGTTCTTCCGTATAGCCGCAGAGATTCACAAATTGGGCGACAAACTCCCCCCGGGTGATTTCTTTTGAAAGGTCGCTGCTTTGCATAATTCCCAACACATTCAGAACATCATACTGCTGTTGATATTCGGCCGCATAGCTTTCGGCCGGGGCGGTTACGCTCTCATCGGCTTCGTCCGCATAGGCCCAAGGAACAGCGCCAAACATCAGCAAGGATATCACAAGAATCGGAATAATCCATTTGTTTTTTATCATTATCTGTATCCTCCTCGGTTTATTGTTCGGTATAGAGCAGCAGTTCATAGAACATCTTCGCCGCTTCCGCACGGGTGATAGGAGATGCGGGAGTGAACATATTGCCGCCCGTTCCGTTGACAATACCTGCTCCGCCGAGCGAACGAACCGCATTTTTGGCGTAATCGGAAATTCTGTCATCATCCGCAAAAAGCAATTCGTCAACATCATCAAAATCTCCGCCCGATGCCCTCAGCATAATTACCGCCGCATCTTCCCGCGTGATATTGTCGCCTACGCCGAAACGATTGTCGCCATAGCCGTTTATGATGCCTTCTCTCACTGCTGCGGATACGGAAGAATAATACCATGCGCTCGGATCAACGTCACTGAAAGTACATTCCGCCGCCTCTTTTGACCAACCGTATACGTTGTCCAACATTTTGACAAACTCTTCTCTCGTCATACTGTCGTTCGGAAGGAATTGCCCTCCGCCGACACCGCTTAGAATACCTTTTTCGGCAAGGCTTAAGATTGCCTCTCTCGCCCATTCAACGGTATCAATATCGGTAAATACCTCCGCCGGGGAAATTGCGGGAATTTCACTTGGTATGGCAGGTAATCCTTCCGGTTTTTCAACCATCCAGCTCTCCGTGCCCTGACTGCCGAAGCCGCCGAAACCGCCTCCGCCGCCCGAACCTCCGCCGCCCGAGCTGCCAAATCCTCCGCCCGAGGCGGGCCTGTTGTTGTCCGCAGCCCGTTGACTCTGCACGAGGGATGAAAACAGCGAAATAATATCATCCGATGTGTTCTTTGCCTTTCCCTGCTCATACAAGGATTTCAAAACCGAATCCCTGCTTGTAACATTACCGAAACCGTTGAATATGCTCAAAGCTCCCGGGTCAAATCCGAATAGGTTATCGGGCTGATCTGTCAGCAGGTACAGGTCTTTCCAGTATTTACAGTTTTCGACGAAACTTATAATCAAATTCTTCCGTACACTGTTCAGGAAATCCTCTACGCTCTCGACGGACGGGTCGGCAACGGCTCTCGTAATCGCTCCCAACCGGGCCTCCTCGCTGAATTCTTCGAAATACACGTCTAACCACGGAAGGAGCTCATCGTTTACCATGCTGTCCCCCGAGTTATATCTGCCCTCCAATATTGAGAGAATATCCGAAGGCACATCCTCGTTATTTACAATTCCGCTCCAAAGAACCGCTCGACCGAATTCCTCTTTGAAGCTCTCCCGACTGTAATCTCCGGACCGGTTTTTAAGGGACTCACATACCGCTTTTCTGTCCTCATCACTCTCAAGGGCATCGTATTCCGACAAATCGATTCCGAGAGAATTTTCCTCCGATTCTATGAACGCCTTAAACTCATCCAATGCCGTGCTGCCATCGGCGTTCTTTTTTCCATTGAGTTCGTCGATTAATGTGTTGTTAAAGTCGAAAGACGTCTCATATACACCGCTCAGAGCCTTGCTGCTTATGCGTGCGTTGTAGGTTCCGCTCGGCCCTCTCATTTTAAAGACAAACTCAAATTTTTCATTTAATGTCGTAGTCTGGCTTGAATAAGCAAGCCACTGTCCAATATCTTCAAGCTCTCCGATACTTTGGTCGGGGTTCAGCACCGCAAGCACCAAATCCGTTCCGTCCGGTGCTTCGCTTATATTGCCCGAAACCGTAACCGTTCTGCCCTCAACCGTCACCGTAATCGCCGGTCCTTCGGCAGGCGTCGGTGTAGGCTCTCCGCCGGGTGTTGCCGTCGGGCCCCCGTTGGGGGTTGCCGCAGGCTCGGTGGGTTTCGCCGTAGGTTCGGACGGTACTGCCGTAGGTTTGGGCGGCGCCGTGGGGTCAACATCGGGATCCAACAAGTCAAAGGACTTTGCATCCGCAGTTCCTGCGCCCGATATTTTGGCAACCAACTCATGACCTTTAAGCTCTCCCGAAAGTATAAACTCAAAGCTTATCTCGGCACCCGGCTCTTCGGTTACTTTCCTTTGGTCCATATAGCAGATTGTGCCTGCGTCGAAATTGAATTTCCGGGTCGCATCTCCGCCTTCGGCCGTAAGTCCCGATACGTCATATACGAACAGGGTGCACCATTCGGGTTTTGGTTCGATATTCGGGACCTTGGTCGTTATCTTGACTCCGTAGTCGCCCGAGTCTAACTCCTTCTTCACATCGATACCCGTGATTTTAAAGCCGGAATCATATGTGGGCGGTGCCGTAGGTCCTCCGTTGGGGGTTGCCGTAGGCTCGGTGGGTTTCGCCGTAGGTTCGGACGGTACTGCCGTAGGTTTGGGCGGTGCCGTGGGGTCAACATCGGGATCCAGCAAGTCAAAGGACTTTGCGTCCGCAGTTCCTGCGCCCGATATTTTGGCAACCAACTCATGACCTTTAAGCTCGCCCGAAAGTATAAATTCAAAGCTTATCTCGGCACCCGGCTCTTCGGTTACTTTCCTCTGGTCCATATAGCAAATTGTGCCCGCATCGAAACTGAATTCCCGGGCCACATCTCCGCCTTCGGCCGTAAGGCCCGTAATATCATATACGAACAGGGTGCACCATTCGGGTTTCGGTTCGATATTCGGAACCTTGGTCGCAATCTTTACTCCGTAGTCGCCCGAGTCTGACTCCTTCTTCACATCGATACCGGTGATTTTAAAGCCGGAATCGTAGGCGGGCGGTGCCGTAGGTCCTCCGTTTGGAGTTGTTGTGGGCTCGGACGGTTTCGCCGTGGATTGTCCGTTGGGAGTTGCCGTAGGCTCGGTGGGTTTCACCGTAGGTTCTTCGGTCGGTGTTGTTGTAGGTTCGTTGGGTTTCGCTGTAGGTTCGGACGGTACTGCCGTGGGGTCTGCTTCGGGGTCCAATAAATCAAAGGACTTCGCGTCCGCAGTTCCTGCGCCCGAAATTTTGGCTATCAATTCGTGACCTTTAAGCTCGCCCGAAAGTATAAACTCAAAGCTTATCTCGGTGCCCGGCTCTTCGGTTATTTTCCTCTGATCCATATAACAGATTGTGCCCGCATCGAAATTGAATTCCCGGGTCGCATCTCCGCCTTCGGCTGTAAGGCCCGAAACATCATATACGAACAAAGTGCACCATTCGGCTTTCGGATCGGTATTCGGGACCTTGGTCGTAATTTTTACTCCGTAGTCCCCCGAGTCTGACTCCTTCTTCACATCGATACCGGTGATTTTAAAGCCGGAATCGTATGTGGGCGGTGTCGTAGGTTCTGTCGGGTTCGCCGTAGACTGTCCGCTCGGGGTAGCCGTGGGCTCTTCGGTCGGTGTTGTTGTGGGTTCGTTGGGTTGTGCCGTAGGTTCTTCACTTGGCATTGACGACGGTTCTACGCTCGGACTCGTCGAGGGTTCTTCGCTCGGGGCAGCCGTAGGTTCCGGGATCGCCGAAGGCTCCGCCTCGGGGTCAATCACCTCAAAGGACTTTGCATCTGCTGTGCCAGCACCGGAGATTTTGGCTATCAACTCATGGCCTTTAAACTCACTCGACAATACAAGCTCAAAGCTTATCTCCGTACCCGGCTCTTCGGTTATTTTCCTTTGGTCCATATAGCAAATTGCACCCGCATCGAAATTGAATTCCTGCATCGCATCCCCGCCCTCGGCCGTAAGACCGGTGACATCATATACGAACAAAGTGCACCATTCGGCTTTCGGGTCGGTATTCGGGACCTTGGTTGTAATTTTGACCGTGTAATCCCCGGAATCCGCATCCTTTGTAACAACGATGTCGTTGATTTTAAAGCCGGAGTCGTACACGGGGGTCGCCGTAGGCTCTTGCGACGGAGTCGCCGCAGGTGCTGTGGTGGGTGATGTCGTCGGTGCCACGGTGGGTGATGCCGTAGGTACCGTGGTGGGTGATGCCGTCGGTGCCACGGTAGGTGTTGCCGTAGGTGCCACGGTAGGTGTCGCCGTAGGTGCTACGGTAGGTGATGCCGTCGGTGTCACGGTAGGTGTCGCCGTGGGTGCTTCGCTCGGTGTCGCCGAGGGCTCCGCCTCGGGGTCAATCACCTCAAAGGACTTCGCATCCGCCGTGCCTGCTCCGGAGATTTTGGCTATCATTTCGTGACCTTTAAGTTCACCGGACAGTATGAATTCAAAGCTTATCTCCGCACCCGGCTCCTCGGTTATTTTCCTTTGGTCCATATGACAAATTGCACCCGCATCGAAATTGAATTCCTGAACCGCACCTCCGCCTTCGGACGTAAGACCGGTGACATCATATACGAACAAAGTGCACCATTCGGCTTTCGGGTCGGTATTTGGAACCTTGGTTGTAATTTTGACCGTATAGTCCCCCGAATCTGCATCCTTCGTAATTCCGATGTCGTTGATTTTAAAGCCGGAGTCGTACACGGGGGGCGCCGTTGGCTCTTGCGACGGAGTCGCCGCAGGTGCTGTGGTGGGTGTTTCGGTAGGCGTCGCCGTTGGTGTTTCGGTAGGCGTCGCCGTTGGTGTTTCGGTAGGCGTCGCCGTTGGTGTTTCCGTGGGTGTTGCCGTTGGTGTTTCGGTAGGCGTCGCCGTAGGCTGTTCGGTGGGTGTTGCCGTTGGCTCCGGCGACGGTGTGGCATCTGCCACGGGATCAATCACTTCAAAGGACTTTGCATCCGCCGTACCTGCGCCCGAGATTTTGGCTATCAATTCGTGTTCTTTAAGATCGCCCGAAAGTATAAATTCAAAGCTTATCTCGGCGCTCGGCTCTTCGGTTATTTTCCTTTGGTCCATGTAGCAGATTGTGCCCGCATCGAAATTGAATTCCTGCACCGCATCACCTTCCGCACCGGCAAGTCCCGTTATGTCATAGACGAACAAGGTGCACCATTGGGCTTTCGGGTCGGTATTCGGGACATTGGTTGTAACCTTGACCGTATAGTCCCCGGAATCCGCATCCTTCGTAACACCGATATCGTTGATTTTAAAGCCGGAATCGTATGTCGGAGTCGCTGTAGGTTCCTCGGTATAGCCGACTCCGGTTCCGATGATTGCGGAAAAAACCATCAACACAGCGACAAAGACCGCACTGAATTTAAGAAAGTTTTTCCTCATTTACCGCATTCCTCCTTAAATAATTCCTCCTTAGCGTTAGATTTGATTATATTTTTTAATTACATTTTTTTGTTGGGGCCCTCAGCCTTTGACGGCGCCTGCCGTTATGCCCGCTATAAAGTATTTGTTCGCCACCGCATAGGCAATGAGCACGGGGAGCATCGCAATAGTCGACCCGGCCAACATCAAATTCCAGCTGGTGGCGGCGCCGTCGGAATTTTTCAGCGCCATCAGACCCACTATCAGTGTTTTCTGCTCCGGCCTTGTCATCGTGAAGATTGCCGGGAGCAAATATTCGTTCCAGGAGCCCTGAAATGCAAGCAGGGCGACCGTTGCAATAATAGGCTTGATTATCGGAACCATTATCCGAAAGAATATGCCTATAAAACTGCATCCGTCTATCGTTGCCGCCTCATCTATCTCCGGGGATATGGTTTCTATGTAACTCCTGATCAGATATATATGTACTATCGGAATACTGAAACATTTGACTACTATCAGCCCCCATAAGGATTGGTTCAGATGGATTGGTTTCAAAATATCAAACAACGGATATACGGTTATGGTCCCCAAGTTTATAAACATAAGAGATGAAAATAGGGCAAACAGAGTCTTTTTGAATCTAAACTCGCCTCTTGCGAAAACATAGGCAGCGGTAGAGGCTATAAAGCAATGGACCGTCATACATATAACAGTGTATATAATACTGTTAAGAGTCATACGTCCCACATCAAGAAAGTCCGAATTCCACGCCTGTTTGTAATTTTCAAGGGTGGGTTTGTGGGGAAATATACTGCCGGGGTTCGTCATTATCTCCATATTGCTTTTGAACGAACTGAAAACGGTATACAAAATCGGTATAATAGTTATCAGGGCAACAACTATCAGCACGATATATGTAAACGAATCGGCAATTATCTTACGTTTTTTCATTTTACAAATTCCCTCCCGACTGTCAATAGATGTTCGAAAGCTTTTTGCTCAGCTTCTTATAGGCGACAGCAATAGCGGCGGTTATAATAGCCGTGATTACCGCAAGGCAGCAGCCATATCCGATGTTTACGCCCCTTTCTGCGAAACCGGGAACAAATTTGCCGACCAAATATGACATAACCGTGTATGTGTCCCCGCCCGGACTGCCGTTTGTCGTAACCAAGATGTATTCGCCGGTGTGCAGAGTGCCGTTGATTGAAAGCAGCAGTATGGTCTGGAGAACAGGTCCCATCATGGGGATGGTTATTCTGAAAAACTTGACTGCCGCACTTGCTCCGTCAATCGACGCAGCCTCGTACAAATCCTCCGGTATATTGTTTAGGGCCGCCATAAAATACAGAACATTAATGCCGAAAGTCTGCCAAATGCTGCCAAGAACCAATACTATCATCGCTTTCCACTTTGTGGAGAACCATTCGATATTATCGGCGATTAGGCCCAATTTCTTAAGCCACGCATTTGCAAGGCCAAAGTAATCGAATATACAGGTAACCATCAAGCCGACAACGGCGATACTGATCATTTGCGGCAGGAAATAGACCGACCTAAAAAAACCAGTGCCCTTTATCTTCCGCTGGAGCAGTATCGCAAGCAGCAGAGCAAGCGGCAACTCTATGGGGAGCTTCATTAACGCAAACTGCAAGGTTGTCAGCCAAGCCCGCCAGTAAGAGGTGTCTTTGAAAGCTGTCAGAAAATTCTGCAATCCCACAAAGGTCGTGGCGGATGCTGTGCCGTTATAATAGTAAAATGCATATCTTATCGCCCAACAAAGGGGATAGAGAGTAAAAACGAAAAATCCGATAATCGGCAGGGCAAGCAATAAATACGACTGCCGCTGAATTGATTTTTTGTATTTACTCCCTTTACGCTTTGCGGGACCGAATTTTTTTACCTTCATAGTCTACTTCCTTTCGGGGTTATTCCAGTCCTCATCAATATAGAGGCTGTAATCGGCATCCGGGTGGAGTTCCCGATACCGGTTTACGGCTCTATCCGCAGATTCGTTCAAATACTTAATCGCCTCGTCCACCGTCCATTTTTCTGTCCAGATATAGTCCCTTATAACGGTATCGTGTTTCTGATCCTCTCCGTATTCCTTAGGCATCTCCACCGCAATGGGAATACTGATTTCGGAAAGTGCCGCATATTCGGCCCACTGTTTCGGCGCCGAGATATCTTCGGGTTTGACATCCTTGATCACTTCCGGTATAACAGGCAGGAAAATACCGCTTTTGTAGGTGTCTACGGCAAGCTCATCGCTCACAAACCATTTATACACCTCGAAAATTTTATCCAAACTCTTCTCTTTCGCCGATTTCGCATTGATGCAGCCAAAATTATCCACAAGCAACCTATACATATGTTTTGCATTTTTGTCGGCTACCGGAAGGGGTGCAACGCCCCAATCGCACTTCGCCGGGAATTGGTCTGTCAAAACCCCCACATCATAGGATGCGGAAATTTTCATTCCCACTCTGCCTTCGGCGAAACGTGCTCTTGCTTGGTCATTATCCAGGGAATCCGCGCCCGGAAGATAGCTGCCGTCGTTTTTGATACGCAAATACATCTCGGCTATGGGCTTAAGAGCCGTATAATCATACGTGCCCGATATTGGGTCATAATCCATTGAGTTAGCGGTATCTTGCATCATCAGTCCGCGCCAGTCCATAGCGGCCCAGTTCCCCCATTTTGCCGGAAGAACTATTCCGTATTGGTCTTTGGATTTATCCGTCAGTTTTTTTGCATACTCAACAAGTTCATCGTATGTTTCGGGCGGTGTCGGTTCTCCGTTTTCATCAACCAATCCCGCCTCCTTAAACATATCCTTGTTATAGATAAGGGCTCGGGTTTGTGCATAATAAGGAACGGAATAGGTTTTGTCATCAAACCCGTTGGGAGTTATGTATCCCTCATATTTATCAATCAATTCCTGTCCGCCCGGAACATCCTCAAGAGGCAAAATCTGACCTGCTTCCGCCGCCTTTTGGAGATTGCTTCCGGCCTGGGTTCCAAGCTGCATAAGAATATCCGGGGCAGCATCATTCGCAAGGGCCAAATCTATTTGAGTAGCCAAATCCGACATAAATGTGCATTCTATCTTGATTCCCTTTTCCTTGCCCACCGTTTCGTTGTACTCTTCGATTTTTTTGTCATAAAACTCTTTTGCATGGGTTTGTCCGTGCCAGATGGTTACGGTGGTAACATCCGCATTTTCTGCTTGTTGTCCTCCCCCGCATCCAACCGTCAGGCTCATTACGGCAATCAGTAATACCACCGCCGCAATCCTTTTAAATCCGCTCTTTTTCATAGCCATTTTCCTTCCTTTTAAAAATATTTATGCTTTTTTTCGCTTTTGGAATCATCTTCGCAATGAATCTTAGTGTGTTCATTATATCAGATGAAAAAACTTTATACAAGGAACAACTATGCCATTTTCACAAAAATATGGCATAGTCGTTCCCCGTATATATTCAATTTACCGAAAATTATTCTGTCGTCGGAATTCATTGGGTGAAAATCCGTATTTTCTCCGAAAAGCATTCACAAATCCTCTCAGAGATTGATACCCGACTTTTTCGGCGATTTCCTCTGTTTTCATATTGCTTGTGATAAGCATCTTTTTCGCTTTGCTCATCCGCAAATCATTAACCGTTTCCAAAAAGGTCTTGCCATAGTAGTCTTTTATCAGTCTGTTGGTTTGCCTCACACTTAAATTTATATAATCGGCAAGCATTTTTACATTTAAATCGTTTAAATTATAGCTTTTTTCGAGAAAGGCTTCAATTGCCTCTTTTCTTTGCTCCCTGCTCTCCTTCTTATTCTTTTCCGTATAGTTCTCTCTCAAATCGATAATGCTTATAATAAACTCCGTCATGATTTTTTTGAACAGCACTTCACTCATCAGCTTTGCTTCCATTGTATTCTTGGCAATTTCGGCTTTCAAGGATTTGGCCGTTTTCGCAATTTCAGGGTTTTTAAATTTGTAAATATTTTCTCCCGCAATTAACTTGCAAAATTCATCATAGAGATTCACCGCCTCGGAGTCACTGTTTTTGGCGATTCTGAATCTCACAACATATCTGCACACTTCCTCCGATTCCTTTGTCGCCGGTTTGGTGTAATGGTAATTTTGCGGAGGAATAATGGCGCACTCGCCCCTTGACAGACAAACTCTGTTTTCATCGATATTTTCAATCATAATCTCGCCTTTTTCCACTATAAAAAGCTCAAATCCGGAGTGTATATGGTATCCGTTTGATATATTTTCGGTGCAAAAAAACCCTTCATCAAAAATACCGTAAAAAATAATATCCCCCACATTACATATACGTGTTTTTTTGATAGATTTGTCCATAAGATTACCTCCTTGTGTTCAAGCACATTTCCTCTTATCCAAATCCCGAGTTACACAAAAATATCCCGTACTTCTATTATACACGTTTCCCCCTCAAATTTCAAATACTTTGTCCTTATAAGAGGCGGTCGTATACCTGAGGCGACTACCAAAATAACACACAAATTTCAAATATTCAAGTAACTGTTATGCCTTTTTTTGTCGGAAAGGGCCCAACCGTTCCCTAAAGCCTTGACATCATTTCGGGGCCGGTGATATAATGGCACACAATCTATGAAATAACATCCAAAAATGAGAGAGGAGCCAAAGCAATGGACATACCGAGACAAGAACATCCAAACCCGCAGTTTGAGCGGAATACTTGGAGCAATCTAAACGGGGAATGGGAGTTTGAAATCGACAACGAAAAAAGCGGCATAGACCGCAAGTGGTATGAGCGGGACTCGCTCAATGACAAGATAATCGTTCCGTTCTGCCCCGAGAGCGAGCTATCCGGCATCGGCAATAAAGACTTTATGGCCGCTGTGTGGTATCGACGCACCTTTCCCCTGAGCGAGCAAGAAAGGAGCGGCCGCGTATTGTTGCACTTCGGTGCGGCGGACTATGAGACGGTGGTATATGTGAACCGAAAAGAAGCGGGGCGGCATCGGGGCGGCTACACCTCCTTTGTTTTTGATATTACCGATTTAACCTATGTGGGGGAAAACGTTGTGACTGTCTGCGTCACGGACGACGCTCGGAGCGGGATGCAGCCCTCCGGAAAACAATCGGGCCGACAAAGTCCCTATGGTGCCTTTTATACCCGCACCACCGGTATCTGGCAAACCGTGTGGCTTGAATATGTGCCGAAAAACCATATCAAGAACGTTCGGTTTTATCCCGACGCCATGAATCAAAAGGTGACGGTAACCGCATACCTTGAAGGCGAAGGCAAGCTCACCGTCGAAACAAGCTATCGGGGGGCATCCACCGGCAGCGCCTGCGGTGTTTCGGCAGGGGGAATTGTCAATGTGGAGATTCCCCTTTCGGAAAAGCATCTGTGGGAGCCGGGCAAGGGACGGCTCTATGATGTGCTTCTGCGTTTCGGCGAGGATGAGGTGAAAAGCTACTTTGGTTTGCGGGATGTGCGGTTTGAGGGCATGAAATTCTTAATCAACGAAAAATCGGTGTTTCAGCGTCTCGTTTTGGACCAGGGCTATTATCCCGACGGGATATACACCGCACCCACCGATGATGCCCTTATAAACGACATTGAAATCTCAATGAATATAGGGTTTAACGGGGCACGGCTGCACCAGAAAGTGTTCGAATCGAGGTTTCTCTACCACTGTGACAGAATGGGCTATTTGGTCTGGGAGGAGTACGCCGACTGGGGCTTTGATCGGCCCACGACGGAGAATGCAGGTGAATTTCTGAACCAGTGGCGGGAGGTGACGGAACGGGATTTTAACCATCCTGCGATTGTGGGCCTGTGTCCCTTTAACGAGACTTGGAACAAAGGCAGAGATGAGCTTGTCGAAAATTTTTTGGAAACGGTGTATCGAGAAACAAAGACCCTGGATCCTACCCGTCCGTGTATCGATTGCAGCGGCGGATATCATGTTGTGACGGACATTTTTGATATACATGACTACCGACAAGATCCGGCGCTGTTGGCGGCTTCTTTTGCGGAGTTTGAAAAAGAAAAAGGCGGAGACCAAAAGATTTGGGACCGCCTCTCAGACCGGGAGACATATCGAGGCGAGCCGATGTTTGTGAGCGAATACGGCGGAACACGCTGGTCCGTCCGGGGCGACACGGAGGGCTGGGGCTACGGAGAAGGCCCGAAAACCGTGCGGGAATTCTTGGAAAGATTCAAAGGCTTGACCGATGTCCTTTTGGACAACGGCAAAATGTTCGGATTTTGTTACACTCAGCTCTATGATGTGGAGCAGGAAATCAACGGGCTCTACACATACGGCAGGGAGCCCAAGTTCGACATCGAGACCCTGCGCAGTATTATAAACCGAAAGGCGGTAATAGAAGATTAATTCCCCGAATTATATCCGATGTGCGGGGAGCGAAACCCAAAGCCGGGTAATTTTCAAAATATCTTGATTTATGGGGCGCAATATGTTATAACATAAGCACGGATGTCCTCCCTATTTCGATTGCGCCCCATGTTGTTTATTTTATGAAACGGTTTTTCGGCGCCGAGTATGATTTGGATTCCGGAAAGGAAAAGCGCTATGTCACTGTTTGATAGAATGTACGTAAGACCCGGCAAGGGCATTCCGGAAGATGCCCCCGAAAAAAAGGGCTTTATGCTGTATTTGGACATATTGATACAGAAGTTTTCAAAATTTTTGATAATCAATTCATTACATGGCATACTGAGCATTGTATGGATAATACTGCTAATATTGCTCGGACGGGTGATTCTCGGGGCGACACATTTGCTTGACTATATCATGGCCGTAATACCCCGGGACGCAGGGGTAGATATGGAGGCGGCCCGCAGCGAAACGGCGGTTCAGATACAAATGCTTTTCGGAGTGGGACTTTTCGTGCTTTGGGGCTCGGGCCCCGTGTCTGCGGCCTATTCTTATATAATAAAGTCCTTTGTCAACAGGCAGCCGATTTTTGTTATAAGCGACGGTTTCGACAAACTCAAGGAAAATTTCAAACAGGGCATTTTTGCGGCACTCATTGACCTGATTGTGCTTTTCATATTGGTTTATGCGGCCATGTTTTATTATTATCACTATATGCAGACACGGAATTTGCTATTGTCGGTCATGATATATCTCATTATCATCATCGCAATCATATACACCATGATGCACCCCTATATCTATCAGCTCATGGTGACTTTTAAGCTTAAACTGCGAGACATTTACAAAAACGCTTTTCTGCTCGTGTTGGTGAAGCTTCCCGGAAATTTGCTCATTATGATTCTGAATATTCTTGTACTGCTTTTGCTGTTCATATTTGTCACCCCCTATGTGGCGGCGGTTGTTATGCTTATATTCGGGATGTGCGTCACACGATATCCGTCGGAATTTTATGCGTCAAGAGTGATAGGCAGGCTTATGCTTGATGATAATAAATAACAAAAGGCAGCGGAAAGGAAGGTTTTGAGATGGAAAATGCGAGGGATTTGTTTTTGAGCGGGATGAATTGTGCACAGGCGGTTTTGTGCGCTTTTTCGGAGGAATTGGGGCTGGAGCGGGAGACGGCTTTGAAAATCTCCGAAGGTATGGGAGGCGGCATGGGACGTATGCGCCTGACCTGCGGCGCCGTGTCCGCCATGGCCATGATAGCCGGGCTGAAGTTGGGCAGCGGAAAGGCCGACGATTCGGAAAACAAAAGAGAGGTCTATGAGGCGGTTCAAAAAATGGCCAAGGAATTTGAGGAAAAAAACGGCTCCGTCATTTGCGGAGAGCTTTTGGGGAGCGCCCTGCCCAAAAACAGCGGCCCAAGGCCCGAGGCAAGGACGAAGGAATATTACAAAAAACGCCCCTGCTCCGAGTATGTGGCAGACTGTGCGGAAATAGTGAAGCGAACCCTTTTTGACTCCCCGGCCGAGGCATGAGCCGAGGCTGTTCTCCGTTAATCGGGAATATCGCTTAAAACCCGCATGAAATGGTGCGATTTGGGAAAAATATATTAAAAAAATGCTACAAACCGCTTTTTTGTGTTTACAAAAGGGCGGTTGTATGCTATAATCAGACTGTGACAGTATATCGATTTTGACGGGTGGAAATTCAAAAAATCGATATCCGCACGCGGGGAAAAATCGAAAGAGGTCCAAAAGATTAAAAAGGAAGGATGCATAATATTATAAGGCGTTCTTGAGAGAAAGGAAGGTAAGTCGGGAGCGCCTGTCGAATGAGAAACAAACAAACGGAAAAGTTATCAATCAAAAAGTTACAAACGAAGAAAAACACAACTTAAGGCAATAGGACAAGAATTTGAAAGGATGAAAAACCATGAAAAAAGAAAACGTGAAATTTATAAGTATCTTGATCGCCCTGACCATGATTTTGTCTGTCATCCCGACCGTTGCGGCGGGGGATGAAACGTCGGCGGAGCCTGCGGCCCTTGAGGGGGAAGTATACGGAGCCGCCGAAGATGTTCTCTATGAAGACGCAGGCGGGGCGGTCACGGAAGCCATACCCGATGACGGTGAAATCCCCCAAGTGTCCTTGGCGGAAGAAATTCCCTCTGCGGAGCCGTCGGGAGACCCAAATGCTTACCTGAGTGAACCTCTGTATATCGGCAGTGTGAACTTCAGGGCAAACCCCAAAACATTGTCCATTTTCAAAGGAGACGGAGTACCCAACGAATTGCTTTGGGTAACATTTTCAATGGAACTGAACCATGACGAGGACTTTAAGGAAGATATAAACTCCTACTATGTAGATGAGAAGTATTACCAACTTGAAATTTCCCGTCCTGCACACGGTCCCTCATCACAACACGAAGCAAAATCGGTTCTTCCCGGTAACGGCCTTGCCGGATTAATCGATCCTTCCATAGCGGGTCAGGGAGGTAAAACGCACCGCTATCACGGCTGGAAACTCGGTGACGGAGATTTTTTCAGTGAAGATAACTCCAATGAATTAAAAATAGGCGATTATACCGCGACTTTGTATAGGTATACCGGTGAAGGAAAACCATCATCGAAGGATTGGAGCAGCGGTTCCGATAAAACAACGGTCAACAGCAAAGACCTTACCATCGTTGACGTTACCTACAAGCTCAGTCAAACGGACTCGGGCAAAGGCTATAAACTTAAATCCACCGACGGATCTCAAAATGGTGAATCCGTAAATGAGCTGGCAATGGTGGGAGATGTGCTTGGCGCCATTGACCCGGAACTTGACGCTACCGAGGTCGCCGCAGATCCGGCAGCTTCGGCGGAACCCCAAAATGTCATAATATCGGGCTGGAAAGTTGTTAAGGACGGAAACACCGTTTCCGAAGAGACCGTGGGCGATGTTGTTCCGGAGGATAAAAACGAAGGCACAAACGCTTCACAAGACGGAACTGAAGACAACAAAATCACCCTTGAGGCGGTGCTTTCCGAGCCCAAGGATTACTCTTATGACGTTACGGAAGACAAAGACAATGGCGAATCTATACTACCGGCGGAGCCTTCGGCCGAACCCGGAGCAACCGCAGCACCCGTTTCCTATAACAAGCTGTTAGCCGGAGGCGGCGCAGACAAAACTCTCGAATATGAACCCCAGGCCACCATTGAGCCTTTGAAATTGCGCCTGGTGAACACCGGCAATCAGCGTATACACGTTGTTTTCCCCAAGCAGGACGACTTGTTCACCGTTGTACTGAACGATATGAATGCCAATGATGAAGCTGCGAAAAAGCCTTATGGTGAAGGCGGTCTTGATTCGGGCCAATCTTACTGGTATATACCCTCAAAGAAAGACACAGAAACACACGGGACATGGAAAAACTATGCCGAGATGATTATAACCCCCAAGAAGGGTATCGAAACGGGCACCCATGTGGGAACGATAGCTATGTTTAATCAAACCGACAGCTCCCGCGTTTTCAAAACATTCGGATTGGAGATCAAAATCGATAAAAAAACGGTTAAGATCGCACCCCACAATGTGACCAAGGAATACGGACAAACTCTGACACCGGCGGATATAGAATGCGATGTGTATGACAGCGAAGGAACGGAAATACTCTTAGAAAATGTAACCGCCGCAGAGATTGGAGTGGTTGTTCAAAGCGAAGGTTTAGCAGAAGATGCTGCGGTAAAAGCGGAATCGGGAGAGTACCCATACACCGGAGTAACGGCCGAGGACGCCGGTAATACCAATTATACCGTCAGTCTCAAAAATGATATAAACACCGGAATAACGGTAAACAAAACCACACCGATAGTCAGCGGCTCCGTTACGGCGTCCGGGGTGAATACCGGAGATAAACTTTCCGCTTCCAAACTTTCGGGCACATTTATAAACAAAAACTCGGGGAAAACCGTCGAAGGCAACCTTGAATGGGCTAACAAGGATGATACTGTAACCGGAACAAGTGGCTCACAGGTTATGAAAGAGTATAAATTTACCCCTAGTGACGATGTGAATTATATAGCCCCGGATCCGGCTATGGTAGCCGTTGTTATTTCGGATAAAAAGCCCACAAACCTGCGTGTCATAAACACGGAAAAAGTATATAACGGAGAACCCCAAACTCCCACATTCAAATGGGATCGGCCCACAGGTCCGAGAGAAGACCAGCTGAATGTGGTCTATAAGAAAGTGACTCCCGACGATACTGCCTTTGCGGAAGATGAAGATTTCACGGTGAAAGAGGGCGGTTATTCGGATTCGACTCCCAAGGATGCAGGCACCTACAAAGTCCATGCCGACACCGCCAAAAATCTGAATTATGATATTTTCGGTCCCGGTACCGTTAATGCCATTATGACAATCAAACCCGCCACTTTGGGTATCAGTCTTGCCGGCACGGGTGCCATTGACAAAATCTATGACGGAAGCGCAAACGTCATCGTTGATGTGGATCAGATTAAATACACCAAGAAAAAAGAGGCCGATGACGTGAAGGTGATTTCGGGTGCCCTTGTGGGAACGTTCAAATCCGCCTCGGTGGACAGATTCTATCCGAAGACGGCCACGATAAACGTGATTACGAAAGAGCAATTTACGGAAGCCAATTCGGAAGTCGAGATTCCCGAAACCTATCCTCTCACCGGACCGGCTGCCGCCAACTACACCCTCTCAAGCGACCCGATTCATGCAAGCGGAAAGATTACTCCGAGACAGATAAAACTTCAGCTTACGGATGGCAAAAAAGAGAAAGAATACGGAGATACCCTTACCCTTTCCGCAAGTGACTGCGAGCCGGCTCCCGCTCAAGCACCGAACGGCGGACTTGCCCCGGGTGACAATGTGGAAAGCCTGAAGCTTGAATTCTCCGTAGCTCAAAACGCCAATGAGAAGGACGGAAAAGTCGGCTCATACGCCGTAACCGTGAAGACACCGGAAAATGTGACAGATTCAAACTATGACATAGAGGAAGGCGAGATAGGCACGCTCATCGTAAATAAGGGAATGCCTCAGGCGATTTCCGTCAGCGCCGGCAACGGACATGTGAAAGACCCTTTGTCCTCCCTGAATCTCACGGGTACCTTTGAAAATAAATATACCCATGAAAAGATAAACGGAACACTTGACTGGAAAGATCCCGCCGAAGAGCTGTCGAAAGACAAGAGCGAGTATGAATGGACATTCACTCCGAGTGGCAGTGACCTCGAAAATTACGACATAGCCAACGGCCATGTTACAATCACGGTAACCGATAAGACTCCCGCTCCCATTACCGAGTTCAATGTACCCGAAGAGATTACTTATGACGGAGAAAGTCACCCCGTGACAATCAAGACAAGCGCAACCTCCGCCAGGACCAGCGTGGAATACAAAAAGCTTGACATCGCACCCTATGAGGCAGAGCCGGAAATAGCCGACGAATGGTCCCAAACACCTCCCAAGGATGCGGGTACCTATGATGTTAGGGGCACGGTTTATGGCAACGAAACCTATGCGGAAAACAGCATAACCAAAACCATGGTAATAACCCAAGCCGAGCCGAAGGGCGGAGTTACGGCCTCCTCCGTGAACAAAGGCGGAACTTTGAGCCAATCTCAGCTCACGGCGGCATTCACGGGTGTTAAAAACGAGACCCTCACGGGCACGGCCCTTTGGCAGAATGTGGGAGATGCGGATCCGTCAATGGTTATATTGGAGGGAGACGGCACCTATTCCTGGATTTTTGTTCCGGAGGACAGCAACTATAAGACGGTAACCGGAGAGGCGGAAGTTAAGATTATTCCGAATGAACGGGCACCCGAGGTCGTGGATGTATACAACCTTCCCCCATCGGTGCCGGGAGGAGATTATGCCTATGTGACGGTTGACGGAGTAAATCTCAAAGCGGGAGATGTGGTCACCTTCTATCATGACTCGAAAATGGCAAACCCCCTGAGCTCCGCCTTCACAATTACGGAAGAAATGGACGGCCCGGTTAAGATTACTCTTGACAATGAATTGAATCCCAACGGCGGCACGATTTATGTGAACATCAAAGACTCCATAGCCGTGCAACCTGTGGACTACAAACCGCAGGTCGGATTCACCCTCAAGCCCGAAGATGTAAATTTGGATCTTGTCACTACGAAATCCCAAGATATCACAATCGAAAGTTCCGATTATGAAATAGAAAATGCAACCTGGACATCCGATAACGAAGGAGTAGCCACCGTATCCGGAAACGCAGAAAAAGGCACGGTAACGGCTGTATCGCCCGGCGATGCGGGAATCAACGTTGAAGTTACATTTACACATCCCGATGGGAACCTGCGCGGCGAGAAGATAACCCTTAATGGCACGGCCCGAGTGACGGTTACCGAAACGAAACAGGAACCCCATACCTATAAATATACCACCGAGAAGGAATCGGGCGTAACCGAGTCGGAGGCCACACTGAACGGAAGTGTCAATATAACATTGAGCGAAAACAGTTCCCTCACTCCTTATGCGGCAGGCAAGTTTGAGCTTTGGGAAGGCGATGCCGCCGCCGAAGAAAAAGCGCAAAAGAAAACCTATGACAGCGGCAGTGTATTTAGCGAGAGCGGAGACCATAGCTACAGCCTCACCGTTACGGACTTGAAGCCCGGCACGGATTACAGCTATCGGGCAGTCGGCTCGGATGAGGGGTGGGAACCCGGAGGTGTTGTAACCTTCAAGACGGAGGGCGAACCTCTTCCCTCGGCTACGCCGAAACCCTCCGAAACACCAAGCACACCTGCACCCACCACCGGGCCCGTGACACCTACGGAGACACCTCTGCCGACCTTGGCTCCCACGACCGCACCTACGGCTACGCCGACAACACCCACAGCGGCACCTACAGCCACACCGGGAACCAAACCCACGGCTACGCCAACGACGGCACCTACGGCTACACCGGGTACGAAACCCACGGCAACGCCCACAGCGGCACCTACGGCAACACCGGAAACCAAACCTACGGCAACGCCTACGACGGCACCTACCGCCACACCGGGCACGGCACCTACGGCCACACCGGAGACAACGCCCACGGCACCGCCCGTCGGACCTACGCCCACAGCGGGAACTACACCTACGGCCACGCCCACAACGGGACCCACGGCCACACCCACAGCGGATGCTTTGGTAAACTATTCCGTAAAACCCGCTTTGAATGGCAGCAATATCACCGCCACGGTTACAAACAAATCAGAGGGCAAGGTATTGTTCATTGCGGCGGCCTACAGAGGCGATATACTGATTGACATCCAAGTTGTGGAAGTTCCCAAAGGAGAGAAAACCATAAATGAGAGCTTTGACGCAGACTATACGAAAGCCGAAGATGTGAATGTTAAATTCTTCCTGTGGGATGCCGCCACCCTGGCGCCCCATGGCGATGCGATAGACTATACAAAATAAGCGAATAGGCTTTCAGGCAAGCAAAGGCCTCTTCCGAAATTTCCTCGGGAGAGGCTTTTTTGCGGGGTTATTCAAGACTTAAGATATTTTCACTCATACATATTATACAGGTTATAATAGATTCCCTTTTGGGCAAGGAGTTCTTTGTGGGTGCCCTGCTTCTCTATTCCCTTTTCCGTGAGGACCAATATCAAATCCGCGCTTCGTATGGTGGTGAGGCGGTGGGCTATGGTGAACACCGTTCTGCCCTTTGCCAGCTCATCCAGGGAATTTTGCACAAGGCGCTCGCTCTCGTTGTCAAGGGCGGATGTGGCTTCGTCCAAGATGATAATGGGCGGGTTTTTGAGGAACACCCGAGCGATGCTGATTCTCTGCTTCTGGCCTCCCGAAAGCTTCACGCCCCGCTCCCCAACATAGGTGTCATATCCCTTCGGCATTTCGGATATGAACTCGTGGGCTCCCGCCTGCTTGGCCGCCCGAATTACGGCGGCTCTGTCGGCGCCGGGGAAGCCGTATTCGATGTTTTCGTATATGGTGCCGGAGAACATATAAACATCCTGCTGCACCACTCCCACGGAATTTCGCAGGGATTTTAGGGTCACATCCCGAATGTCGACTCCGTCTATCAAAATCCTTCCGTCGGTCACATCATAGAACCGAGGTATCAAATTGCACAGGGTGGTCTTTCCGCTGCCCGAGGGGCCCACCAAGGCCACTTTTTCGCCTTTTTTGATATCGAGATTTATACCGGTCAGTACATTGGCCGGGTCGTCATGATAGTGAAAGCCGACGTTTTCGAACTTGATATTGCCTTGGGGATTTTCCATATCAAAGGCATTGGGCCTATCCAGGATGTCAACCGGGGCGTCCATAATTTCCAAAAACCGCTCAATGCCCGTCATACCCCGCTGGAACTGTTCCGTGAATTGGATTATGGTCTGAATGGTTGTGAGCAGGGTGCTCACATAGAGCAGGTATGCGGTGAAATCGGCGGCCTCAATTTTGCCGTACATCAGAAACAGGGCGCAGGCGATGGTTACTATGAGATACATTATGCCTTGGAAAAACCGATTGGAGGTTTGAAAGCCCGCCATATAGAAATAGCCCTCTTTTTTGGCGTCCAAGAACCGCTCGTTTCCGTCCTCGAACTTCTCCGCCTCCACATCCTCATTGGCGAAAGACTTCACAACGCTGATTCCCAAAAGGGAGTCCTCCACTTGGGAGTTTATGTCCCCGATTCTGTCCCGCTGGCGTTTGAAAGCGGCCCGCATACGGGTGTTGAAAAACTTCACGAAAAATATGACCAAGGGAAAAGCCGCGAAGATTATCAATGTCAGAGGCACATTTATCCCGCACAGAACAACAAAGGACACGGTCACCTTGAGGAGGCAGATGAAAATCTCCTCCGGGCAGTGGTGGGCAAATTCCGTTATGTCGAAAAGGTCCGAGGTGATTCGGGCCATAATCTGGCCCACCTTGTTTTCGGAATAGTAGGCATGAGAGAGGCGCTCAAGGTGGTCGAACAAGTCGCTGCGCATATCGGTTTCCATCTTGGCACCCATAATGTGGCCCGTGTCCGCCATATAGAAATTCGCCGCCGCATCTATCAGCCGCAGCACGAGATAGAACAGGCCGATTTTGAGTATGAGGCTCACGGTCAGGGCAGCAATATCGTTGATGGCTATATCGGTTATATGCCGAACAATCATGGGAAAGACCAATTCGCACAGGGTGGACAGGGCTGCGCAGAACAAATCGAATAAGAGTATGAATTTATAGCGCCCGAAATAGGGCAAAAAGCGCTTGATAAGATAGCCGAGTTTCATCGGCCTTTGTTTTTCATTCATAATATGATGCTCCAAACAAAATCACAAAATTCTCAAAAGTTAATCCGCTTAAATCGCATTCGAACATTCAAAACAAGGCCTATGGCCAACATATTGGTGATGAGGGAGGACCCTCCGTAGCTGAAGAAGGGCAAGGTTATGCCCGTAACCGGGAAAATCCCGATACACATTCCGATGTTTTCAAAGGCCTGGAAGGTGAACATGGCGGCAACGCCCGTGCAAATATAGAGGCCCTCGCTGTTTCGGGCATTTATTCCTATATAGATGCACCGCAGGATTATGGCCGTAAGCAACAGGATAACCAAAATGCCGCCCACCATCCCCAATTCCTCGCAAATGACGGAATATATAAAATCGGTGTGCCGCTCCGGGAGGAGGTTGCTGTATCGGCTGGCGCCGTTATAGAGGCCCATACCCGTAAGTTTGCCGCTGCCCACCGCCGTTTTTGACTGAATCACATGGTATCCGGTGCCGGTAGGGTCCGATTCCGGATGGAAAAGAGCCGTTATCCTATCCTTTTGATAGGGGCGGAGCAGGAAAAACCAGGCTATGGGGCAGGCCGCCACCAACACCGCCAAGGCGGAGAGCACATACTTCCAGCTGAGTTTGGCCATAAACAGCATGGCTGCCGCCATCATAACAAAGACCACAACCGTTCCGAAATCAGGCTGAAGCATCATCAAAATGCACAGTATGGCCGGATGGAGAAGCACTTTCCACAGAACTTTGGGCTTGTTGAGGCTGCTGCCCGCATCGCTTAAGTGTTTGGAAAAGGTTATGACAAAACCCACTTTCACAATCTCCGCAGGCTGAAAACTGAGAGGTCCCAAACGGAACCAGCTCCGGGCTCCGTTTTGCACGGAACCGATTTTGGGAATCAATACCAAAACCAACAGGGCCACGCAGCCGATGTAGATATATTTCGAAAGCCGCGCCAAATAGTCATAGTCCAAAATGTTGATGATGACTATGCCCACCAAGCCGATTATGAGGGCCGCCGATTGCATTGCCACATACCGCGTGGGATTGCTCCCGGTGGCGCTGGAAATCATAACAATCCCGAAAACCGCCGCAAGGACGGTCAGGATTATCAGGAAAAAATCAACGTTCCGCAGCGAGTCCCGCAGGCCTCTTATTTTCTCAAGCATTCGTCTCTCGTTCCTCCGTTTGAGTCTTTTTTACACTCAGTGCCATACCGTCGCCTATGGGGACAAGGGCGGTGTCAAAGTCCTCACGGCCGCACAGCATTTTCACATATTCCCGCAGCCTCTTCACAATCGTGCGTTTGCGATGGAGCACAAGCTCGTCGGTGGCGGTCATGCCTTTGTATAAGATATTGTCCGAAACCAAAAGCCCGCCGGGCCTCAGCATTCGGCAGCATTCCCCGAAAAAGACATTATAACGGCCCTTGGCGGCATCGATAAAGACCATATCGTATTCCCTGCCCTCATGGCGGAGCCTCGGCAATACCTCCGCACCGTCTCCCTCAAAGAGGGTGATGCGGTCCCGAACATTTGCCCGCTCGAACACGCCTTTGGCATAGGCCGCCGCCTCCGGGTTGATTTCGACGGTGTCCACCGAAACATCCGGGGCCGCCGATGCCATTCGCAGGGCGGAATATCCGATAGCGGTGCCCACTTCCAAAATCCTTTTAAAACCGCCTATGGAAATAAGCACCTCTATGAGCCTTATCGTCTCGGGCTGTGAAATGGGCACATCCCGAGCCTCGGCAAATTCTTCCAATTCCCCAAGGAGCCCCTCCCTTTTGGGCAGGACGTCCCTTATGTATCTGATTATATACTCATGGTTGATACTGTCGTCTATCATAATAAATCAAATCCGAATCATATTACCCCGGGCCCTATTCGCCCGCAGGCAGAGGCGCATCCTCCACAGGCTCCCCCGCAGCGATTTTGTCGGTTTTCTCCTTGTGCTCTTCATAGGTCACGGAGAAGTAGTTTTTGGACCCGTCCGATGCGGCCACAAAGTACATATAGGGCGTCGCCTCCGGATAGAGGGCCGCCTTCACCGCGGCAAGTCCCGGAGAGCTTATGGGACCGACGGGCAGGCCTTCGTGGATATAGGTATTATATGGGGAATCGATTTTGGTGTCCGCCTCGCTGAGCACGGGCTTCCTCTCCCCCAGGATGTATTGAACCGTGGCGCAGGATTCCAGCTTCCGCCCCTCATAGAGACGGTTGTTGAACACGGAGGACACAATGGGCATCTCCGCCTCGCTTGCCGCCTCCCGCTCGATTACGGAGGCCAAGGTGATTACATAGTCCACCGAATCCCTTGTGTTGCTGGCGTTGTAGACAGGCATAACCTTTGAAGAGAAGGCGTCCAACATCATACTGACTATATCATGGGCAGAGGTGCCCGGGAAAATTTGGTATGTGGCGGGATAGAGATAACCCTCCAAACGGTTCTCCGTGCGGGTCAGTCCCGTCAAAAAGCTATAATCAAAAGTTCCGTAGTTCACTTCGTTCATAAATTCCTCGGCGGTGACCAAGCCCGCATCTTCCAGGATTTGGGCAATCTGTTTGGCCTCGCTCCCCTCGGGAATCAGCACTTCTACCTGGTCTCCCACGCCGCCGTCGGCATAACTGGCAAAGGTTTGGAGCAACTCCCGATAAGACATGGAAGAGGACACGGAATGGCGCCCCTGCTGGAACATATATCGGTTGCCCGCATACACCCGAAACAGAGGAGCGAATTTTATCACTCCCCGATTTGCCAAAAGATTGGCCACGGTGGATGCCCCCGCCCCTGCGGGAACATCGACAACATAGAGCTTATCGTCGCCGCCTAAGCCCACCACATCGCTGAAGATTTCAAAACCCGCGGTGCCTATTATCGCCACCGCCAAAACGGCGGCCACGGAGCATATGAATATCCTCTTCCTCCGCTTTTTGCGCTTTATTTTCAGGGTTTTGGCAGCCTGCCTTGCCGCCTTTTTCGCCTCCAACTCCTCAAGAGTCCTGATTTCGTCATCCAATTGGTCTACCTCCGCTGTTTGGCAGCTTGCATTTTATTTCGAGTGTCCGTCTATCCCCCGGTCTTTATTATTCCGTCTTCCGTTATTACATACCCCACTCTTTGGTCCCAAGGCTCGGAGCATATCTTTTGAACAAGACAGGAACCGTAGCACAAGCCTGCGGCCTCCCCCGTAAAACCATCCAAAAATCTGTCGTAATATCCCTTGCCGTAGCCGATTCTGTGGCCCGAGGCGTCAAAGCCCAAGCCGGGCACCAGGACCAAGTCAATTTCGTTTTTGGGCACGGCCGGGTTTGCGGCAGGGGGCTCCGGCACTCCGAAAGCACCCGGAGCCGGCTCATTTGGGGATATTATAATCCGCGCCTCAAGTTGGGATTCGGATATGCGGGGCACAAGGGCAATCTTCCCGTCCGCCAAAATCCCCTCAAGGATAAGCTCGGTGGACACCTCGCTCCCGATTGATATATATGTCATAACAGACCGAGCCCTCCCAAAGAGGTCCCATTTCCTTAAGATTTTTGCGATTTTCTCGGATTTCGCCTGCCGCTCCCGGGAGCTCATTCCGTCCCTGGCGGCTCTCAGCATCCTCCTCTGCTCGGTTTTGTTCATGGGCTTAAGCTACGGGGAACATCATTTTCCTGAGTATTTTCGAACCTTTGTCCGCCTCGCCGCTCAGGTAGTCGCAAATTGCGGCGCCGAACTCAAGGGCTCTCCCCGCCCCCATGGCGGTTATAATATTCCCGTCCGTGACCACGCCGTCGCTTACCACTCGGGCGTCTCCCAAACTGTCCTCAAAGCCCGGAAAGCACACGGCCCGCTTGCCGTCCAAAAATCCCAACTCGCCGATAATCATGGGCGCCGCGCAAATGGCTGCAATGAGTTTGCCCCATTTCATACAATACTTTGCTGCCTTTATCACGCCCTCGTCTTTTTGAAGATTGAGGGTTCCGGGCATTCCTCCGGGGAGCACAATGCCCTCGATGTTATCATAGTCAACACGGGTGGTGTCGGCCTTTACGGTTATGTCATGGGCGCCGGTGATATACTCGCCTCCCACGCCCACGGTTTTGACTTTCACGTTTCCCCGCCTGAGCACGTCCAATGTGGCTATTGCCTCCGTCTCCTCAAATCCGTCCGCCAAAAATAAGTAAATCATATTAACAACCCTTTCTCCTTTTTCCTCCGACGGACCGCTGCCGCCGTGTTTTTCATATTATCCTTTTTTGGAATCCTTTTTTACCGTCATCATAAACCTGGGCAAGGCCGCAAATCTGCCCAATCTTGAGGGGTTTTTTATGAATCTGTAGAGCCATTCGAGATTGAGCTTGATGAAAATCTCCGGCGCCCGCTTTGCAACTCCGGCAAACACATCAAGCGCTCCGCCCACTCCCATACACAGGCGGACACTTGTCAGTTTGTCCCGATTGGCATATATCCACTTTTCCTGCTTGGGCGCTCCCAAACACACCAAAAGCAGCCTTGCGCCGGATTGGTTTATCTCGGACACAATCCCGTCGTTTTCCTCGTCTTTGAAATAGCCGTCATGGGTGCCGCACACATTGAGGCCCGAATATTTCTCCGAAAGATTTTGGGCCGCCGTCTCCGCCACCCCGGGCTTGGCTCCAAAGAGAAACACGCCCTCTCCGGTTTTGCTTATGGAATCCAAAAGCCCGCAGGCCAAATCAAAGCCCGCAACCCGCTCGGGAACGGGGGTTTTGAGCATTTTGGCGGCATATACCACACCTATCCCGTCAGGAGTGCACAAATCCGCCGAGTTCAAAATCTTCAAAAACTCAGAATCTTCATAAGCCGCCATAACAATCTCGGGATTCGGAGTGAATATCATCGACACCCCCTCCTCCCGAACCATCTCCTCGGCCCTTTTCAGGGCCTCGGCCGCGGTTATTTTATCGATATTGACACCTAAAATCCGAACCGTATCTCTCATTTTGCCTCCCGATACTCGGGCAAATCCCTCTTGCCCCAAAGTCATAATCTTACACTCCGATTATACCACACTCTCACCCAATATGCAATACCCTATCGGGAAGCGGATTTCTTTAGGCAAGCCCTTTTTGAAAAGACGGCACTCCTTGGCACATTTAATGTGCTATACTGGAATCAGATAAAAAATAAAAACAAAACGAAAGAGGTGTTTTATATGGCCAATCGCCGAATGTTTTCGAAAGATGTCATATGTTCGGATCGTTTTTATGAATTGCCAATCGGAGGTCAGGCACTTTATTTGCAAATCGTTATAGCCGCAGATGATGACGGCCTGCTTGCATCGATGAAACGTCTGATGCGAGACTGTCAAGCCTCCGAATCCGATTTGGAGGCGCTGATTGACGGAGGCTTTATTCTGAAACTTGACGATAAAATTTACGCGGTAACCGACTGGCTTCTGATGAACAAAATTCAACCGTCAAGACGCACGCCGACGGTTTTTGCCGAACAATTCAGACAATTGACGGTTCTGGAAGACGGCCGTTATGAGCTATGCCGGCAAAATGTCGACAAGATGTCGACAGGATGTCAACAGGATGTCGACAGGATGTCGACAAGATGTCAACAAAATGTCAACAAGATGTCGACAGGATGTCAACAAGATGTCGACAAGTTGTCGACAGGATGTCAACAAGATGTCGACAGGATGTCAACAGGATGTCAACAAGATGTCGACAAGTTGTCGACAAGATGTCAACAAGATGTCGACAAGATGTCGACAGGATGTCGACAAGATGTCGACAAGTTGTCAACACAGTATAGTATAGGTAAGTATAGTATAGGTGAGTCAAGTAAAGAAAAGAGTGAGGTTAGGGAAGAACAATCAAGGAAAGGGGAGAGAGAGGTTAGTATAGAACAGTCAAGGAAAGAGAATAACAAAGAGAGTAATTCTAAGTATTATAATTCCGTTATCGAGAAATACAACTCCGTTTGTAAGGATTTACCGGAGGTGAGGAAAAGCTCGATCATTTAAGGGCTCCCAAAAAGCGCCAATGAAATGCACTTTTTGGGAAAGAGGAGACGACCCGGAGCAAGTGAGACTTTCGCACTATGTGCGGAAGCGAACAAGCGCAGGGATCGTTGACGAATCGAAGTTTTTGAGCGGGCGGAATGACAGAAACTGGGTTGCGGATTTTGATTGGCTTTTGAAAACCGAGAATGCCGTCAAGGTTTTGGAAGACAGATACGGCGACGGGAGAGACAGGGCAGCCGAGGAGGCCGCCGAGCGAAGGCGAAGGGCCGACGAGAAAGCCAAGGCGGATTTGGAATATTTGATGAATTTATAGAAAGGACATATAATGGACAATTTTAACGATGAAAATTCAACGATGTATGCAGTGCCTTTCGATATCGAGGCGGAATATGCCGTGGATGCGGCGATTATGTATGAGCCGAATCTGTACGGCGTTGCGGCGGAGATTTTGGAGCCGAACGACTTCTATGATTCGGGTGCGGGGCTGCTGTTCAAAGTCTTGGAGCGCTATGCCGCAAAGGTGAAGGTAAGCGGCGGTGAGGCCGATGCCATTTTGCTGAAAACCCTGCTGGAAGAGTCGGGCGCCCGGGATGCCGATGCCATATTCAAAGAGGCCTTGCGGCTGAATGATTTCATTGCCGATGCCGAGAGCATAAAGGTATATGCAAGCAAAGTCAAAGACAGGGCCAAAAGGCGGCGCTTGATGGAGATTTGTCGATACGGTTTGAAAATCGTGTCGGATTTTACGAAGCCCATCGGCGAGATAGAGGACGAGATGCTGGCTGCGCTGTTCGCCGCCGATACAAAAGGCTATTCCGAAGGCATCGGTTCGGGAGACTTGGCCGGAGAACTTTGCCAAATGATTGAGGAGCGCCAAAAAAGCGGCAGCACCCTTGCTGGGATGTCCACCGGGTATACGAGTTTGGATACCTTTCTCGGCGGATTCGAAAAGCAAAAGCTGTATGTTTTGGGAGCGCGGCCTGCCATGGGAAAGACCTCGCTGATGCTTATGTGGGCGGCGAACTTGGCAATGCGGGGGCACACGGTTGCGGTGTTCAGCTATGAAATGTCAAGCCTTGAAATCATTCAGAGGATATATTCCGCCGTCTGCGGTATTGACGGATATAAATTTCGGAAAGCAAACCTGTCCGATGAGGATTGGGTGTCGATGGCCGAGACCGTCAATGCTTTGGAGAACCGCATTGTGGTATTCGAGGCAGGCGGCAAAACGGCGGAAGGCGTGATGAGCTCGGTTTTGAGGTACAACGCAAAGCATCGGGACTCCGGTATCGAGGCGGTGTTCATTGACTATTTGGGCCTGATGGCGGGAGCCGAGGGGCGTTGGGACTTGCGGGCCGCGGTCGAGAAAAACTCCAGGGCCTGCAAACTGATGGCGATGGAGCTGAATGTGCCGGTGATACTCCTTTCGCAGTTGTCTCGGGAATGCGAAAAAAGGGAGGACAAGCGGCCGATGCTGTCGGACTTGCGGGAGAGCGGCGCCATAGAGCAGGATGCCGACTGCGTCATGGGCCTCTATCGGGAGGCGGTCTATAACGAGTCTGCCCCGGAGACCGAGGCGGAGCTTATCATCCTGAAACAGCGCTGCGGCCGAACAGGCAAAATCCCCCTGATTTGGACCCCCTCCCGCACTGGATTCTCATCAAAGTAGAGGCGCATCCGCCTCTTGCATTTTTGCCTTTGGCTTCTCATTAACATTGACAGGAGGGGAAAACAGGTATATAATACTACTTGGATTTGAATTTTCAAGGAGAGTGACTGAATATGAGAAGTGACAAAATTACAAAAGGAGTAAGTGCGGCGCCTCAGCGGGCTCTGCTCTATGCCCTCGGCCTCACGGACGAGGAAATCGGCAAACCCCTCATCGGCATTGTGAGTTCCAAAAACGACATCGTGCCCGGCCATATGAACATCGACAAAGTGGTTGATGCGGTGAAACAGGGCGTTGCTTTAGCGGGAGGCGTGCCCATTGTGTTCCCGGCAATCGCCGTGTGCGACGGAATCGCCATGGGCCATGAGGGTATGAAATATTCCCTGGTTACCCGGGAGCTTATTGCGGACTCCACGGAAGCCATGGCCATCGCCCATCCCTTCGACGGCTTGGTTATGGTTCCCAACTGCGACAAAAATGTGCCGGGTCTGCTGATGGCGGCGGCAAGGCTCAACATCCCGTCGATTTTCGTCAGCGGAGGACCCATGCTGGCAGGCTCCGACTGGAACGGCAACAGCGCCAGCTATTCCACCATGATAGAGGCGGTAAGCCGTGTGGGAGTCGGGGAAATCACGGAAGAGGATTTGAAAATATGCGAGGAAAACTGCTGCCCCACCTGCGGCTCCTGCTCCGGAATGTTCACCGCCAACAGCATGAACTGTCTGACGGAGGCCTTGGGTATGGGCCTTAAGGGCAACGGCTCTATTCCCGCCGTGTTCTCCGAACGGCTCAGGCTGGCCAAAACGGCGGGTATGCGGATTATGGAATTGGTCAAGGAGGACATCAAGCCTCGGGATATTATGACAAAGAATGCCTTTATCAACGCCCTCACAGTGGATATGGCCTTGGGCTGCAGCACCAACAGTGCCCTTCATCTGCCCGCCATCGCCCATGAATGCGGCATTGAGCTGCCCTTCGACACCATAAACACCGTCTCGGAAAAGACCCCCAACCTCTGCCACCTTGCTCCGGCGGGAGACCACTTTATGCTGGACCTCAACAGGGCGGGAGGCGTATATGCGGTTATGCACGAGCTTGACAAATTGGGACTCATAGACAAATCCCCCATCACGGTCACCGGAAAGACCGTAGGCGAAAACATCGACGGCTGCGAGATCACGGATACGGAGGTCATTCGGCCCATAGAAAACCCCTACAGCAAAACCGGGGGACTTGCGGTTCTCAAGGGCAACATAGCAGAGGACGGCTGCGTTGTCAAGCGCTCTGCCGTTGACGAAAAAATGATGAAACATTCGGGCCCCGCAAGGGTGTTTGACTGCGAGGAAGACGCCACCGACGCCATTTACGGCGGTAAAATCAATCCGGGAGATGTTATCGTAATCCGCTATGAAGGCCCCAAGGGCGGCCCCGGTATGCGGGAGATGCTCTATCCCACGGCTGCCATTGTGGGAAGCGGCTTGGGCTCCGATGTGGCTCTCATTACGGACGGAAGATTTTCGGGAGCGACCCGAGGCGCCGCCATAGGCCATGTCTCTCCCGAGGCGGCGGAAGGGGGAGTTATCGGTTTGGTTCGGGAAGGCGACATAATCAGCATTGACATTCCGAACTACAAGATAAAGCTTGAGGTCTCCGACGAGGAACTGGAAAAGAGACGTCAAACTTTTGTCCCCAACGAGCCGAAAATCAAAACGGGATATTTGGCAAGATATGCCAAAAGCGTAACCTCCGGTGCCACCGGCGCCATATTGAAATGAGTCAAATTATCGGCTTCCCCGTCCGGGGAAGCCGATATTGTTTACAATTTGTTAAACAGTATTTCACAGTTTCTTAACCCATTCCCGGAGAAAAAGAGTATAATTTTAGATGTAACAAGTTATTGTTACAGAGTTAAAACATAACTCCCTCCCTTTTAATTTTTTGGACCGCTTTCCCCAAAGCGGTCATTTTTTTATTCTTTTATACCATTTCGGCTATTTTGTATACCATTTTTTCCGTGTCACTCCAGCCTATGCACGGGTCGGTTATGGATTTGCCGTAGGTCATATTGCCGCCTATGGGCTGGCAGCCGTCCTCCAAATAGCTCTCAACCATAAAGCCCTTGACCATCCTTTTGAGGAGGGGCTCATAGGACATACTGTGAAGGACCTCGGAGGCGATTCTGGGCTGCTCCCTGTGCTTTTTGGCGGAGTTGTTATGATTGGTGTCGACGATAATGGCGGGATTTTCGAAATGCCTTTTTTCATACTCCTCGGCAATTCTCAAAAGGTCCTCATAGTGATAGTTGGGCACGTTTCTGCCAAGCTCGTCAATGCCCCCTCTCAGCACACCATGGGCATAAGGGTTTCCCGCAGTGGCAACCTCATGGGAATTATAGATAAAATCGTGGCCGTGCTGGGCCGCATAGATGGCATTGAACATAACCCCCGTGTCGCCGCCGGTACCGTTTTTCATACCCACGGGCAAATCGGCGCCGCTGGACACCAAGCGGTGCTGCTGGTCCTCCACGGAGCGGGCACCGATGGCCACATAGCCCAATATATCGTCAAGGTACGGGTGATTGCCCGGATAGAGCATCTCGTCCGCCGCAAGCATTCCCGACTCTTTTATGGCTCTTATGTGCATATGGCGTATGGCTTTGATACCCTGAAAGGCATCCGGCGCCTCCTCCGGATCCGGCTGGTGCATCATGCCCTTATAGCCGTCGCCGGTGGTTCTCGGTTTGTTGGTATAAATCCGAGGCACAAACAAAATCTTGTCTTTCACCTTGTCCTGAAGCACCGCCAGGCGGGATATATATTCGCAAACGGCGTCCTCGTTATCTGCGGAACAGGGGCCGATTATGAGCAGGAGCCGAGTATCCTCTCCCGACAGCACCGACTCGATTTCTTTGAGTTTTTTCGCCCGAATTTTGGCGCAGCTTTCGGGCATGGGCAAAATTTCCTTGAGATGCTCCGCAGAGGGAATCTCCTTTTTGAATACAAATGCCATACAAATTTCTCCGTTTCTTTAAAATAGCAAGGCCGAAAACTCTCTCCCAAAGTCATTTAATCTGTGCCGACATCCTCGGATTGTAGGAGTGGGCGTGGCATATGGCTATGGCGAGGGCGTCGGCTGTATCGTCGGGTTTGGGAATTTCCTTGAGATTCAGCAGGGTTTTTGTCAGCTGCTGAACCTGCATTTTGTCCGCTCTGCCGTAGCCCACGATGGCCTGCTTGACCTGAAGAGGGGTATATTCAAAAATACGCACTCCGTGGTTGAGGGCCGACAGCAAAAGCACGCCCCGAGCCTGGGCCACGTTTATGGCGGTTTTTTGGTTGCTGTTGAAAAAGAGCTCCTCAATTGCCATAAAATCCGGCTTTGTCCTCTCGATGACGGTGTTGAGGTCGTCGTGGATGGTTTTGAAACGGGAGTTCATTTCCCGATCCGCCGAGGTGGTTATGGCGCCGTATTCCACAATTCCGAACTTGCCCTCTTGATAATCTATGACCCCGTACCCCACAATGGCGAAGCCGGGGTCAATTCCGAGTATTCTCATATATCAGTAGTTTTCCGCCTTGATTTTGAAATAGCTCTTGGGATGTGCGCATATGGGGCATACATCCGGCGCCTTTTTGCCGATGACAATATGTCCGCAATTGGCGCATTGCCAAATAACGTCTCCGTCCTTTGAGAACACGCAGTCCCCCTCGACATTTGCAAGGAGTTTGCGGTACCGCTCCTCGTGCTCCTTTTCGATTTTCGCAACACCCTCAAACAGGTCGGCTATTTCATCAAAGCCTTCCTCTCGGGCAACTTTCGCAAAGCCCGCATACATATCGGTCCACTCATAGTTTTCTCCCTCCGCCGCATCTTTGAGGTTTGCGGCCGTGTCGGGCACCGCCCCGTCATGGAGGAGTTTGAACCAAATTTTGGCATGCTCCTTTTCGTTGTTGGCCGTCTCTTCGAAGATTTCGGCAATTTGAACATATCCGTCCTTCTTGGCCTTGGATGCATAGTAGGTATACTTGTTCCTCGCCTGAGACTCCCCCGCAAATGCCGCCCGGAGGTTTGCCTCGGTTTTTGAACCTTTCAATTTCTTTTTGCTCATAATGAAACTCTCCTTTCGAAATTCATAACTTTCCGATTTTATATCTCCTTTTCCGCCCGTCAATCTCGGGGCGCCTTACGATTTGATTTTATCACAAAGCCGCAAATAAATCAAGAGCGAAAACCCTCATATCAACAAAAGGAAGGCATATGGTAGCCTCCCGAGAAAATATTCGAAAAGAAAAAGGCGCCCGATTGGGGCGCCAAAGTATTTCTATTTGTCTTTTCTGCGGAGGAATACGGGCACATCGATTCCGTCGTCCTCGCCCACTTTGCTGAAAAGTCCGGAGGAAGGTGCGGAATTGACATTCGGCGTCTGCCTCGTGTAGGGCTGCCGAGGCTGCTCGGGCCCTGCCTGCGGTCCTGCTCCTCCGTTGTTCATATTGAACTGATTCAAAAAACTGGTGAAGGGGTTGGCCTCCTCGGCTTCCTTCTGCTCTCTGCCGGGCACATTGCCCTTGAAGCCCGTGGCGATGACGGTTATGGAAATCTCGTCGCCCATATCGTCGTCTATGATGGCACCGATGATGATGTTCGCATCGGCGTCTGCCGCTTCCTGAACCAATTCGGCCGCGGTCTTGACTTCCAAAATTCCCAAATCCGCTCCGCCGGTAACATTGAGGATAACGCCCTTGGCTCCCTCGATGGTCGTCTCAAGCAGCGGGCTGTGTATGGCTTTCTTGGCGGCCTCTTCCGCTCTGTTTTCTCCTGCGGCGCTGCCGATACCCATATGGGCAAAGCCCGTGTCTTTCATAATCGTCTTTATGTCCGCAAAGTCCAGGCTTATAAGTCCGGGTCTCAAAATCAAATCGGAAATGCCCTGCACTCCCTGTCTCAAAATGTCGTCCGCCATTTTGAAGGACTCGGTTAAGGGGGTTCTGTTTTCTGCGATTTCAAGGAGTTTGTCGTTGGGGATGACAACCAAGGTGTCAACGGCACCCATCATATTCGTGATACCGATGTCGCTGTTTTTCTGCCTCGTTTTGCCCTCAAACCAGAAGGGCTTGGTCACGATGCCCACCGTGAGGATTCCCTCTTCTTTGGCGATTTTTGCCACAACGGGAGCCGCTCCCGTTCCGGTTCCGCCGCCCATACCGGCAGTCACGAAAACCATATCCGCGCCCTGAACGGCCTTCTTTATGTCCTCAACGCTTTCCTCGGCGGCCTTTTGGCCAACTTCGGGAACACCGCCGGCGCCTAAACCTTTCGTCAGCTTTTCGCCTATCTGTATTTTCTGAGAAGCCAAAGACAGCGTGAGGTCTTGCTTGTCCGTATTCACGGCAACAAATTCAACACACTTGACCTGGGCTTCGATCATTCTGTTCACGGCATTATTGCCTGCCCCGCCCACACCTATTACTTTTATCTTGGCGGGATTTGTGGATTCCGTATCAAACTGAAACACTTTATTTCCTCCTCTGCTTTCTTCTGCTCCCGGTTATAATCATATACTCTATTATACCACTAAAATCCGATTTGTAAAGAGAAATCAAGAAAAATATTAAGACTCTGTAACGAAAAAATAAAAAACGCAAAAAATCCGTATTTCTTGTCTAAAAATCAACAGAACTATATCAAACACCCGAATCGGGAGCCGATATCGCCGATTTGGAGATTTCTGTTGCACGGGAGGCTTCGGTGTGGTATTATATCTTTATAATTCGAAGCGAGCGAAAAAGGAGAAGTGCCATGAAATCATATATAGGAATAGAGGACATAAGAGGGAGGGAGATTTTGGACTCTCGGGGGATGCCCACCCTTGAGGTGGAGGTATACACCGACACGGCCGTCGTGGGACGGGCTTCGGTGCCCTCCCTCTCATCCCTCGGGATGCCCGCCCCTTCGGAGCTTCGGGACGGAGACGGGGCCAGATACGGAGGGATGGGTGTTCGGAAAGCGGTCAAGGTTGTGAACGAATATCTGGGGCCGAAACTGAGGGGCCTGAACATAATCGACCAAAGAGTCATAGACGGGAAGATGGCCGACCTTGACGGCACGGAGGATAAATCCCGTTTGGGCTCAAATTCCATATTCGGCGTCTCCTCGGCGGCGGCTCATGGGGCAGCCAACGCTTTGGGACTCGGGCTCTATCAGTATTTGGGCGGAATTGCTCCCGCCAAGCTGCCCGTGCCCGTGATAACCGCCATAAACGGCGGAAGAGTTCCTCAAAACGGCGTCGACCTTCGGGCCCTTATGATAGTTCCCCTGGGTGCCAAAAACTTTTCGCAGGGGATAATGTGGAGCGCCCGTGTGCTGCAAACCCTGAAAAACATCCTGTGGGAGCGGGGTCTCTCCCCCGTCACGGGAGACGAGGGAGGCCTTGTGCCGAATCTTCGGGGGGACGAGGATGCCCTCAGGCTGATTTTGTCCGCCATATCCCGCAGCGGTTTCAAGGCGGGAATCCATTTCGCCTTGGCCGTCGATGCCGGGGCGGATGACCTGTACGGCGAGGCGGAAAAAGCGGGAGAGCCGGGGCAATACTATTTCCCCGGGGACAACAAAATGCGGACCTCGGAGGAAATGATTCGTCTCTGGCAAAACCTCAGCCGCAAATATCCCATTGTGTTCATTGAATCGGCCTTGGCCAAAGGCGACATTGAGGGGTGGGAGGCCTTGAGCGACAAGCTTGAGGGGAAGGTGAAACTCGCCTTGGATACATCCTTTGCCCCGAACTTAAACAAGCTCAAAAAGGCCTCAGATTTGAGAATCGGCAATTCGATTTCCCTAAGCCCCGCCCAAGTCGGAACTTTGACCGAAACTTTCGATATGATTGAGTTTGCCGGGAGAAACGGATATTCCGTGATATTGTCCCCCTGTGTCGGGGAGACCGAGGACACCGCAGTGGCGGACATGGCTGTGGCGGCCCGTGCCGAGTACATAAAATTGGGCTCCCTGTTTAGGGGGGAACACATTCAAAAATGCAACAGACTTTTGAAAATCGAGGGGGAACTGAACCTGTGAAAAAGGCGGTAATATTCGATTTGGACGGAACCCTCCTTGACACTTTGGACGATTTGACGGACGGGGTGAACCACGCCCTGAAAATGTTCGGCTATCCCCCGAGGCGTAGGGAGGAAGTCAAAAAATTCGTGGGGAATGGAATCGGGAAACTGATTGCCCGCTCCCTGCCGCCCGATACAAAAAAATCCGAATTCGACAAAGTGCTTAGGGAATTTCGGGATTACTATACGGAAAATTGCACCGCAAAGACAAAGGCCTATTCGGGCATACCCGAGCTCCTCTCCGCCCTGGGGGAAAGGGGCATAAAGAGGGCCGTCGTTTCGAACAAAAACAATCGGGCGGTGGAGCGATTGGCGGACAAATTCCTCAAAGGTTTGGTTGATGAGGCCTTCGGCGAGCGGGAGGGAATAGAGAGAAAGCCCGCTCCGGATTCCGTTTTGGAAGTTTTGCGGCTCTTCGGCTGCGAGAAAAAAGACGCCCTGTATGTGGGGGATTCGGAGGTGGATATACTGACCTCCGAAAATGCGGGGGTTGATTTGGCGGCGGTGGACTGGGGTTTCCGCTCTCGGGACCTTCTTGCGGAAAAGGGGGCCGAAATCATAATAAGCAGGCCGAGGGACCTGCTTATGTATATCTGAAATCGGCGCTCCTCATAAATACGAGGCGGTGCCTTTTTCTTATTCCTCGAAATTGATTTTGAACCAATCAAAATCCGAGGGGATTTTGGGGCCGTCGGAATGGGCGAAAATGCCCACCATTGTGCCCGTGTGGCGCTTTCTGTCTCCCGGGACGCCCTCGTCGCAGAGGAAAGTGCAGGGCGACACCTCACCCAATTCGGTGTAGTTCCCGCCGTCGGTTCCGAAGAGAAACCTTCGGGTTTGGTATCGGGTCTCGATTCTCAAAAAGATTCTGCCCTCGGGTATCTCCCTTTCGGCAACCCTCTCTTCCCCCCGGTTTCGGTTTATAACCAATTCCAGCAAGGTTTTTCCGTCCCGCTTTGTGAGGTTGAACCTGATATAGGTGGCGGTGCTGTAGTAGCAGGTCATACCCGCCCGAGTGCCCTCTTTCGGGAAAAACTCCATAGCGGTCTCCGCCGTGTAGCAAAGTTCGCTCTCTCGGTGGACCAAGATATTTTTGGCCCCCACCTCATACATATTTCCCGGGGCGGTGTACAGTCTCAGGTGGGACTTTCTCTCCCCGTTTAGGGATATGAAGCCGTAGTCCGGATTGCGCACGAATTCCCAGCGGAGGCCGATTTTCTCCTCGTCGAAATCATCGTAAAAATCTTTGGGCTCTCCCTCAAAGAACGGCAGATCCGGGGCTGTCTGCTCCTCTCCGGGGCCCTTTCCGCCGTTTATCAAAAACCAGCCGTCCTCGGTCCAGGTAACCGGATCCAAGGCGGTCTCCCGTCCGAGGGTTGTATAATCCCCCATATTCCGTCTGCCGCACAGATACAGGGCCCACCAGTTGCCCTTTTGGTCCTCCACCAATTTGCCGTGGCCTGTTCGCTGTATGGACTTCTCCCTATCCTTTTGACGCATAACCGGGTTATAGGGGCAAAGTTCATATTCCCCGAACAGCTCCTTTGAGCGGGCCACATTGATACCGTGGCCGTAGCCCGTGCCTCCCTCCGCCACAATGGCATAGTAGTACCCTCCGTGCTTCATCACGTGGGGGCCTTCGGAACAGCGCTCTCCGGTTCCCGCCCATACTGTTCGGGGACCTCTTATTATTTTCTCGCATTTTTCGTCAAGCTCATAGGCATTGGCGCCTTTGGCGATAATCATATACTTTTTCCCGTCCTCATCAAAGAAAAGAGAGGGGTCGATATTGTCCGAATCCAATACAATCGGCCTCGAATAGGGTCCCTCGGGCCGCTTTGAGCTCATAAGGAGCTGCACCCTTGCGGGTCTTTCCCAATCGTTTCGCCGAAAAGTGGCAATGACATAGAATTTTCCCTCTTTTTCGTCATAGAATATATCGGGTGCCCAAATCCCCCGTGAGTCCCAAATGTCACTCAAATCAAGATATTCGGGGTTTGATATGGCATAGCCTACCGTCTCCCACCGGACCAAATCCCTTGAGTGGGAAACGGGAATTGCGGGAAAATATTGGAATGAGGAGTTGACCATATAGAAGTCCTCTCCCGCGCGAACAACGGACGGGTCCGGATAAAATCCCCTACGGACGGGGTTAAAGTATTTCATAATTTCGCCTTTCGATTAAATCATTCGGTCTTGTCTTTGGAGTTTTTGTTATCTTTTCCTCTGTATATCACATACCTCGCCTTGCCCTCCCCTTTGGCTTGGTAGAGGGCCATATCGGCGCATTTATAGAGCCCCTCATAGGTCTCCGCATCCCTTGGGTAGAGGGCAACTCCCACGCTGAGGGTCAAGTCCCTGCGAACGCCCCCCTCCGTTATGGCGGGATGGTTTCGATTGAGCTCCCCAAGGAGCATTTCGAGCCTGCGGTAATCGCCGCCGATATTGCGGCACATCACCATAAACTCGTCTCCGCCCACTCGGCCCACAACGCTTCCCCGAGAAAAGGTCTCCGACAAAAGGGCGGCTATCATTTTCAAGGCTTCATCCCCCGTTCCGTGACCGAAGGTGTCATTTACGGATTTGAAGTTGTCCACATCGCACAGGATGATTGCGTGCTCCTGATTGCCCCGAAGGCTTAGGGTGTTTACAATCAAATTCTGGGTGGCGCCTCGGTTGCAGAGGCCCGTTAGGGCATCAATGCTCGCCCTGCTTCTGAGCTCTTCCTCTCTCCTGTGTCTCTCCTCCACATCGATTAGGATTCCCACCATTCGCACCGCCACATTGTTATGGTCCCTTATGGCTATGAGGCTCATATCCGAATGGGTGACCGTGCCGTCCGAATTTCTGAGGCCGAGGGTCATGGCAATCTTGTCGGAATTCCCCTCTTTCACCGAGTCGATTTTCTCAAGGAGCTGTCTGTAGTCCTCCTCGGCGATATATTCCCGAACAACCCGATCCGAGATGCCGCCCTCCGTATCCAAACCGAAAATTCTCTGCCTGAGCACATCCGAAAACTCCAATGTGCCCTCCATGATGTTCCATTCGAAAATGCCGCTGTTTATGTTTTCGAACACGATTTTGTTTCTCGCCTCGGACAGGGCATACTGCCGCCTCAGGTCCATCTCCTCGGAAATATCGGAAATCACCGTGTATATCACCGACTCGCCGCCTCGGTTTTCCGCAAGAAAGCTATGGCAGGAAATCCACATCTCGCTGCCGTCGCCACGTATGACTTTGCATTTGGCGCTGCCACTGCCCCTCTTGCGGATTTGGCTTCGGAGCCTGTCAAACTCCCGACGGGATTCGTCTCCGGACAGCATTCTGCAGAACTCCCGCCTATATCGGGCTATGATTTGCCCGGGTTCATAGTCCAAAATTTTATAGAATTTGTCGGTGCATTTCTTTATGGTGAAAAATTCGTCGTCCACGGTGACCATGGCGCCGCCCATCACTTTTTCCATTATTTCGCTCTCTGCCCGAATCACGGACCTTAGGGCGTGTATCACATAGCACAGCACACAGGCCGCGAAAATCAAAACGACTCCGAGAGCCGAAAGAACGGGCAGGACAAGGGAATCCGCACCTCCGTCCGAACCGCCGTAAAACCGACGGGACAACAAAAAAGCCCCGGCTGCCAAAACAACACACCAAACAAAGAGCGTTGCAAACAGCCCCGGCTTTATTATTTCGAAAAACCTTATCTTTTTTCCGCCTCCGCCCAAGGAATCAAGGGTATTCCCCGGGGCTCCGGTCTTTAAATCAGGCATCTTTTCCACCGCCCAATCTCCGAACCGTCTCGGCGGAGACAGCCGCAATCACGGCAAACAAAACCGCCGAGATAAGAGGCACCAGCAGAGGCGTCGGGGACATAAAAAATCCCAAGCCCCTAAGCCTTACATATAAAGCCGCAGCGGCGACGCCCAATCCGCCTCCCGCAAGGGCCCCCGTCAAAGACAGGACAAAGGCGGGCACCGCTCCTCGGAGGATTATATAAACCCACTTATACGCTCCCTCGAAGCCTGCGGTGAAATCCGCGGTTTTGCGGGCGGGGAACAGCAAAAGCATTATCAAAATAAACCCGCAAATGATAAGCATAAGCCCCAAAATCACAAGGAGGCCGATGCCGAATCCTTCGGAGGAGCTTCCCGTATCTACTTTAAAGCTGCCTTCGGATGTTTTGCTCAGGGTCGAGGCTCCGAAAGCTTCGACTGCGGCTTTCGCTTCGCCTACATCACCTTTGGCCATAAAAACATAGGCGCCCGGGTCGGAAGAGCCGAGGACCATCCGAGCATTTCCCGCGGGGAGGATAACCCTGCTTCCGAGGTCGCAGCCGTATTTTCCCGTGAAAACTCCCGAAACCTTATATGTGCGGTTATTCACTTTGAGTGTCTGTCCCACAGGCTCCGCCTCTCCGAAGAGGCCGCCGCACAAATCCTCGGACACCAACGCATATTCTCCGTCCGAGTCCTCTTTGCTGAAACTCTTTCCCTCCGTGACTTTCACCGCTCCGTATTCAAAAAACAAATCGTCGGTCACAATGGCGGTTCCCGATGCGGCCTTGCCCGAAATTCCCCGAAGCTCAACATTCTCCGCCGTGCCGTAGGGGACAAGGGCCTCAAACAGATTCGGATTTTTCTCGGCAAAAGCTTTCACACTTTCCGAGTCAATCCCCGTGCGCTCTCCCTCCACCCGAAGGGTGACGCTTTGGGCGCCCAAGGGGTTTTGGGAATAGGCCTCGGTCAAAAAGGATGAGTTCATCACAAGCCCGATAACCGAAACGGCAAAAACCGCAGCCGCAAAAGCAGCTGCCGTGAAGACCGCTTGGGTCTTATTCGATTGTATCCGCCTAAGGCCGTCCCGAGCGGACATGAGCAGGGTTCTCGCCACCCTTTTCATCCGCTCCCGAAACCCGCCTTTTGCACCGTCAGATATATCCATGAGCATTCTCCGTAAGTTTTAAATCAAAACTAAATATCCGTAATATCGGTGGCTGCCCTGCCGGTTGACTCGATATTTTCGGAATTTTCCTCGGGGGTCGCTTCGGAATTCTCCGCTTCCGAACTTCCTTCCGATCCGGGATTTTGTTCCGTCTTGCCGGGGCTGTCCTTTTTATCCGAATCGGAATTACCCGTCTCATCCTCCGCCGCTTTGTAGAGCACTCCGTCTCCCACATTGAGGCCCGAAAGTATCTCCACATTGTCACCGTCGTTTACACCGTATTTTATTTTGACAAGTCTGAATCCCTCCGGGACGGTGATGTCGGGATATTCCGCGGAATCCACCACATTCTCTTCCGAGCCGCCGTCCGTGATGACAAGGGCATTCTCCCCGTCGGACTCATAGAGGGCCTCTTCGGGCAGAGACAGCACATTGATGGCGGAATCGATGATTATCTTCGCGTCAACATTCATACCCGACTTGATTTTGCCCGGGTCGTTTACGGTTATCTCAACAGCATAGGCCGTGACGCCGTCCCCCTTCTTTTCGCCTTCACCGGCTATGTTGGTAATCTCGCCGCTGAAAGTCTCCCCGGGGATGGCCCCCACCGTGATAACAACAGTCTGACCCACTTCTATATTCCAAATGTCCAACTCGTCCACATCGATTTTGAGCTTCATTTTGCTCATATCCGCAATGACCATCATGGGGGTGTCGGTCTGTCCTTCCACAACGCTGTCCCCCACTTTGGCGTTCTTGACCAAAATCGTGCCGTCGATGGGCGCCGCTATCTTGTATTTTTCCAAATCTTTTTGGGCCTGCTCAAGAGCCAAATCCGCGGCGGTTATGTCATTTTCCCGAGTGCTTGAATCGGATGACGAACCGTAGCCGCCGTCGCTTGCCACCACGGCAACCACCTGGCCCGAACTTACCGTGGACCCGTTGCTCACATTCACTCTTTCGACGGTTCCCGTGACGGAGGGAATAAGCCCAATCTCCGTGCCGTTGGCCTGGGTTATGGTGGCAATCTGGCCTCCGCTTATGCGGCTGCCCGGGGATATGGAAAGTCCGCTTACGGTGCCCGAGGAGTTGGCGTATATATTGACCCGTCCCGAAGATGAAGTGTCGGTCACGGTCGCCTGTTGGGCTCTGCTGACCGCATTTTGGGCCTGCTGAACCGCAATCTGGGCGTTTGTGTCGTCTATTTTATATACAAGCTCTCCCGCAAGAACCGCATCTCCCGCATTGAGAGGCGACTCGGTTATCGTGCCCCCCACCGGAGGGATTATGTTGTATTTGGCGTTGGGCTCCACATTGCCCCCCGCTTCCATGGTCTTTATGATATTTCCCTTTGAAACATATATCTCGGTGTAGCCCATAAGGGGATTCATCCGAAGCCGTGCAAAAAACAGTACACCCACCGTCAGCAACACAACGGCTGCGGCAACCCCCGCACCGATAATCCACTTCTTCTTTTTGGTCACAAAGGCCTTAAACCTGCCCGCCTTTTTTGGCTCCGCCTCTTCCTCTTCCAGCTCTCCCATCTCGTCCAAATCGTAATAGGAGGTTTCGGTCACCTTCGGCCTCATACTCTTCGGAGCATAGGCGGTATATATGGTGTCTCTGTCGATGTCATCATTCAAAAGGGCATAGGCCGAATCCTCTTCGGGATACGCCGCCGCAGAGACACCCTCCATATAGCTGTCGGCGTCCCGCATGGCATTTAGGAGCTCTTCCGCATCCATCTCATCGGTGTCGCCCTTGGTATCCTCCAAATTCTCCAAATCCTCGGTCTCATATTCATCGCCCGCAACATCCCCGTCCTCATCGAGGGCTTCGGCTTCTTCGGGCTCTTCTTCGACAACTTCGGGGATAATTTCGGACAAGTCAAAATCGCCGACGGAACTCTCCTCGGCTTCATCTCGGATATCCTCTTCTTCCACCGGAATATCATAGGCAAAGACATCTTCCTCCGCCGCCTCTTCCCGAGGCGGGGCCTCCTTGGGACCGTCAATAAGGTCTTCGCCTTCCCGATCCTCTTCCGCAAGGTCAATCGGCTCGGTATCGAAAGATACGCTCTCCTCGGGCGGCTCTTCCCGGACGGTGTCCAAATCCACATCCTCCGGCTCTTCCGCCACATCCACAAAATCGGCGAACTCGGCCTCCTCTTCAAAAGTATCCGAAATCGGCTCCTCGGCCTCATCCGAATCCGAAATCGGCTCCTCGGCCTCATCCGAATCCAAAATCGGCTCCAAAGGCTCATCCGAATCCGAAACAGGCGCCTCGGGCTCAACCGCCTCGATTTCGTCATATGCCCATGTGGGGTCTTTCGGGCTGTTTTCGTCCAAAATCCTGTCCGGGTCCGGATCGAACCCGTCGCTTAGGCTTTCATATACCCGATCGAGATATTCCGACTCATTGTTTTCCTTTTTCTTGTCCTTGTCGGAAAACAATTTTCCAAAAAAACTCATCCGTTGTCCTCCCGTATGGGGCAGTATCCCTTCACATACCCAAACATACACGTTTCCATTTTATCATATTATTTCCGCACTTTCATCACGGAAATGTTAAGCTGAGATTAACATTCTATTAAAAACTTCCGTCAAACCCGGGCCGTTCTTCGGGCCGTCGGCATCATCGGCGAACCTTTGGGGATTTTCCCCCGTATTTCTCCGCAATGAATCCGTTGGCAGTTCTCTCCGTTTCGTCATCCAAGGGGCCCGTGCCTTCGAAATTCGGGTATTTCCGTCTCAGGGCCCGCTCCAAAATATTGTCGCAAAGCTGCGGGTTCTTGGGCAAAAGGGGCCCGTGAAGATATGTGGCGATGACGTTTTTATACACCGCACCCTCATATCCGTCGGTTCCGTTGTTGCCGTTGCCGTACAGGACCTTTCCCAAGGGTTTCACTCCGCTTCCCAAATAGGTCCTTCCCGCATGGTTTTCAAAGCCCACCACAGGCATACCAAACCCGTCGCACTTGAGGACCACATTGCCAATAAGGCGGGTATCTCCCGAATCGGTGTACAGATCCAGAATTCCCAATCCCTCGATTTTCGTGTCGGCGGTTTTGTAGTATTTCCCGAGAAGCTGATATCCGCCGCAGACCGCCACCAAAACGCCGCCGCTTTCCGCATAGGCCGAAAGCTCCTCTTTTTTCTCAAGGAGCAGGCCGCAAACAATCTCCTGCTCTCGGTCGGAGCCGCCGCCCACGAAGATAATATCCGCTCCGGATAAGTCAATGCTGCTGTCTCTGTTGGTGCAGGTTCTCACATGGGCCTCGATTCCCCGCCAAGTCAGGCGCTTTTCCATACAGGCTATATTGCCCCGGTCTCCGTAAAGGTTGAGCAAGTCGGGGAACAGGTGCACTATGTTAATCTCATACTTCGCCATTCCTCAGCCTGCCTCCCCCTTGTTTGTTTCCTCGGATTTTTTCGGGCTCTCCTCCGCCTCTTTTTGGTATTCAAGCATGGTGCTTTGGGCGGAATACAGAACCGTGTAATTCACCAACACATAGCACACACGGCTCTCTCGGTTGTTCAGGCATTTCTCCAGGGCCTCTTTCAGATTATCCGTGTTCAAATCAATCTTCATATCGGCATATTTGAACCGAAGCTCCATATCATACCGCCGTATTCCCGTTGTTATGAGGAGCCCGAGATTGGCATCCCCGAGCTTGTCAAAGTCCACATCCCACAGCCAGGACACGTCCCGTCCGTCGTTGGCCAAATCGTTTATGGCCACAATCACATCCTTGGGCCTCTTGTCCAATATGACCGTCTGAATCGCCTGATTGAAGCCCGCCGGGTTTTTGGCAAGGTTCAAAATGAAGGGTTTGCCCCCGATGGGGATGAGCTCCATCCTTCCGATTTGGGGTTTATAGTCGGACAAAATGTCGTTGAAGTTGTCCGTCCCGATTCCCATGGTATTGAGCGCGGCATACACCGCCAAAATGTTATATATGTTATAGAAACCCCGATAGTTCACATCGATTTTCTTATCCCCCACCCGAAACTTCATGGATTCGGACAGGTCAACCTCCGTGGCGGCATAGTCTATGGGCGGCCGCCTGTTGCCGCAGTTGGGGCAATAGTAGTCCCCCAACTGGCTGTAGTGGAAGTAGTTGTACTCCTGCTCGGCGCCGCATTTCAGGCAAAATCTGCCCTCTTTGGTCTCGTTGGTCTCCGGGAGCACCTGCTCGGAAATTCCGAAATACACCGCATCCCGTCCCTCTCCGAAAGAGGCGGTCAAAGGGTCGTCGCCGTTGAGTATCAGTTTGACTCCCTCCGCCATATCAATGGCCTCGGTCAGCAGGTCCAAAGTGATGTCAATCTCTCCGTATCGGTCAAGCTGGTCCCGAAACAGGTTGGTGATTATCATATAGTCGGGCTTTATGTATTTGAACACCCGCCGCGCGGAGGCCTCATCCACCTCCAAAACCGCATAGTCCGCCTTGAGCCTGCCGAAAATATCGCAGGACAGGGCAAAGGCGGTGGCTATTCCCCCTATCATATTGGCGCCCAATGTGTTGCAAACGGTGGTATATCCGTATTTCTTCAGTGAGGAATTCAGCAGATTGTTCGTGGTGGTCTTTCCGTTGGTGCCGCAGGTGACCACAACCCCCTTCTCCACATTCTCCGCCAAAAGGCCGATAAGGTTCGGGCAAATCTTGAGAGCCAGCACTCCGGGAGTGGCAGACGACTTTTTTCCGATAAGCCTTCCCGCCACGGCCGCCGCCTTGGCAAGCCACACCGCCAAAATTTTCCTGAGCGAATTCACCGGTTCAATCCTCCCGCTGCCCTCTTCGATTTTTTTGAGCATACAAAAACCCAATTATGATACATTATATCCCAAAACCGCCCTCATTTCAAGTATATTATGCATAAAAAATACCCGCCCCGAGGCGGTGAATTTTGTGTATCTCGCACAAGGATTTTCCGAAATCGAAAAAGGGGATATCCGCCCAAATCCTCAAACCCGTCAAAAGGGCCTAAATCAAGGCTGCGGGCGGATTCGGGGCAAGAAAAAGGAGCCCGCCTCTTGGGCCGGGCTCCGATTCGGTGCATTATTTCGCCTTCATTGCAATGGCAGCTTTGGCTTTTTCTGCGATTGTTTTGGCGTCCAAACCGTACATCTCCAGGAGGGGATAGGGCTTTCCGGAGCGTCCAAAGACGTCGCGGGTGCCCACCCGCTGCATGGGAACGGGGGCGTTTTCAACCAAGACTTCCGCCACGGCGCTGCCCAAACCGCCGATGATATTGTGCTCCTCCGCGGTGACAATGGCGCCGGTCTTTTGGGCGGCCTTGATGATTATGTCTTTGTCGATGGGCTTGATGGTGGCCATATTCACAACGGCGGCGCTGATGCCCTCGCCCTTCAAAATCTCCGCGGCTTCGGAGCAGGCGGGAACCAAAAGTCCCGTGCCTATCAGGGTGACGTCGGTGCCCTCGCTGAGCTCCACACCCTTGCCGATTTCGAACTTATAGCTCTCGTCGAAGATGGTGGGAACGGGCAATCTGCCGAATCTCAAATACACGGGGCCGTCATAGTCAATAGCCGCCTTCACGGCCAAGTTGGATTCCACCGCATCTGCCGGGTTCAGGATGACCATGCCCGGGATTGTGCGCATAAGGCCTATATCCTCCAGGCACTGGTGGGAGGCGCCGTCCTCGCCCACGGAGATGCCCGCATGGGTGGCTCCGATTTTCACATTCAGGTGAGGATAGCCGATGGAGTTTCTGATTTGCTCAAAAGCTCTGCCTGCCGCAAACATGGCAAAGGAGCTGGCGAAAACGATTTTGCCGCAGGTGGAAATTCCCGCCGCGGTGGCCATCATATTGCCTTCCGCAATGCCGGTGTTGATGAACCTCTCCGGATAGGCGGCCTTGAAGCCGTCGGTTTTGGTGGATTTGGAAAGGTCCGCATCCATAACGACGATTCTCGGGTCGCTGCCGTATTCCACCAGTGCCTCTCCGTAGGCCTGGCGGGTTGCGATGCTTTCTCCTAATTTATACTTCATTTTGTGTCACCTCCGATAGAATCGATATATGCGTCAAGCTCGGATATGGCCTGCTCATACTGCTCGTCGTTGGGAGCGGTGCCGTGCCATGCCGCCTGACCTTCCATAAAGGACACACCCTTGCCCTTGGTGGATTTTGCCAAAACCAAAGTGGGGCAGCCCTTGGTGGCCTTTGCCTCATTCACCGCCGCCTCGATTTGATTGAAATCATGGGCGTCGATTCGAATGACGTGCCAATTGAACGCCTCGAATTTCTTGTCGATGGGCGTCGAGTTCATAACTTTGGTGATGTCGCCGTCGATTTGAAGGCCGTTGTAGTCCAGGAATGCGGTCAGGTTGTCAAGCTTATAGTGGGCGGCAAACATGGCGGCCTCCCATACCTCGCCTTCTTCGATTTCGCCGTCGCCCATGGCGGCATAAACCCTATAGCTCCTGCCGTCCAGCTTTCCCGCCAAAGCCATTCCGTTTGCGGCGCTGATTCCCTGGCCCAAAGAGCCCGTGGACATATCCACGCCGTTCACCTTTTTCATATCGGGATGGCCCTGAAGATAACTGTCAATGCTCCTGAAGCCCTTGATATCTTCTTTGGGTATAAATCCCGCCTCTGCCAAAACTCCGTAGAGGGCAGGGGAGCAATGGCCCTTTGACAGCACAAACCTGTCTCTGTCCGGGTTTTTCGCATCCTTCGGGTCCACATTCAGCTCTTTGAAGTACAGATATGTGAGAATGTCGGCCACGGAAAGAGAACCGCCCGGATGGCCCGCACCCGCCGAATGAACGGCTTCCAATGCCATCTTTCTCACATGGGCGGCGTGGAGCTTCAGCTCATTGATTTCCTTTGAATCCATATGAAATCCCCCTTTTTGATAAATTTATATCTCTCCGAAGACCATTTTATCACATATCCCCTCGGTTTTCAACTGTTTTTTTGTGATTTTATTTTAAATCGGCAAAGAGAAAGCCGGCCGGGCTTTGAGGGCCCGGTCGGCTTTGGATTAGCTTATTCCGCAGGTTGTGCAGGCGGGGCCGAATAATCCGGCGTTCCGTCTTGGTCACTGTCTTCTGCCCAGATTACATAGGCGGAAAGATCCATTACGCTTGAGATATTACGCGTGGTGCCATCCAACGGAATCTGCCAGCTATTCGCTTCATCCGCACTTGTGGCGGCGGGATGAGGCTCTGCGCTCCAGCCCACTTGGACATAGTGTCTGACATCGAAGTTTTCATCGGTTACATCCATTTGCATGGTTTCATGTCCCGGGGCAAAATCAATGCCGCTCGGTATCATTACTTCAACATCCGCGGGCAGTGTGCCATAGGTATACTCATAGGAGGATACGGGCACGGTGCCTCCCAAGGTGGCGTTGTCGTGATACATATGGGTGAACCGAGGCTCGGAGTAATCCGCCTGGCCGTTGCCGTTTTCGTCAATGCCCCATACGGCATAGACGGTCTCGATTTTTTCATCCGACATGGCAATGAATCCCGGCGCCAGATACTCTTCTTCCGTTGCGAGTGTTTTAACCGGTTCGGTAAGCAGTTCGGGTCTCGGAACGACGCTCCAGCCCACCAGGACGCAGCCATCTTTCTTTGCCCATCTTGACAGGTCAACCTCCGGCAGATAGATGGTGTCGCCGGGCTTGTGGCTGTGGTTCAACTTGTCACAACTGAATGTATTATCCTCCTCATTCAGTTCTATCGGCTGCTCCCAATGTCCGCCCGTTGACTCAACATCATACTTGAGATAGGGATTGGCAATCAAACCCTCGGGCTTATAGTAGTTGGTGAAAGCAACCTCATCATAAGGCGGCTCGCCATTTACGGCATCGGTATTGCCGTTTGCGTCGCAACGGACAGCCATTACATATTCCGCATCTTCGTATACGGCAAGGTATACCTTTACATAGATATACTGGCTTTCATTGGAATCGTAGGTGATTCCGGGCTCGTTTGTCGCATCTTCGGTTACAAGGTAGCGGTAAATTATAGCACTGTCTTCGGTCTTGCCCGCTTGTTCGGCTTTGAATGTGAGCGGGAATGCGAATACGGAACCCGAACCCCTGTCGTTGGGAACTGCGTTTTTATCCGGTTCGGGGCCGTTTACATCTCCAAACTCTGCATCTCCGACAGTTTTGCTTCCGGCAGGTTCAAGGGTGAAACTGAATTTATCCACAAAGTCACTTGCCGTTATATCGGCCAGCTCACTCTTTACAACCTTGACGCCTTCCACGGCTATGCCCTGGATATCTTTGTCAAAGGTGTTCACAAAGGTGACTTGATTCTTATCTTCCGTGGCTATTGCGGTTATTTTCTGCTGCAACTCCGCTTTAAGAGTTCCATCCGGTGTCGGGGGGGCGGTAACTACAACCGTAATAACATCCAAATCGTTGTCGTAAGTCATGCCCGGTATTGGTTCAAATCCTGCATCGCTCTCGGTGTTGGGATCAACCTCCCTGAGAGTGAAGCTGTACTCACCGGTATTGGTGAATGTTAGGATATCTTGCGAAATATCAACATCAACCGCATCGGTTTGATCTTCCGTGGCATCATATGTGAACACAACTTCTTTGTCGCCCAAAGCTTTGACGGATTCGGAGTCATTTCCGGTTAAAACAAATCGGAATTTATCGCCATTATGGATGATAGGTGTGCGGTTTCCCTCTACGGTGGTCTTAAGTGTAACGCCTAATTCACTCAAAGTCGTTTTAAGCTCTGCCGAATAGGTGTTGATGAAAGTGAATCCGCCACTGCCGGTTAATGATATACCATTTTCATCGCGGAAGTTGTATGCAACTACCTCTTTAATCGTGCCGTTTTCGTTCACCGTTTCTTTATATACGGCTATATAAACCTCTATGGGATTCAATTTGGGTTCGCCGACGCCGATAGGTTGTTTGGTTTGCTCGATGGTGTACTTATAAATCTTCGGCTCATCCTTGCTCTCGCCCGCCATCTCGGGGGTGAAGGTAATATTGCCAAAGTCTATATTGCTGTTGTTATTCCCTACGGTATTGTTATCCTGAGTCAATTCACCGGGATAAACCTGTTCGCCGGGTTTGACATAATCATCATCGGTCCCTACGTTTTTAACTCCGTCATAAGTGATACTGTATGTAAACTGTCGGTCGAAACTATCGGCAGAAATTCCGTCAATCTCGGATTCCACAATCTGAGTGCCCAATATGGGAACATTTACATTGCTGTCGTATGTGTTGGTGAATACTAACGGATTGCCATCTTTAAATTCGCCATTTGTCGAACTCCATTTTGCGCTTGTTATGGCCAACTGTGCATACTGATGTTCAACCGTTACCGTAAGGGTATATACAGTCGGATCATAGCTTACGCCCGGGATAGCATCTATACCATCCTTGAACGGCAAAGCCTGACGGAGGGTGTAGTTGTATGTGCCGGCTTTGTCAAAGGTAGCGGATACATTACTTCCAAAACTTAACGGAGTAGTAGCATCATTCCCATTGTATCCGATATTATCGCTATTTACAACAAGACCGTCATATGTGTTGCCGCCCTCCAGTTTAAATTCGGGCGCTTCTCCTACCGGCTCAAGCAAGAGCTTGAATGTATCGGTTGATTGAGGCTCACGGCCATCTGCAATGAGTTTCACCTGCGGTTTTATTTTGAAGTCATATGTTTCACCGGTTGCAGTTTCGGGTGCTGTTTCCGCATAACCGGTTATAGGTTCGGGATTATAGGAGTTGATATAGTTAATCGTAAGGTCTCCGCCTGTGCCGGGCACTTGTCCTTCTTGGATTCTGCCGCTGCCTATTTGATTCTTAATCGAGAATCCTTTCGGCATCGGTGTTGCATTGGGATCGGTCAACGAACCATTCGGTCTATTCAACGGATCAATATCCGGGTCATTTCCATTAACATACTCAAATATCTTATAACTGATATTCGGCTGAACATTCGGAATAAATATCTTGCTGCCCGCAGTGAGACTGAATGTAGCATCCCATACTTCTTTATCTTCGAATTCAGTCTTCTTAAATTCCAGTTTGGTACTTCCATCGTACTGATTTTCAACTGCATTGAATATAGGTGCATCGACACTTACGGGTCCGTTTTCCGTATCGGAATCTTTGACAATCGGAGGCTGTTCAAGCATCAGTTCAAAATTAAACTTGGGAGCCTCTACCGGCCCATTCGTTCCATTACCATTTCCGCTTATGATAAAACCTTGCATCTCAGGAGAGGTCTCCTGATCGAGCACTACAGATTTGCTGATTTCAATTCCGCCGTTTTTGGAGCCCGGAGGCGCATAACCGGCGCGAACAAAATTTTCCGTATTGTTCCCTATTTTGATTATGATGGTAATTTCTCTTCCTTTGGAATATCCTTTTGCCTTAGCAGTTTGATCGAATTGACTCTCTTGGCCCTCGGTTTTTAACTTGCTGTATACATCATTGTTATGATTCCACGAGGATATCGTATGCTTCGCATTCACATCTGTTTCGGAATCCTCTTCCTCCGGAGGTAAAACCGTTATACGATATTTTCCGGCATTTAAACCATATAGCTTTACCTTTCCATCTGCATCGGCAGGTAAGGACTGATCATTTGCCAAAAACTCTGTTTGCCCCGTGCCACCAGGTTCCTTTTTATATCCAAGACTTCCCTGAGTTGAGCCGGTCAAATCATTCGTATCTGTCGATACAGTAAATTTTTCAACACGAACTCTTGCACTTGGCATCGGGGTTTCTTCAGGATCGTATTTTCCATCGCGATTTGCATCGTCCCAAACGGTGACTTCAAGGTCGGACGGGTAGATACGATTACTGAAAAGCCATAAATCAACTGTCTTGCCATCAGCAGTTTGATAATTTTCCTTCTTCATGAGTAAAGTCGAAACAGTTGAGTTATCTTTCATATAACCTTCCCAAGCAGTTGTCGGGTCATCAGCAACCTCTTCTTTAGGTTCAACTTCTGTCTGGTCAATAACTTCGGTTACCTTATAGTTGATCGTTACATCATCGCTTGCGGGAATTATGTCTTCCCCATATATTTTGCCATCACTTTCGTTATCGCCTTTAATTCGATATGTTGTTCCCGGCAAATCTTGAAGGTCAACAACTTCACCTTGAGAAAGTGACGGAACCACACCATTACGTCTGTAAACTTCAAGGGGCTCACCATCATTATCTATAGTTCCCACTACGTTAAATTTTGAGGAAAGGGTTGGGTCATACTGCTCTTGAGGATACCATGTCTTTTGTATCCGAATTGCTTTTTTGACCCATTCGTTCATATAGCCAACATCTTCGACTTCAATTATACGCTGATTTTTTTCGGCCAAATTTACGGTTTGTATACTTATACTTGGCAACTCGCTGTAGGTCTGACTCTTCTTACTACTGCCCGCTGAATTTTTGTCTTGCGGAACCGTTGTAACATTATACAGACTCATACCGTCAAGCTTTTGGGGAGGTTCCACACTATTATCCTTCATATACTCATCAACCATTTGAACTTTTATGGTAATATTACCATTGTAATTTGATGTGTCGATGGGCACACTGTATACACCATCCGAATTGCTTGTTGTAGTATAGAACTCTTCTCCGCTTGTATCACTACCTTTATATGCGGTAATTGTCGCACCGGCAAGGGCAACATCGTTATTTTTCAAGGAATAAAAACCTTGACCGTTAGCTGCTCCCGGCTCATCCATAAATACAAAACCCGTTATAATTTTATGCTCCGGTGCGTTTTTAAGGGTAACCTGTCCCTCAATGTCAAATTCAACCGGGGAAACAATATGCGTCCAAAGATCCACAATTCCGTGATCGGCACCATTGGATTCAAATTTAGCGGCATTCTTTGTCAGACCGCCGACATCATTATATGACGCCTCACCTTCAATTGCTTTGTTGATAAAGTTTTCGTCAAACGATTTGCCTGCGGGCTTTTCAGACGGATACCATATCACATCGGGATAATCGTTCTTACCGTAAGCACCTTCATCACTTACATTTTTAAATGTATCACTTTCACTGGAAAAATGCGGAAGGTTGAAATACCATTGTGTATATCCGTTTATTTTGTTGGAAGTATCCGTATTAAATACCTTTTTTTGGGACAAGAGAATGCTCTTTTCTTGGTCATTATAATAAATCTTTGAAAGAGCCTCTTTGCTATCCTTGCCAGGCAACGATGCCGGAGGATTTAGTAAAATAAGTGACGTGCCGTAAGCCATTTTAGTATCGGGATCGGATATGGGGAAATGAATTTCGCCGGCTTTTGCCTGGGCATAAACTCTGCCGGGAGAATCGGCGTTATTGCCAAAGTAACTTCCCGCAGGCAAACTTCTGCCCCATTGGTCTCTGCCGTTCCAATAAACACGGTCCGAACCGGTAGCGGCATTGCCAAGCAAAATCTGACCGCAGGATCTGTATTCACCGAAGTCTTGTCCGATATAACTAAATGGTTTTTCTCCACCTGTTATACCATATTCACCATAACTGGCTTCGGGTATTTCTTTTATCTCACTATCACCGTGAGCGGATCCTCCCTCCTTCTGATCTATTTCATACCATTTACCTGTTTTTACATCTTTGAAGATAAAGTTGCCATCTCCTAAGCATATTTCATCATCATGACCTTCGCCGGTTTCACCGCATTCCTTATTATCTCTTCCATGGTAATCCTTTGCATACATATTGCTCATATCGATTACTATGCGATATGAGGAAGCATCTTGGGTTTTGATATTGAAATATCCGCCTGCGCCTACATAAGCTGTAGTATTTTTGGTATCATCACCGTCATTTGACGTTTCTCCGGTTCTTCCGTCAAAATGAAGGCCCGTCACACTTCCCACGGCCTTGGCGTTTGGCAGCAGTATATCCTGCGGCAAATCTGCGGCGGGATAGTTCAGGAACATATGGTTGGGTGCATCAAGATCGGTCGTATCATTGTCCGGATTCTCCATAGAGATGCCGGCATCATTTCCGTTTTTGTCGACAAAATTAGTAAGGTTATTTGCTGTATTCTGGAATGGCTCATGGACCGAGTGATAGAAAGAGGAATTATCGGAATTTTTGATAAGTCCGCGAGAGTTTGAAGCAAGGGCAAAATATCCTCCTATCAAACTATTGGTACCATACTTATAGATATAACCGTCGCGAGTGGTACAGAAGAAATAGGTGTAATAGTTGTTTAAAGCTCCTTGCACAAGAGCATCTATCCATACACGGCCGCTGATTGCTTTGTAACTCTCTCCGTCTTTTTTCGCAACGGTAATATCCCATTGTGCAACATCGTTAAATGAGTTGTCATCTCCTTTATCAACAGGATCATTTGACTTCGAAGATTTGAAATCAACGATATACACTCCGGGAGTTTCGATATCAATCCTATACGCATCATAACCACCAGCAACAGGAGCATCTTCATAGCCGGTAGCGATACGATTTTTTCCGTCTTCGCCTTCATACTTCGGCATATAGACTCCATTCGGACCTTTTGGTGGGTCGGTCTCGCCAATTATCTTTCCACCGGTCTCATCGGTCAAATCAATATACATTAGACTTCCATCGGGAGGAGTTATCACAACATCGCTATTCTCCAACTTACCACCACCACTATGGCCTATGTCGCTTGTGCCTATAAACACGGTCTCACCCGCATTGGCGTAGAATTTAAATCTCTGCTGCTGGGTTGATGAGCCCATTACATTTACAGGCGCCGTTTCAAGAGTGTAGTACTGAATCGCAGGACTGCCAGTGGGCGGATGACCATTCACATCTTCGTAATTCATATCTGCCGTGGCGTGCATATCGGCGGAGCCTTCGGCGAAGGCGGGGGTTGTCGATAGGGCTGCTATGGCTATTACTACGGCGCAGAGGATGGGGAGGATATGAAGAACCGTGTTCAGGAAAAATTCTATCGGCCCGGTGCGCTGCGCCGCGCTGTTTTCGTTTCGCATAATTTCTCTCCTTTTTCTTTATTATATTCTTTTTTTATGATATGTACATTTTTTTGTTAACAGGTTTATATCGGCAAGGCCGAGGGCTTAGGCCCCCGGCCCCACCGTTATTTTCATAGGAGGGATTTATTCCCCAAAACCCATGTTATTCCGCCGCCCCCGGAACCGGGAGTCCGTATACGGCCGCGGGAGTGCCATCACTGGGAGTGTGAGGCCATGCCCTATCAAGAACTAAGTAAAAGCTTAATATGTGACCTTCATACTCGGCTGTGATGAATACACCGCCGGTCTCCTGATTGGACTTGTCTGCGAAGGAATCAAGGCTCAAATTCTCAAGACCGTATTTCTTTATGAGATCATCAAGCGCTTTTACAACTTTGTCATATTCTTGCTTGTATGCACTCTTAAGACTTTCATCGGTCGGATTCGCACCCAATACTGCACTTGCTAAGGCTGCACCATTTACGGCTGCAATGACGCCATCCAATTCGTCGGAAAGTTGCGTCAAAGTAAATGACAGCTTGGTATCCGAATTGTCGCTCTGATTGTCGATCGTAACGGTCACATTTTGCAGATTGCTCCACAGAGGGATTTCCGTGCCGCCTATTGCACCGTCACCAAGGGTGTTCTTGATCTTTGTGAGATAATCCGCGATACTGTTCCAAGTGCTTGTGCCGATTGCGTCACTGACAACATCACCGTATTTTGTGAGGACAGTATAAACATGCGTTCCCCAGTTCTTGTTCCACAGATAATCGATACCGTCGGTATAATCATCGGGGTCATCTTTGGTAAGCTTGTCAAAGGCACCGGCAACATCGGAATAATCCTTAACCTGCTCATAGAGATAGTCGGCTATCGCAGAGATAAGTTTAGGCTCGGTTTCCGCAGTAATATCTTTACCACCGCTTCTTGCAATGATATACGCTTCAATGTGCGTTATCGCTGCCAAAACAGCCGGATTTTGACTTCCTTCAAAGGTCTTAAGCTTCTCTACTAAATCGCTAACAGGCGTAATTTTTTCATCTACAGCTCCTTTAATAGCATTTGTAGCATCCTCTGCTTTTCCTTTGATTGCAGCCTCAATCATCGGATTAAGTGGGTCTCCCAATGCAGCTTTTGCCGCATCTATTAACATATTTTCAACGTCAGTCTGATCCAATTTAGTTATTGCGCCGTTTTCGCCTGTAAGAGCGTCTATCGCACTCTGAATTGCTTCTGCCATTTTTCCCGGTGTTGCGTTCTTTATCGCCTCATTGGCTATCTTATTTGCATCAAATGGTAATGTCAACTCTAAGCTTTCAGGTAGCTGCGGCATTGGCACTCCTACATTTAGAGGATAAGTATACTTTTCACCAGGTATCGCATTAATCATATCACTGAGGAACATATGCAATACATTGCCAACGGTACCGTTGACCAAGGTCGAAATCTCTCCATTGTTTTGCGGCTCAGCTGTAGGATTCTTGCCGGTCAAACGGTCATAGATGAAGCTGTTTGCAATGCCTCCGCCGGTCAAGTTGTTATCCTCCATCCACTTGCTTAAGCTTGTCTCAACCTCGCCTGCAAGGTTATGACCTTCAAGTTCGGGGAAACTCTTCTGCAAATCCTCTATTGCACTTCTCAACTGAGCATTAACATCTTGCATTTTCGCATCAATAATACCCTGGAGCATACCGCTTACCTCGGGATTCTCAAGCAAGTGCTTGAGTTCCTCAGCTACCTTGTCATTATATACCTGTTTTACCTTTTCGGGCAAAATGACTTTGACATAGCTCTCGCTGTTCTTTGTATTGAACTTGTATTGCAAGTAGTTCTGGACATCGTTGAGGGTATCGCCGCTCTGGAGGTCTGCAACGAAGTTTACCTTATACTTGGTCGGGAAGTAGCTGGTGTTATTGTCTTTGTCGCCAATCTGATAATCAAGCTTTATAGACTCGTCGGGAGTGAATTCCACATCGATGGGAACCTCTAAATCAAGCTTGTTCGTCCATGTGGTGTACTTAGCAGCATCCGCCTTGAGCGCATAGAGAACTTGGAGCAGTGCTTGCTTTACGTGATCCCTTGTTACGCCGGGAACGGGCACATCGGCAACTGTAGTGTCGGTGGCTTCAGTTGTGGCTTTCATATGAGTTATGCAGGAATTGCCGTCCTCAAGATTGAGCCAATTCTCTTTGAAGCCGCCGCCATAATAGGCCGCAAGCTCGGTTGCCAATTGATCAAGAGCCGTGTCATCCATCATACCCGCAAAGTCTGTTAAGCCCATACCGGTGAGGACATCCTTAATCATGCTCTTAATCAAGCCCTTGAGATCGTCCATGCTCTGTTCCGGACCCGACAAAAGTATGGCATAGCGAACTGCGAATTCTGCCAATCCCATTGCAGAGTCGGACTTGGTTTTAGCACTGATTTTTATCGTAACCGTGCGTTCGCCTTGATGCATTTTTTCGTTGTTGGGGTCGTCATAATCAATGAACAGGTTTACCTCATCCTCAAAGGGAGTGTCAACGAAGTAACCCGGATCATCAAATTGATCTGCATATCGTTCATTGATAAACTTACTCAAAGCCTCAACGCCGGCATTGACTCTGGCCTCAATTTCATCGTCCGCCCATTGCCATGTATCCTCAACGGCCAATCCGATGTAGTCGGTGATCCAGATGGCGTAGAGTGACAGACCTTCCTTGGGTACCTCAACGGAGTCACCTATTCTGTATTCAACATCTTTGCCATTCTTACCCTTTTCTGTTGCCCAACCTAAGAACTTCTGATAGCGCTCGTTGGTGCCGCCGGGAGCCGCAGATGCATTGGGATCTGCCGATGCGTTGGGATCCTCGGACGGGGCGGGATTGTAGGGCCTTGTGGGCGGTATGTCGTCTTCCGTCAATGTGTATTTGAATCCGTCTTCAACCGGAACCTTATGAGACTTATACGGCTCTTCGCCCTCTTTGAGGTTTTCATACAAATCCAAATCACGGTCGATTTCTCTCCAGATGGCAAAAAGCTCTAAGCTTTCATTAACCACAATTTCCTTGCCGGGTGCATAATTTTCATCGGCGGGGCCTTCCTTGTTCGTCGACCATCCCATAAACTCATAGCCCTCATAGAAGAATGAGTGAGGGAATATAACTTGGTTCGGATCGTTGGGGTCCGGAATGGTGAATTTCTCACCCGGAGCTCTGTCAAACGGTACGGAACTGAAGTTCATGTAATCACCGGCGGGATGGTTCCACATGAATTTAATCTCAAACATGGGAGGTGCCTCGGACGGTTCCTCACTGGGCTCCGTGGAAGGTTCGGTTGACGGCTCTGTGGAAGGCTCCTCCGAAGGTGCTACGCTGGGTGCCTCGGACGGTGCTACACTGGGTGCTTCCGTAGGAACTGCACTCGGTGCCTCGGAAGGAACTTCACTGGGAACTTCCGAAGGTGCTACGCTGGGAGCCTCGGAAGGAACTTCACTGGGTGCTTCCGTAGGAACTGCACTCGGTGCCTCGGAAGGAACTTCACTGGGCGCCTCGGTGGGTTCTGCCGTAGGTGCTTCCGTTGGAGCTGCCGTGGGTTCCTCACTGGGCTCTACCGTAGGTGCTTCGGTAGGCTCCGCCGTGGGTTCCTGACTGGGTGCTTCCGTGGGCTCTGCGGTAGGCTCCTCACTGGGTGCCTCGGTGGGTGTTTCGGTAGGTTCAACCGTTGCTTCCGGAGTGCCCGTAGGTGTTTCCGTTACGGGCGGGCCCGGAGGGGTTGTGGGTGTTTCCGTAGGCTCAACCGTTGCTTCCGGAGTGGCCGTAGGCGTTTCCGTTACTTCGGGAGTTGCCGTGGGTACTTCGGATTCTGCCGGTGTGGCTGTGGGCTCTTCCGAAGGCTCAACCGTCGGTGTGGGCTCCCCGGAGGGAACCAATGTGGGCAGCGGAGTTGACGTAGGTCTCGGTCTGCTGCCGCCACCGCCGCCGCCGAAGCCGCCGCCGCCAAAGGAGCTGGGTGTGCGGGTGGGTGTGGCCTCTGCACCGGGTGTGCCTGCCGGCTCGGTTGTGGCTTCGCCCGGATTGATGAAGTTGAGGCGGTTAACCATTGCGGCCACTTCTGCACGAATCGTGTCGTTGAGAGGCATAAACAGGTTGTTTTCCTCGCCTATCATTATGCCGTATACCTGAACATTGTCAACGGACTCTGCGGCCCATGTCTCTATTTGCGCTTCGTCATCGAAGGTTCTGACTGTTCCGCCGGTCACATGCTGCCAGCCGGTGAGATTTTGCATATAGGTTACAAATCTGTCGAAGCAGGCTGCGATTTCCTGACGGATGATGGGACTGTCGGGTCTGAAGCTGCCGTCTTCATATCCGGTCACTATGCCGGAATTCTGCGCCCATGTTACTGCGCCGGAATAATACTCGCCGGCGGGAACATCGGAGAAGGCGGGCTGGTTGCTCTCGTCCGGAATGGTGAGCTGAGCGCCCATTTTGGGTGCATTCATCTCGGCATACCGGGCCAAAACGGTTACCAACATTCCTCTCGTAATCAGTCCTTCGGGGGTAAACTCTGTGTCGGAGGTACCTAAGAAGTACCCGTTGCTTACCACTCTGTCGACATCGGAATAATACCAGTCACCGGGAGCCACATCAACGAATCCGCTTGCGTCATCCGCCGCGAATACCAATGCGGGAACCGATGTGAGTATCATCGTGACTGCCAACAGAAGTGACAATACTCTTTTCGTTTTCATAGAAAACCCTTCCTTCGTTTGAATTGTATATTTTTATTTTATTTTTTCCCAAATACGTGTAGGGAGCGGAGTGCGGTGACGAGACATTGGCGATGGTGAAAAAACTATGGAAGGATATCGCCGATGACTCGCCTCGGGTGGATGTCCGCACTCTGCTCTAAACTCCGACATTATATCATACGAAAAAATAAAAGTCAAATATTTATTATGCAATTTTTTGCATTCATTTCAGAATTATTTATATATACCAAACAAAAGCCCCCCCCCCCCCCCCCTATTTTGTGCAATATAACCAAACGGCAAAAGCTGTGCATGTCTCGTTTGTTGGGGTGGGGGTGGGGGGCTTTTGTTTGAAAGAACAAGCAAGACAAAATCGAACAAAAACAAATCCCGCCCTCGGCGGGATTGTATTTATTAAGGAAGAAATGGCTGACGATGTCACAAAGGCAGCCTTTGAAAATGCAGTGCACCTCATTCTGTAACCGAAATTTAACTTGCCGTTATGTTGACATTGCCGTATAATATCCATAGCGACACTTGTGTCGTTAGCCTGAGACTTTCTCAAGCGGGGGAGTATTTCGGCGCAAATAAAATGCGTCGATCTAAAAGGCGGACTAAGAACGCAAGAGCGGTTAGTTGCTTCACCTCTGTTAAGCACGTTATTCGTGCTTAAGACAACTTGAAGGAGGTGTTGCCCTTGAAAAATTCGTTTTTCAGGTTTTTAGTATCACTGATAGTGTTCGCACTTATAGTGCTTCACACATTAAAAGTGTATTAAAAATAACAACCGCCTTTAAAGTTTAGCAGCTTTGGCGGTTGTTTTTTCCGTTCGAAGCAGCAAACCGTTTTTACGTTCCGCCACTCCCCTTTTGTGTTTTGATTATAATACAACTTCCTCTTTTTGTCAAGGGGGATTTTTTGGATTTTGAGGCGGGTTGCAGCCCGAATGCCCCTTGCAATTCTCGCCGGGAAATGGTATTATATCAGAAGATTTCGGAGGAGAGTCAAGCAATCCCGGCGATGGGGTTGAAATCGGGAAGGAAAGGGCGAGATTATGAAAGTATTGGGTATTGACTATGGGGACCGGCGAACGGGGTTTGCCGTATCCGACGAGTTGGGGTTCGGTGCCCGCACTCTTGAGCATTTGGATGCCGTGGGACTTGAGGATGTGGCGGCATATACGGCGGACTTGGCCCGGGACTTGGGGGCGGAGGAGATAGTTTTGGGCTATCCCAAAAATATGGACGGCACCCCGGGGATTCGGGGAGAGCGCACCGAGGCTTTGGCGGAGAAAATACGGGAGCTCACCGGTCTCAGGGTAGTTCTTTGGGACGAGCGGTTGACCACCGTCTCCGCCCATCGGCTGATGAATGTCACAAATGTGCGGGGGCAAAAACGGAAAAACGCCGTCGACAGCATTTCCGCCGCCATAATCCTGGAGACCTATTTGGAGGCCAAAAGGGAAAAATAGCCATCCGAAGCATTTGGATCTGTGGCATAAAAGTGGGGCTTGCTTTTTGAAAGATTTCATTATATAATATTATACAACAAAGAGAGTGCACGGGAGTGCCAAAATATATGAAACTTGCAACCGAGGAGGTTTTTTATGAATATTTACAAATTGTCCGAGATGACTCCCGAGAAAAAGGCCTTCATTATGAAACGGGCGGAGCTTGACATTTCCGAACAGATGGCCGTGGCCAAAACCGTGTCCGAAGATGTGAGGCGGCGGGGAGATGAGGCGGTCCTTGAATACACCGAAAAATTCGACGGAGTCAAGCTTGACCCGAACCGAATCAAGGTCACGGAAGAGGAAATTGAGAGGGCCTTTAACCGACTGGACAAAGAGACTTTGGACGCCTTGACCTATGCCATAGGCAATATACGGGATTTCCACTCCAAACAGATGCCCAAGGAGATGTGGTTCACCCAAATCGACAAGGGCCTTTTGGTGGGCGAAAAAACCACTCCCATTGAGGATGTGTGTCTCTATGTGCCCGGAGGCAAGGGCAGTTTCCCCTCGGTGCTGTGTATGCTGGCCACTCCCGCGGTTGTGGCGGGAGTCAAGAAAATCGTCGTTGTCACTCCGCCCAACGAAAGGGGAGAGGTGGATGACGCCATTTTGTCCGCCGCCAAGATAATCGGCGTTTCGGAAATCTACAAAGTGGGAGGCATTCAAGCCGTGGCGGCTGTGGCCTTCGGTACGGAAACCATCCCCAAATGCCGCAAAATAATCGGACCGGGCAATGCCTATGCCACAGCGGCGAAACGGGTCCTTGCCAACTATATCGACTCCGGGCTCCCGGCGGGACCCAGCGAGTGCATAATCCTGGCCGATGAAAATGCCGATCCGGAAAAGGTGGCTTTGGACTGGATGATAGAAGCGGAACACGGACCGGACTCTGCGGCCCTCCTTGTGACAAACAGCGAGGAGTTGGTGCAGAAGGCGGCCAAAATCGTGGAGAGGCAGCTTCCCAAACTTTCCCAAATGCGGCGGGAGTTCATCACCGTCAACTATAACACCTACGGAGGCGCCGTAATCACGGAAAGCCTGGAGGAGAGCATTGACTTTGTGAATGAATACGCCCCGGAGCATATGGAGATTATGACAAAAGAGCCCTTTGGGGTTCTGCCCAAGATAAAAAACGCCGGAGAGATACTTTTGGGGGACTACACCCCGGTGACCCTGTGCAACTTTGTGCTGGGTCCCAATGCCATTTTGCCCACGGGCCAAAACGCCAAGACCTATTCAAGCGTATCGGTTCTTGACTTCCTCAAACGCTCCTCGGTGGGATATGCGACTCGGGAGGGCTTTGAAAACGTGCGGGACTATGCCTATAAAATCGCCAAGGTCGAAGGCTTCGATGCCCATGGACTTGCGGTGAAAGAGAGAAAATAGAGACACAGGACCCGGCAAATCCAAAATCATACGAAAATCGGAGAGAATATTATGAAAAACAAAATCAGAGTCACCAGAAAATCCAACGAAACGGCCATCACCGTGGAAATCGAGAAGGGGGAGCCTTTCCAAAACTACAAAAAACGGATAAAAACCCCCCTACCCTTCCTGAATCATATGATTGAGCATATAGTATGGCGGGCGGGGCTCAATATTGCCATAGATATGGATTTTGACGAGTTTGAGCTCATCCACCTCATTTGCGAAGATGCGGGAATGACCTTGGGCAAGGCAGTGGGAGAATTCGTTCGCCTCAACCTGCCCTCGGGCTACGGCTCGGGAACCGGTATGATAGACGAGGCTTGCGCCGATGCGGTCATATCCTTTGAGGACCGCTCCCTGTTCAACTTCAAGTCCGACACGGAGTACGGCGAGTTTGTGGAAAATATGCCCTCGGAGGAGCTTTTGACCTTTTTGGACGGCTTTGCCCAAGGGGCCCGATGCACGTTGTTCGTGAACCTCCGCTGCGGCAAAAACGGCCACCATATTTGGGAGTCCGTCTTTCGGGGAGTGGGAATCGCCTTGGGACAAGCTCTCTCAACGGACCCAAACAGGCCCGGCAGAACTTCCGGCGTGGCAGGAGAAGTGACCTATGAAATTTCGGCCGAATGATTTCAAAAATATAATATTCGATATGGACGGCGTTATCACAAGCGAGTATATCTATTGGGATACCGCCGCCCTTACCGTGTATGAGCTTTTGACGGACTATCGGTTCTACGGGAAGACGGAAATCGATCGAGAATTTTGCCTTGAGAACTACGGCGAGCTGAGGCGGATTATTTTCGACAACGACAAAACCATCCGCGCGGTCAAAGCCCTGGGTGTGAATACCAATTGGGATTTGGCCTATTTGACCTTTTGCATTTCCCGATATATCGAGCCGGACCTTGACACCCTTGACGATTGGCATTTTGCCTCCGTCCGAATGTTTATGGAAAACATAGAGGCAAAGGCCCCGGAGGTCTATGATTTGGCGGCCGGCTTGGGGGAGACCGCCCCGGGAATCTCCTCGGGGGAGTTCAAGCGGGGGACGGGCAAACTCTGGCGGCAGCTGATTGAATGCTTTCAAAGGTGGTTTATTCGGGACGGTATGTGCAAGCGGGAGACGCCCCTTGTGTCTTTGAATAAAGTCAAGGAGACCCTTGCCTATCTGAAAGGCAGGGGCATAAAATTGGGAATCGGCACGGGCAGGCCGAGGAATGAGATTATGTATCCCCTGCGGACCTGGGGCCTTGCCGAATATTTCGAGCCCCGCATGATTGTCACCTATGACGAGGTGTCCGAGGCGGAGAAGAGGCTGAGACTCAAATCGCCCATCTCAAAACCCCATCCCTATGTATTTCTGAAGGCGGCATTGGGCCTTGACTATCCCGACGGGAGAATAGTCGGAGGCGGCTATCCCAAAGACATAACCGACCGAACTTTGGTGATTGGGGACGCCCCCAGTGATTTTATCGCCGCAAGGGTGGGAGGAATGGCTTTCGGAGGAGTACTGACCGGGATAGACCGAGAGGCGGCAGAGGAATATTTTGAGACAAACGGGGCAGACTATATTTTTGACGATGTGACCGGCTTGATGACGGGAGCATAAATAAGCGAAAAGGCGGGATAGATAATATGAGCGATACAATCAAACTGACCACACCCCTCACCAAGGACAAAATCCAAAACCTGAGGGCGGGGGATAAGGTGCTGCTCTCAGGCACGGTTTACACGGCTCGGGATGCGGCTCACAAGCGAATGACGGAAGCCTTGGCAAAAGGGGAAGAGCTGCCCTTTGACATAAAAAACGAGACGATTTATTACGCAGGTCCCGCACCGGCAAAGCCCGGACGGGTTATAGGCTCCTGCGGCCCCACCACCTCGGGACGAATGGACGCCTATGCTCCGACTCTCATCGAGTTGGGCCTTACGGGTATGATAGGCAAGGGTGAGCGCTCTAAAGAGGTCATAGACGCAATGACTCGCCGGGGAGCCGTCTATTTCGGAGCCATAGGAGGCGCGGGGGCACTGATTGCCAAATGTATCACCTCCGCCGAAGTGATAGCCTATGAGGACCTAAACACGGAAGCCATCCGCCGCCTGACAGTAAAAGACCTGCCCCTGACGGTCGTGATAGATTCAAAAGGGAATAACATAGTCGACAAATTGTCGACAAACTTCCGGCAAGAGTCGGGAAAATTCAAAAATCCGTAGATTTGCCCATAAAGGGGCGGGATTCGGGGTTATTTCAGACTCAAAGCCGCTTTTATGCCGTCCAAGGCGGCGCTCATAATCCCTCCCGCATAGCCTGCACCCTCCCCCAAGGGATACAGGCCCCGAAGGGACGCCGATTGAAAGTCGCTCCCTCTGACAATTCGCAGGGGGGCGGATGTTCGGGATTCAATGCCCAGCAGCACCCCGTCTCCCTCCGTAAAACCGGGGATTTTTGTCTCGAAATACCGAAGGCCCTTGGACAGGGTTTCTGAGATAAACCCTGGCAGGCACCTGCGCAAATCGGTGGGAACCGTTTCCCCCGTGTAGCTCGGAGCTACGTTCCCCAGTTCGCCGCCGAACTTTCCCCTTGCGAAATCCCTTGCAAGCTCCGCAGGAGCGGAATAGTCGCCGCCTCCCAATTTAAAGGCGGACTCCTCATACTTTCGCTGAAATTCCACCCCCGCCAAGGGCGAGGTACCTTCGAAATCCTTCGGTCTCACCGTGACAACCAAGGCACTGTCGGCGTTTTCACCGTCCCGTTTATGGTTGCTCATCCCGTTCAGGGCCAAGCGGCCCGGCTCCGAAGAGGCGTTTACCACAACGCCGCCGGGGCACATACAGAAGGAATAGCAGCTTCTGTCTTTTCCGTTATATACCAGTTTATAATCGGCGGGCGGCAGTTCTCTCCGAAAATCCCCGTATCGGGCCCCGTCGATAAAGCTCTGTTTGTGCTCTATGCGGACACCCGCCGCGAAGGGCTTTTGCTCCATTGTCACCCCGGCCTCGTTCAGCATTTGATAGGTATCCCTGCTGCTGTGGCCTATGGCCAAAAACACCGTGTCGCAGGGTATGCTCTCCCCGTGATTTAATTCAATCTCCGCCATTTTTCCGTCTTTTGTTCCTATGGCGGTGAGGGCTGTGCGGAATCTGATTTCGCAGCCCAAATTCAAAAGCTCTTTCCGCATATTTCGGAGCACCGAACCAAGCTCATCCGTGCCGATGTGGGGCTTGGCGGTGTAGAGTATGTCTTTGGGGGCTCCGAACTTTACAAAGGTTTCCAAAATAAACCTCTGGCGTCTGTCTCTGTTGCCCGTATTCAGTTTTCCGTCGGAGAAGGTCCCCGCGCCCCCTTCGCCGAATTGGACATTGGAGTTTTCCGAAAGCTCCCCCGTCTCCCAAAACCGCTTCACCGACTCCCTTCGGCTCTCCACCGGCTCGCCCCGCTCCGCTATCAAAGGGGGGCATCCCCGCAAGGCCAAAACATATGCGCAGAACAGGCCGCAGGGGCCCATACCCACCACAACCGGCTTGAGACGCCGATTGCTTATCGGCTTGATTTCAATCTCTCCCTCGGGAAGAGGGGAAATGTCCTTTGCCTCCGAAAGGTCCGTGCCCTCCGGGGCGTCGGCGGATACGGAGCACACATAGCGCACATCTCTTTTGTGACGGGCGTCTATGGAATATCGATAAATCCCCAAGTTTTCCGCATAAACCGAGTTCTGCCGCGCAACATCCTGCGCGGCAGCCAATATATCTTCAATTTTACTGCCGATAGGCATCCTCAGATTGTTAATTAATATCCGCACTGATTTTGACCTCCGTTACGTCTCCCACCGTTTTTGCCCAGGAGGGCAAATTCAGTTTTGCGGTCATCTCTCCGGTGTTTTCAAAATTCGAGGCGGCTATGGGTTCCGTGGAAACGCTTGCCAATTGGGACAGTTTTTCGTTGTCGCCGTATAGGGTGACGGTCTCCGGCTCCGTTGTGAGGAAAACACCCTCAAGAGAGCCGTCCTTGTCGGGAATGACGGGCACCGTCTTTTCTTTGTATAACTCACAGCGGGCGGTTATGGAGGGGTTGCTGTTCCAAACCCAGCGCACCTCCCTTTCGGGCAGCTCTCCGCCCGAACTGTCATAGAGTTTCACCTCGCAGTCCTGGGTCAAAATCCCGTTGTCATAGGCGGTATAGTTTGTGTTGATAAGGTCCACATTCACTCCCGCTCTTGCCACTTCGTCTATATTGGATTGGGCTCCGAAAATCCTTATATTGTTCTGAGACAGAGTGATGTCCCCATGGCGGTATCCGCTCAGGACCTCCCCGGTGCTGGTGAAGTTTACATCCACGTCTTTATACTTGGTGGATTCGATATATACGTCAACCGTTGAGGGAGTGTAGTTTACCACGTCCCCATATTGGCTTTTCACACTTAAATTCACGGTGAGGGTAGCGTCGTCAGCCAATTTGGACAGGTCCACTTCCGAAAAATCCAAAGTGGCGCTGATGTCCCCCATATCATAGTTGGACATAACCCGTCTGCTGCCTTCGATTTTGACGGTAGCATCCATAACGGACAGGCGCTCCACACAATAGCCGTTGCCGCTGAGCACTTCATCGTTCACGGTTCCGATGGGCACATCCCGAAATGTTCTCACCGCCGGGGCATCGTTGACCACTATTATATAGGCCCAGAGGACAACGGCCGCTATGACCGAGATTATCATCAAGAGGAGATTGCTCGAAAAAATCCTTTTCAAATTTATCTCTCCTTTCTGTCCAAAATTCCCCGAATGGAATGGGACTTCTTTTCCTCCGTGTCAACGCCCAAAAGCTCCCGCAATTTGGTTTTTACGGAATTTTCGGTGAGTCTGCGGTAGAGGATACCCTTGTGGGCCACCGATATTATCCCCGTCTCTTCCGACACGATAACAACCGCCACGCCGGATTCCTCGGATATGCCCAAACCCGCTCTGTGGCGGGTGCCCAAATCGCTGGTTATGTTGGGATTCTGGGACAGGGGCAGAACGCAGGCAGCCAGGGCGATTCTGTTGTCTCTTATGATTGCCGCTCCGTCATGGAGGGGGGTGTTGGGGACAAATATGTTCTTAAGCAGTGCGGCGGACACGGAGGCATCCACGGGAATTCCTCCGCTTATGAGAGAGCTCACGTCGGAATTTTGCTCAATGACAATAAGGGCTCCGGTCTTTGTCTCCGCCATATCCCGAGCCGCCTCTGCCACTTGGTCTATCATTTCGAGAGTTTTGATTCTGTCGCCCGTATCTCCCGAGAACCAGCTGCTGATTCGGGTCTTTCCTATTTGGTCAAGGACCCGCCTCAGTTCCGGCTGGAAGATAACCACCAAGGCGATTACCCCGATTTGGGCGCAGTTGCTCAAAATGTATGACGTAACATGAAGGTTCAGAAGATAGACCACCTGAACCGCGATGATGATTATCAGCACGCCCTTAAGCAAGCGAATGGTGTGGGTGTCCCGGATGAATTTCAAAACGAAATAAATCATCACGGCCACGATGATAATATCGATAACGTCGGCAACCCTGAGCAGTGAAATCTGGTCGGCAGCCGAGCTTAAAAAGTTTTCCAACAAGATTATACCCTCTTAACTTTCTCTTTTTCATTTCCCGCATTCTATCCCACCCGCTTTTTCGGGCCCGGGGGGGAGTCTGTTTTTTTAATAGGCCTTGCCCCAGTATACCATATATTCGGCAGGCTTTCCGCAGCAGACGCATTTGTCGCTTATGGTCTCCTGCTCAAAAGGTATGCATCGGGATGTGGCGGTGGTGTCCTCTTTTATTTTCAATTCGCAGGCCTCGTCACCGCACCACATGGCTTTCACAAAGCCGCCTTTTTCGTTTATTATATCCTTGAATTCCTCATAATTCTCGGCGGAGTAGGTTTTGCTCTCAAGGTTCTCAAGGGCCGCATCGTACATCCGTTTTTGGATTTTGCCGAGCAGTTTCTCCGTCTCTTCCTCAATGTTGTCAAGGGAGACGAAAGTCTTTTCCCGGTCAACCCTGCTCACCAAAACCGCCTGATTCTTTTCTATATCCTTGGGTCCCAATTCTATTCTCAGGGGAACGCCCCTCATTTCATACTCGCTGAACTTCCAGCCCGGGGATTTGTCGCTCTTGTCCAACTCGACTCTGAACTTTTTGCCAAGGCGCTCTTTGAGGGCTTCCGCCGCCTCGATAACCCCCGGCTTGTGATAGGCGATGGGCACGATAACCGCCTGGGTGGGAGCGATTTTCGGCGGGAGCTTCAGGCCCGCATCGTCTCCGTGGACCATTATGATGGCCCCTATGATTCTCGTCGACAGGCCCCAGGAGGTCTGGTGCACAAACCGTTGCTTGTTGTTTTCGTCAAGGAAGGAGATATTGAAAGCCCGGGCAAATCCGTCGCCGAAGTTGTGGCTGGTTCCCGACTGGAGAGCCTTGCCGTCGTGCATCATACTTTCGATGGTATAGGTCTCCGAGGCCCCTGCAAACTTCTCCCGGTCGGTCTTTCTGCCTTTCACCACGGGGATTGCCAAATATTCCTCGCAAAGCCTTGCATAAATGTCAAGCATCATCTTGGTCCGCTCCTCAGCCTCCTCTTGAGTCGCATGGGCGGTGTGACCCTCCTGCCACAGGAACTCGGTGTTTCTCAGGAAAGGCCGAGTGGTCTTTTCCCATCGAACAACGCTGCACCACTGGTTATACAGTTTGGGCAAATCCCTGTATGAATTGATTATCTCCGCATAGTGGTCGCAAAACAGAGTCTCGGAAGTGGGACGAACACAGAGGCGCTCGGGCAGCTCCTCGGCTCCCCCGTGGGTCACCCAGGCAACCTCCGGGGCGAAACCCTCCACATGGTCCTTCTCCTTCTGGAGCAGGCTCTCCGGGATGAACATGGGCATTGCCACATTTTGAACCCCCGTCTCCTTGAACATTTTGTCAAGGGTTTGCTGTATATTTTCCCAAATGGCATAGCCGTAGGGCCGAAACACCATACAGCCTCTGACTTTTGAATAGCTGCACAGTTCCGCCTTCCGCACTATGTCCGTATACCATTGAGCGAAATCCTCGTTCATCGGGGTTATTTCCTCTACCATTTTCTTGTTGTTCGCCATTTAAATATCCTCCAAAACCGATTTATTCTTTTCTCATCCCCATCTCAAAATCCGGGCATGCTTACAATATACACATTCTATCACTTAGTATAAATGAAAACGGCATATGTGTCAAGGCGGGATGGGGATTTTTAATATTACAATCCTGTTACCGTTTCGGAAAGAGCCGAAAATTTATTCAAAAAACCGCCCCCGACACAATCGGGGGCGGCATATTGAGAATCAAATCAAGTCTATGGAATTTTACGGAGTCTGTTTCACGGTGTAGGGCTCGCACAGAGGAACCAATTTGTCTCTGCTGTCCCAAATGAACACCTTGGTTTCTCCCGACTCGGGCTTTGGATATTCAAGATTCTGACTGCCGCTATTGTCGGCGTCAAATACGTCTGCAGCCGTGATTGCCTCGTTTTCATAGGTGGCAACGACGATAATCGCCTCACCCTCACCGGAAGCATAATCCACCTTGAGACCGTCTCCCTCGAACACCGCCGACTTTATCTCATAAGATTCGGGCAGAGGTTCCTCGCTCGGACCGGGAGTGGGTGTATTGTCGGGGATCGGACCGTCGCCGGTGTAAACTTCAACGGTGCCTAATGTATCGTTGTATTCGTAAATTACCTTATATCCCCCATCCGCTGCGGCACCTGCCTTTACGGTCATAACACTCTTCGAGTCTTCCGCCGTCGCAACGGACGCACTCGTTGCTCCCGCATAGGAAGGAATTTTCTCTTCCTCCGTTATATGGTCATTGCGCTTGGTCAACAGCGGGTGTCCCAATCTCTCAAGTTCATCGCAGAACCATTGAGAAATCATCTGCGCTCCGAAATAGTTGATATGGGTATCGTCCGTGGTGCCCTCTTTGTAGTATTGAGAATTGGCGAAATCGCCAGCTTCCACACCCGTAAATCTTGAATCTTTAGGCTTTACATAGTTATATATATCCTTTGCCTTCTCAACGCCGACCCGGTTGTTGTAATCCACAACTTTGCCGTATAAGTCAACCACGGGCAGCCCCAATTCTTTGCCCATTTCCTTGGTGGCATTCACGTATTGTTCAAGGCTCGTATCGCTTGTTTTGCGCCTGCTGATGGATGAGGTGAGGATGGGATAGGCTCCTTTGTCAAGGGCGATGTTCACATAGTTGTCTATCATATTTTTCTTATACGAGCCCTCGGTAAATCTGTCTCCCTTCGGGTCCGTATATCTTGTCGTGTCCCCCGTTTTCGAATCGTTGTGTCCGAATTGAATTATGAAATAATCTCCGGGCTTTATTTTGTTTTTGATGGTGTTGTAGTTGCCTTCCTTCAGGAAATCAAGGGAGCTTCTGCCGCTGAGGGCCAAATCGTTGACCGTAACACCTGTGAAATAATCTCCCAAAACCGCGGCCCAGCCGGTCTGGGGGAAGCGGTTGCTCTTCCCGGTTGCGGGATAAGTGCAAGCCGTGGAATCTCCGGAGACATATATCGTTGCCCCATCCGGCACTTCTGCGGGTTTATATTCATATGTTCCGGCAGGGAACGGCTTTGTTTTGGCGCTGTCTTCATATGCGGTCAGGGTTATTTGACTGTCAGCGCCCACCGGGAGCGCATCTTTGTCAAGGTATATTATCGTCTCATCGGCGTTTTTGTTTTCCGCTTTTTCACTGTCCTTAATCTTAAAATCGGCTGTCTTTGTATCGCCCTTTGTGGTTACGAAGGCGGAAATTGTCTCATCACCGGTGAGGTTTGTTATGGAGCCGATGTAAACAATATGACTCAGATAGCAGCCTTCCGTCGGAGTAATAACCACATCTCCGTCCGAATTGGATATGGCTGCCCGTCTGAATTCAACGGGAACTATCTTGGGCACAACTATCACAAATTCCTTGGTATCGGATGCGGATCCTCTTGTTATGGTGGCAATGAGTGTAACGGTGATTTCTTCATCGTATGAAGGGTTAACCGAGCCGTCTTCCGCCACAATCTGCGGATTGCTGCTTGTCCAGGTTATAACCGTGTTCCTTCTGCCTTTGACAGGCAATTCAAGGTTCTTTTTAACGACCGAAGTGTCTCCCAAAGTCAGTGCCTCTTTGGCGGCGGCAACCGCCCCCTCATCGTCATTGTCGGCGGGGACGGTCAGGTTAAAAGTCCTGTACAGGAAAATGTTGGGATAGTCCTGATAGGAGAACACGGCCGTTAAATCCACCTTTGTGTCCCGGGATTTGGCGTTGACCTCGCCGGATTTGCTGACAACTTCTTCATTTGAGGATTCCCAGCTCACATCGGCATATCCGATGGAGGTCTGCCAGCCGTCGAACAGAACAAGGCTGTCATACACTTCGTTTTCCGAGGTGTTTGCACCCTTGATTTCATCAAAGGACACCGAATCGACCTCTTTTTGCACATCCTTGCTTACAAAATCCACATAGACCGTGACATCCTTCTCCGGCATGGTGAATGTGCTTAGGGTCATATCCGAATTTTTTTCAAGGGTAATGTTTTCATCATCAAGGCGCACATTGCCCAAAAGTCCTTTCTCATTGGGCGTGGCCGCCACGGTCACCTTATTCCCTGCGACAGCGGGAGAAGATACAAGCTCTTTGAAGGTTAGGCCGTAAACCCTTGGCTTTGTTCCGGTGAACCAGAAGTAATATGTGCCGCCCGCCTCAATATCAAAGCTGTGGAAAGTCACAACATCGGCGCCGGTTTCGTTTTTATACTCATATAACATGTTATCAAAATCATCTGCCGATTTTACATTCATGCCTTTGCCGTTGCTCAAAGTAACCGGCACGGAAAGCTTTCCGGAGCGCTCGGTTTCAATCTTATAGGCGGCTCCCGTCATGGTGATTTCGCCGCTGCTCTCATCTTTGGAAACTTCTGCCTTGTTTACTGCCTGATAGCTGGCATCGAATTTCGTACCATCGACTGTGGCGCCGCTGCTCTTTTTGTTATCCTCGGCAGCAGTGATGGTTATACCTTCAAAGGCTTTAACGGCGGTGTTGGCTTTTAGACCGCCGGAGGGCGCTTGCCAAATCTCAACCTCTGCGGCGGAGACGGGCAAGGCCGCGAATATTGTAAAAACCATCATCGCCGCCAACATCATACACACAATTTGTCCTAACTTCTTTCTCATTTTTAATACACTCCCTCTTTGTTATTCTGCGGATTTTATCCGCCTTAATATATGATTTTTCGCCTTAATCTTCAACGCTGCTGCCCAAGGATTCCTTTGCGGAAACGACAACCTTGGTATCGTAGCATTTGAACATATCGTCAACAGCCTCCGGATTCTTGGGCTTGCCGGTGCAGAGGCTTACGACCGGGACAATGATAAATCCTGCCAACATGGCGATAACACCGCAGTTGATGGGGGATTTCAGGATTGCCGGGAAGATTTGCGGAACCAATATGTTCAAAATCATGATGCCGGAGCCGAATATGAAGCTTGCCCAGACTCCGTACTTATTCGTTCGCTTCCAATAGAGTCCGTATAGGAAGGGTGCCAAGAAAGCACCTGCCAAAGCGCCCCAGGAAATTCCCATCATCTGAGCTATGGCTTGGAGCTTGTCCTTGTTGATGGCTATGATGGCCGAAACGGCAATGAACGCCACAATGAGGATTCTCATAATAAGCACCTGCTTCTTTTCGTCCATCTTCTTGATAACATGGCCTTTGAGCAAATCGAGGGTCAATGTGGAGCTTGAGGCCAAAACCAAGGATGACAGGGTCGACATGGAAGCGGAGAGAACCAGAACGATAACAACGGCAATCAATATATCGGGCAGGCCCGAGAGCATTGTGGGGATGATGGCATCAAAGCCGCCCTCAATGGTGCCGTCGGGCAAGAAGGTGAGCTTGTCTGTGAACAGTCTGCCGAAGCCGCCCAAGAAGTAGCAGCCGCCCGCCACAACCAAAGCGAAAATCGTGGAGATGATTGTTCCCTTGTGGATATCCTTCTCGCTCTTTATGGCATAGAACTTTTGAACCATTTGCGGAAGGCCCCAGGTGCCCAAAGATGTGAGGAGCACCACAAACAGCAGTCCCAACGGGTCGGGGCCGAAGAATGAATTAAAAGCTCCGGGAGCATTGCCGGGGACCTCAATGGCGGCAAGGCCGTTTAAAGCCTGTATGAATCCGCCGTTTTGAACCAGCACTGCGGCAATGACCGCCACAATGCCCACAAGCATAATAACACCCTGAATAAAGTCATTGATGGCGGTTGCCATATATCCTCCGGCGATTACGTACACACCGGTGAGCACCGCCATTACTATAACGCAAACCGAATAGTCAATCCTCGGGAAGGCCATGGAAAACAGCCGCGACAGGCCGTTATAGAGAGAGGCCGTGTAGGGGATCAGGAATATGAATACTATAATCGAAGCGGCAATCTTGAGGGCCGTGCTCCGATATCTTTTGCCGAAGAACTCCGGCATGGTTGCACTCTGCAGATGCTGGGTCATAAGCCTTGTGCGGCGGCCGAGAACTATCCAGGCCAAGAGAGAACCTATAACCGCATTTCCTATGCCTATCCAAGTGGAGGCAATACCGTATTTCCAGCCGAACTGTCCCGCATAGCCCACGAAAATAACCGCCGAGAAATAAGAGGTGCCATAAGCAAAGGCGGTGAGCCAGGGACCGACGGCACGGCCGCCGAGAACAAATCCGCTTACATCGGTTGAGTGCTTCCGACAGTAGAGGCCCACAAAGACCATAACCGCAAAAAATACAAGCAACAGACCGATTTTCAAAATCATTTGAATCATCCTTTCTTTTTGATTTTGATTTGCATTTGACGGGCAAACAAAACCCGCTCCCTTTTTGAATACAAAATATCCTCCTGCCACAAATCCCAATGGGGGCGGCATTTATATAATTTGACACAAAAATCCGTATGTAATTCTACCACAAATCCTCCCTCATTGCAAGGAAATTTTTCAATTATCGGTCCCAAAGTTTTCAAAAAGGAAATTTTTGGGGAAAAAGCCCTTGACAAAACGGGAAAAAGGTATTATACTGTTAGAGTTGTTTGATGGCAGCAGTAACTTGCGAGCATGCTGGAACAGGCAGACAGGCACGTTTGAGGGGCGTGTGCTTATGGCGTGTGGGTTCAAGTCCCACTGCTCGCACCACATATTGCCTGATTGTGTAAGGGTAGCACAAGTGACTCTGACTCACTTTGTCTGGGTTCGAATCCTAGTCAGGCAGCCATAGGCGTTCGGACTCGCTCCGAGCGCTTTTTTGGGCTTTTGAAACATATACCCGAAAGGGGAGTGCGAAATGCGAAAACTGCTGAAAGAAAAGACCTTGGCGGCGGGGAAATATATCTCGGCCTTTTTGGCCTGGCTCCTTCTTGCAACCGTAACGGGGGGCTTGGGAGGTGTTGCGATTTCCCTATTTCGGCTTTTTACCATAAAGGTCACTCTTTTCAGATATGCCCACGGCCAAATCGTGTTTCTTTTGCCCTTGGCAGGCCTCTTGATTGTCTTCATATACCGTGTTTGCGGAATGGAGAACAACTCCGGCACCAACAGTGTTATCAGAGCCGCCCGAAACGAAGAGAAAGTGCCTCTGCTTCTTGCGCCTCTCATATTCATAGCCACCGTTCTCACCCATATGTTCGGAGGCAGTGTGGGAAGGACCGGCGCTGCCCTGCAAATCGGCGGCAGCATAGGGGAGTTCACGAAAAAAATACTGCGCCCCGGGGAGAAGGAGTCGGGCATTATAATCATGTGTTGTATGAGCGCCGTCTTTTCCGCCCTCTTCGGGACACCTTTGGCCGCCACCTTCTTTGCCCTTGAGGTCATAACCGTGGGCGTCATTCGGTACTCCGCATTCATCCCCTGCCTGCTCTCCGCCGTTTTGGCCTACAAAATATCCCTCCTCTTCGGCCTGAGCCCCGGAGCCTATGCCCTATCCTTTGTGCCGGATCTGACCATGGGGACTTTCTTTAAGACCATAGCCATAGCGGCGATTTGCGGGGGAGTGAGCATTGTGTTCTGCGTGGGAATTTACGGAACGGAAAAGCTCATGAAAAAGCTGTTCAAAAGCCCCTATCTCCGAATCTTCGCAGGGGGCGTTCTCATTGCCGGTCTGACCGCTCTTTTGGGAACTCAAGACTATAACGGCATCGGAACTCAAGTGATTTCCGATGCCATAGAAAAAGGCAGGGCGGTGCCCTATGCCTTTGCTTTGAAATTTCTTTTCACGATTATCACCATCGGGGCAGGCTTCAAGGGAGGCGAAATCCTGCCCTCCATGTTCATAGGCGCAACCTTGGGCTGCGTCCTGAGCAAAATCTTCGGAATGGACCCGGGCTTTGCCGCAGCTCTCGGGATGATTTCCATGTTCTGCGGAGTTGTCAACTGCCCCGTCGCCTCCGTATTTTTCGGAATTGAACTTATGGGCACAAACGGCGTTGTGCTCTTCGGCACGGCGGCGGCGGTGAGCTATGTTATGTCCGGATATTACGGCCTGTACGGCAGCCAAATAATAGAATACTCAAAACTGAGCTCGGAGCAGATTGATATTCATACCAAAAGATAGAATCAACAAATCCCTAACATTCCAAACCGAGGACCTTTTGCTCGGGTTTTGACTTTACGGGTGCCGGGCCCAATTCTTTGCCCAAGCTTTGTCCTCATCGGAAACTCTTCGGGAATCCCGTATTTTCCCGGCGGTCATCTTCTTGATTTTTTCGCCTTGGCTGAATTCCTCACCCAAAAAATCCCTTGTCAAATTCGGATATTCGGCAAAAGCTTCGGAGAACAGCCACGCCTCGGCCATATTCACATAAAACTCATCACTGTTCACCTTGTTTGCCATTCGGAGGGCATATAGGGTGTTTTCCTCGGTTCCCAAATAAAAATCAATCAAAATCACCAAGGCGAGACGGACTTTCCATGGATTTTCGGAATTCAAAAATCCGTAGATCTCTATTTTGTACTCTTCGATATAGTTTTTTATCTCCTTGAATGCGCCGGCTGCCGTATCACAGCACTCCCAGCTCTTTGTCCGCTCCGCATAAAACCGAATCCTTTGGCACAGTTCCCCGAAGGGAAGCTTAAGATTTCCGGTAACAAGGCCCATGACCATTATCTCTTCCCGACTCATCTCTTCTTTGAGCTCATAGGTGACATAGTCCAAATACCCTCTGCCGTCCCCCTTGGCTATTTCCTTGGCAACGGCCCGAAGGCGCGGCACCCGAACCCCCAAAACAGGGCACTCGCCCCCCGGAGACAGCTTTCGGGCAAATTTTCCGTACTCCTCATCGGCAAGAGATTTTAAATATCGGACAAACTCCCGATATGCATTTTCGTTGTTTGGGGCATTAAGTTTCATAATTTCGTATCCAATCTATATATCCAATATGTTAATAATTCTCCGCTCTTTGTCCACTGCGTAGCTTACGGTGTAGGCGGTGCCGCCTTTGGTTTGGTTTATATAGGCCACTACCGTGCCGCTGTTGTCGACCATATATCGGTTTCGCTTGTGCATACAGCCGGGGAGGTAGGTTTCGGAAACGTACACGATTTGGTCCGCATCCTCCAATATTTCCTTGTATAGCTCCTGTTGGGAGTTCCTCCAGGGTTTGTACTGCTCCTGACAGGGGATTGCTATTGTCAATCGGATTTCGGGCAATTTTTTGCGCATACGGATAACAGCCAAAGCCGCCTCGGTGTCAAAACCCAAGGCGCCTCCCGTGATAAAGCGTCGAACGCCCTCATCATACAACCTCTCGATAACCACCGACAGATTATTGCGGATTTCGTCGATATTGTCGGTTTCTATTATCCTGTGCCCGGTAAAGCAGCAGGTTTCCTCTATATTTGCGCTGTCATTTGTGCTATCCAAAAAAATCACCGCATAGAATTATATCATACAAATTTTTCGATTACAAGGGTCACCGCGGATAAAATTCCGAGAATCGGCCTCTTTGTAAAAGTGTCAATTATGTGCTGCATTTCTCTTCCTCGGAACACGAGCATGCCCGCCATACCGATAAAATCCCGAGCGTTTCCGCTCGGGATAAAATCTCTTATTATCGTATTTTGTAAACTCCGTTACCCTTTAATAGCCGCCTGGGCCGCTGCCAATCGAGCAATGGGAACGCGGAAAGGCGAACATGATACATAATCGAGACCGATGCTGTTGCAGAACTCAACGGACGCAGGGTCGCCGCCGTGCTCGCCGCAGATGCCCACATGGAGGGATGGTCTCACCGGTTTGCCTAGGTCAATTGCCATCTTCATCAGCTTGCCCACGCCGCTCTGGTCCAATTTCGCAAAGGGATCATTTTCAAATATCTTGGTATCATAGTAGGCTTCCAAGAATTTGCCTGCATCATCTCTGGAAAATCCGTAAGTCATCTGAGTCAAATCGTTGGTTCCGAAGCAGAAGAACTCGGCCTCGGTGGCAATTTCGTCGGCAAGGAGAGCCGCTCTGGGGATTTCTATCATGGTACCCACCTGATATTTAAGGTCGGCACCGGCTGCTTTGATTTCCGCATCGGCCGTTTCCGTAACGATATTCTTCACAAACTTGAGCTCCTTGACATCTCCTACCAAGGGTATCATAATTTCGGGGACAATGTCCCAATCGGAATGATTTTTCTTTACATTTATGGCGGCACGAATAACTGCCCTTGTCTGCATCTTTGTAATCTCGGGATATGTTACCGACAGACGGCAACCTCTGTGTCCCATCATGGGATTGAATTCATGCAGGGAGTTGATTATGGCCTTAATGTCCTCAACGCTCTTACCTTGTGCTTTTGCCAAAGCTTCAATGTCATCTTCCTCTGTGGGGACAAACTCGTGGAGGGGAGGATCCAAAAATCTTATCGTTACCGGGTTTCCTTCAAGGGCCTCATAAAGTTCCTCAAAATCTCCTTGCTGCATAGGCAAAATCTTCTCCAATGCCGCTTCTCTCTCCTCAACGGTATCTGCGCAAATCATTTCGCGGAATGCGCCGATTCTGTCACCGTCAAAGAACATATGCTCCGTGCGGCAAAGTCCGATACCTTCTGCGCCCAACTCTCGAGCCCGCTTCGCATCATCCGGCGTGTCGGCGTTGGTCCTCACTTTCATGGTTCTGTACTTGTCGGCCCAGCCCATAATCCTTCCGAATGTGCCGCTGATTGACGCATCAACCGTGTCAATAATGCCGTCATAGATATTGCCGGTGGAACCGTCAAGGGAGATAAAATCACCTTCCGTATAGGTCTTGCCTGCAAGGGTGAATTTCTTGTTCTCCTCATCCATATTGATTTCAGAGCAGCCGGATACACAGCAAATGCCCATACCGCGTGCAACAACCGCTGCGTGTGATGTCATGCCGCCTCTGACCGTCAAGATACCCTGAGCCGCCTTCATACCTTCGATATCCTCGGGTGAGGTTTCAAGCCTAACCAAAATAACCTTCTCGCCCCGAGCATTCCACTCTTTGGCATCCTCGGCAGTGAAGACAATCTTGCCGCAGGCTGCGCCCGGAGACGCTGCCAAAGCCTTTGCCACAGGAACGGCCTTCTTGAGGGCCTCGCTGTCGAACTGGGGATGGAGCAAGGAATCAAGATTTCGAGGGTCTATCATCAAAACAGCTTCCTTCTCGGAAATCATACCCTCGTCAACCAAATCGCAAGCAATCTTGAGGGCCGCCTGAGCCGTCCTTTTGCCGTTTCTTGTCTGGAGCATATAGAGCTTTCTGTCCTCGATGGTGAACTCCATATCCTGCATATCTCTGTAGTGGCTTTCCAATGTGTTGCAAATGCCCACAAACTGCTCGTATACCTCCGGCATAACCTCTTTCAGTTGGTCGATTTTCTGCGGTGTGCGCACACCCGCAACAACATCCTCGCCTTGAGCGTTCATAAGGAATTCACCCATCAGGTGCTTTTCGCCGGTGGCAGGGTCTCTCGTGAAAGCCACGCCCGTGCCGGATGTGTCGCCCATATTTCCAAATGCCATCATCTGAACATTAACGGCTGTGCCCCAAGAATAGGGAATATCATTGTCGCGACGGTATACATTGGCTCTCGGATTGTCCCAGGAACGGAACACGGCCTCAATGGCACCGAACAGCTGCTCCTTGGGGTCGGTGGGGAAGTCCTTGCCGACTTTTTCTTTATACTCGGCTTTGAACTGCTCTGCCAAAACTTTCAGGTCCTCTGCAGTCAACTCGGTGTCCTGGGTGACGCCCTTCTCATTCTTCATCTTGTCAATGAGGACCTCGAAGTATTTTTTGCCGACTTCCATAACAACATCACTGTACATCTGGATGAACCTTCTGTAGCAGTCCCAAGCCCAGCGGGGGTTGCCGGACTTTTTGGCCATAATCTCAACAACTTCCTCATTGAGGCCAAGATTCAAAATCGTGTCCATCATTCCGGGCATGGATGCTCTTGCGCCGGAGCGAACCGATACCAATAAGGGGTTTTCTTTATCTCCGAACTTCTTTCCGGTTATGGCTTCCATTTTTGTGACATACTCAAGAATTTCTGCTCGAATATCCGGATTGATCGTTCTGCCATCCTCATAATACTGAGTACATGCTTCCGTTGAAATAGTAAAACCCTGGGGAACCGGCAGACCGAGATTGGTCATCTCGGCAAGATTTGCGCCTTTGCCGCCCAGCAGTTCTCTCATGTTAGCGTTACCTTCGCTGAAAAGGTATACAAACTTTTTTGACATTTGCTCTTCTCCTTTTGATTTGAATATATACTTTAAAATTGTTTACAAAATAAGTCGCCTCGCATCAGCGAAGCCGAATTGCAACGGAAAATCCGCCGCCGTGAAACGGGCAGTATCTCCATACAGCTTTCAAATTTTGCTCTTTCTCAGATTCTCAAAAAATTTTTTTGAAAGCTCTTCACACTCCCGCTCCATTATACCGCAATAGCATTCCGTGTTGAAACCAGCGATGGGGTTGGATACCGCATAACCGTTCTCCCGGTCATAGGCGCCGAAATACAGCCTGCGCATCCGAGCTTGAGCAATGGCACCGGCGCACATCATACAGGGCTCTAAGGTCACATATATGTCGCAGCCGCCGAGACGCCAGTTGCCAAGTTTGGCGCAGGCCCGTTCTATGGCGGTTATCTCCGCATGTCTCGTGGCACATTTTTCAGCCTCTCGGGTGTTGTGAGCAGCCGCAATGACGCTGCCGTCTTTGACTATAACCGCTCCCACCGGAACATCTCCGGAGGCAGCTGCCGCCTCTCCTTCTCGAATGGCTAAGGCCATAAATTGATTGAACATCGCAAATCCCTCATTCGCCCCTTCCATCACCCCCGAAACGGAATGAAACTTTGAGACGGGTCGTAACTTAGGTATGTGCTACTTTGTTGTTACCGCACGGGAGCATGGCAGGAAGTTCCTGCCATGCCCCGCATAGTTTTTGCTTCTGAGAATCGATTAATTAAGCAACATACGGCTTGAGCTCGGCAACGAGATCATCACAGTCATCGGAATGAATCTGAACCTCGATGGGTTTGGAGAGATCCAAGCTGTATATGCCCATAATTGACTTGGCGTCAACAACATATCTGCCGGATACCAAATCGATGTCGCAAGCATACTTAGAAACGATTGCGTTAAAATCCTTAACGGCATTCATTGAACCTAACGTAACATTAACCTTTTTCATTTCTTTCTACCTCCGTTTAATTTAAAAGTTGTAGCTTATATTTTCCCTCATACTAATTATATAGTTTTATCACACATTAGTCAATCATATTTCTCATAATTCTTGTATAATTTTCACATGGGTTTTTTATGCAAAATTTCCAATAAACCCAAAATCGGATATTAAGGCCCCACACCCTCGCCGTTGCCACTTTGGACTCTCCTTGCCGTGAAAATTCCGCTATCGCTAAAAGGTGTGTAAGCGCCGAAAAGTTTAATACATCAAATTCTTGATTAACTTTCTGAGTCCGCTTCCAACGCTTTCAGCGTTTTCCCGTCCGAAGTCTTCCAGCTTGTCAATCCGTTTGCACTCTTGCCAATCACAAACATCGCAGCATAGGAAGGACTGGTAAAGAGCATGTCCTCCTGCAAAATCCTGTGTTCATCAATCTGTGCATTTTTGCGTCGTTCTTTGATAACAGCGGGAATCGTATCATCATCCACGGGGGATACACAGCTGCCATGAAATACGACAAAACCCTCTGTAGTCTGGCTTCCGTCCGCCTCCACCTTGCCGACATCCTTGATGGTTCTCGACAAATGGAGTTTGGTATTTTCAAGCTGTCCGCCCGACGATTCCTCTTCCTGCCTTACAATTGGCTCGCTTATCGGTTCAAGCACCTTGTGACCGAGTGTTCCCATGACGACCTTGGCATAGTCGATAAATTCCTCCATCTCACTTTCTTTTTCCTCGGTGATATTGCCAATATTCGGATCATTGCCATTCTTGACTTCATAACGATTCGCTTTGACAGCAAGATTGCAGAAGCGGTTCTCAAGATAACTGATCTCCGTAGGACCCAAGGAGTTATTGGATGTGGTAAACACAACCGCCTCTGTCCAGTAATCCTTTTCGGGATTTCTTCTATGTTCCTGCAGGCGATTCAGAATGCCCTCACCATTCTTCCTGGCTCCTGCCTGACCGATATAGACGATGCCTTTTCCCGTTTCATCGGATGTACCAAAAAGAAAATATACACCGCTCTGCTTTAAGTCATTGCGTTCCTTACACTTATCGAGTGAGGTTCTTGGAATCTTGTAAGCAACACCTGTCCAGTTGGCAAGGGTACACTTTATGCGACCACCGGCACCTCCATCCATCAAAAACAAATTAATACTTTTCCCTCTTACGGTCATTGTGTTACCTCTCCTTTATTTCCTCTTCTTATATCTATAAATTTCCTATTTTTCTTATTTATTCTATACCAATCCCGCTTATCTTCGCTGCCGAAAGAAATGATTCGCCAAAGCAATGAGCGTAGGCACCGATGTGTTCCGGCTTTCATTTTTTACTTCACTTACGTTGCTCATTTTGCCCTGTATGTCTCTGTCGATTATTATAGCATGTGCATTGCTAAAAAACAACACTTTTCCGAAAAAATTTTCGTGCGGTTGTAAATTTGTTTACGGGTGCATTATTCTTGTATATGTTGACAAACAAAGGCACGCATTTGATTTTCATAAATTTTCGTATTTATTCGCAACCAAAATTTACATAGAATGTGGTGTCCGTACCTCTAAAATTTTACGCCATTTCAACTCGGGAATTGCCGTAAAAATTCTGTTAAATTCACGTAATAAACACTTAAGAAGAACCTTAGCGGCGATATTGGCTATTGCTATGGTTTTGACCACTGTTGGTATACCCGTTGTATCGGCGGCGAGCTTCGACGATACGGCCGGTCACTGGGCCGAAACGTATATCGACACGTGGACAGGCTATGACGTAATCCATGGTGACGGCAACGGTTTGTTCAGGCCGGATGATGCCATTACCAGAGCCGAAGTTGCTCAGGTTACACAAAATGTTATCGGCTATGTTACGGCTGCCGGTAACTCGTTCACAGACGTAGATCCCAATGCTTGGTATGCGGATGCGGTCCTCAAGCTGGTTGCCGCAGGCACACTGAAGGGCAACGGCGACGGCACCATGACGCCCGAGGCGTTTATGACCCGTGAAGAGGCCATGACCATGCTTGCCCGGGCATACGGACTTACGCCGGACAACACTCAGGCGGGCATCACTCAGTATGCCGACTACACCCTGATATCGGATTATGCTACCGGTTACATCGGAGCCATGACGGCATCCGGCTATGTAAACGGTTATGAAGACGGCACAATCAGACCTCAGGACTGCGTATCGAGAGCCGAGTTTGTAAAGATGCTCGACAACATGATCAAGCTGTATATCACAGCGCCGGGCACCTACGGACCTCTGTATGTAGACGGTCTGGTATTGGTTAAATCCGGCGGCGTAACACTGAACGGCGTTACGGCGAAGGGCTTGATAATTTCGCCACAGGTAAGCGGCAATGTGGGCTATGACAGCTCTTGCCAATTCCCATTCGTTAATAACTTAGGCTCCGCAACGGTAAACGGCAGCACGGATACAGGCAACAACGACTTCTTGTGGGGCGGATATCCCCAGTATAACGGCAACAGCTGGGGTGGCGGAGGCGGCTCCGGCGGTGGCGGCGGCACAAGCACATCCACATATACAGTACGGTTCTATGTTGACGGTAAGGTGATAAAGACCGCAAATGTAAGACGCGGCGCGAAGCTGACGGCAACGCAACTGCCCAACGAGAGTGACTATCTTAAGGCAGACAAAACTTTCACAGGTTGGTATACCAATGCAAATGCAGCGGCAAACAACAACCCGGAGTATTTCTTCGATGTATATAGCGACACGGTTATAAAAACCTTAAATTTGTATGCCGGCTATAGTGAGAACGGCCCGGCAGCATCGGGAGCACCCACGGCTGCACCGGAGGGCACGACTAAACCCTCGGAGGCCACGGCAACACCCGGCACCGAAACCCCAACGGCTACACCGGGCGGTGGTGAGACGGTTACATACAAAGCTCACCTCTATCAGACCAACGGCACAGGCGGTCAGCTGAAAGAAGTAGCCGCGGCAGTGCCCACACAGGCTCCGGCGGCAACGCAGGCTCCGAATGACAATCCTCCGGCAGGCGAAGGTGTATCCGTGACCACAGAGTGGACATTCGGTGATGATACAACATCTGCAATCGCTCCCGGCACTCTTGATTTGGGCAATGGTCTCACCTATATAGTTACAGATGACAAATCGGCTTATGCAACCGGCAAAGAAGTTGGCGGAGTTACATTCCCCAACAGAATCAAACTGGGCGGAAAGTCAACATTTGACGAAAGCAACCCCGACAAAGTGTTCACATTCACACCTGCAGTTGCGGGAACCGTTACGGTTTATTTTGCACATGCCTCAAGCAGCGGCGATCCTCGCAGTGCACAGGTATATCAATCCGGCAATCTCCTTGGCAGCAAAGCTGCAGATGCCGGTACTCAAGCTGTAACCGATGCTATCGCAGTAGCGACCGGCGCACCGGTTTATATAGGCGGAGACGCTAATATAGCCGTATATGGCATCACATTTACGGTAGGCGCAGCGGCAGGTGCAGGCATTGTTGAATCGGCGGCAGATGCCGATATCGGTCCGTTCTATGTACCGGAGGGCGATCCCGAAAATGCTCTTCAATTCTTACAGAAGGAAGGGGACGAGAACTCCGACGTTATCAAGTATAAAGTAGTATATGACGATGGTATCGAAGCAGGTGAAAACGCAACCGAGCAGGCCATCCACTATGATCTTGTTATCGATGGCGGTAATTTTGCCCACTTCTATAACAGCACAGGAGACACCAAATTCACCGGTGCCAGACCTTCAAACGGCGGTATGAACAGTGACAAGGTTGAAGGTGCAATTTACACCCGCGGCGGATCCGCAGGTGCAACCGAGGCGGATATGGAAGGCGCATTCGGCGTTGTTATGCCTTATGACGGCTATGCATCCGTTATGGCAGGCAAAGGCGGCGCTACCACAGCTGCTACCCTCATCTATGGTCGAGTTGGCTTCAGCGGTCAGCCTCAGGAGCTTGGCGACCTCAATAATATGCGCGACGCAGACGGAAATATCATGGGCACAGCATATTCATTCAATCAATATGCATTGGCCGAAAAGATTCCCAAGGGCACCCGCGTATTCTTCTGGGGCGAAGGCGGCAGCGCAAACCGCATACTCCTGTCTCAGGTAATCGTATCAAAGAACCCTTTCGATATCTCTGCACCTCCTCCGAGCAATGACATAAAATGGAATCCCATTATCCCCGCAGGTCAAGAAGCCGACCCCGAGCCTGTCACCATTGAAGGCAAGCTCACAATCGACCTTCTCCCGGCCGGCGTAGACAAGAACGGCACCGCAGGTACATGGGGATCCGATAACGGCATGGTATCAGCAACCGTAAATGCCACCTCTGAATATGGCGACTTCTCGGAAGGCTTTGCTCCCACATCCGGGTCTGCTGTCAAGATCAGCGTAACCGAAAATGGCAAGATCGGTCTGATAACCACCATAAATGCAAACAAGACCGCTTATGTACTTAAGTTTAAGAGCGGCGAAACCGCAAACGGCGAAGCAGTGGTTAATCACACGCCGACCGATAAAGAGACAGGCACTACCGTTGAATTTGATGTAGAGCCCGGATATGACTACTACTTCCTCATCGACGGTTCCAAAGCCAGTATCGGTACGATTACATATACACCGAGCGGCGCATCCGAACCCGGCAAGGCCACAACAGCTCCGGCAGCTACCGAAACACCCACACCGGCAGCTACGGATACACCTGCACCGGCGGCAACCGATACTCCTGCACCCGCAGAGACAGCGGCACCGGCCACGGATACTCCCAAGGATGATTGTGACTTTGCGACAGATGCAAACCATCCCGCATTTGCAGAAGGCACAACCGTTCAGTTCATAGCCCCCGCGGACGCCAAGGTTGAAGACATAAAAGTCACCAAAGGCGCAGTAGCAGGCCAAGGCGAAGCAGTAACGGTTGACAAGACTAATTACAC